>NZ_JAJEQG010000039.1 GCF_020687245.1 Faecalibacterium longum CLA-AA-H243 | reverse complement strand
AACCTGTATCGAAAGAGCCTCAGTCTTCGCAAAACTAAAACCGATCGTGTGGATGCAAAAACGATTGCAACTATGCTGTTGTCCGATGTAGACCTCAAGTCCTACACAGATACAGCATATCACAACGAAGAACTAAAGTCACTCACGAGATACCGATTTGATAAAGTTCAGGAACGCGCTAAACTAAAGCAGTCGGTGTCCAGATTGGTTACAATCCTGTTTCCGGAATTGGAACAGCTTGTTTCGTCTATCCACGGCACTTCAATCTACGCACTTCTCAGTGAGTATCCCGGTGCAAAGCAGATTTCAGAAGCTCATCTGACCAGATTAGCTAATATTCTCGTGAAAACATCCAGAGGCCATTACCGAAAAGATAAAGCTACTCATATCCGAGATGCAGCCAGAACATCCATTGGTTCTGTTATGCCTGCTAAGTCTTTGGAATTAAAGCACACCATTAAGCTCATTCAAGAACTTACCTCCGAAATCAATGAAATTGAAGATGCCATTCGGAAAATCATGGATGAATTGAAACCGCCGATCCTTTCGATTCCCGGAATGGGATTTCATTCTGCTGCGATGATTCTTGCAGAGGTAGGGGATTTTTCGAATTTTAACTCTCCTGACAAAGTTTTGGCTTATGCTGGATGTTCTCCCTCCACATACCAGTCAGGAAAACTCACAAACTGCTATGCACACATGGAAAAGCGTGGCTCTCGTTATCTTCGATACGCTCTTTACACTGCAACCAAATACGTCTGTTACTGGAATCCTGTTTTTACTGAATACCTTACCAAAAAGCAAGCTGAAGGCAAGCACTACAATGTTGCCCTATCTCATGCCACAAAGAAACTCGTACGACTGATTTACGCTTTGCAGAAGTCCGGTAAAGCATATCTTGCCGTCACTTGATTTTCTCCAGAGCCTGAGTTAAACCTAAGAACAACTTAGCTGGCGCAGCGAACCCTTGACAAACCGAAGCATTCAAATGCTATTCTGTTTTTGCGAGGGTTGGCTGGGCTTGCTTTGCTGTTCTCTCCGTCACCCTCGCTACTCCAAGGCCAGCATTTGAATGATGTTTGTCATGGGCAGCGGATGGTTGGCGGATTTTTTCATTTTAGGGCTTGACTTTTAATAGTTAGTCTTCGTCAGAGATTGGTAGGCTTCTGCCACCTTGCCTTTGGGGTCGTGCTGGAAAATGCTTTTGCCCACGGCACTGATCTCCGCAGCACGGACAGACCGGGGAATGGTCTGGTCGAACACTTTGATTTTGCTGCCGTAGGCACCTCGAATCAAATTGTCGATCTGCTGCCCGTAGTTGGTGCGGTTGTCCGTCATAGTCAGCAGAATGCCCTCAATTTTTAGTTTCGGGTTGATCTGCCGCCGGACTTTTTGGACGGTCTGCAAAAGCTGTTCCAAGCCCTTCGCAGACAGGTACTGCGCCTGCACCGGAATCAGGGTGGTGTCCGCTGCTGCCAAGGCATTGACGGTCAGCATCCCAAGGGAAGGGGTGCAGTCCAACAGAATGAAATCGTAGTCGTACTTCGCACCTTCCAGCACTTGTTTGAGCATCTTTTCCCGGTTCATGCAGTTGACGAGAGACACTTCCAGCCCTGCCAGTTCGATGTTCGCCGGAATCAGGTCAACGCCCTCTGCATGGTGCAGAACGCCCTCGCCGGGCTGGATGGGCTGGCCATTCATGGCTTTTGCCATCAGGGTAGAAAGGGTGGTGGGCAGTTCATCCGGCTGCTGCCAGCCCATGCTAATGGTCAGGCTGCCCTGCGGGTCGGCATCCACCAACAGAACTTTTTTGCCCTCCATTGCCAGCCCGATGCCCAGATTTTCACAGGTGGTGGTCTTGCCGGTGCCGCCTTTTTGATTGGTGACTGCAATAATCGTAGCTTTCTTTGCGATAACATCACCCCGCCTTCGGTGAACCACGCGCAAAGTCGTGGTTCGTCTTGTTCTGATAGTAGAGGTTCATGGTGGTGGGCGCATTGTAGAGCATCGCCAGCAGATACTGCTTCATGTTCCGAACCGGGGCAGTGTTTTCTGCCAGTGAATCCAGCACAAAGCGGATATGGTCGGCATTCAGTTTTTTCAGCCGACTGCGTACCACCTCGGTAGGCTTGTCATCTCCTGCGATCCGCAACATCTTGCGTTTGGTGGAACAGGTGTCCACAAGCATGTCTACGATCTGATAGATGGTGTCCTCATCATCCGGGCAGAGCCGGAGCAGGAGGTCTATCTCCAATGCCTGACAAAAATAATCCTCAAGCTGCTCCCGGATGCCCCCGGAATAGATAGGGTCAGGATCGTTCCACTCTGTTTTATTCTTATCAGTCTTATTTGCTTGCGGTTTTGGCTGTTCCAGAATTGTGCTTTCGGCAGCACCAGAATTGCTGTTTGGGCAATTCTGTACTTGCGCTTTGGGCAAGCCGGAGGAAAAATCCTTGACGTAGATCAGGCTTGGTCTGCCCAGCCCACGACGTTTGCGCTCGATGAGGTCGAGCTGCTCCAATTCCCGGAACAGCTTGACCGCCTTGTGTTCGGCGCAACAGAGGGATTCCTGTACTTCCCGGCCTGTGTAGATGATATACACTCGCCCCTGCTCGTCCAGCCAGCCGTTCTTGACTGACAGGCTCATGCGGTCCAGCAGGATGCCGTACAGTGTCCGGGCATCTGTGGAGAGCTGCCGGAAACGGCAGTCTTGGAACAGTGCCTTGGGGATGCGGAAATAGGAGAACAATTCGCCCGACTGACCATAGAAGTAGTCCAGCATCATTTGGTGTGTCCTCGGATTTTCAACTGTAGGGGTGTATTCATGTGGAAAACTATCCCTCCCTCCGAAATGAATGAAAAACAGGTTGACATTCACCAGAAAAAACGCTTACAATGATGATAATAAAAGTGTCAACCGATGTAACAGGAGAAGATGCTTATATGCTTAATGTTTTTTACGGTGATATGCCGAACGTGATCTACAACACCGCTGTTTATTTTAAGAACACTTATGCAGAGGAGTGGATCACGGCTCCGCTTACTCGTGAGATGATACAAGACGTAGACCATTCCACTGTACTGGACAGCGGTGTGATTGATAGTCCGGTGCTGGGGAAGATTCCCCCGGTGCAGTTGTCGGGCGGAGTAAAGACCCTGATTTTGATAGCCAACGAGCCGGAAAAGGTGTTCAACGCTTCGACCTGTGGAGATAACTGTGCCAAATGGCTGTTAAAAATCGCTGAAAATCGGGATGTTACCATCAACCTTCGGCATCTCATGGATTTTGGAAATGGAACATTTACTATCCGCATCCTGAACACCAATCAGATCGTTCACTCCATGCGGGAACTTGTCCCCGTTGCAGGACTTTATGTGTGAGGATTTTTTATGACAGGAGCATATCGGGTCGTTGTACAAAACCGAAAAATCAAGTTCGATTTTGAAATACGCCGGAACATCACGATCTTGCGTGGAGATAGTGCCACAGGAAAAACAACGCTCGTGGAGATGATTCGGGAATACGAGGAACTAGGCCCGGACAGTGGAATAGAACTGCAATGCGAGAAGGATTGCGTTGTTCTTTCCGGGCGGCAGTGGGAAAAACAGCTTTCCGACCTTTCGCAGAGTATCGTTTTTATTGATGAAGGGAATGCTTTTACTGCTTCAAAGGAATTTGCCGCAGCGATTCAGAAAACAGACAACTACTATGTGCTCGTCACGCGGGAAGGACTTGAAACATTACCGTATAGCGTAACGGAAATTTACGGCATCCGGGCATCCAAACACTTCGGAGACTTGAAACAGACCTACAATGAGTTTTTCCGAATTTACGGAAATCCGATGGGGTTGGAGAAACTAAAACCAGTGGCAATCATTACAGAGGATTCCAATTCGGGGTTCCAGTTTTTTCAGGCTGTTTGCGCCGAAAACGGAATTTTCTGCGAATCTGCTGGTGGAAAGTCCAACATTTTCAAAATGCTGTCCGACCGTGCAGGGGAGAATATTCTGGTGGTTGCAGACGGTGCGGCATTTGGTTCGCAGATGGAGCGCATTATGCAACTGCTTGCCCTCCAGCCGGATTCTCATATTTACCTGCCAGAATCGTTTGAATGGTTGATTCTTCGCTCTGGATTGCTCGAAGACACAGAGGTCGATGAAATTCTGAAATCGCCGGAAAATCATGTGGAAAGCCAGCAGTATTTCAGTTGGGAGCGATATTTTACGGCTGTGCTGATGCAAAAGACCGCTGACAGCTATCTGAAATATACGAAGTCAAAACTGAATCCTGTGTATTTACAGGAGCATGAAAAGAAAGCGATTCTTTCGGAGATGTCCCACATCCAGCTCGACAAGAAAGACATATAAATCCCTACTAAGCAAACAGGACTGCTTCACACACATTGTACTGTGGAGCAGTCCTGTTCGTTTAATATGTAATTGTCATTGCACCTTCATGGCAGTCCTGTGCATAGGTGCGGAGCAAATCGAGGTGCTTTGAGGATTTTCGGACGATAGCCGTTGCACGGTCGCCGGACATAAACTCAACGACCGCAAGGCGCGGAATCGTCAATGTGCCACGAATTTTGAAGCCCACAAGGATCTTCTGATTGCACCATCGCTGGATGCTTTGTGCAGAGTAGCCCGTCAGCTCCGAAACTACCGGGGTGGTCAGCAGATCATCATATCCAACCGTGAGATTTTCCCATAGGGTATACAGCCCTGTTTTTTCTGGCTCTGTAAAATCGAAGCGGATGATCTCTGTGACAGGCTTGTCCGGGTGCCGCTTGGGGCAGCCATTCTTTCCGATATAAAAGCCCGTTGGCACTTTATACTTTTCGGGGTTATCTTCGCGGTCACACAGGTAGGTGATCACGTCGTGGGTCGCAATATGGTATTTGCGTGTTTTCTTTCCTGTATTGGTACACGGAACGAGACCGGAATCCAGAAGATACTTTGCGTGTTGCTTGTTGATGCGGGCAACACGGTAGAACTGGTCTTTCGTCATTCCGTTGGGATATTCTTCGAGTATTTTATAGCACTCTAACAGAGTCCTCATATTCATCCATCCTTTGCTGCTTTGATTTTGTCAGCGTCAGAAGCAACATACTGTATGGATGGATCATGGCTCCCGGAATCTCTCTCGCCCGTTCTCTCCAACGGGCGTAAAATCTCTCCCGATTCTCTCCAAAAGGCAGATTTTTCTGCGTTTTGGAAAGTGGGTTCAAATCCGCATGGAGCCTAGTGATTTTGGATTTTGATGAAATTTTAAGCGTAAATTCGATGGTTCGTATCTTCTGGAAAAGTCGGCTAATTACCTCTGTCTTCCACCAAGTACCGTGAAGCAGGAAAAACTCGAAATCGTTTTGTCCTTAATCGGGCACGTGGGTTCGAATCCCACCATCTCCGCCAGAAGTCGCAGATTCAAACGAATCTGCGACTTTTTCTTTTGCATCAAGCAGAGAAAAAGCGCTTTTGCCTCATCACAGTATGCTTTATACATGAACGATAAATCCATAATTATTTGGGGAGTTTGGATTCTCCCAAAAGGTTCGCAATGACCCCAGCAGACCCCTGTTTGCTTTTGTAATCGAGATGTGCGTAGATGTCAGCGGTGGTAGAAAAGGTACTGTGCCCCAGCCACTCCTGAACCTGCTTCATGGATACGCCGTTCATCACCATCAGGCTGGCACAGCTGTGGCGCAGGTCGTGAAAACGGATGTGCTTCAGCCCGTACTTGGTCAGCAGCCAATCAAAGTGTTCCGTCACGAAGTTCGGGCGGATCAGCTTGCCTTCCTCATCGGTGCAGACGAAATCCAAATACTCAGTGCTGTAGCTCTTCTTGAACAGCTTGCGGTAAAGCTGCTGCTTTTCCTTCTGCTTCAGAAGTTCTTCTTCCACAGCCGGGATCAGCGGCAGGGTGCGGCAGCTGGTCTTGTTCTTCATCACATCGCTGACCACAGGAACGTACTTGCCGTTCACCAACTGTTCCGTCACCTTGTGATTGATGGTGATGGACTTGCGCTCAAAGTCGATAGACGACCACTTCAACCCCAGTACCTCGCTGCGGCGCAGACCGTAGTAGGCCGTAATGAGGATGCACAGGTGCAGGGGGTCATCCTGCGATACTTCCAGCAGCTGTTGGACTTCATCCTTGGAGTAGAAGTTGGGCCGGAAGCTGTTCTTTTTCGGGCGGTCAACTTTCAGCATCGGGTTGGTTTCCAGATAGTCCTTGCGGACGGCATCCTTGAACGCTTTACCGAAGATGGCGTGGTAGTGAATGACTGTGTTAGTGGTGTAGCCCTCCAGCAAGATCTTCTCCTGAAACTCATCCAGCACCTGCGGCGTGACCTCGCACAGCTTCAAGCCCAGCGGCTCAAAATACTGCGTGATGCGCCCGGTGATCATCCGATTGTAGCTGATAAAGGTTGCAGGCTGGATGGATGCCTTGTGAACTTGCACCCACTCGTTGAGATAATCCAGAAACAGCATCTCCGACTTGTTAACGGGTTGGAGAGGTTTCGGCAAGGGCTTGGCGGTTTTAGCATCTACTTTTTCGTAGGCTCCGCCCCGCCCCGTGGGCAGTTCCCCGGTCTCATCATAGTGGAGCAATACTTCCCGGAGCATGGATTCTGCCTTGCGCTTGTTGCCCCGGACGGTCAAACCTGTGGAGATCCACTTGATCTTCCGCTTGCCGTTGGCATCATAAAGATTGACCACGAAATAGAAACGTCCATTTTTCTCTTGGACAGACCCTGTAGTTTTCATCATAAACCTCCTTTGGGTCAACAGGCGTGCTGTCCGTTGCTGCACCCACAGCATACCACATCCAGCGACGGATTTCCAGCCGGGAAGGTGCTCTGTCCGGTGAGCAGGAACTCGATCACACTCAGCTTCGGGATACGATAGGTGCGGCCGATTTTAAGCGCAAACAGGCGGCGGGAACGGATCAGTTCCCCAACTGTATGGCGGTTCAGACCAAGCATCTCCGCAGCCTGCTGAAGGCTGACGGCATCGGGGTAACCGGGAAACATCTGGGAATAGGCATCGTTAAACTTCATAGGCACTCCTTCTGCATAAGTAGTTTAAGGTCAAAAAGTGTGTCATCCTTTGCAGCAAGGCTGCGTTCAGGTGACAATGTAAAGAGAGCTGACAGTAGTTTCAACTCTCGCATCGCAGATAGACTTGCAGCCCATCTGCGTCAATATGATATAGGTCTCCCATATTCGCCCTCGGCACCCTAGGAGTGGGGAATCGTCCGGCAGCGGATTCACACCGCACCATTGGCATTTCAGCCACCCCGTCTTCGTTATGACCGGGCTGCGAGTTACAGAAGTACCTTTTGTGAAGTACCGGACGATTGAACTATTCTGTTTTCAAAGGACGGAGTTTTATAGAAAATCTTCGGAATTTAAGGCTTCCGAAAAATTGTCCCTCTACTTACGAGCCATCGAAAACGGCCAAAAAGTAGCCCGAAAAAGAAATTTGTTGAAAAGTTTTTGGAAAATATAGTTGAAGTGGCTGCTTGATTAAAATAACATTGATCCATGGGCGACCGATGGAGGACGGAACTTTGCAACATTGGCAGTGCCTGAAGTTGAAAGTGGTCTTGAAAAAGATGCCCTACACTTGGTAGGCGTCGAGAACGCCTGTTTCATAGCATCGAAGGGGAAATTGTAATTGAATTGTAATTCTTGAAGCTGAATCTCCACTTTTGAAAAAGTCCTCTCACTTGGTAGCCGACGAAAAAGGACAAAAGACAACCATGTTTTTGAGAATTAACAAAAAGGTCACAAACGACCGGCCTTCAAAGAGGAGGTTCTATTATTAACAGAAAAAATGGCCAGAAATGGGGGGTGCTGACGCTGATTTTTTTGCCTTCATTGAAAATTGAAAAACCTCCCTCACTTGGTAGGCATCGAGAAAGGCTCGTTGACAACCTTTATTTTGAAAATTAACAGAAAGTTAACAAAGCAAGATGCGCTGAACAAGAAACAACCGCCGCTCACTCCGGGAAAGAGTGAGTGGCGGTTGCAATATCAAATTTTTGATTCAGAAAATCAGATGCTCGCTAAAATATCTGTCAGTGTGGCGACAAATGCTTCATCCTGCTCCTTCGTCCGCTTTGGGCTCCCCTTGGGGTGCTTTCCGGCACGGAGGAGCTTTTTGTTTTCATAACGCCGTAGCATGAGAGCGTCTATATTATCAGCGGTGTATTCCAGACCATTCTGGTTCAGCACTCGTGCGCACTTGGCAAGACACATGCTGGCCAGCCCGTAGTCCTGCGTCACAACCACATCTCCCGGTTTTACCCGGTTGACGAGAGCAAAATCCACGCTGTCCGCTCCTTTGTCGAACACCAGCGTCTGCGCACCTTCTCGCTCAATCTGGTGAGCTGTGTCGCACAGGATGATGACCGAGATGCCGAACCGCTTTGCAATCTGCAACGTCAGATCGACGACCGGACAACCGTCTGCATCAATCAAAATGGTCATGTGTGTTCCTCCATCGTCCACCGAAAGGCTTTCGCGGTACGCAAATCAGCGTCCTTAAAGTGCCCGCCGCTGTTCCATTCAAGGGTGCAGTCTGCGCCACGCTCTATAAGTCGGCTGTGCAGGGTGCGGATGTGATCCCCCACCGCAGCCATGACAGCATTTTTCGTATGCTCTTCCTTGTCGCCAAGGCTCAGATAAATGTGCTGTGCCTGCATCGGATGCCGCTGTTCAAACTCCATCCAGCCCGGAAACCAAACAGAGGGCGAGGCGGCAGCGATACCGTAGAACAGATCAGTCTGGGTGGATGCCCACAGAGCAAACAACCCGGCCAGCGAGTAGCCGCCCAGAATGATTTTGACGTTTTCCGGGAGATTAAGCTGTTGTTTCAGTGACGGAATGACCTGCTCTGTCAGGAAGCGCAATGTCTTCCCGGCCTTGCCGCCAAACCCTTGCTTTCCCCAAACAGCAGGGGCTTCCCACGGGGAAAGTGCATCGTTCCAGCTTTCCACCGGAATAGCCGCAAACAAAAAGTGGTGCGCACTCTGTGCAATAGCGGTAACCGCACTTTCCATGCTTTGCAGCTCATGTTCACCGGTCATTTGGAGCAGTAGATATTCTGCATGGGCTTCGCCGTAAATGCGGCAAGGTCTGTTCCCGATTTGCATTGTCTGTGCAGTCACTGTGGCGTCCTCCCGAAAAAATTTTGATAAGCCCAGTATAGCAACTGAAAAATCATTTTGCAATTCAAAAGGCGTTCATAGCCGTAGCAAGCAGTGTCTTCGTATATACAAAGACCATTTTTGCGTTGCAAAATGCTTGTTGGGAAATCCCAAACCCTTGAACTACATCCGATGGATGCAGGCTACGCGTTTTTTGCAAAACGCTTTTTTAGGACTCCGCAGGAGTGTGCAACCATCACGAAATCGTGATGATCGAAAGAATTTAGCTGTTGTGTGCACAAAGGCACCGCTTGCTGAGATAATGAAAAAAGCTCCTAAAAATTTTTACGCAATAGGAAAATTCATTATAGCAATGCTATTGCAACACTATAGCGCAGATGCTATACTCAAATAAAGAATTTGCAACTGCGAGGTGAACTACATGGGATTGCCTACAGACATTAGAAACTTGCGGAAAGCGGTACTGTTAAGTCAGGAGTCATTTGCAAAAGAATTGGGAGTGTCCTTCTCAACCGTAAATCGTTGGGAAATGGGAAAGAGCCGACCGAGTTATGCGGCATTAAAGAAGCTTAAGAATTTTTCTGAAAAGCATGGTTTGACGTTTACAATCGAGCTCGAAAACTAAAAGTTGGTTGAGTGGAGGGAAAGCTCATGGCAAAAATCATGGAAATTATCTCCAAAGAGACAGGCGGAAAAAGTTATAACACGGAAAAGTATTCCTATGACACAATTGGTATGCCATCATTTGACTACGATGACGATGGCGAAAAATTTATAAAATGGCAAGTGTCCGGGGAGACGGAAAAGCATAAAACGTATGTTGATTTAACGAATGAAGCGAAAAGACAGATTGGAAAGCGGCCAGTCATCAGCTACTTTTTGGACGGATCGAGGCACACTTATAAGGTGGATGATATTTCATACAATAAAAAGGTTTATCCAGTTATCGCAGGACAAGTTGGTATTGGATGTTGCAAACGTACCGATGGAAGAATGCGACCCGAAAAATTTTACAGACGATTGGTTTTGTCACTTCCAACGGTTAGTAACGCAGATGGCTGGAAGGATGATGTATTTTTTGCAGCTCAAACGAAAAAGCTCAATAAAAGTGAAGAATTGAAGAAGCTAGGGATTGAATTTGCTACGATCCTTCCATATTCTCCGCCTAAGGATCAGAAAAATGGGAAGATGGAGGATTCGGGTATTGCACGAATTCAAGATTATATGATTGAGTCTGAAAAAGAAATGGTCGCTGAGCTGGTGAAAGCTGGAAAGCTAAATCAGGACAATTATCTTTTAAAAGACGGTTCGCTCGAATATAAACCAATGAAATCAGGACGAGAGGATTTAAGGACGCTTCAAAAGATCAAACACAATTATAAGTGGGTTATTGGCGTATCAAAATCTTTCAATCCAGAAAGCATTTTAGACCACACGGGAAAGGCAAATGCAAACTATATCGCAGACTTACCGCTTTTTCATAGAACACCGGTAGCAAGATATGAAAATGCTTCTTACTTAGGCGATGTGAAATTTGGTGTTTGGTACATCAGAATCAGAGACAAAAAGTATACACGGACTCCTTTCGATGGTGTGATCAAGGTCGAGAAAATCATGATGGATGAAGAAAAAGACACTGGAATTGATAGTGAAGAAATCGATTTGATCAGTGCAACCTTAATTAACGAACAAACGCCTACTTGCTATGGAACGGATAAGAGATGGGCTAATCATCTATATCCAGTCTTTCTGACAGAATCCTATGTCAAAAGTCAGTATATGAGTACGGAAATGTTTCTGCATTTGTTTTGAGGAGGAATAAACAATGCCTAGTCCTGTGATCATTGGTCGCATTTTAGCAACAGAAAAAGCACCAACAACGATTGACAACTTTGCTTTTTGGACGAATCCGAGCTTAATATTAAATCCATTTGATATTGTGAAGGTTGAACATGTAAATGGCTCGTTTTCGTATGGCATGATAGAAGATATTTCGCACATAACAGATGCGGCGAGCTTTTTGACTAACTATATTTCGAGCGATTTTGGCGATGTAGAAGTAGAATCTCCGACTTTGCGAGTTGGAATGAACTATGTTCAGGCAAAGGTAGTATGTAATGACAAAAACATTTATATACCGTTGCAAAGCAACTCGAAAGTGTTTTTAGCAACTGCTGAAGAAATCGAATATGCACTTGGCTTGAAAGATATTCGCAATCCGCTGGTTTGTGGCTATTTGGAAATGTATGAAGGCACAAGCGGCAGTGAAAAAGTAACACTGCCTGTTCGGCTCAATTCAAAGTTTATTATTGGACCGGAAGGTGCACATCTGAATATTTCTGGCATTTCTGGATTGGCAGCAAAAACTTCTTATGCAATGTTCTTGATGAAGGCCATTCAGGATACTTACATTAAGAACAAAAGCGAGGACGAATCGGTTGCATTTGTTATGTTCAATGTTAAAGGCCGTGACTTGTTGACGATTGATCAGCCAAACGATTATGATGATGAGGATGATCCGGCAAAAGAAAAGGCTGAAAATGAAGCTCTGTATAAAAAGCTTGGCCTTTCGCCTGAGCCGTTTCATAATGTCCACTATTATTATCCGTATTCTACCGAGGGAAGCTGGAACACATATCTAACTCCCGAAGAAGTTGATGATGCGATAAAAACCAAAAAAGCTAAAAAGTATAAATACATTTATAGAGAAGATCGGAACAATTTGGATCTGATGTTCTCTAATATTGATGATTCGACTCAGACCATGGATGCTATTATCAATTATATCATGGCTGGGCAGGGTAAATTTTCCGGTGCTGATGATTGGCAAGAATTTCTTGAAATAATTCGCGAAAAATGTGCAGCTGGAGCACAATCTGATAGGGAAAAAGAGATTCCTATAGCAAGTTGGCGGAAATTTTATCGTATTGTCAACAAAGCAATCAATGATAAGGCTGCAATTTTTGCCAGAGATATTAATGCAAGCAAAGGCGAAACACGGCTCGGAGATGCCCTAAAATACATCAAAAAGAACGAAGTACATGTTATTGATATTGCCAAGCTTTCAGAAGATAAACAGGCATACGTTTTTGGTGATGCAGTAAGGACGATTTACAACCTGCAATTGGGCGAATATAATGGCGATGAAAATGTTGCACCCCCATCAAGAATTATTATCTTTATCGATGAGCTGAATAAGTACGCTTCTAAAGATTCTCCTAAAAATTCCCCTATTCTCCACCAAATTTTGGATGTTGCAGAGCGTGGACGTTCTTTGGGTGTCGTGCTGTTTGCAGCAGAACAATTTAGAAGTGCCATTCATGATAGGGTAACTGGAAACTGTTCTACACATGCGTATGGACGCACTAACACCATTGAAGTGACAAAGAGCGATTATAAGAGTGTTCCCCCTGTGTATAAGACGATGATGACTCGTTTAAAGCAGGGAGAATATATTGTTCA
The DNA here is from genome assembly GCF_020687245.1 of Faecalibacterium longum CLA-AA-H243. Classification (GTDB taxonomy): domain Bacteria; phylum Bacillota; class Clostridia; order Oscillospirales; family Ruminococcaceae; genus Faecalibacterium; species Faecalibacterium longum. Next base: position 8,619 of record NZ_JAJEQG010000039.1, on the reverse strand, counting down.
GAATCCAATTTTCAGATCAATGCTTCATATAAAATTCCCGAAACCGATTTACAAACAGGTGAAATAACGGAAAGGAAGCAACTATGGCAACCATAGGAAAAAACATCCTTGAAAATTTGACAACTGGTATGTATGCGGATTCAAAAGTGATATACCGCGAGTATGTCCAAAATGCATGCGACCAGATAGATAAAGCAGTTGAACTTGGAATCATTGATAGAGAGCAAGCTGAGGTTTTCATTTCAATAAAAGAAGATGAAAGATTTATCTCTGTTGAAGACAACGCTACTGGCGTTAAGGAAGCGGATTTTGTTGCACAGCTGGGTGATATTGCAAACTCTGACAAAAAAGTAGGTGTTGATAAAGGTTTTCGAGGAATAGGACGCCTCTGCGGCTTGGCATATTGTAAGACGCTGGTGTTTTCTACTTCGTACAGGGGCGAAACTAAAGGTTCGAAAATGATATTCGATGCAAAGAAAATGCGTGAAATGCTAAGTTCTCCAGTGAAGTACACCGTAGATGATATTCTGAATGCTATAGTTTCAACAGAAAAATTCCCGGAAGAACAAGAAAAGCATTATTTCAAGGTTGAAATGATTGATATAAACCATGAAAATACGGATTTGTTGGATAAACAGTTGGTTTCTGATTACTTGAGTTTTGTTGCTCCGGTTCCGTATGTGAGTAGTTTTTATCATAGAGATGCTATTTATGAACATGCTGCGAATCTGCATTTCAAAATTGATGAATATAACATCCGAGTAAACGGAGATCCTCTCTTAAAAAGATATAAAAATCGGTTATATGATGCTACTGGCAAGGTATACGATAACATTGTAGATGTCGGCTTCAAAGACTTTGCTGATGCGGATGGAAATCTTCTTGCATGGATGTGGTATGGAATATCACGTTTTGAAAAGGCCATTCCAAAAGCTGCAAATCCTATGTATGGTTTTAGACTCCGTCAGGGAAACATCCAAATTGGTGATAATACAGCTGTTGCTAAATTTTTTAAAGAAGATCGGGGCAATAGCTATTTTGTAGGTGAAATATTTGCGGCATCAAAGAAACTGGTTCCAAACTCACAAAGAAACTACTTTAATGAATCAGTTGAACGAATTGAGTTTGAAACACAGCTGAAACTGTTCTTTTATGACACACTGCATAAATTATACCATGTAGCAAGCGACACAAAGAGCGACTATAAAAAGCTCGAAGCGTACACAGATACTGTATCTAAGTATCAAGAAAAGAGTCGGAAAGGTTTTATTGACGGTTCTGAAAAAGCTCAAATGGAAGCTGAATTAGAGGCTGCAAAAAAGAGGAAAGAAGAAGCCGAGAGAAGACTTGCTCGATTTAAAGAATCTGGCGCAGGAAGCGAAGCGGAACAGCGCGTTCGTAGAGCTATTGAGCAAAAGTATGAAGATCAGAAAACAACGCAGCGGGCCAAAGATGCAGAAAAAGCTGTTTCTAAAGTAACGGCAGGAGGGTCAAAAACAAAGTATTTTACGGATAATCTATCTAAACTGGATAGAAGCAAACGAAAACTAGTGCAACAGATAATGGCGATTATAAGACGTATTGTGTCGAAAGAAGTTGCCGACCAAATTCAGGAAGCAATAGAAAAGGAATTTAGATAAAAATGAACAGAAAAGTGCTTTTGGTAGAGCCTAATTATAAAAACAAGTATCCTCCAATGGGATTGATGAAACTGGCAACATACTATCGAGAATCGGGGGATGACGTAAGGTTCTTCAAAGGCGACCTTTTAGATTTAGCAGCAGATATCGTTGTTGAGGACTTGTTGAACGCACTTACGACTTTGGACGCTGAAACAAACTGGAAAACCGATAAAAAAATTCTAGTAGAGTGTGTCAGAAAAGGAACGATTTCTTTGCTGGATGAACAAGCATATTTCCAAAACAATTCAGATGCCATAGAGTTGGTAAAGAACGCTAGAAGCTCCTATCGAAAGAAAGAATACTTCAAGAACCCACCGTTTGATAAGGTTGGTATAACTACTCTTTTTACATTCTATTGGAATATTACTATTGATACGATAAACTTCGTAAAACAGCTATGCAAAAAGCCCGAAGATGTGATGGTCGGCGGTATCATGTCAACACTTCTGCCTAACGAAGTGTACGAAGCAACAGGAATTCATCCATTCGAAGGACTGTTGAACCATCCTGGAGATATTGATAAAGGCGATACACGCATTATAGATACACTTCCGTTGGATTATTCGATTCTTGAAGAAATCGACTATAAATATCCGGCGAATAATGCGTATTTTGCTTATATGACACGTGGCTGCATCAATCATTGCGCATTTTGTGCAGTTCCTAAACTAGAGCCACACTATTGTGATTATATTGGACTTAAAGAGCAAATAGAACGGGCAAGAGACCGATTTGGAGAGCAACGTGATTTGCTTTTGCTGGACAATAATGTGCTGGCATCCAAATGCTATGATAGAATTATCGATGAGATTAAAGCGTGCGGATTTCAAAAAGGTGCAACTTATATGCCGCCTGATCAGTACGAAATTGCTATCCAAAATTTAAAGGATGGCTACAATGATCGTGCCTATGTAAGAAAGTGCATAAGGCTATATAAAGAATTGACGGAGAAACTCCCGTTGGAAGAAAAAACGGAGTTATATCTTCGTTTAGAACAAGCAGCATGTTTGCATTATGAAACTGCGACAAAAGAAGAGATTTTAAAACTTGATGAATTTGTTGCGCCATTATTCAAGAAACATTTTAAACATACAAAAAAGGTAAAACGCATTGTTGATTTTAACCAAGGGATTGACGCAAGACTGATAAATGATCAGAATATGGCAAAATTGGCTGAAATCAATATTTCGCCTCTTAGAATTGCTTTTGACCATTGGGAGCAAAAGGACATCTACGAAAAAGCGGTTCGTACCGCAGTAGCACATGGCATTACAAATCTATCGAACTATATGCTATATAATTTCAGAGATAAACCAGAACATCTGTATTATCGCATGAAGTTGAATGTTGATCTGTGTGATGAATTAGGGGCAAACATCTATTCTTTCCCGATGAAATACCATCCTATCAATGATCCGGATTTCTTTATGAACCGAGATTATATAGGCGAACATTGGAACCGAAAATTCATTCGAGCAATTCAGGCTGTACTGAATTCGACCAAGGGTAAAGTCGGCAAAGGGAAGCATTTCTTTGAGGAAGCATTTGGTGCGGATGAGCATCGATTCTGGACAATTCTCTGGATGCCTGAAACCTTTATAATTTATCGTTTTATGTTCAAGGAAAATCTCGCAAAGGAATGGGAAGAAAAGTTTTGGAGTCTGCCTACTGAGGAACTTGAAAAAGTGAAATCTGTTGTGGCAGTAAACAAGTTCAAGGATTTGGATTTCTCAAAATATTCAAAAGAAGCAAGAGACGTCCTTCAATATTATATGGTTACACGCGATGAGGCTGAGCAAATGCTGAAGGAAAAGAATAGCTGAAATTATGCCATTGAATAAAACTCTCCGCAAGTGCGGCGGTGCGTTATCTGGGAGCGCAGAACTAATTGATACGAAGAGTTTTCCGAGTGGAGAGAAGCCTCCGATTGCAAAATAACAGATACTGAACTTAAATAAAAAAGCCCACCGGCTGGATATAAAATCTGGCCTGTGGGCTTTGCTCTATTTTCAAATTGATGTCGTTTAAATCTTGGAGTTCAAATACTCCACCAGTTCCCAAACCGTTGTCAACGGATTGCTCTGCCGCGAAATCGGTTCAATGCCATGATTCTGAATCTGATTGGCACGAGCTTTCGCTCGCTGAATTGCAGTTGCCTGCAAAGGCTTCAAACCGTCAAAGTAATCCTTGTTTTTCTCATAATCAGGAAGTCTGCCCGGCTGTTTCAGCAGGCGAATCAATGACTGACAATCTTCAACCTCTGCCTGTTGATTTACAAAGTGCAGTAGGAACCACAACTCGAAAGACGGGTTAGAATAGGCCAAATGATAGCCTTCCTTTTGAGCGGACTGTTTGGCACGCAGAAGAACTTCGTTGGAGTTATCGTCACGGTCAAACACACACCATATGGAATCGCCATCTTCCGGGTAGTATGGATTATTACCCATCGTTGCCTTGGCTTTCTGCACAAGCCTGTCAGCGGACTTATACTGCGAAGAAATCGGGATAATGTCAATATTGCATCCTCGACTGCGGAAACGCTTAAAATAACGAATCTCCGTTTCGCTGCCTTCGCAGATGAGGTATACGACAGGATTTCGCTTTCTGGTTCGGGCAGGTTTGCGGCTGAGTTCTTTTATTCTGCCCATGCTGCATCCCCTCCAATGAACGGAATCGCTCCATACCGGCCTTGCAGATACCCTTTGGAGATGTTCTCACCTTTCCGGGGAGAAAACTCGGTCAGGGCATAAATGTCGGTCTGCATGGTCTTTTCATCCTTTTCTGCAAACCAGATCTGATCGCGCCGCAGCAACGTCAGGTCGAGAAGTCCGGTATCGTGCGTGGTGAAGATGAGTTGTGCATGATTTGTATTGATAGCGGCATCCTGCACCATCTCGATCAGATGCCTTGTCAGCAGCGGGTGCATACTGGATTCTATCTCGTCTACTACCAAAACAGAGCCGGATTCCAAAGCCGCAAGCCACATACCGATGCGAGAGAAGAAACGCTGTGTCCCAACGGATTCCTGACCCAACGGGAGCCAGAAACCCTCAGAAGCGCCATCTTCGGCATCGAGAATGTGCAGTGCGGAGATGATAGGCTCTTCCTTGGAGCCTGTAATGCGGATGTCCTTGATACCGAGGTCTGCATACAGCATTTCATGCAGGATACGTCTCTTTTCAGAGCCGCCCTGCCGGATGGCAGACAAGGTGGCATCCAGCTGCATTTCGGTTCCCATAAAGCCGGTCAGTTTCTCAAAGAACCACAGATAGGCCTTCTCAGTCTGGGGACAGTTCCATTCGTTGGAGCTGGACAGGTAAAGCCGGTTTTCTGCGGTGCGTCCGGCAAGGGTAAGCTGTTCCTGAACATTCTCGCGGAACTGATAACCATTGCCTTCTCTGGAAAAAACCAGAGCCTCCCGGCCGTTGGGCCAGTGATAGAGGTATTCGGTCAGGACTTTGGACTTGTCAAACGAGAACCCATAGGCATACTTGATGCCGCCATAAAAATAGATGGCTTCAAAGCTGGTCGGCTGTGTGGGCTGGTCAGTGAAAGCAAACGGCTCCTGCGGAAGGGACTCACCTTTCAGCAACTTGGCATACCGCCCGCAGACCATCTCGCGCATGAGCAGGAGGGCATGGAGAACATTGCTCTTTCCAGCTGCATTTGCGCCGTACAGTGCCAGCACAGGTACAAGCTGTTTCTTCTCGTCCGGCGAAATCAGGCAATCAGACAGACTTTTATCCGTAGATGCTTTCAAGCTGATAATAGCTGTGTCCTTGATGGAGCGGTGGTTGGTGACTGAAAATTGAAGCAGCATCGCGATTCCTCCCAGATGATTTTCTGAATCTAGTGTACTCTATTCTGGGCAGAAAGTCAAATTTTGATTTTGAAATTTGCAAATATTCCGCAAAAATCAAGAATAAAATCTAAAATATCGGCTTTTGATACCGTTCAGATGCTATCAGGAATCATTCTGCATACACGACTTCCCTCACCACCACCTCCTCCGCCTGCGCTTTCAGCCCGTTCATGTGCGCCACCCAGAGAAGCTGTGCACGCTCTTTATCCGGCGTAGGGAACTTGTCTGCCAAGGCCGCAATCGTGCGCTCCACCTGTTCTGAGGCGACTCTCTGGACATCCTGCAAATGCGGCCAGAGCGTACCGTTCAGCAGCATCTTGTTGTACAGCACAGGACGCTGAGTTTTGAGATACGCCAGCCGCATCCGGCCATATTTGCCCAGCGGTTCGGAATCATCGGTCTGCGGCAGGGTGAGCAGGGGCAGCTGATACTCCCCAACCTGTGCGTAATGGATCTCGGTGCGGACGGCGTTCGTGCTCTTCATGGAAATTCTCCTTTGCGTTTTCAACGTGTGTTATGGCCTTTGTGGAAAACAGCGCTTACTTCTTCCGATTCTGTGCGGTCAGCCAGTTGCCCTGCGCCTGATAGTAGTGCTCCATCGTGGTGGGGGCGTTCAGGATGGTGGTGCGCAGATAGGCCATGATGTTCTTGATGGGCTGGGTCGTGTTGGACATCACATCGAAGATGTACTCAATGTGCTGGCTGGTCAGCTTGTCCAGCCGCAGTCGGATGGCTTTGGTGGTCTGCGGCTGCTTGCCGACGTACTGGGTCTGCCGTGGACAGCAGTACATCTCCACAATGTTGTCCAGCAGTTCCTCCAGCTTGTCGGGGTCGTACCGCTGGGCAAGGGTGTCGATCTCCAAACGTTCCCGAAACTCCTCCCGTACTTGTGCTTCCATCTGGTCAAAATCTGCGGATTCGTCCGTCTGCCCTGATAGATTAGTACTTTGTCTTTTAGTATTTTGTTTATTAGTATTTTGTTGTGTTGGATTCTCCAACGTTGGAAAACCCGACATTGGATTTTCCGATGATGGTGAATTTGGCACTGGAGCAGGGCGTTTTTCGATCCGTTCTTTCTGCGGCAGTTCAAAGACTTCATAGTTGTAGTCAATAATGCGGCCACGGGCATCACGGACTTTGCTCCGACACAGATACCCGCCATCTTCCAGTTCGTGAACCGCACTTCTCACACTGTCGATGCCATCCCTGCACCCGGTTGTCAGCCCTTTCAGGCTGTAATCCCAATCGTCCGGCAGGGAGAGCATATAGGACAGCAGTCCCTTGGCTTTCAGGGACAGCCTCTTATCCTGCAGGTGGTGGTTGCTCATGACGGTGTAGTTGACATTTTTATTGACGCGGAATGTTGACATGGCGGCTTCCCTTTCAGCCCAATGCGGGCAAGAGAAAACGCAGCATTTCCCGGCTTTCGGGAAACGCTGCGTTCAGACAGGGAAGCCTGCTGTGAGCTGGCACAGCAACGGCAGCACTGCATATTTCTAACGGACATCTAACACAACTACACCTGAAATGCAGCCGCTGACGGCCTGTGTGAAAAAGGCTTTTTCTAACGTCATTTCGCAAAAAGCGGCTGATTTTTGCCTGCAAATTGCGGTGTGACGTGCCTTTTTGGAGGTTGCAAGAATGCCCTCAGCTGCCAATGACAGCCGCAAGGGACCAGCTTCATCCAACAATTTTAAAGACTCGAAATGCGATAGGCCGGGAGACCGGTGCCAGGGTTCGACTCCCTGATGCTCCACCATACAGTTCGTACTCGAACCCAATTCTCTATGAGAAAGGGTTTGGGTACGTTTTTTGTTTACAAGAGGTTCTGAGAAGGCACTACTCGGAACGGTAAACGAGCAAAGGCAGGGTATCACTATGATAGTGGTATCCTGCCTTTTGCTTTGCGGAATCAAGTTCGCTTTGTGCGAACTTGGTCGTCACCCTATATGACGCATTGGGGGCAATCGCTGCGTACGTGCGTACCGGGAGAGCGTGTACACCTCTGGCAAGGTGTAACACACTAGACTTTGTCCCAAAGTCCGTGTGCTAAGGGGTCAAGCCCCTTAGAATCCCTGCGGATCGTGTACGCACGTACGCAGAAAAATGGCAAAATTTCACTATATCGGGGTGTTCTTTCATGGTGGAGTGTGGTATACTCGGCTTAGCCCAGTAAATCGGAAGTTATGGAGGTACTTTATGAACGAGAGAGAAAAAATTATCCGATTATGGTTTGATATGTGGATTAAGAAAGCAGATTTAGGAATTGACAATATTTTTACAGATGATGTTGTATATACTGAGAGTTGGAGTCCTAAATATGAAAACCGCAAAACGGTAAAGCACTGGTTTGACGAATGGAATACACGCGGAAGTGTTCTTGTCTGGGAGATTAAGCAATTTTTTCATCAAGGCAATCAAACAATCGTGGAGTGGTATTTTAAAAGCAAAATGAATAATGGAAATGTTGAAGAATTTGACGGAATATCTTTAATTGTATGGACACAGGATAACAAAATAAAATCATTAAAAGAGTTTGGTTGCAATCTTCATAATTACAATCCATATCGAGATAGTGATATTCCCGTATTTCGAGAAGAAAAAGCAAATTGGTTTTGAGAGGACTATAAATTCCAGTTTGCCGTACTCGTTCCAGCAGGGTTTGGGGCAGGCACGCCCCAACAAGAAGCTGTCCCAAAGTGGCAAGAATTTTCAAGAATTGAAAATTTGTGGCCACGGGACGATTCTTGCTCTCCCCTTTTTCGCTGCGTTTCGCAATTTTCACATTTCAATCTGCTCGCAGATTGTTGACAAGCTGCGCTTGACCCGATACTATAAAGGCAAGTCGAATACGCGCCAAGGAGGTGCAACCATGACCGCCGTGATCTACGCCCGCTATTCATCCGACAGCCAGCGTGAAGCGTCCATTGAGGGGCAGCTGCGCGACTGCAAGGACTACGCCGAGAAGAACGGTATCACCGTGGTCGGCACCTATATCGACCGTGCCTACTCTGCCAAAACGGATGACCGCCCAGACTTTCAGCGGATGATCAAGGACAGCGGAAAGAAAATCTT
>NZ_JAJEQG010000038.1 GCF_020687245.1 Faecalibacterium longum CLA-AA-H243 | reverse complement strand
GAGGGGGGATTCGAAACACCCCTCCCTACCTCTGGCCCGCGCGGAGCGCAAGCCACTTGACCAAAAGCAAAAACCAGCCCCGCGCACCGGCGCGCAAAGAACGTAACGGATTTTACGATAATACAAGAAGTATAAGGAGGCCCACTATGTCCAACATCGTCATCATCGGCTCCGGCCCGGCGGGGGTGTCCGCCGCGCTGTACACTGCCCGTGCGGGGGTGGACACCACCGTCCTCACTCGGGGGCCGGGTGCGCTTGACCGTGCAGAGTTTATCCAGAACTACTACGGCTTTGCCGCCCCCATATCGGGTGCGGAATTGGAGCGTCAGGGCATCGAGGGGGCCAAGGATGTGGGCGTTAAATTTGTGACCACCGAGGCCGTGGGTCTGACCTATACCGATAAACTCACTGTAGAAACCCTCGATGGAGATTACCCATCGGACGCTGTTATCCTCGCCACAGGTGCTTCGCGGGCGACGCCCCGCATCCCGGGGCTGGCGGGCCTCGAGGGCCACGGCGTCAGCTATTGCGCCACCTGCGATGCCTTTTTCTATCGCGGCAAAGATGTGGCCGTGGTAGGCAGCGGCGAATACGCCCTGCATGAGGTGCAGGCGCTCCTGCCGGTGGCGGCCAGCGTCACCCTCCTGCTGAATGGTGCGCCGCTGGCGGCAGAGTTTCCGCCGGAGGTGACTGTCTGGCCTGAAAAAATCGACGCGATCCTCGGCGAGCAGAAAGTCACCGGCGTCCAGCTGTCCGGCGGCGATGTAGTGGAGCTGGCGGGTGTGTTTGTAGCGCTGGGCGTTGCGGGCAGTACGGCGCTGGCCCGGAAAATCGGTGCCGCTGTGGAGAACGACCGCATCGTGACAGATGAAAAAATGCAGACCACCGTCCCCGGCCTCTACGCCGCCGGAGACTGCACCGGCGGGCTTTTGCAGGTGGCGAAGGCCGTCTATGAGGGCGCTCTGGCAGGCACCGAAGCCGCCAAAGCGCTGCGGAAGGGGTGATTTAAAATGCCGGAAATCCTGCCTATCCCTAAATGCGGCGAGCACCGCCAATGTCTCGCCTGTGCCTTCCCCTTCTGGGACAAGCTGACCGCCGAACAGCAGGATATACTCTGCCGCACTACCCGCCCGGTGCGCTATCGCAAGGGCGAGCGGGTCCACAGCCCGGTGGAGAACTGCGTGGGCATCCTGCTGCTGCGCACCGGCCAGTTCCGGGCGTATCTTCTCTCCGACGATGGCCGTGACGTGACCCTCTACCGCCTCTTTGGCGGCGAGATCTGCATCCTCTCCGCCTCCTGCGTTATGGACTCGGTGAACTTTGACCTCTACATCGACGCCGAGGAGGACACCGAGGCCTACTGCATCAGCGCAGGCGTCTTCCGCAGCCTCATGCAGCAGAACGTGGAGGTGCGGTGCTTCGCCTACCAGATGACCGCTGAGCGCTTCTCCGACACTATGTGGACGATGCAGCAGATCCTCTTCATGAGCGCCGACCGGCGGCTGGCCATCTTCCTTGCGGACGAGCTTGCCAAGACCGGCGGCGACGATGTCCGCCTGACCCAGGACCAGATGGCAAAGTACATGGGTTCCGCCCGCGAGGTGGTGAGCCGCCTGCTGAAATACTTCGCCGGTGAGAGCATCGTGAAGCTCTATCGCGGCGGGGTAGAGGTATTGGACAAGGAAAGACTGAACCGGATCGCGAGAGGTGAAGCATGATACAGAAAAATGAATTTCCCATTTTGGAATACGATTTCGACTCGACAGAGATATTAAAGCCCAACCACGGGGCGGAGCAGCTAACTCTACCGGAGAAATGCGTCTTTGCTTTTCTGGGGGACACCATCGACTCCTATGCCGCCGAGACGGGTGCGGCAGTTGCAGAGCATTTTGAGACTATCACAAAGACCTACCCGATTTATGTTGTAAAAAATGACGGCGAAGAATTCTGCCTCTGTCAAGCCCCGCTGGGAGCGCCCGCTGCGGCGCAGTTTATGGATTGTCTCATTGCTTGCGGGTGCAGGAAAATTGTTACGGCAGGCTCGTGCGGCGTGTTGACCGAAATGGCAGAGAACGAATTTCTTATCCCGACCAAAGCGCTGCGGGATGAGGGCACATCCTATCACTATCTTCCTGCCGCCCGGTATGCAGAACCGGCCTCGGAAGCGGTGCAGGCCATAGAAAAGACCTTCCGTGCGCTGGGTCTTCCCTTCCGTGAGTGCATCACATGGACGACAGACGGCTTTTTCCGAGAAACAAGGGATATGGTGGCGTACCGGAAAGCCGAAGGCTGCGCAACGGTAGAAATGGAATGTGCTGCCCTTGCGGCCTGCGCCAAAAAGCGCGGAGCAGCTTTTGGACAAATTCTGTACACAGCGGATTCCCTTGCAAATGCAGAGCAGCATGATGACCGTGACTGGGGAAAGGATTCGCTGCGGAAAGCGTTGGAACTCTGCGTAGAAGTTCTGAGAATGTGGTGAACCATATAAAAATCGCAGAAAGTCGTTGAAACGGCTTGACATTTGAAAAACTGGTCGGAGATTTGAACGGCGCATACAGCCGCCGCATCAATTTACAGCACAGACTGGTCTATCAGATCTATGAGGAAGAAAAGACCATCAAAATTCTGAGTCTTTGGACTCACTACGAGCGATAAAAAATGCCATCGTGCCTAAGCGCGATGGCATTTTTGCTATCAAAGGGAATTACCCTTTGCACCCCTGCTCTTCCCAGTCGCCGAAGTCAGAGACGTCAGCGATTTTAGTCGGGTCGAACTTACCGTTTTCGTCCTTGGGGGCGACGGCGGGGCCGGCCTCCACGGGGTTCGGGTTCGGAGCCTCGGGGTCACAGACCGGGCGCTCTTCGCTCAGGTCGGGCAGAGTCACAGGCTCTGCGGCCTCAGCGGGCGCTGCCTCCGTCTCAGGGGCAGCGGGCTCCTCAGCGGGAGCGGTCTCTTCTGCCGGTGCGGCGGCTTCGGCCTCTGCCTTGGCCTCACCCTCGGCGTATGCCTCGGCGGTCTTGGCGGCCTCTGCGTCGTCCTTTTCGGCTTCCTCGGGGAACTCGATGGATTCGATGATGGGTGCGGCCTTCTCGTTCAGGAACTTGTCCATGATGACGATAGCGGCACCGGTGGCCGCCACAGCGGCGGCAGTACCCAGAATGCGGAAGATTGCTTTCATGCCATGACCTCCTTGGTTATGTTGTAGTTAGGAGAAGGTGACAACATCGTTCAGCGGCTTCTCGGCAGGCTCCACCGACAGTGCGGTGAGCACCGGGCCTTTGCCGCGGTAGATGTTATGGAACTTATAGCCGACCTTTGCGGTCACTTTGACCCATGCCCGCTGCTCGAGGGCCTTGTAGCCGTCGTAGCTGCAGGGGAAGCCCACGAACTGGATGTCCTGCACGCAGCAGGTCATGGCGAACCGGCCCGGCACGAAACTGTTCTTGCCGGCGCGGTTGGTCTGGCAGACCTGTGCGAGGAACTTGACGGTCTTGCCCGCGTACTTCTGGGGCTCGTCCTGACAGTCCATATACCAGATGCCGTAATCGTCGTCCGGGATGTCGATGACCGGGGCGTTGATGTCGAAGGGCAGCGGGTCGGGGATGTCGTCGTAAGCCACGCTGCCGTCCTTGAACTCGTAGGCGATGTCGCACTTGCGGGATGCCTGACGCACCAGCTTGTGCAGTTCCTGACGGGCGGCGTCGTTGTTGACGGCCTCGGCGCGGTTGAAGACGATGAGCTCACTGCGGGCGATCTTGTCCAGCATCAGCGCACGCATGGAGTTGTCGCGGGCGTAGGTCAGCGCGGTGGTGCCGTCGGCGGTGGCGATGCACTGGTAGACGATCCAGTTCTCAGGCAGATTGTTTGCCAGGTCCTGCAGCATCCACATACCGTTATACTCGATGACCACGCGGCCGGCGTCGGCCTCCTTAGCCAGCTTTGCGAGGTTCTGGGGGTTCAGCTCAGCCTTGTCCTCGAGGTTGTAGAGCGTCACGCCGGGGAAGGCGAACTTCTTCTCATTGTACTCTTCTTCGCCCTCCTCGCAGACCAGCAGAAGGGTCTTGTCGCCGGAGTCGAAGTTGGGGTCTTCAAAGGTCTCCTGAATGAACTTGGTCTTGCCGCTCTCGAGGAAGCCCACAAACAGGTAAACCGGGATCTCATTTGCCATAATCTTTTATCCTTTCAGGGTCAATCAGCAGCCGAACAGTGCGGCGATGGCCTTTTCATCCAGCTTGGAGCCGATGACCACCAGCTTGCCGCCGACGTCTGCACCGCGTGCGCGGACTTCCCACTCGCCGGGAACGTAGTCGAACTCCAGCCAGCCGTCTGCGCCGCCGTCCACGATGCCCTTGGAGCGGAGGATCATGCCGTAATTGCCGGTGTCCAGCTCGTTGAGGGCGTGCTCAATGTCAGCCTTGGAGAACTTCTTGGCCGTCTCGACGCCCCAGCTGGTGAAGACCTCATCGGCGTCGTGGTCATGATGATGGTGATGATGGCCGCAGCAGCAATGCTCGTCGTGGTCATCGTCATCATGGTCGTGGTGGTGATGATGCTCATGCTCGTCTTCATCATCGTCATCGTGGTCGTGGTGATGATGGTGCTCGTGCTCATCCTCATCATCGTCGTCGTCATCATGATGATGGCCGCAGCAGCAATGCTCATCATGGTCATCATCGTGGTCGTGGTGATGATGGTGTTCGTGCTCTTCTTCCTCGTCCTCGTGGGCGTGCTCCTCGTTGGCCTTGGCAGCCATAGCGATAAGCTCAGCCTTGAAGTCGTCCTTGGTGGACATGGCCTTCAGGATCTGCTCGCCGGTCAGGGCGTCCCAGGCGGTGGTGACGATGGTAGCGGTGGGGTTCTTCTCGCGCAGCATGGCCACAGCGGCGGCGATCTTCTCCTCGGTGGCGTTCTGGGTGCGGCTCAGGATGATGCAGCTTGCGTGGCTGATCTGGTCGTCGTAGAACTCACCGAAGTTCTTCATATACATCTTGACCTTGTTGACGTCGGCCACGGTAACGAAGCTGCTCAGCTGAACATCCAGATGCTCGGCCACGCCCTCGACAGCGCGGGTCACGTCGGACAGCTTGCCGACGCCGGAGGGCTCGATAACGATGCGGTCGGGGTGGTACTGCTCCACCACCTGCTGCAGGGCGGCGCGGAAATCGCCCACCAGAGAGCAGCAGATGCAGCCGGCGTTCAGCTCATTGATCTGGATGCCGGACTCCTTCAAAAAGCCGCCGTCGATGCCGATCTCGCCGAACTCGTTCTCGATGAGCACGACCTTCTGGCCTGCAAAGGACTCTTTGATGAGCTTCTTGATAAGGGTGGTCTTACCGGCGCCAAGGAAGCCGGAGAAAATATCGATCTTGGTCATAGTCTGAAATGCCTCTTTCTTTTATGCAGGCCCGTCGGGCCTTACAAGCAGTCCGGGCCGCTGAGTGCTGACCCAGAAAAATTCCTACACTCCTATTATAACAAGGCTGTCAATGGCAAACCGGCCTTTTTGATGAGAAATTTGTAACATTTTTTGCAATTTACTTGCGTTTTCGGGCGGCAGGATCAAAATGATACCTGCGAATTGCATTCTGCGCCCCGGAATGATACAATAAGGTACAGCAAACCATCGCCGCCGGACGTTTTTCCGGCAGAATAAAGAAAGAAGGCTTTTTGACATGAGCATGAATACCGTTCCCGAGCGTCTGGCCGCCCTGCGCGAGGCCATGAAGGCAAACGGCGTGGACGTCTATCTCATCCCGGTGGGAGACCCGCACGCCAGCGAGTATATGCCCGACCACTACACTGCCCTGACCTACTTCTCCGGCTTCCACGGCGAGAACTCCAACTTCGTCGTCACCATGACCGAGAGCGCTGTCTGGGCCGATGGCCGTTACTTCGTGCAGGCCGAGAAGGAGATCGCTGGCACGGAGATCCAGCTGATGCGGATGGGTGAGCCGGGCGTGCCAACCGCCGAGCAGTACTGCGGCAAAGTCCTGCCCGAGGGCGGCAAGCTGGGCCTCTGCGGCCTGACTGCTTCCTGCGGTCTGGTGCGCAGCCTGCAGAAAGAACTGGACGCTAAGAAAGGCACCATCAAGCTGCTGAACCTCGAGGACGAGCTGTGGACGGAGGGCCGTCCCGCCCTGCCCGCTACCCCGGCATGGCTCCTGCCGAAAGAGTACGCAGGCTTCTCCCCTGCCGAGAAGCTGGGCCAGCTGCGTGCGAAGCTCTCTGAGCTGGGCTGCACCGCACAGCTGGTAGGCAAGCTGGACAATCTGGCATGGCTGCTCAATCTGCGTGCGATGGACATCCAGTGTACCCCCTATGCCATGGCCTATTGCTATGTGACCCCCGATAAGGCGACGCTCTTCATCGACACCGCCCGCGTCAGCGCCGAGGCTGCTGCGGAGCTGAAGGAGAACGGCGTGGAGCTGGCTGAGTACGACGATGTGCTTACCTTCCTCGCCGCCCAGACCGAAGAGCAGACCGTTCTGGCCGACCCCGTTTCCGTCAACTACGCTGTTTACCAGACCCTGCAGGCCAACCCGGCTCTGACCGTCAAGGACGAGGCCGACCCCCTGCTGCCCATGAAGGGCGTCAAGAACGAAGTCGAGCTGGCTCACACCCGCGAAGCTCACATCCGGGACGGCGTGGCTATGGTGCGCTTCCAGATCGAGCTGGAGAACCGTCTGGCCGCCGGCGAAGAGCTGACTGAGCTGACCATCGACGAGATCCTCCACAAGTACCGCAGCGCACAGGACAAGTTCCTGACTGAGAGCTTCGGCACCATTGCAGCTTACGGCCCCAACGCCGCCATGATGCACTATCACGCCACCGAGGAAGACCACGCAAAGCTTGAGAAGAAGGGCTTCTTGCTGGTGGACAGCGGCGCAACCTATATGGACGGCACCACCGACATCACCCGCACCTACCCGCTGGGTGAGCTGACGGAGGACGAGCGCCTGTTCTACACCTGGACTTTACAGTGCCACATCGACATCGCCCGGGCTGTCTGGCTGGACTACTGCGACGGCCATATGCTGGACACCATCGCCCGTGAGCCGCTGTGGCGCCACCTCATCAACTACCGCTGCGGCACCGGCCACAGCGTCAGCCACGTGGGCAACGTCCACGAAGGCCCCCACGCCCTGAACGGCCGCAACACCACCGTTTTCAAGCCGGGCATGATCGTCACCGACGAGCCGGGCGTCTATGAGGGCGGCGTCGTCGGCATCCGCATCGAGAATGAGCTGGAGTGCTACCACAAGGCATCCAACCAGTACGGCGAGTTCCTGGCATTCCGCCCCATCACGTTCGTGCCGATCGCCACCTCCCCCATCGTCCCGGGCGTTCTGAGCCGCGACGAGCTGGATTGGCTGAACGCCTACCACCGCGAGGTCTTCGAGAAGCTGGCTCCCCGCCTGACCGAGGACGAGCGCGACTGGCTGGCTAAGAAGTGTGCCGCCATCGGAGCGTAACAAATAAAACAAGGGCTGCGGCATATCGACAACCTCTCCGTCATTGCTTCGCAATGCCACCTTTCCTATCGAGGAGAGGCTTGGGCATTTCGTAAAGCTTTATCTCTTCGCCAGAGGCTCCCCTCGGTAGGGGAGCTGTCGAGCGACAGCGAGACTGAGAGGTTGGGATGTGCAACAGCCCGTTTTTGTTTCTCGTTATAATTTCTGCTCCAGCTCTGCCTTGTGCTCTTTCCAGTAGGCTTTCGCCTCGTCGATGACCTTCTTGAAGGGGCCGGAGGGGTAAGTGCTCTCGGCGATGTCGATAAGGAATTTATAGAGCTGGGGCCGCACCTGCTCATACATCCCAAGCCGGGTGTAGAGGTCCTTGTAGTAGTGGAACACCTGAATCTTGTTCTGCACCAGAGTGGCAGGCTTTATCTGGGTGTGGCAGATGCTCTGAGGGTTCTGGACGTAGTAGTAGCCGGGCTGCGGGATGGACGCAAAGACTTCGGCGTACTGGATATACTGCATGTTGAACACGAGGTCTTCGGCCCAGCGCATCTCGCTGGTAAAGCGGATGTCGTGCCGGGTGAGGATGTCGCGGCGGTAGAGCTTGTTCCAGAGCACGCTGTAAAAGTAAGAGGCAGGCTTATCCATCAGGCGGCGGGCGAAGGTGTCCTTGTCGTAGACGCCCTCGGGCAGGAAACCGTATTCCCGGTTCTCCGGCGGGCGTGCAACGTGCATGACGCCGAGGTCGTCCTGGATTTTTTCCAGCACCTGTTCCGGCTTTGACGCCCCGGCGGGGATGACCATGGTGTAGGGCGAGATGACGAGGTCGGCACCGGTCTTCTCTGCCGCCTCCACCAGCCGGGCGGTGTAGTCCGGGGCGATGTAGTCATCGCTGTCCACGAACTGGACGTACTTACCGCCGGCAAGCTTCAGGCCGAGGTTCCGGGTGTCGGACACGCCGGAGTTTGCCTTGTCCACCAGCAGGATGCGGCTGTCCTTTTTGCGGAACTCCTCGCAGACGGGCAGGCTCTTATCTTTGGAGCCGTCGTTGATGACGATGAGCTCGAGGTTCTTGTACTCCTGCCCGCAGATGCTTTCGAGGCAGCGGCTCAGGTGGCTCTGGGCATTGTACACAGGGACGATGATGCTGACGAGAGGCATTTCCATAGCAGTTTCTCCTTCTGTTTTTTATAGCAATGATACTCCCGCCGGGCCGAAAAAGCAAGCGCCGGCGGCAGGCCCGAAAGGGGGCTTCGGAATGATATTTCATATCGCGGTGTGCAGCCCGGACAGCGTCCTCCGCAGCCGGGTGGAGCGGCAGTGTCTCGACTATTATGCCCGGCGGGACGACGCCTGCATCATCGAGCAGCTGGACAGCCCGGAGGCCCTGCTGGCCCGGGACGACGCCGGGGAGCGGTACGAGCTGTACCTCATTGAGCTGCCGTCCACGGCAGCCGCCGCGTCGCTGCGGGCAGCGGCTGCACTCCGCAGCCGGGGGCGGCGCAGCCCGCTGGCTTTTCTGGCCCATACGCCCGCCCACGCCTACAGCGCCTACCGGGTGGACGCCATGCAGTATTTATTGCTGCCTGTCCCGCCGGAACAACTGGACGCTCTGCTGGCCCGGGCCACCGAGCCGGAGTACGGCCCGGCCATCCCGGTAGCCACGGCGTCGGGTCTGCGGGTGCTGCCCTTCGCGGACATCGAATACCTCGAGTGTACCCATCATGTGGTGCATTTCCATCTCGCCAGCGGCGAGGATGTGCCGTCCCTGTCTGTCCGGGTGCCGTTCGCACAGGTGGCCCAGCCGCTTTTGGCGGATGAGCGCTTCGTCCAGCTTCATCGCTCTTATGTGGTCAATCTGGCGGCGGTGTCCCAGCTGGCGGCGGGCGAGTTCTGGATGCAGAGCGGCGCACGGGTCCCTGTTCCCCGCGGGCGGGAGCCTGCAGCCCGCACGGCGCTGAAAGATTATCTGGAAAAGCAGTTCCGATAAAGCAATGGGGAGGCCCAGAAGAGCCTCCCCATTGCTTTATAATTTTGTCCAGTCCAGCTGCGTCCAATCCGTTATGTACTGGTCGGCAAGGCGCTGCAATTCGGGCTTATCGGCAGCGCTGGTCTCATCCTCGATGTCGATGAGGTAAAAGCCGCACTGCCTAGCCGTACGGGTGGCGTAGACAGCGTCCTCGCAGACAACGGCGTCGGCGGGTTCGCTGCCGCCCAGCCGCTCGAGGACTTCGTGGAACACCTCGGGGTGGGCTTTGCTCTTCGCGCCCTGTGCGGTGTAGAAGAACTCGAAATAGTCTGCGACGCCCAGCCGGGTGAGCACTTCTTCGCACTGCTCTGCCCAGGTGTTGGAGCAGATGCACATCCGCACGCCCTCGGCTTTCAGCCGGGCCAGCATCTCCCGGACACCGGGCTTCAGCTCAACTTTTTTGTACAGGTCCCGGATGACCTGCCGCATGGCAGGCTCGTAGTCCCGGAGGGTCAGGGGCAGATCGTAGGTGCGGATGAGATATTCCGCGCCCTCCACCATCCCCATGCTCAGCAGAACATCGTGGATGCCGGGTCTTGCGGTGCGGCCATAGCGGCGCAGCAGCTCCAGCGGTGCGCCCTGCCACACCACAGTCATGCTGTCGGTGAGGGTGCCGTCCATGTCGAAAATCCATTGCTTGCGGTGCATCTGTCGTCCTCCTGAATCGTTCTGGCAAGGTGAATTTATTATAGCACATTTTTTGTTACAAAAACAGAGAGAAATCTCCCGGGAAATATGCTATAATCTAGGCAAAACCGGAACACATCAAAGGAGGCAGAAAACATGGCGCAGAACAACACCCCCGTAAAGGCGCTGGTGCTGGCGGGCGGGGGCGCCCGCGGCAGCTATCAGGTGGGCGTCTGGCGGGCGCTGATCGAGCTGGGCTGGCGGCCCCAGATCATTACGGGTACCAGCGTCGGCAGCCTGAACGGCGCCATGTTCGCCCTCGACCTCTACGAGACGGCCCGGGACATGTGGCTGACCATCCGCAGCCAGGATGTGATGGAGCTGCCCGCCGAGGATGCGCCGCTTTCCGAGCTGCACGCATTCCTCAAAGACGCTGTGACTCAGGGCGGCATGGACGTCACTCCGCTGGAAGAGATCGTCGAGCGGGTGTTGGACGAAGATAAACTCCGCAAAAGCCCCATCCGGCTGGGCCTCGTGACCGTGGAGCAGAAGACTCTCAAGGCCCGGGAGCTTCCGCTGGAAGACATCCCCGAGGGCAAGGTGAAAGACTACCTGCTGGCCTCTGCAGCCTGCTTCCCCGCCCTGCGGGCCCACACCATCGACGGGGTGTCTTACCTCGACGGCGGCTACCGGGACAATATGCCCACCGCGCTGGCCCAGAAGATGGGCGCAGAAGAGCTGGTCTGTGTGGACCTGGAGGGTGTGGGCATCACCCGCCCCAACCGCACCGGCCTGCCCACCACCCTCATCCGAAGCTACTGGGAGCTGGGCGACATCCTCCACTTCGAGCCCGCCACCGCCCGGCGGAACATCGAGCTGGGCTACCACGATACATTGCGGGCCTTCGGGCGGCTGCGGGGCTGCGCCTACGCTGTGGACAGCGGGGCTGAGAGCAGCGCGGATGCTGCCGCATTCCATGCGGCCTTCGAGGCCGTCCAGAAGGACGTGCGGGAAAAGCACCCCTCCACCCTGACGGCAGACGCTGCTCTCCTGCTGGCAAAACTCTCGGATGCAGAGCTTGCCCCGCTGGAAGCCGTGGCTGAGGACGTGGGCGTAGACCCCGCCCCCTACTACACCACCCGTACTTTGGGAGAAGCTTTCCTTGCAAAATGCGACTTCGAGCGCCTCAGGAGCTTCGAGCCGCTGTTCGAGGGTGAAGCAGGCCCGGCGCAGGCCGCGCGGGCCGCTCTGCTGCCCAACACCTTTTTGCAGGCACTGGTCTGCCGGGCGCTGACCGGCAGAGTGCCGCCGGAGGAGATGGAAACATGAAGGTATATAAGGGCTTTACCGCATCGCCCGGCCTCGTGCTGGGTCAGGTCAGCCGGCTGGACCGCCCGCCGCTGGTGTTCGGCGAGGGGCCTTTCCACCCCGAACAGGAAAAGCAGGCGCTGGAAGACGCCATCAAGGTCGCTCAGCAGGAGCTGGACGAGATGGCTGGCCGCGCCGCGCCCTCGGAGCAGGCCATCTTCCTGTTCCAGAGCATGATGCTGGAAGACGAGGGCTTCATGAATGAGGTGGCTTTCCAGATAAAAGCCGGCGTCGGTGCCGCCGAGGCAATGGACCGTGTGGGCCGCCGCTACGCCGCTCAGCTGGCCGCCATGAAGGACAACGCCTACATGCAGCTGCGGAGCGTGGACATCCTCGACGTGACCCAGCGCATCACCAACATCCTCTGCCACCGCCTCCGCAGCTGGCTGGCCCTCGACCACCCGGTCATCCTCGCGTCTGACCTGCTCATGCCCACCGATCTGTTCAGCGTCCCGGCGGGCCGCATCCTCGGCCTCATCACCGCCGAGGGCAGCGGCCAGAGCCATGCGGCCATCATCGCCCGCTCGCTGAACATCCCGGGTATCACCCAGGTGGGCGAAGATTTTCTGAAAGACTGCGACGGCCGCGAGGTCATCCTGAACGCCACCGAGGGTGAGTGCATCCTTGACCCGGATGCCGCCGCCCGGCAGAGAGCCATCACCTGCATCTGCGAGATGCAGCGCCAGAACGAGGAGCTGAACGCCCAGCTTGAGCTGCCCAACCGCACCCGGGACGGCAAAGAATTCGAGCTTCTGGCCAACTGCTTCGGCCCCGAGGACGTGGGGACCGCGATGGAGTCCGGCGCGTCCGGCGTGGGCCTGCTGCGCAGCAGCTACATGATGATGCCCGGCCACGCCATGGACGAGCAGGAGCAGTATCTGTTTTACACCTCCTGCCTCGCCGCCGCCAGGGGCAGGACGGTGACGGTGCGCACCTTCGACTTCGGTGCTGACCGCACCATGGCCGACGCCTATCAGGGCGTCCAGTCCTCCAAGCTGGGCCTGCGGGGCATCCGCAGCAGCCTGCGCAATCTGCCCCAGATGGCAGTTCAGATCTGCGCCCTCATGCGTGCCGCCACAAAAGGCCCGCTGCGGGTCATGTTCCCCATGGTGACAGACATCGAGGACTGGGATTCCGCCATGCAGGTGGTAGACCACTGCCGCCGCAAGCTCACCGAGCGGGGCGTGGAGTTCGAGCCTGACGTCCCCTTCGGCGTCATGCTCAGCGTCCCCGCCGCCTGCCTGACGGCAGAGGACTTCACGGCTCACGGCTGCCGGTTCTTCGTCATCGGCACCAACGATTTGACCCAGTACACCCACGCGGTGAGCCGGGAACTGGCCATTGCCGAGCACTACTACCGTCCCGCCAGCCCGGCCATGAAAAAGCTCATCGCCATGGTGGTGGACGCCGCCAGGAAAGCGGACATCCCCGTCACCATCTGCGGCCTCGCCGTCGGCAATGCCGTCAACGCGACCCAGTATCTCCACCTCGGCCTGCGCAGCTTCTCCATGAGCCCACAGAACCTGTTGACCATCAAAAAGGCCCTGCGGGATGCAGATGCAGAATAAATGAGAAACGGCGTCCCACCTCGGCGGGACGCCGTTTCTGATGTCAGAACTTATTCAAGATTCCCCGTCAGGGTCATGACGGCAGAGACGACGGCCAGCGGGGCCGTCTCACAGCGGAGGATGCGGGGGCCGAGGCCGACGGTCTTTGCGCCGGCTTTTGCGGCCATCTCAGCTTCCTCGGCGGCGAAGCCGCCCTCTGCGCCGGTGATGATGGCGATCTTCAGCTTTTCGCCATCGGCGGGCGTGGCCTCAGCCAGCAGCTGGCGCAGGGATGCGCCGCCGCACTCGTAGCAGAAGAGCACGAGGTCATACTGGTCGAGGCTGCGGCAGACGGCCCCGAAGTTGGGCAGCGGAAGGGCCACATCCGGCAGGATGCCCCGGCCGCACTGCTTGGCGGCTTCAAAGGCGATGCGGTTGTAGCGCTCGTTTTTCTGCTCTTCCTTCTTGGGTGCGGCCACGCAGTAGCGGCTGAAAAACGGGATGAAGTGGTCACAGCCCAGCTCGACGCCGTGGCGGATGACCTGCTCCAGCTTGTCCTGCTTGGGGTAGCCCACCAGCAGGGTGACGTCTACGGTGGGCTCTGCGGCGCTGGGGTAGCCCGGCTCCACGCTGAACTCCACCGTCTCGTCGCCGAAACCGGTGATGGTGGCAGTATACTCGACGGCGCTGCCGTCGCAGAGGATGACGGTGTCTCCCAGTTTGCCCCGCATCACGCGGGAGAGATGGTGGGCGTCGGCCCCCCGCAGCACGGCGGTGCCATCGGAAATTTCAGTGGTAAAATAACGGTGCGGCATATTTTTTGATCCTTTACATCTTAGGCTCCCCTCACAGGGGCAATAACGACGACCGCCGCCAGTGGCGGAAGCAGGGAGTCGTTGTTGGGGCCGCGGCCAGCAAGGCGCAAGTGCTTTTCAAGCACGAAGCGAATGCTGGGAGCCGCAACCCGGCAATGGCAGTGCGAAGCACTGACTGAGAGGTTGGCCTTATGCCTTCTTGCAGACGATGCACTCCCAGCCGCGCTTCTCCTTCACTTCCAGCACAGCGAGGCCGGCGGCTTCCAGCGCGGTGATGACCTCATCCTTCCGGCTGTCGATGATGCCGCTGGCGATGAAGACGGCATCGTCGGCCATCAGGCCGGGGACGGCGGGGGCCAGCGACATGATGGCGTTGGCCACGATGTTGGCCGTGATGATGTCGTACTTGCCGCTGGCCTTGTCGGACAGATCGCCCACGAGGACGGTCAGCTTGTCGGCTACGCCGTTGAGGGCGGCGTTCTCGCCGGCGGTGCGGACGGCCACGGGGTCGATGTCCACGCCCTCAGCCACGGCTGCGCCCAGCTTGAGGGCTGCGATGGCGAGGATGCCGCTGCCGGTGCCGATGTCCAGCACCCGCTCGCCGCCCTTGACCCGCTCGTCCAGCACTTCGAGGCAGAGGTTGGTGGTCTCATGGCCGCCGGTGCCGAAAGCAAGGCCCGGGTCGAGGATGAGCTTGACGCGGTCGGTGTCGTAGTCCTGCCAGGACGGCACGATGGCGAGGCGCTGGCCCACGTCCATCGGGTGGTAATACTTGCGCCAGCCGTTCTGCCAGTCTTCCTGCTCCACGCCCTCGGTCTCGGAGGTGTAGGGGATGCCTGCGGCCTCCATCCGGGCCGCGATGAGGGCCAGCGTCTCCACCGGCGAAGCGCCCGGCTCGAGGTACATGTGGATGATGACGGTGTCCCGGGGCTTGTCCAGCAGCTCCTGCTCGATGAGGTCCACGTGGGCGATCTGCTCCACCTGTTCCTCGATGTCGCTGTAGTCTTCGATATAAATGCCGCCCTCCGCGATCATGGTGGCCACGGCCTCAGCGGCCTCGGCGTCGGCTTTGGATACGGTCAGGCGAATATCAGTCCATTCCATAAGGATGCTCCTTCCGTGTATTGGGGATATACTGTCTTTATAGTACCCGATTCCGGCCCGGGATGCAAGCTCTCGGGCCGAAAGATACCCGAAAAGGCTTTCTTTTTTCCCGGCAGTATGTTAATATGGTGTTGTACCCGGACTGGGTCCGGGCGGCTTCCTGCCGGAAGCGCCCGCCGCATCGTTCCCCAAAGGAGGAATTATCGTATGTTTTTGGGAATGGATATTTACAGCTGGATCGCTGCTATCGTCATCGCGCTCATCGTCACATTCCTTCCGATCACGCTGCCGTTCAAGATCGTTCTCGCCATGGTAGCCATGGCCTGCTTCTACTTTGGACGCAAGTATTATCACAACCATAAGAACGGCGGGGCCGAGACGCCCAGCATGAGCTCTGCCGAGAGCGAGGCACTGGCCTCCGGCATCCTGAAAGCCCTCGGCGGCAAGAATAATATCGTCAAGGTGGACTACTGCGCCACCCGTCTCCGCTTTGAGGTACACAGCTACGCCTCCGTGGACGAGGCCGCTGCCAAGGCCGCAGGCGCAGAGGGCGTCATCCGCCCGGCCAAGAACGCCTGCCAGGTGGTCATCAAGGGCGATGTGCAGGCCGTGTACGATGCCCTGCGCAAGCAGCTGTAACTAAGAAGCCGTTTTCTCACGCAAACAGCTTCTCGAACACCGCCGGGAACGGGCCGCTGCGCCCGGCCCGGCGGTATTTTTATCGGAAAGGAATTTTGATATGAAGCCCCAGACCTTTACGTGGAAGAAACTCACCGCCGACGAGCTGACGCGGGTGTATCTGGACGAGATGCGCCGCGACTTCCCGCCCAGCGAGCTGAAACCCCTGAGC
The DNA here is from genome assembly GCF_020687245.1 of Faecalibacterium longum CLA-AA-H243. Classification (GTDB taxonomy): domain Bacteria; phylum Bacillota; class Clostridia; order Oscillospirales; family Ruminococcaceae; genus Faecalibacterium; species Faecalibacterium longum. The sequence goes on along the minus strand of NZ_JAJEQG010000038.1, from coordinate 5,709 downwards.
ATGATTCTCAACAGTGAAGCCGTCGGCATGGCCCACACCTGGGGCGTGTTCGAGGGGGAGACGCTGGTGTCCTACCTGCTGATGGTGCGGCCTATGGGCTGTGAAGTGAGCCAGCTGGACTATTTCTCCGTCCTGCCCGCCTACCGCAGCACCGGCATTGGCGCAAAGCTGCTGGCCGCTCTGCCCGCCCACGAGGAGGGCGCAAAGGCCATCCTCATTGAGGCCGAGTGTCCCGAGAAGGCCGACGACGAGGCCATGGCCGTCCGGCGTCTGGGCTTTTATGCCCGCTGCGGGGCCGTTGACACCGGCTGGACGGAGCATCTTTTCGACGCATGGTTCCGGGTGCTGGTCCTGCCTGCCGAGGGGGAGACACTGGATGCGGAGACGGCCAACAAAGAGCTGGCCGACTGCTACAGCCGGGTGATGGGCGCGGACAAGTGGCGCAGATATGTCCAGCTCTACCGCCCGGGCGGCACGGAAGAGAAATTCTGATTTGATCATAGGGTCTGAAAGGCTGCTTTACGTTCTGTGAAGCAGCCTTTTTTGCACCCTTCAGCGGGCGGGATGCACAAACGAAAGTGCAGATTTTTGACAGTTTGACCGGGAATGTAAAATCAAGTGTCCTGTTTTCCACACCGGCTTTACCAGAGGATGACAACAGCGCAAAAACACCGCACAAAACTTTACCTGCATTTTGCGCCGCCATGGTCGCAGCTGGATGGGCGGTGCGCTACAATAAAGGCGTCCCAAGAGAGACACAACAAGGAAAAGGAAAACAGCCCGGCCAGAACAAAAGGGCCGGCCCAGTTGAAGGAGATATTATGATGAAAAAGATCACTCGTCGTTCGTTCCTGTCCATCTGCGGCGTTGCTGCCGCTGCTGCTGCCCTGACCGCCTGCGGCGGTGCAGCTTCTTCCACGGCTGCCTCTTCTGCCGCAGCATCCAGCACCGCAGCTTCCGCTTCTTCTACGGCTGCGCTGTCCGGCAATGTCGCCACCGGCGGTTCCACCTCTATGAAGAACGTCATCGCCGCCCTGACCGAGGGCTTCGCTGAGATCGAGCCGGATGTCACCATCAGCTATGACCCCACCGGTTCCGGCGCAGGCATCACCGGCGCTACTGATAAGACTCTGGACATCGGTCTTTCTTCCCGCGCCCTGAAGGCTGACGAGACCGGCGTCACCGGCACCATCGTAGCTCTGGACGGCATCGCCATCATCGTCAACAAGGACAGCAAGGTCGAGGACCTGACCGTTGACCAGCTCAAGCAGATGTTCACCGGCGAGATCACCAACTGGTCCGAGGTCGGCGGCGACGACGGCGAGATCGTTCTGGTGGGCCGCGAGGCTGGCTCCGGCACCCGCGATGGCTTCGAGAGCATCGTGGACGTCAAGGATTCCTGCAAGTATGCGCAGGAGCTGACCGCTACCGGCGCTGTCATCAGCGCTGTGGAGGCCAATCCTCTGGCCATCGGTTACGCTTCCCTGTCTGCCATCGGCGACACCGTCAAGGCTGTGACCGTCGGCGGCGTGGAGTGCAGCGAGGAGACCGTCAAGGACGGCAGCTATGAGGTGCAGCGTCCCTTCGTGTTCGTCACCAACGACTCCGTCACCCTCTCCGCTCAGGCTCAGGCGTTCTTCGACTTTGCTACCAGCACCGACGCTGCCGACCTCATCCGCACTGCTGGCGCTGTCCCGGTGAACGAGTAATTTTGCGAGGGATCCCTCAGGTGTTTTTATGAAAAAATTCGAGCTGCCCCGCACCCCGGCCCAATGGCTGGAAGCTGTCATGAACGCCATCTTCTTCCTCTGCGGCATCCTCGCTGTGGGCTGCGTGGCTGTCATTACCATCTATATGTTCCTGTCGGGCCTGCCCGCCATCGGAAAGATCGGCCCGCTGAAATTCCTCTTCGGCACCGAGTGGGCCTCCACGGCGTCCGAGCCGAAGTACGGCATCCTGCCCTTCGTGCTTTCGAGTATTTATGGCACCCTGGGCGCGTCCCTCATCGGCGTGCCGGTGGGCCTGCTGACAGCAGTGTTCCTCTCGAAAGCGGCAGCTCCCGGCGTGCGCAATGTGGTCGTCACGGCGGTGGAGCTGCTGAGCGGCATCCCCAGCGTGGTGTTCGGTCTGCTGGGCATGCAGGTGCTGGTGCCTGCGGTGGCGAAAGTGTTTGGCAAGGCGTCGGGCGCCTGCCTGCTGTCGGCCATCGTGGTGCTGTCCATCATGATACTGCCCAGCATCGTGTCCGTGTCGGTGACGGCCCTCAACGCCGTGCCGCCCGAGTATGAGCAGGGCAGTCTGGCACTGGGTGCGACCGATACGGAAACGTGGTTCAAGATCAGCATCCCGGCGGCCAGGAGCGGCATTGCAGCCGGTATCGTTCTGGGCATTGGCCGCGCCATCGGCGAGGCAATGGCCGTCATGATGGTGGCAGGCAACAGCCCCAATATGCCGGACAGCCTCTTCCGCAGCGTCACCTTCCTGACCACGGCCATCGCCAAGGAGATGAGCTACGCCAGCGGCCTGCAGAAGCAGGCGCTGTTCAGCATCGCGTTGGTGCTGTTCGTCTTCATCATGGTCATCAATGTGCTGCTCAACGCTGTGCTGAAGGGAGGAAACAAGGATGAAAAGTGACTTCTCCCCCTCCCGTCGCGCATGGAACGTCATCATGACTGCGCTGGTCTGGGCGGCGGCAGTGCTGGTCATCGCCCTCACGGTGGGCGTTATCGGGCTGGTACTGATGCGGGGCATCCCCCACATCAGCTGGGAATTCCTTTCCACCACCGCCAGCGTCCTCAAAGGCACTGACGGCATCCTGCCCGCTATCCTCAACACGTTATATGTCATCCTGCTCACCCTGCTCATCGTCCTTCCGCTGGGCGTGGGCGCGGCAGTTTACCTCACGGAGTACGCCTCCAACCGGAAGCTCATTGAGGTCATCGAGTTCACGAATGAGACGCTTGCGGGCATCCCCAGCATCATCTACGGCCTCGTGGGTATGCTGGTCTTCGCCCAGACAATGGGCTTTAAGACCTGCCTGCTCTCCGGCAGCCTGACGCTGGTGGTCATGAACCTGCCCACCATCATCCGTACCACGCAGGAGTCCCTCAAAACGGTGCCGCAGGGCTACCGGGAGGGCGCTCTGGGCCTCGGCGCGGGCAAGTGGCACATCATCCGCACCATCGTGCTGCCCTGCAGCATCGACGGCATCGTCACCGGCTGCATCCTGGCCGTGGGCCGTATCGTGGGTGAGAGCGCGGCCCTGCTCTTCACCGCCGGTGCGGCGGAAGTCATTGCAGGCAGCATCGCCAAGGCTTACACATCCAACGGCGCGACCCTCTCCGTCCTGCTCTATCTGCGGGCCTTCGAGGACGGCGACTTCGCCTCCGCCTGGGGCATCGGCGCAGTGCTGCTGGTTCTGGTGCTTCTCATCGACCTCGCAGCCCGTCTGGCAAAAACAAAGCTCAAACAGAAACAGTAAGGGGTATTTTATGGAGAACAATATGCCGGTCATCTCGGCAAAAAATCTGAACCTCTGGTACGGCGACTTCAAGGCCCTCAAGGGCATCTCGCTGGACGTGGGCGAACAGGAGATCACTGCCCTCATCGGCCCCTCGGGCTGCGGCAAATCCACCTTTCTCAAGACCCTGAACCGGATGAACGACCTTGTGCCAAACGTCCGCATCGAGGGCGACGTCCGGCTCCGGGGCGAGGATATTTTCTCAAAGGAGATGCAGCTGACCGACCTGCGCCGCCGCGTGGGCATGGTCTTCCAGAAGGCGAACCCCTTCCCCATGAGCATCTACGACAATATTACTTACGGCCCCAAGCTCCACGGCGTCCGCAATAAGGCGGAGCTGGATGAGCTGGTGGAAAGCTCCCTGCGGGGCGCTGCCCTCTGGGACGAGGTGAAAGACCGCCTGAAAAAGAGCGCACTGGGCCTCTCCGGCGGTCAGCAGCAGCGCCTGTGCATCGCCCGGGCTCTGGCTGTCAAGCCCGAAGTCCTGCTGATGGACGAACCCACCAGCGCCCTCGACCCTGGCTCCACCATGAAGGTGGAAGAGCTGATGAGCGAGCTGAAAAAGAACTACACCGTCGTCATCGTCACCCACAACATGCAGCAGGCGGCCCGTATCAGCGACCGCACGGCCTTCTTCCTGCTGGGTGAGCTGGTGGAGTGCGGCCCCACGAGCGAGATTTTCAGCACCCCGAAGGATAAGCGCACCGAGGACTATATCTCGGGCCGCTTCGGTTAAAAAGGAGGGTTTGCGATATGAGCACACGCACACAGTACGAAGCCGACCTCGCGGCCCTGAAGGGATCGCTGGCCAAGATGAGCCAGCTCTCTGCCGACGCGGTGGAAGATGCGCTGGAAGCCCTCTGCACGGCGGACGCCGAGGAAGCAAAGGGCATCATCAAGGGCGACACCGAGGTCAACCGGATGGAGCGGGACATCGAGCACCGCTGCATGACCCTGCTGCTGCGTCAGCAGCCGGTGGCAAGTGATCTGCGCTTTATCTCTGCTGCCATGAAAGTGGTGACAGACGTGGAGCGCATCGGTGACCATGCCGCCGACATCGCGGAGATCGTCCCCCATCTGGCCGGCGTCCGCAAGGCGGGCGACTCCGCCGTGAGCAGGAGCATTGAGATGGGCCGCAAAGCCCACAAGATGCTGCAGGACGCCATGAGCGCCTTTGAGGCAGAAGATGAGGCGGCGGCAAAAGCCGTCATCGACGCCGACGACGCGGTGGACTACGACTTCAACACCATCAAGCGGATGCTGGCGGCGGAGATCGCCGCCGACCCCGGCAAAGTGGATGCCGCGCTGGATGTGCTGATGGTCATCAAGTACCTCGAGCGCATCGGCGACCACGCCGTGAACATCGCCGAGTGGGTGGAGTTCCTGCGCACGGGCCGGTATCACCACGAGAAGATGTTCTGAGTTCTGTTTTCCTCTTTTTCTTTTCCTGAAACGCTGCTGCCCGAGGCGGGCGGCAGCTTTTGTTTTGTCGAAACCCCGTCTGAAAAAATTTGGAGTTTTTTCTTGTCTTATGCAATTTCCGGCCCGGCTGCGCCGTATTATAAGCAGAAGCCTCCCAACAGAGGGACGCTTATGAGACCTGAGCGCGGCCCGGCTCCGACATCCCCCATGTCCCCGGCTGCGCCGCAACGGAGGATACCTATGAGCATCAAGAAATTCCCGCTGGAAGCTTACGGCGCGGCCGTCAGCCGCGAAGAGCTGGTGCAGGCGGCTTTGGATGAGATCACCAAGAATTACCGTGAGGCCAGCCTCTCCAATGTGGCCCGCAGTTACGGCGTCTCTCTGGCCTATGTCAGCGAGTGCGTCCGGGCGCAGACAGGCCGTACTTATAAGGAATTGCTCCAGAAGCACCGGATGGAGACTGCCGCCCGCCTGCTGCGCCGTAGTGACTGGAACATCCAGCAGATCATCACCTATGTCGGCTACGAGAATACCAGCTATTTCTACCGCCTGTTCCACGAGCGGTACGGCCAGAGCCCCCGTGAGTACCGCCAGAGCCGCGCGGCCCGCACCCGCACACCGGCCTGACCTTGAGCACACTGCGAAAAAAGACGTCCCGTGTCTGCGGGACGTCTTTTGATGTCTTAAGATGGAAAAACGATGCAGAGTGTGTTACAATAAAAGCCAGACCTGCAAAAATGCGGGAGTGGGGGGGGGGGGGGGGGGGG
>NZ_JAJEQG010000037.1 GCF_020687245.1 Faecalibacterium longum CLA-AA-H243 | reverse complement strand
AGCGCTCTCCACAAAAATTTTTGTGGAGAGCGCTCTTTTGTTTCATCAGCAAGCCCTCAGAACTTGAACCCCCACTTGTGGAAGTACCGCAGCAGGCTCCCGGTCTGCCACAAAAAGGGCTTGAGGCTGCGGTGGGCTGCACGATGCCATGCATGGATGGCGGTGTACTGCGGCACGAGGTAGGCTTTGCCGGTGGTGCGCATCTTCTGGGTCAGGTCGGCATCCTCCACATACATGAAGTAGTGCTCATCGAAGCCGCCTACGGCCTTGAACTCCGCCGTCCGCACGGCGGAAAAGCTGCCGGTGCAGAACTCGATCTCAACAGGAGCGGACAGATCCTCCCCCTCCATCAAATACGCACGGTTATATTTCTCCCAGAATTTCAAAAACGGCAGCTGGCGGTAGACCATGGGCCGCAGCGCACAGCGCCGCAGCGGCAGGCTCTGGGAACGGCCATCCGGAAAGCGCAGCCCCGGCCGGGCCATCACAGCATCCGGGTGGGCAGCCATCCAGTCGGCCAGGTCGCTGAGGGTATCAGCAGTGAGCTGGATGTCCGGGTTCAGGATGAAGTGATAGTCGCTCGTCAGCTCCGGCAGGACGGTGTTGTGTCCGGTGCCGAAACCGCCGTTCTCCTTGCGGCAGCGCACCTCGACCTTCTGGCCGGGCTGAGTGCTCAAAGCGCCGCCCTTCACGGCGGCTTCCAGACGTGCGCCGCTGCCGTCGGGGCTGGCGTTGTCCACCAGATAGAGGGTCAGCGGGTGGCGGCGGGTGTATTGCAGCACCGTCTGCGCCGCCTTGAGGGCTTCGTCGCAGCCGTTATAGACAACGATACAGGCAGAGAGTTCCAAGTTCGTTCTCCTTATCATTCCAGCGGTAATATCTTCAGGCTGAAATCTTCGCGCTGGATGTCGAAGTTGGGATTGGTGCAGGGGTCGCCTGCAGCCAGCAGGTCGCCCCAGCGGGCCTGAAAACGCAGCACCTCGCCCTGAAAACGCTTCTGCTTTTCGGGGTTATCCTCCATGCCGCGGCTCTTGCTCTCGTAGTGGTAGAGCTGGGCAAACGGAGTGAAGATGTTGGTGTAGCCTGCCTGACGGACGCGGACGCAGAAGTCCACATCGTTGAAGGCCACGGCATAGCTCTCGTCCAGACCGCCCACTTCGTCGTAGATCTCCTTGCGGATGAGCAGGCAGGCGGCGGTGTCAGCGTAGACGTCCTGCACATAGTTCAGGCGGCCCATATAGCCGTCGGAGCTGGCGGGATAGTACTTGTGCAGATGGCCCGCCACGCCGCCGATGCCGAAGCCGACACCGGCGTGCTGGATGGTATCGTCCGGGTAGAGCAGCTTTGCGCCCACGCAGCCCACCCGCTTCTGCTGGGCATACATGACCATCTCTTCCAGCCAGGCGGCGGTGATGACCTCGGTGTCGTTGTTGAGCAGAAGCAGATACTCACCGGTGGCGAACTTCTCGCCGAAGTTGTTCAGGGCGCTGTAGTTGAAGCCCTTGCCCTCCCAGGTGACGACCTTGAGGTTATCGGGGTGCTCTTTCTGCATCCGCTTATAGGTGCGGAAGGTTTCAGGGGCCTTGCTGTTGTTCTCGATGAGGATGATCTCAAAATCCGGGTAGGTGGTGCGGGCGTAGATGGACTCCACGCAGGTCTCCAAGTCGCGGATGTGGTCGCAGGTGGGGATGAGGATGCTCACCCGGCCCGGATGGTCGATCGTATAATCGGTCTTGTAGTAGCCCGGCGTACCCGGGATGAGGGACACATCGTCCACGGCCACGCCGCAGCGGGCGTAATGAGCCTTGAGGGCGGCAATGCCCGCGTCGATGCAGTAGGTCTTGGCGGAGATGTCGCTGGCCGTGCTGCCGGGGCTGGAACGCCAGTAATAGAGGGCGTGGGGGATGTGGACGATCTTCCGGGCCGTCTCGGTCAGGCGGAGGAAGAGCTCATAATCCTGACTGCCGTTGTACTCCATCCGCTCCGGGCCGCCTGCGGCATCCATCAGCCGGCGGCTGAACAGGGTCAGGTGGCAGATATAGTTGTTGGAGCGGAGGTTGTCCAGCATGAAATCCGGCTTGAAGTGGTAGAGCACCACATTCTCCACCTTGCCCTCAAAGGTCGCCTCATCGGTATAGACAAAGTCGGCTCCCTGCTCGGCGATGGCCTTGGCCGCGTACCAGAGGGCGCAGGGATGGAGGATGTCGTCGTGGTCCAGCAGGGCGATGAAGTCGCCGGTGGCCATCTCGATGCCCTTGTTGGTGTTGCCAGGGATGAGCTCATTCTTCTCCAGCTTCCTGTAGCGGATACGAGGGTCCACAGCGGCGCGCTGCTGCACCATCTCGCCCACATCCGGGGCAGTGCCGGCATCCACACAGCAGAGCTCCCAGTTACGGTAGGTCTGGTTCACAACGGAATCCAGCAGCTCTTCGAGGAAGTCCAGCGGGGTGTTGTAGAGCGGCACCACGATGCTGATCTTGGGGCCTGCAGGCTGGTCGCCTGCCTGCCGCACCAGCAGTTCCACCGGTGCGAACCGGTCGGCGCGCATGACTTTGCCCGGGAAGAGGGCGGCGTACTCGCGGCGGGCGCGAGCCAGTTCCCGCACGCCCTCGATGCCGCCGCTGCGCAGTTCCCGCAGGAACACGAAGAAGGGCAGAGTGTGCCAGAGCTGGCGGCTCTTGCTGACGACATAGCGCATGGGCCAGGTCATCTTCCAGAACTTCGAGCCGGTCACCTCGCCGAGCGTCTTTTCCAGCTGCTGCTCATGGCTGCGGCTGAGCGAAAGGTCGCTGCGCAGCCGGGCGATGAGCTCGGCTTCCTCGCCGCAGGTGCGCTCGGCGCGCACCATCCGGTCACGCAGGATGTCCATTTCCATCTCGTAGCCCCGCACCATCTTCAGCTGGGTGGGCTGGCTGGTGCAGAACAGCGCCGACGGCTGAGCGCGGCCCTTGCTGCGCCAGCCAAAATCGCGGAAGTATCCCCGCTGAGCCAGCTGCTCGGCCCAGCCCGCCATAACGGTGCTCTCATCGCTCACCAGCAGCACCCGGGCGGGCAGCGTCTCGGGCAGCGTTTCCCACGCGGGGTCTGCCACCACCAGAAGCTCTGCCTCAGAGCTCTCTGTCCACTCTTCTGCCTCCACACCTGCACGGTGCAGGGCTTTCGTCAGCAGGGGCATCTGCTCTCCCAGCAGGGCCGCCGAGGCGGGGTTTGCCTCCTCCGCGATGCGCTGCGCCAGTGCGCGGCAGCGCTCCCGCTCCCGCTTTTCTTTCTTTTCCTTCTCCAACTGCATTCCGTTCTCTCCACCTGTTGTTCTTTATCGTATCGCTCCCGCTCTGGAGCGTGAAACGCGAAATAGTCTGTCTCTTGTGTACAAGCGTGTACAGTATACCAAATCACGTCTCATTTGAGAAGTATTTTGCGCAATTCCTTTTGATTTTTTACATGCCCAGCAGGCGGCGCAGCCAGCCGAACAGACCGCCGCCGGAGCTCGTGCCGCTGCCCACCGTCCGGATGGAAACGCCGGAGTAGTAGTGCTTCAGGATGTCGCGGTAGCCCATCCCCTCCTCGGCGGCGTAGCCCACGGCGCCGCACTGGCTCATGCCCACGCCGTGGCCAAAACCGTAGTAGTACATACAGGGTACACCCGTTGCATCCGTGCTGAAATCGAAGCAGTAGCGGGAGGACACGAACTGGCCGATATAGCGGTAGCTGCGGCCATTGGACACCAGCGTGTTGTACTGGACGAAGCCGCCGAGGTCTTTGTGGGTGGTGTCGGCGCTCTGGTAGGGCTCACCGGTGCGGCTGTCGTTGTACTCGACATAGTCATAATCCTTGCCGATGATGCGGCGCATCTTCTCGTGGTACTGGCGCTCATAGGGGCTTTCCACGCTCTTGAGATACGGCACGTCCGAGCCCCAGGCGTCGAGGCTGGAACAGGTGCCGTAGACGCCGGTCTGGGTGTTGTAGCCTGCGCTGGCCGACCAGACGGCGTCGATGACGCTGCCGTTGTAGGTCAGCACCTCATCCTTCACCGACTCCACCGCCTTGCGGATAGCCGACCGGGCCGAGGACGGGATGTCCTCCACGGGGGTGTAGATGAGAGCGTTGGCCGAGGAGCCGTACTGCTTATGGTACTCGAGGTAGGAGTGGATAGCCACGGCCTGGGCCTTCCACGCCTCCTGCGCGGCGCTGGCGCTGACATAGCTGCCGATGGAGCCAAGCTCGGTGTAGGTGATGCCCACCAGGCAGTCCACGAGGTCCAGCGACACGTTCCGGCGCAGGCCCTTGCCCTTGATGTTCAGATAGGGCAGTGTAATTTTATCTTTGGAGCCGAAGAGCCAGCTCAGACAATTTTCCTCTTCCTCAGGGATAAGGGTGGTGTTTGCACCGCCAATGGTGGTGGCACCGGGTGCGGCATCCTCGGCGAACGCCGCCGGGACAGCCACACACAGCATCACAGCTGCCAGCACCAGCGCCGCCAGACGGCGCGCGAAACTCAGACTCTGCTTCACGGTCATTTCCTCCTGTGGTTTCTGGATCTTTTCATAGTTGTTATCAGTGTAACACACTGCGCCCCCGACGGCAAGGACGGAAGTTGTGCAAAAATGTGAAAAGACGCCTTTGCAAGCTGCCGGAATTATGATACAGTATAGCATGAGATGATATGCCCCCTTTGGCGGGCATGACAAGGAGGGCCGGAATGGACAGCAGAGAGTTATATCCCAGCGACGAGCAGCGGCGCCGCATCATGGACTTTATCATGGCGGCGGGCGAGACGCTGCTGGAAAACGGAGCAGAGGTCTTCCGGGTGGAGCAGACGATGGAGATCATGGCCCGCAGCTTCCATCTGCGGGAGTTCCATGTCTACGTGCTGACCAACGGCATCTTCGCCAGCGCCGGCACGGCAGAGATCGCCGAAGTGCGGAACGTGCCGGTGCGGACGACTCACTTAGGCCGGGTGGTCGCGGTGAACGCCCTTTCCCGCGAGATAGCAGCCGGGGGCGTCACACTGGACGAGGCTGAACACCGCCTGGCCGAGGCCCGGCGCATCCCCTTCCCCAAGGGGAAGACCCAGCTCCTCGCCGGGATGAGCGGCACAGCCTGTTTTGCGCTCATCTTCGGCGGCACGATACGCTCGGCGCTGGCGGCAGCGGCGGCGGGTTTCATCGTCAGCGGCTATCTGCTGCTGTGCGAAAAGAAGAATCTTTCCAACGGCTTCCGCAAGATCTCGGCGGCAGCGCTCATTACATTAGTCTGCATTCTGGGGTGCCATCTGCTGGACACTGAGGCCAGCCACGCCATCATTGGCACCCTGATGATATTGACCCCCGGCATCGCCTTCACCATGGGCATCCGGGATTTCGTGCAGGGCGACTACCTCTCCGGCACCATCCGGATGATAGACGCCCTGCTCATCGCGGCCAGCATCGCCATCGGCACCGGCCTTGTTCTGAGCCTTACTTCTCTGCTGACGGGGGTGACGGTGGTATGATGACCTTGACAAGCACACAGATCGGCCAGCTGGTGGCACAGTTCTTTCTGGCCGGGGCGGGAACACTGAGTTTCGCCGTCCTCTTCGCCTGCCCTAAGCGCACGCTCCCCTGCTGTGCGCTGGTGGGCGCGGTGGGCTGGTTCGTCTACGAGCTAGCTGTCTTATACGGGGCCGACGCGGCGGCAGCCTCCCTCATCGCGGTCATCCCACTGTCGCTGGCGGCGCGTATCTGCGCCGTGCTGCTCAAGACGCCGGTGACGGTCTTTTTGCTGACCGGCATCTTCCCGCTGGTCCCCGGCGCGGGCATCTACTACACCGCCTACTATTTCATCCAGGGCGAGAATGCCCTTTCGCTGGCCAACGGCATCTCCACCTTCAAGGTGGCCGTGACGCTGGCTGTGGGCATCGCGCTGGTGCTGGGTCTGCCCATGCCCAGCGGCCACGCCTGGAAGCGGAAATAGATTCCTGCCTTCCTTGTGCGGCTCTTTTGCCGGTGCTATAATCAAATCATACTTAATATAAAGGAGTGTCTGCCGATGTCTATTATGGAAACGCTCAACACCCGCCGCACCTACCGCCGCTTCGCCCAGAAGCCGGTGTCACAGGATGTGGTGGACGATATGGTGGAGGCCCTGCGCCTGTCGTCCTGCGGCGCGAACCGTCAGGCCGTGAAGCTGGTGGTTGTGCAGAGCCCTGAGATGGTGAAAAAGGTCCATCCGCTGGTCAAGTGGGCCGCCTATCTGCCGCCGGAGCAGGGTACTCCCAAAGCCGACGAGCAGCCTGTGATGTATCTGGCCGTCGTGCAGGACAGCTCCATCCCCGGCGACCTGAACACCGACACCGGCATCGCGCTGGCGAACATCACCCTCGCCGCATGGGCCAAGGGCGTGGGCAGCTGCATCATGGGCGCCATCAACAAGCCTGCCCTGAGCGAGCTGCTGGGCATCGCCGCGCCGGACAAGCTGGCGTTCATGGTAGCTCTTGGCTACCCCACTCACGCCGCCAGGATCGTACCGATGACGGAGAAGACCGGCATCAAGTATTACCTCGATGAGAACGGTGACTACTGCGTGCCGAAGCGGAGCGTGGAAGAGCTGGCGCGGACGGTTTAACCTCTCCGTCAGCTCTGGCGAGCTGCCACCTCCCCTATCGAGGGGAGGCTCTGGCGAACCGGGCCTCGCTGCAGCTTCTGGATGAGCGCATTTTGTCAAGCTGCCGTGAATCCAGGCAGCAGGGTACTACGGCTCCCGATAAATCAAGCCTTGCTCGTCCAGCGTAAGCCTGACCGACATGCCAAGGGCTCCCCTGATAGGGGAGCTGTCTGCGAAGCAGACTGAGAGGTTCTGCATATATACATCGCTCTCAAGCTTTATTCTGCATAATTGTTTGCAATTCGGTTTCAATTTGATGGAATTTTTGCACAACACTTGACTTTTCAAATTGTACAACCTATACTAAACACGCTCTCTGATTTTTCGATGAATCGCATCGCAGCAGAGAGATGCAAACGATATGCACATAAAGAGGAGTGTTTGAATATGAAAAAGATCTCTCGCCGCAGCTTCCTGGCTGCCGCCGCTGTTTCCGCTGCTGCTCTGGCTCTGACCGCCTGCGGCGGCTCTGCCTCCACTGCTTCTTCCGCTGCTGCAAGCTCTGTTGCTGCTTCTTCTGAGGCTGCTTCCACCAGCACTGCTGCTGAGCTGACCACCGTTGAGGCTGGCAAGCTGACTATGGCTACCAACGCCACCTTCCCTCCCTACGAGATGACCACCGACGCCGGCACCATTGAGGGCATCGATGTGGACACCGCACAGGCCATTGCCGAGAAGCTGGGCCTGGAGCTGCAGATCGACGACATGGATTTTGACGCCGCTCTGCTCAGCGTGCAGCAGGGCAAGGCCGACATCGCCATGGCAGGCATCACTGTCACCGACGAGCGGATGGCTGTGATGTCCTTCTCCGACAGCTACGCCACCGGCATCCAGTCCGTCATCGTGCCCGAGGGCTCTGACATTGCCTCTGTGGACGATCTGGCCGGCAAGAAGATCGGCACCCAGCGCGGCACCACCGGCTACCTGTACTGCTCCGACGACTTTGGCGAGGACGCCGTGGTGGCCTACGACAACGGCCTGACCGCTGTACAGGCCCTGAACAACGGCCAGGTGGACGCTGTGGTCATCGACAACGAGCCCGCCAAGGCCTATGTGGAGTCCAACCCCGGCCTGAAGATCCTGGACACCAGCTACGCCGAGGAGGACTACGCCATTGGCATGAACAAGAGCAACACCGCTCTGCTGGAGGCTGTGAACGCCGCTCTGGAGGAGCTGAAGGCCGACGGCACCCTGCAGGCCATCGTGGACAAGTACATCAAGGCTGAGTAAACAGACCCCTCAAGGGGAGGCGGCCCACCGGGCACCTCCCCTTTTTTAAGGGATATAGGTTACAAAATTCTGACAAGATCACAACAGACGAAAAGAAAGTGAGGATGCGAATGGCCGCACAATACGAACTGTTGAGCCAGCTGCTGAAAAGCGGCGGCCGGCTGGACATGGGGCAGGAGCTGTTCTACAAATTTTATCAGGCCTTTGTCCTGAAGGACCGCTGGCTCCAGTACATCGGGGGCGTAGGCACCACCCTGCTGGTCACTGCCATTGCTCTGGCCATGGGCGTCCTGCTGGGCAGCGTGGTGGCGCTGGTGCGTGTGGCCCACGACCAGCAGCGCCCCGGCCGCCGCAACCCGGTGCTGGGGGTCTTTAACGCCGTGTGCCAGGTGTACACCACCGTGATCCGGGGCACCCCCATGATGGTGCAGCTGCTGATCATGAGCATGGTCATCTTCAACAACAGCCGCAACTTTACCATGGTAGGCGCTCTGGCGCTGGGCATCAACTCGGGCGCTTACGTCTCCGAGATCATCCGGGGCGGCCTGATGGCTGTGGACCCGGGCCAGATGGAGGCCGGCCGCAGCCTGGGCCTGAACTACATCACCACCATGGTGGTCATCATCATCCCCCAGGCCATCCGGGCGGTGCTGCCTGCCCTGGGCAACGAGTTCATCATGCTGCTGAAGGATACCTCCCTTATCACCGTCATCGGCGGCAAGGAGCTGCTGTATGCGGCCCAGGGCATCATGAACCGCACCTACGAGGCCATGTTCCCCCTGTTTGGCGTGGCACTGATCTATCTGGTGCTGGTGATGATCTTTACCTGGCTGCTTGCAAAATTTGAGAGGAGGCTGGCACAAAGTGACCGATAAGATCCTGGAAGTCCGGGGCCTGACCAAGACCTACGGCGGCGAAAAGCGTAAGGGCGCAAAGCAGGCTGCCCCCACTCTGGACGTGCTGCGGGGCATCGACATCGACATCTACCGGGGAGACGTAGTCTGCCTTATCGGCCCCTCGGGCTGCGGCAAATCCACCTTCCTGCGCTGCCTGAACCGGCTGGAGATCCCCACCGGCGGCAGCATCAAATTTGAGGGCGTGGAGGTGGACGACGACCACATCGACTCTGTCCGCCAGAAGATGGGCATGGTATTCCAGCACTTCAACCTCTTCCCCCACCTGACCGTCAAGAAAAACCTTGAGCTGGCCCCCAGCCTGCTCAAGCTCAAGGACAAAGAGGCCATCTCCAAGCGCGCCGACGAGCTTCTGGCCCGCGTAGGTCTGGCCGACAAGGCCAACGTCTACCCCAAGAGCCTTTCGGGCGGCCAGCAGCAGCGCATCGCCATCGCACGCGCACTGGCAATGGACCCGGACGTCATCCTCTTCGATGAGCCTACCAGCGCCCTCGACCCCGAGATGGTCGGTGAAGTGCTTGAGCTGATGAAAGAGCTGGCTCACACCGGCATCACCATGCTGGTGGTCACCCATGAGATGGGCTTTGCCCGCGAAGTCTCCAACCGCGTCATCTTCATTGACGAGGGAAGGATCCAGGAGGATGAGCCGCCGCAGGAGCTGTTCACCAACCCCAAGCACCCGCGTCTGAAGGCATTCCTCTCCAAGATGCTGTAAGATATAAAGAAACAATACAAAACCCGGAACTCTTTTCAAGCCGTCCTGGCTCTGAAAGGGTTCCGGGTTTTGTTCATTGTTTTTTTCAGAGAGCTGTTTTGCAGCAGTCTTTCTTCTTATGCTCAGTTGTTGGCTTCCACCTTGCTCAGGAGGATACGGTCATTGTCGAGGACCTTGCCGGCGTTCTCGCGGAACTTCTCGAGCAGGTCGTCTACGGTCATCTTGCTGCGGGCCTCGCCCTTGACATCGAAGACGATGCGGCCTGCGTCCATCATGAGGGTGCGGTTGCCCAGCTCCAATGCCTGATGCATATTGTGGGTGACCATCAGGCAAGTGATCTTCTTTTCGGCCACGATGCTCTTGGTGAGGTCCAGCACCTTTTCGGCGGTGGCAGGGTCGAGAGCGGCGGTGTGCTCGTCCAGAAGCAGGAGCTTCGGGGTGACGAGGGTGGCCATCAGCAGGGTCAGCGCCTGACGCTGACCGCCCGACAGCAGGCCCACCGGCTGCTTCATCCGGTCTTCGAGGCCCATATCCAGCAGGGCCAGCTTCTCACGGAAGATCTCCTTATCCTTGCGGGAGATGCGGGAGAAGATGGCGTTGGGGGCGGTCCCGGCGCGAAGGTAGGCCAGCGCCAGATTCTCCTCGATGGTCATGTTGGGGGCCGTACCCTTGAGCGGGTCCTGGAACAGGTGGCCGATGACCCGGCTGCGCTGATATTCCGGCGCGAAGGTGATGTCCTCGCCGCCCAGCGTGATGCTGCCCTCGTCGGCGATGAAGCCGCCGGTGATGGCGTTGAAGAGGGTGGATTTGCCCGCGCCGTTGGAGCCGACGATGGTGGCGAAGTCTCCCGCTTCCATGGTCAGGCTGACGCCGTTCAGGGCCACTTTCTCGTTGACGGTGCCGGGGTTGAAGGTCTTGTGCAGGTCACGAAGTTCGAGCATCTCCATTTTACACACGCTCCTTCCGTGCCTGACGGGCCGCATTGCGGCGCTTCTCAAAGGCGATCTTCTCCTGGATGGCGGGCATCGAGATGGCCACCGCCACGATGATGGCGCTGACCAGTTTCATGGCAGCAGCCGGGACGTTGAAGCGGAGCGCCACCGCCACGATAAAACGGTAGAGGCAGCTGCCGAACACGACGCCCAGCACACGGCGCACCATCGTCCGCTTGCCCACCAGCGTTTCGCCGATGATGAGGGAAGCCAGTGCGATGGTCACCATGCCGGTGCCTACGTTGATGTCGCAGCTCTTCTGGTACTGAGCCAGCAGGCCGCCGGAAAGGGCCGTCAGTGCGCCCGAGATGCAGAGGCCCACCGTGATGGTGAAGGCGGGGTTGATGCTGGAAGCACGCACCATGGCAGCGTTATCGCCGGTGGCACGAATCGAGAGGCCGAGGCGGGTGCCGAGGAAGCCCACCATGGCGGCACCGGCCAGCGCGATGACTACCGCCGCCAGCACCAGCTTATACCCGCCGCCCGTAAAGCTCAGGGCGCTCTTGGCGATGGAGAAGACGGTATCGGTCTTGACCAGCGACATGGTGGACGAGAAGCCCATCACGGCCAGGTTGATGGTATAGAGGCCGGTGTTGACGATGATGCCGGCCATGATGCTCTCGACGCCGAGGCGGGTCTGCAAAAAGGCTGTTACAAAACCGGAGCACACACCAGCCGCCATCGCCGCCAACAGGGCGAGGAAGGGGTGGCCGGTCAGCGCCACCTGACAGGCGACAGCGCAGCCAAGGGTGAAGCAGCCGTCGGTGGACAGATCCGCGATATTCAGGATGGAATAGCTCAGAAACAGAGCCAGCGCAACGAGGGCGTAGATGCAGCCCAGCTCGAGCGCGGTCTGGATGACGTTGAGCGAAAAGATACTCGCCAGCATGGTGTGCTCCTTTTATTTTAATGTGTAACCTCTCAGTCTCGCTACCGCTCGACAAGGCCGGGTTGCGGCACCCAGCATCCGCTTCGTGTTTTACACTTGCGTCTTGCTGGCCGCGGCCCCAACAACGACTCCCTGTTTCCACCACTGGCGGCAGTCGTCGTTGTTGCCCCTACCGAGGGGAGCCTCTGGCGAAGAGAGAAAGCTTTCCGAAATGCCAAAGCCTCCCCTCGATAGGGGAGGTGGCATTGCGAAGCAATGACGGAGAGGTTTAACCAAAGTTCTCGGCCGTGGTCACTTCCACGACCTCGGTGCAGTAGGGTGCAAAGGCCTTCTTCACGGTGTCGAGGTCGAGGCCCAGAGCCTCGCAGGTCTCGGTGTTGATGGTGGCAATGCCGTTGTCGAAGGTCTGGAAAGGCAGGTCTGCAGGGGTCTTGCCGTCGCAGAGCAGTTCCGCCACCATATCGGCGGTAGCCTCGCCCAGCTGGACGTAATCGACGCCGTAGCCCACGAAGGCACCGTTCAGGGCGAAGCTGTCAGCGCCGGTGTAGTGCTGGACGCCTGCCTCGGTGAAGGTCTCGTAGATGGAAAGCTCGGCGGTCATGACGGTGTTATCGGTGGGGGTGAAGACAGCCTTGACACCGGCGGCGATGAGGGCCTCAGCGGCCATCTGAACTTCGGCGGTGGTGGTGCCGTTCTTCTCGATGTACTTGATGCCCTTGCTGTCGCAGAAAGCCTTGGCGTCTGCAATGGCCTGTGTAGAAGCATCCTGGCTCAGATCATACAGCAGGCCGATGGTGTCGATGTCGGGGTTGACGGCCAGGATGAGGTTCATGATGGCGTCGGTGTTCAGGGCGTCGGAAGTGCCGGTGATGTTCGGCTCGGTATCAAAGCCTGCGGCGGCGGGGTCAGTGACGGCGGAGTAGACGACGGGGATGTCGGTGTCCTCCACAGCGGCCAGCATAGTAGCGGCGGTGGGGGTAGCCACAGCCACGATGACGTCTACGCCGTCGGCCACGAGGTCGGCGCCGATCTGGTTCAGGTTGGTCTGGTCGGCCTGTGCGTTGGCGTAGTAGTCGGCGTAGTCGAAGGTAACGCCCTTCTCCTTACCCACCTCGTCCAGACGCTCTTCCACCGACGCAACGATCTGGTTCAGAGAAGCGTGGTCAACATAGTTGACAATGCCCACCTTGAAGGTCTGGCCTGCCTCGCTGGCGGCGGCAGAAGATGCTGCTGCACTGGAAGCGGTGCTGGATGCAGTGCTCGAAGCGGACGAACCGCAGCCGGTCAGACCCAGCGCGGAAACAGTGGCGGCGGCCATAGCGGCTTTCAGAAAGCTGCGGCGGGAGATCATATTCATGGTTTTCATAGCGGTTGCTCCTTCCCTGGAGCGGGCGGCATATAAAATAAAAACCCGCTCCACTTGCGGGACGGGCTTTTGTTCTCATATAACAAAACGACCCTGTCCCTGTGTGTTCATCCACAAGGACAGAGTCGAAAAATTCGAATCTGCGGTGCCACCTTGCTTGCCTTGCTCGCTTTCCTCTTGAAAGCCGCAAAGCCCCTCACGGAGAGCCAACACTCCCCTGCCCTGTAACGGAGGCTTCCGTCCCAAGCTACTGGAGGCTCTGCCTCGTTTGCCCGGCCCTCGGCGGCCCACGAATCTCTGCCCCGCTCTCGCCCGTTTTCACTGTCCGGGCTCACTGAAGATGCGCTTTGCAGGTTCTCTTCCGCCTCATCGGTTTGATTGCATTATACACTTTATCCGTGTAAAGTCAAGAGGGAATTTCAAAATTTTCCGTCAGATTTTTCACGTTTCATCACTCGAGGTTGAGTTTGTTTCGCATCAGCCAGACCGTCAGCCCGAACCAGAAGACACCGAATGCTACCGCGATGCCCAGTGTGACCATCGCGCTTCCCATGTAGCCCAGAGCCGAGACGGTGGTCTCGATGCTGCCCACATCGCCTACGGCGCTATAGATGGCCGTCTCGTAGACGCCGGTGCCGATCTGGAGCAGCTTTTCGAGCCAGCCCTGTACATACTGCATGACAAAGAAGCTCAGGATGCCCGCCAGCGCGGGGTGGTTCTTGAACTGATGTCCCACCATGCAGGCTGCATAGATGCAGGCGATGACGCTGACCATCCGCACGAAGCCGACGACGCCGCTGAAAGCCAGCGCTCCCCAGAACTCCATGTTATAGCGGGCAAATGCCTCCCGGATGATCGACCACATCAGCGGCAACTGCCCAAGCAGGTCCATATCCGCCATCATCAGGACAGCCAGAATGCCGAAGGAAAGGCAGGCTGCGAGGATGCTACACAGGCTCCACACGGTGCTGGAGATGAGCTTCGAGGTCACAAGCTGTGTTTCCGTCACCGGCAGGGTGTGCATCAGATAGCCCTCCCGGCCCAGCAGGTTGCGGTAGAACCGCTGCACGATGGTCATGATGGTGACGACCACGGTGCCGATGATGACGGCGGTGTAGACAAGGCTCAGCAGGCCCACGAGAGTCGAATAGGCGTCACTATTGGTGCTGTTCCATCTCCAGACGGACCCGCCAAAGAGCACCGACGCTGCCAGCAGGGCCAGATACATTCCGCCGTAGGTGCGGGCGGTGGCCTTGAACTCATATTTCAGTAACTTTTTCAGCATTTGAATACCTCCCGGAAATATGCATCCACACTCATGCCCTCGGTCTCGCGGAGCTCATCCACCGAGCGGTGAGCGAAAATTCTGCCGTTCTTCAGGAACACAGCCTCATCCAGCACCGGCTCCACATCCTCGATGAGGTGGGTGGAGATGATGACCGAGGCGTCCCGGCTGTAGTTGGTGAGGATGGTGTTCAGGATGTAGTCCCGCGCCGCCGGGTCCACGCCGCCGATGGGTTCATCCAGCAGGTAGAGCCGGGCATTCCGGCTCATGGCAAGGATGAGCTGGACTTTCTCCTTGTTGCCCTTGGAAAGGCTCTTGAGGGGTGCTTTGGGCGAAAGCTCCAGCTTTTCCAGCATCTCATTCGCCTTGGCGGGGTCGAAGTCGGCGTAGAAATCCCGGAACATCTCCACCAGCTGCTCCACCCGCATCCAGTCGGGCAGCCATGCGGCGTCCGGCAGATAAGAGACGATGGCTTTCGTGTCCGGGCCGGGGTCCATGCCCGCGATTCGGATGCTGCCCGCCGTGGGCTGCAAGAGGCCGTTCGCCAGTTTGATGAGGGTGGTCTTGCCGCTGCCGTTGGGGCCAAGCAGGCCCACGATGCGGCCAAAGCCGATGTGCAGCTCGATGTTATCGAGGGCGTTTGTCCCCTTCTGGTAGGATTTCGTCAGGCCCTCACAAGTTAAAAGTTCCTTCATTTCAATCACTCTCCTTTTTTTCCCAGCCCGTCATAAGTTTTGCGGCCTCTGCCGGGCCGTAGCCGATGCCGCGCATTTTCTCGAGATATTCGGCGGTCATGGCGCGGGCCGTCTCGTCCCGCAGCTGTTCCAAAAGGGCTGTATCTTCGGTGACGAAGCGGCCCGTGGTCCGCTCGGTGTAGACGAGCCCTTCCGCTTCCAGCTGGGCCAGCGCCCGCTGCATGGTGTTGGGGTTGACGCCTGCCGCTGCGGCCATGTCGCGCACCGAGTCCAGATGTCCGCCGGGCGGGTAGATGCCCGCCAGAATTTTTGCCTTGAGCCGTTCCACGATTTGTGCGTAGATGGGGCGGCTCATATCGAATCGTTCGCCCATCGTCTCATCTCCTTGTGTCGCTGTACTAAGCGCTTAATACAATAATACTCAAATTATCTTTTTTGTCAAGAGGGAATTTTCAATCTCTTCAAAATATGTTATACTGTCTTTTGTATGCTAGAAGAAAATGCGCAGGAGCACAGAATCTATGAAAGCGACCATCATCATCCCCAACATCAACGGCAAAGGCTGGCTCAAGGACTCCATCGAATCGGTCTACGCCCAGACGGAGCAGGACTTCGAGCTTATCGTGGTGGATAACGGCTCCACCGACGAGAGCCTTGAGCAGGCCCGCAGCTATTGCAGCCGCCCGAACTTCCAGCTCATCGAGAACGGCTCCAACACCGGCTTCTCCCACGCCGTCAACCAGGGCATCGCCCGGGCGAAAAGCGAGTTCGTGGTGCTGTTCAACAACGACGCCTTTGCAGAGCCCCAGTGGCTGGCCGAGCTCATCCGCGTGGCCGAGAGCGACGAGAAAATTTTTGCCGTCCAGAGCCTTATGATACGCCACTTCGACCGGGAGCTTGCCGACGACGCTGGCGATTACGTCACATGGATGGGCTTTGCCTGCAAGACCGGCGACGGCCGCCGGGCCAGCCGCTACACCAAACAGAAGCGCATCTTTTCGGCCTGCGGCGGCGCGGCTCTCTACCGCAAAAGCATCCTCGACGAGATTGGCGTCTTCGATGAAAACTTTTTTGCCTACTTCGAGGACGTGGACCTCAGCTGGCGCGCCAACAACGCCGGTTACAAAAACGTCCTCTGCCCCACGGCAAAGTGCTACCACATCTGCGGCGCCAGCACCGGCGCGGTGCGGTACAACGCCTTCAAGAGCCAGCAGAGCGGCCGCAACAGCATCCTTCTCCCCCTCAAGAACGAGCCTCTGCTGATGCTCATTCTCAACTTCATTCCTCTGGCGCTGGGCTATCTGCTCAAGTGCTACAAGTTCCACAAACAGGGCTTCGGCGAGGCGTGGGACAAGGGAATGCGTGAGGCGTTCGATTTGCTCAAAAACGACCAGTTGGGCAAGCGTCCCTTCCGCCTCCGCGACCTGCCGAATTATGTTCTCATGGAGCTGTGGATGATATGGAACATGGTGCCGTATCTCTGGTATCGGCTGGTGGTCGTGCGGTTTGATTTGAAGTAATTCTGGATATGCAAAAACCGGGAAGCTCTGGGAGCTTCCCGGTTTTTGTTTGTGATTCGTTTTATGCCGCCGCGCTGGCCGCACTTTCGGCCTGCGGCTCTGCGTCCGAGGCAGCTTCGCTTTCGGCGGTGCTGTCCGCTTCCTCGCTGGCGGCTGCGGCCTCCGAGGAAGCGGCGTCGGAGTCAGCGGGCGTTTCGCCGCCGGTGGCGAGGATAGCGTCCTGCACCTCGCTGTCTGCCATCATGGCAGGTTCGGAGGCAGTGGACGCCGCCGTTGACTCGGGCTTCGTCTCACTCTCGGTCAGGCCGGTGAGATACCAGCTGCCGCTCTGGCGGCTGAACAGATAGTCCATGTACTTGACCGGCGTATCCGAGGTGGCGGTGAGGATGCTGTCCGTTGCGTTCTGGTTGGGGATATAGCCCACGGTGACGTGGAGGAGGCCGTCCTTCTTAAACAGCTTGGTGACAGTGGCGCGGTAGCTGCCCACGCTGCCGGTGACGGGGATCTTATAGCACTGGGTGGTGTCGTCGAACTCGATGGTCATATCCTCCATCTCGAAGGTCTTGTGGGTCATGCGGAAGCTGGGGCCGACAAGCTTTGCGAGGTAGGCGTCCACGTCCACCGAGGGGATGAGCAGCTGCTCGGTATCGGGGTCGGTGTTGTAGCCGTCGAAACCGCCCTGCGTCTCCTGGATGCTGTACACACAGCCCCAGACCGCAGCCTCGCGGAGGGTCAGGTCGTCGATGTTCTCGATGCCCTCAAAAGGCACGGGGTCGAACAGCACCAGACCTTCCAGCTTGTCCTCGTATTCCTGCTTCTGGGCCGTATCGTCAAACAGTTTTGCCACGGCGTTCACGCCTGCGTGCAGCACGGTCAGCACGCCGATGAGCACCAGCACCGCGATGACCAGCCCGAGGGCCTGCCGACCACGGCGGCGGTGGAGCCGGGCGTGTTCTTCCGGGGTCATTTCTATCTTCATATGGTTATCGTCTCCTGCGTTGTTTCACTTTTCAGATAAAAACAGTATACCACAATCATGGGCAGGGTGCAAAACCCTGCCCGTGTTATTTTGGTGAAACTGGCTCAAAAGCTGTTTTCATAGCCAGAGTATGTGCAATGGTTATGAAAACAGCTTCTTATTCCCAATTCTTCCAGACGTCGGGCTGGTAGCCGACGGTGGCCTGACGGCCATTGCGGACGATGGGGGTGCGGAACAGCTGCTGGTTCTCGAAGAGCTTGTCTTCTTTCTGCCAGTCTACCAGCGCGTCCAGCAGAGCGATGGTCTGCTTGTCCTTGGCGTTGGGGTCCACCAGCGCCTGCCAGCCGCCCAGAGCGCGGGACACATTTTCAAACTCGCCTCGGCTCATCTCTTTTTCTTTCAAATCGATCATCTGGAACTTGATGCCGCGCTCCTTGAAATAGCGCTGAGCCTTTTTGGTATCGAAGCACTTGGTAGTGCCGAATATCTGGATGTTCATAGTCTTGCCCTCCTGTTCATTCTGCTCTATTGTAACATATCTGCGCCCGAAAGCCTATAGCATATTTTTTGCTCCGCCGGGCCACACTGCTCTCAGCGCCTTTTCTTATTCTGAATGGAGGTAGTACCAACATGAAAGCATTCGTAGACCCTGAACTCTGCATCGGCTGCACCCAGTGTGCCGGGCTCTGCCCCGAGGTATACCAGATGGAAGGGACTCTGGCTGTCGCCATCCCCGGCGACATCCCGCCCGACCAGGTGCCGCTGGCTGTGGACGCCGCCAACGCCTGCCCGGTGAGCGCGATAAGAGTAGAGTAAAACTTCCCGAAAGAGGCTGAGAGGTTTATCCCTCAGTCTCTTTTTTCTTTGGGCCATTCGTGGTATACTATAGGATGTGAAATTATGGAATGGAGGACCACAAGCTATGCGTTTACTGGTCATTGACGGCAACAGCATCGCCAACCGTGCCTTTTACGGCATCAAGCTGCTGACCACCAAAGACGGCCGCTATACCAACGCCATTTTCGGCTTTCTGAATATCCTGCTCTCCCTGCTCAAGGAATGCGGACCCGACGAGGTGGCCGTGGCCTTCGACCTCAAGGCCCCCACCTTCCGCCACAAGATGTATGACGGCTACAAGGCCACCCGCCACAAGATGCCCGACGAGCTGGCCGCGCAGATGCCGGTGCTCAAAGAGCTTCTGGCCGCGCTGGGCTACCGTGAGGTGACAGCTGAGGGCTGGGAGGCCGACGACATCCTCGGCACCCTTTCTGCCGCCTGCGCCGCCCGCAGCGACGACTGCTTCCTCGCCACCGGAGACCGAGACAGCTTACAGCTCGTCAGCGACACCACCACCGTCCTGCTGGCCACTACCACCATGGGCCGCAGCAAGACGGCGGTAATGGACGTGGACGCCGTGAAGGAAAAGTACGGTGTCTCTCCCCGCCAGCTCATCGACGTCAAGAGCCTCATGGGTGACACCTCCGACAACATCCCGGGCGTGAAGGGCATCGGCGAGAAGAGCGCCATCACCCTCATCCAGAAATACGGCAGTCTGGCGGGCGTTTACGCCCATCTCGACGACACTGCTGACAAGACCATCAAGCCAAAACAGCGGGAGCATCTGGCCGAAGACCGCGCCATGGCAGAGCTGAGCTACACGCTCGGCATCATCCGCACCGACGCCCCCATCGACACCGCCGAGGGTGCCTATGTCGTGGGCGAGGGCAACAAGGCCGAAGCCGTCCGGCTGATGCAGGAGCTGGAACTTCACTCCCTTATCGCCCGCTTCGGTCTGAGCGACATCGCCCCCGCCGCCGACCCGGAAAGAGCGCCGACAGAGCCTCTGCAGGAGGCTGAGGTGACTGTTCTGCCCGCCGAGCCGAAGGGGCATTACCTCGTGGCCGCGCGGCCTGCCGTCATGGGCAAGCAGGGTACCCGCAATGTGGAGTTGCAGCCCGCCGCATGGTACGCCGTACAGGACAAGACGGTCTTCCCGCTGGAAGACGGCGACCTGCTCCGTCTGCTGGACAACAAAGACGTCACCCTTGACGTCTTCGACAGCGCCCCGCTCTACGCCCGCGCCATGGCTGCGGGAAACTGGGGCAGCAGCATCGTCTGGGACGGCAAACTGGCGGCCTATCTGCTGGACGCCTCGGCTTCCAAGTACAATCTCTCGGAGCTCATCATCAGCTACCGCGCCGACGCCGCTTTTACCTGTGAAAAGTGGCCGGACGCCGGTGCGCTGGCCGACCTGTTCGCCAAGATGAAGGCAGAGATCACCGCGCTGGGCGAAGACTCCCTCTACAGCGACATCGAGTTCCCGCTGGCGCAGGTGCTGGCCGACATGACCCGCATCGGCATCCTCGTGGACAAAGAGGGCATCGAGAAGTTCGGCGTGAAAATGCGCTCGGAGCTGGAAGACGTCCTCACCCGCATCCACATGGAGACGGGCAGCGCCAGCTTCAACCCCAACAGCCCCAAGCAGCTGGGCGAGATGCTTTTCGACACCATGGGCCTGCCCCACGGCAAAAAGACCCAGCGCGGCTGGTCTACCGACGCCGAGACGCTGGAAGCCCTGCGGGACTACCCGCTGGTAGAGGATATTCTGCAGTACCGCGCCTACCAGAAGCTGAACTCCACCTACGTCGAAGGCCTGCTGAAGGTCATCGCGGAGGATGGCCGCATCCATACTCGCTTCAACCAGACCGAAGCCCGCACCGGACGGCTTTCTTCCGATAACCCCAACCTGCAGAACATCCCCATCCGCACCGAGCTGGGCAGCCAGCTCCGCGCTTACTTTGTGGCGCGGCCCGGCTGCGTACTGGTGGACGCCGACTACAGCCAGATCGAGCTGCGCATCCTCGCCCATGTCACCGGCGACGAGCATATGCAGCAGGCGTTCCTCACCGGCGAGGACATCCACCGCAGCACTGCCGCTAAAATCTACGACCTGCCCCTCGAGCAGGTCACGCCCCGCCTGCGCTCTTCGGCAAAAGCCATCAACTTCGGCATCATGTACGGCAAGGGCGCTTACAGCCTCTCGAAGGACATCGGCGTAAGCGTCAAGGAGGCCGACGCCTTCCTGAAAAACTATCTGGCCACCTTCCCGAAAGTCAGCGGCTACATGGACAAGACCATCTCCGACGCCCGGAACTGCGGCTATGTGTCCACCCTCTTCGGACGCCGTCGCTCCCTGCCGGAGCTGGCCAGCAACAATCACAACATCCGGGCCAGCGGCGAGCGGATGGCCCGCAACACGCCGATCCAGGGCACCGCCGCCGACGTCATCAAGCTGGCGATGGTGCGGGTCTGGCGGCGTCTGCGGGACGAGAAGATGGAGAGCCGCCTCATCCTGACCGTCCACGACGAACTCATCGTCGAGGCCCCGGAGGCAGAAGCCGCGAAAGCCGCCGCCATCCTGCAGGAAGAGATGGAAGGCTGTGTCAATTACGCTGTCCCCCTGAGCACCGAAGTGCATCAGGGCAAAAACTGGCTGGAGGCCCACTAAAACCATGATCATCTTAGGAATCGAATCTACCTGCGACGAGACCGCCGCATCTCTGGTGGAAGATGGCCGGCACCTGCTGAGCAACGTCATCTCCACCAGCGTCAAGGAGCAGGCACTTTACGGCGGCGTCGTGCCGGAGATCGCCAGCCGCCGCCACTGTGAGTTCATCAGCGCCACCGTCAAAAAGGCTCTGCTGGACGCAGGCAAGACCATCGACGATGTGGACGCCGTGGCTGTCACCTTCGCGCCCGGCCTCATCGGCGCAGTTCTGGTGGGCGTCAACTTTGCCAAGGGCCTCGCCTACTCGGCGGGCAAGCCGCTGGTGCCGGTCCACCATCTGCGGGGCCACATTGCAGCCCTCTACCTGACCCACCCGGAGCTGAAGCCGCCCTTCCTCTGCCTTGTGGCGTCCGGCGGACACAGCCACATCGTGGAGGTGCAGGACTACACCCATTACCACATCCTCGGCCACACGGTGGACGACGCCGCCGGCGAGGCCTTTGACAAGGTGGCCCGGACGCTGGGCCTGCCCTATCCCGGCGGTCCCAGCGTCGCCAACGCCGCCAAGACCGGCGACCCGAAAGCCTACCGTCTGCCGGTGCCTCATGTGGAGGGCAAGTACAACGTCAGCTTCTCCGGCCTCAAGACCGCCGTGCTGAACGAGGTGAATCAGGCCCAGATGAAGGGTACTGACATCAACGTCCCCGACCTCGCGGCCAGCTTCCAGGAACGCATCGCGGGCATCCTCGCAGAAAAGCTCCTTCTCGCCGCCGCCGACACCGGCGCAAAGCAGGTCTGTCTGGCGGGCGGCGTCGCGGCCAATGGCCGTCTGCGCCAGCTGGTCAATGACGGTGCCCAGAAGCTGGGGGCCAAGGTCTACCTGCCAGAGCTGAAATTCTGCGGCGACAACGGCGCGATGATCGCGGCTCAGGGCTACTATCAGTACATCGCGGGCCATACTGCCGGGCTGGAGCTGAACGGTCTGCCGACTCTGCCCATCGATTACGAATAACTGACATAGAAAACGGAATGGCCGCGCACAGCTGTGCGCGGC
>NZ_JAJEQG010000036.1 GCF_020687245.1 Faecalibacterium longum CLA-AA-H243 | reverse complement strand
AGCCGGGTACTCCGTAACCAATCCTGACAGGCAGTTGCCGTGTCATTTTTCGAAAACTGTTTTACGGATACCCAGCAGTCGGGAACGCTCTGTTTCTCTTTGCTGGGGAGCATGATGAGTCTGTTCCGCCTGCCATGCAGCAAATTCTCTTTGCCCTTCCTCGCTGTTCCAACAGGCAAGGATGGCCGGGTAGAATGCCCGTGCCAAACGGTCAATGACTTCATCGGGGTAAGGGAAAGTGTTTGTGGACTTTTTCTTTTTGTTCAAACGCACGCTCGTTTGACTGTCCCACCGTGGCAAAGTCGGGCGAGAAAATCAAAGTTCCAATTCTTATCAGGCGCAAGGGCGCGGATATTTTCCGCCCTGCACTTGTGGCTGGTGGCTCGTTGATGGCTTACAAGTGCCTGTCGTTATGCGATTTCTTTATCGTTCAGCATTTCTTCATACTGTGCCATATACGCTTTGTGCTGCTTGAGGATTTTTAGCGTTTCAGTTTTGGCGTAGGAATCGTCCGGCAGCTTAGGCAAGTATCTCATCAAAAAATCAAAGTCCTGTTGAATCCGCCGGACGGCGACTTCCAGCGCAGAGTAGTTGATTCCAGAGTAGTGTGAGTAGCTCGACTGCGAAGCCAAACGATCTTCCGGGTACAGAATCTCATGCACGATCTGTTCACGGTTCACATAGGCTGCTTTGGCAAGGCGGTGAATATCGGCATCACGGACTTTGAACTGCCCGGACAGGGTTTTCTCCTGCATACCGGGCACCATCTGTTCCATGATCTCTACGCCGTGCATGAACTTTTCAGGACGGGCAACGTAGGATTCGCTGACATTGTTCCGCTCTGCAATCTGCTTGCGGATGCTTGCTTCTGCAGAGGTGGGAGGAATTGTGTCAATTTGACACAATTCCTCCGGGGCGGTTTTCTTGGCAGCAGCCGTGTGCTGGTTGTTGCCGTTTCCGCCGGGCTTTCGATGCTCCATACTGTACTGTTTTCCAATGAGGAACTTCTTCTGCTCCGGTGTGAGGTTGCGCCGCCCCAGCTGATTCTTGCAGATCCAAGCGAGAGCTTCCTCACGATTTGCAAAGCGGAGCGGCATGGTAGAAAAGTAGATTTCGGGATGCTTCTGAAGAATCGCATAACGATTGTGACCGTCAACAAGTGTATTGTTCCACACGATCAAAGGAGAGAGCAGTTTGCCCTCTTTCAGGATATTTTCTTCAAGCTGCTTAAATTCATCATCGGTCAGAGGGGGAATCTGGGACTGGAACTCCGGGTCGATTTTCAGGTTGATCATATGCACACTTCTTTATCTCTCCTGCTGCGCCGGTTCTTCCTCCCGGAAAAAGGACGCAACATTCTGCTTTGCGGTTTTCAGCTTGAGCAGTTCCTCTTTAGCTTCCTTGTACTGCTCGTAAAACTTTGCCTTTTCGGATGCCAGCTGCGAATACTCGGCTTCCAGCTTTTTCGGGCTGGGCAGCTTGGTGAGGTTGTTTGCCTTGAAATAGGCTGCTGCCGCCCGGTACGCTGTCAGCTCTGCACGGTGCTGCTCCTCAAAGGCTGCGGGTCGCTTGGCGGTCTTTAACTGCTGTGCGACATTCTTGGTGCTGGTATAGGCTGCGACATGATAGCGCAGCGCTTTGTTGGCTTTCATGCGACCATCGAGGTCTTTCACTACTGCCAGCGAGTCGTGGTATGCTTGAGCGTTGCCATACAGTTCACCCAGAACTTTCTCGGCGCTGAGCCGGAATGCGGTCAGGTCTGCAAGTTCGTCAAGGAGTTTCGCCCGGATCTGCTCGGTGTCCGCACCGCCGGAATTGAAGTGCCTTGCAAGTTGGTTAAGGTTTCCGCCCACCTTGCTGCACTGGGCAAGCAAAGTGGAAACAGCGGTCAGGGTTTCTTCTCCGCCGCCGGCAACGATGACCGGTTTCTCGATTTTGACGTTGTGGATGGCTCGGCGGATGAAAGTGGAGAGGGAGAGATTCAGGAGTTTGCAAGTGAGTTCCAGTGACGCTTTTTCCTCCGCTGTCACACGGAACTTGATGACGTGCGTTTTGTTGTTCGGCGTGTCGTGGTGCTGGGAATTGCTGGGAATCGGTTGAACATTCGTTTTGGTCATTGTACCTCCTGTCTGTTCGATAACTCCTCGGTGAAGTTATGTAAAGCACGACACGCCGTTTGTTCGCGCCATCAGGCGCGAACTATGAGCAGGGTTTGGGGCAGGCACGCCCCAACAAGATCACTTCGGAAATGCAGACGCATTGAAGAAGTGAAGTCCCGGTGGAACACAACATTTTCAAGAATTGAAAATTTGTGGCCACGGGACGGTTCTTGCCCTCTACCGCTGCGCTCAAAACGCATTTTCAACAAATGTTTCCAAATTATTAAGACGCAAAAAATAAGTAGCGGGGCTCTGCTCATGTAATGAGGTCACCGTTTGCTCCGAACGAAGTTCCTGCCCCTGTTTGTGCAGCGGTGTTGTCCGGCTCGCCCACACAAAGTGTGAGGTCATGGCGCAGTAGGGATAAGCTGTAAAAAGAAGCATGGACGCCCCCGAAAAGGAGAGCGTCCATGCTTCTTGCTGTATCTGAATGGAGGAGATTGCGAAATCAGTGATTGTCCGGACAGACGATTTCCAGCATCTGATCGAAAACCTCTTCCATCTGCCGCACCAGTGTGAACTGGGTGCGGGCGCGGTCGAGGTTGTGATCCGGGCGAGCAATATGGAAATAATGGTCGCCCTCCAGATAGTCAGTCAGAAAACGGATGCCGCATTCCAGTGTCATGAGCCTTGCACCCCATGCAAGGCTCTTTTTTTCTGCCATGCTCATGGATGCCCCGGCAGTGGAGAGATACCCTTTGGCGAACACTTCGTACAGATGCAGGTCAAAATGGACTTTGCTCTGGTCAGGTTCGTCCTCAGCGCAGTCGTTGGCACCGGTGCGGATGGAATCGCCGAAGTCGTAGGCCGAAAGTCCCGGCATCACGGTGTCGAGGTCAATGACACAGATGCCTTTTCCGGTAGCGGCATCGATGAGGACATTGTTGATCTTGGTGTCATTGTGGGTGACGCGCAGAGGAATTTCGCCAGCTGCCAGCTGATCCAGCAGGACATAGCAGTCCTGCTCCCTCGCATGGATAAATTCGATTTCCGACGTGATATTTTTTGCCCGGCCCAGTGCATCGGCGGCGAGGGCTTTTTCAAAATTGGCATAGCGGTTGGGCGTGTCGTGGAAGCGGGCGATGGTTTCGTGGAGGGTGGAGGCCGGGTAATCCTCCAGCTGGTTCTGGAATTTGCCCAGTGTCTCGGCCACGGTGCGGAAGTCGGTTTCGCTGCCGACCTGCTGCAAACAGATAGTATCTTCTACAAAGTTGTAGGCACGCCATGCGCCGCCGTCTGCATCCAGATAGCAAGTCGACCCCGACAAAGTTGGGATGACATTCAGCGTTTCCCGTGCTGGGTCGCCGCCCTCGGCAAGAATTTTTGCCCGCAGATGCCGGGTCACGCCGCAGACATTCTCCATCAGGCCCACCGGGTTAGTAAAGGTATCTGTGTTGATGCGCTGCAAAATAAAGCGTTTGGAATGATCTTCCCGCCAGACCACAAAGGTGTCGTTGATGTGCCCCTCACCATAGTGGTGAGCATCGCAGAGCACAGGCCCGCCAAAATCAAAGGCATTTGCAGCAGACTGGAGCAGAGAAAGGGAACGGATTTCATCATAAATTTCTCGTTTTCGTTATACTTCATGCCGTTTTGACGGGGCAGGGCGTTGTCCCTGCCGCACCTGACGGCGGTATTCATTGGGGGTCAAGCCTTCCGCCTTGCGGAAGCATTGGGAAAAATAGCTGGGAGAGGAAAAGCCCATCAACTCGCTGATCTGCGCCAGACTGTAACCGGTGTTGCCCAGCATATACTTGCTTTCCTCGATGCGGCGGCGGTTCAGATAGGTGATGGGAGAGATGCCATACTCTTTTTGGAAGGTATGGGCCAGATAGTATTTGTTGATGTGGGCGATTTCGGCAAGGGCATCCAGCGAGATATCTTCGCGGTAGTTGCTGTCCAGATACCGCTTGATCTCCACACACTCCCGGCTGTCGGAGCGGGGCGTTTCCTCTACCTGCAAAGAAAGCGTGGTACACCGCACCAGCCAGATGAGCAACACTTCCAGCAGATCCTGACAGACCGTTTCGCAGCCGTCCAGACTGCGGTCAGCTTCGGCCAGCAGCATATGGAGCAGCGTCACCATCCGCTCCCGATTTTCCCGGCAGTTGAATATGGCGTAGGAAGAATCTGATTTTCCAAATAAGATCTCGATGCCAGCAACGCCCAATACAATGTATTCCAGAGGTGAAGCATTCAGGCTCAACTCGGTATGCTCTACCTGCGGATTGACGATAATCATATCATCCGGTTTGACCGGATAAAGCTGACCGCTTAGATAAAACTGACCTTCTCCGCTCAGACAGTAGAACAGCTCTGTGCAGGAATGGGTGTGGGCAGTACTGTTCCAATCGCCGCCAAATTTGCTTTTGCTAATGTACAGCAGCCGGAAGGATTCCCGTGGAGCGGGAGCATGGCGGATATCAAATCGCTCGGTACTCATAAATGGCTCCTTTTGAGGCAAAACGCAAAAACTATAAAAATAAAAGCAAGATACTAAAAATGCAAGCCTAAAAACGATGCGTTTTTTCGTGCGTTTTTTCTCATTATAGAGGCAATGAAGAAAAAATGCAAGCCCTGATTTTTGGACGGGTTCAATACTTTTGCCTTCGATATAGTGCAAAAAATATGTCAAACTGGTTACAGGCGGGGAAAATGTACCAAAACTACAGTACAAATTTTATTGCTTTTGCTGAAAGAATTTCCAAAAAAGCAATATTTCTAAAAAATGAAACAACAAAGACCTTGTTGCGAACCGTAAAAACCTCTATATTGGAAGCAGAAAAAACCACAGCCCCTTCGGACGAAGCCTGTTTGCCCCGGCTGTGTTTTGAACGGAACTTTATGATGGAGGATACACTATGAAACGCATTTCTCGTCGCAATTTTCTGAAAGTGGCTGGCGTGGGTGCCGCTGCACTGAGCCTGGCTGCCTGTGGTGGTGCTGCCAGCTCCACCGCGTCCAGCACGGCATCTTCTGCCGCTACTTCTTCCGCAGTGGCTGCGGACGTCACCATCAAGGTTGCCGCCATCGAGACCGGCTATGGCGCTGAGATGTGGAAGAAGGTCACCGAGGCCTTTACTGCTGAGACCGGCATCAAGGTGGAGCTGACCACCGACAAGAAGCTGGAGGACGTCATCGGCCCCTCCATGCAGGGCGGCGATTACCCCGATGTGATCCATCTGGCCACCGGCCGTGAGGCTGCCCTGACCGAGCAGTTCATCAAGGGCAACCTGATCGCGGACATCACCGATGTTCTGAGCATGACCGTGCCCGGCGAGAGCAAGAAGGTGAGCGAGAAGATCGCCGGCGGCTTTACCGACACCTCCCTGACCAACCCCTACGGCGACGGCAAGACCTATCTGGCCCCCATGTTCTACAGCCCCTGCGGCCTGTTCTACAACGCCGGTTTCCTGAAGGAAAAGGGCTGGGACGTGCCCAAGACCTGGGACGAGATGTGGGCACTGGGCGACAAGGCTGCCGCTGAGGGCACCTACCTGTTCACCTACCCCACCACCGGCTACTTCGACGCCTTCTTCTACGCGCTGATGTACGCCGCAGGCGGCCCCGACTTCTTCAACAAGGCTACCCACTACGAAGAAGGCATCTGGGACACCCCCGAGGCAAAGACCTGCTTTGATATCGTGGCAAAGCTGGCTTCCTACACCAACCCCATCACCCCCGCACAGGCCAACGATCAGGACTTTACCCAGAACCAGCAGCTGGTGCTGGACAACAAGGCCCTGTTTATGCCCAACGGCACCTGGATCGTGGGCGAGATGGCCGAAGCACCCCGTGCAGACGGCTTTGAGTGGGGCATGACCGCTCTGCCCGCTGTCAAGGCCGGCGGCGACAGCTACAGCTACACCTGGTTCGAGCAGGCATGGATCCCGGCAGGTGCTGAGCATCTGGATGCAGCCAAGCAGTTCGTGGCGTACCTGTATAGTGACGAAGCCTGCAAGCTGTTCGCCGAGAGCGGTGCGATCCAGCCTGTGCTGGGCATTGCCGATGATCTGGACGGCGACAACAAGATGTTCTACTCCATCTATGATAACGGCGCAAAGGCAGCTATGGGCAACTTTGCAGCCTTCAGCGCCATCCCCGGCGTGGAAGTCCGCACCGTGTTCTTCGATCCCGTCAACTCGCTGGTCTCCGGCAGCATGACCGAGCAGCAGTGGATCGATGGCATCAAGTCCGCCAGCGACCAGATGCGCGCCAACATCATCGAGTAATTAAGCCCTGCCCAGCGGGGGCGGTTTTTACCGCCTCCGCTTTTTTGGGCTGTACAGTACCATCAAGAAAGGAGCGGTCAATCCCCTATGAGAACGGATAAAAGCCGCAAACGGTTCGTATTCCTCTGTGTGGCACCGGCTACCATCCTGTTTTTCCTCTTTATGATCCTGCCCACCCTCAACGTGTTCCGCATGAGTTTGTATGAGCGAGGTGCCTATTCTCCCAACGAGACCTTTGTGGGGCTCAAAAACTTCCAGCATCTGCTGAAAGATACCCAGTTCATCCGCTCCATGCAGAATATGATCCTGCTCGTGGTGGTGGTCACCATCGTCACCTTTGCGTTTGCACTGGTGTTTGCAGCCATCCTGACCCGCGAAAAGATCAAAGGGCAGAACTTCTTTCGCATCATCTTCTACATCCCCAACATCCTGTCGGTGGTCGTCATCTCCGGCATCTTCTCTGCCATCTATAAGCCGGAAAATGGCATGCTGAACAGCATCATCGGCCTGTTCCGCAACATGAGCGACCCCATCCTGTGGAAGGGCGAAAAACTGGTCATCCCCTCCATCATCATTGCCATGGTGTGGCAGGCCATCGGCTACTACATGGTCATGTACATGGCCTCCATGTCTGCCGTGCCCATCAGCCTGTACGAGAGCGCCAATCTGGACGGTGCCGGGCGGCTGACCCAGTTCTTCCAGATCACCATCCCCCTCATCTGGACGAACATCCGCACCACCCTGACCTTCTTCATTATCTCCACCATTAACATGGCGTTCCTGTTTGTCAAGGCCATGACCAGCGGCGGGCCCAACGGCGCATCGGATGTGGCGCTGAGCTATATGTACAGCCAGAAAGACGCTGGCCTGTATGGTTATAGTATGGCCATCGGCGTGGTCATCTTCCTGTTCTCGTTTGCGCTGTCCGCCTGTGTCAACAAGGCCACCAGCCGTGACCCGCTGGAATTTTAAGGAGGGAAGAAGATGCAGAATACCACCGAAAAATCTTCCCGCTCTGCGGAAGGTCTGTACAAGTTTTTCATCTATTTTGTGCTGGTTCTGCTGGCCGTGACCATCATCGTGCCGGTGGCATGGGTGTTCATGGCCTCCATCAAGCAGAACGCCGAGTTCTACGGCAACCCCTGGGCATTGCCCGCCGGGTTCTACTGGCAGAACTTCGTCAACGCATGGAACGGCGCGAAAATGGGCGAATATATGCTCAACTCGGTCATCGTCACCGCGCTGGCGCTGGCACTGTTGCTGGTCGTTGCCCTGCCCGCCGCCTACTGTCTGTCCCGCTTCCACTTCAAGGGGCGCAAGATACTGAACACCTTGTTCATGGCGGGCCTGTTCATCAATGTGAACTACATCGTGGTGCCCATCTTTTTGATGCTGCGGGACAGCGATGTGTGGCTGAAAGGCCATTTCGGCAGCGGCTTTCTGCTGAACAATCTGGTGGTGCTGGCGGTGGTATACGCCGCCACCGCGCTGCCCTTTACCATCTACCTGCTGTCGGGCTACTTTGCCACCCTGCCCCACGACTTTGAGGAGGCGGCCTACATCGACGGTGCGAGCTATTTCTCCACCATGACCCGCATCATCTTCCCCATGGCAAAGCCGTCCATCATCACCATTATCCTGTTCAACTTCCTGTCCTTCTGGAACGAGTATATCATTTCCATGACCCTCATGAGTTCTACCAGCGCACCCCGCACCCTGCCGGTCGGCCTGCTGAACCTGATGCAGGCCCAGCAGAGTGCGGCGCAGTACGGCACCATGTATGCCGGTTTAGTGCTGGTGATGCTGCCCACCCTGATTTTGTACATCTGCGTGCAGCGGCAGCTGACGCAGGGCATGACCGTGGGCGGTCTGAAAGGGTAAGGTGACAAACGATGAAAGCATTCTGGAAAAACAATCCTGCCCTGCGCATCGTGCTGATGATCGTGCTGTTTGTGCTGTCCATTGCACTGGTGGTCGCAGGCTGGAAAATGACCGGGCAGCTGGCTGGTCTTGGCATTATGCTCTTGGGCGTGGCGTTGCTGCTGGCAGTGCTGGCCATCTACAATGCGACCTATCAGGATTGAGGATAAGAGAGAGGTAAAGGAGAATCCCTATGGATGAAACAAGAAAGTCCGGGCGCGTGACAATCCCCACCGACTTGGACGTGGTGCCCGAAACGCTGGAAATTCTGAAAAAGTGGGGTGCAGACGCCATCCGCGACTGCGACGGCACCGACTTTCCGCAGCAGCTGAAGGATGCCGATGCAAAGATCTACTCCACCTATTATACCACCCGCAAGGACAACGCATGGGCCAAGGCGAACCCGGACGAGGTACAGCAGTGCTACATCATGACCGGCTTCTACACCGCTCCCGGCGACACCGTGACCATCCCGCTGATGAAGGGCATCAGCCCGGAGCTGATGCAGGTGAACACCAACGATGACATCACCCGCTGGTGGGAGGTCATGGACCGAACCACCGGCCAGCCCGTGCCGCCGGAAAAGTGGAGCTATGCGGACGGCAGCGTGACCGTGCAGGCCGTGCCGTTCCATGAATATACGGTCAGCTTTCTGGCCTACCTCATCTGGGATCCGGTACACATGTACAATGCCACCACCAACGGATGGACGAACTTTGAGCATCAGATCACCTTTGATGTCCGTCAGCCCAAGACCCACAAGTATTCGATGGAACGTCTGCGGAAGTTCATCCAGGAGCATCCGTATGTGAACGTCATCCGCTACACCACCTTCTTCCACCAGTTCACCCTGATCTTCGACGAGCTGAAGCGGGAGAAGTTCGTGGACTGGTATGGCTACTCTGCTTCGGTCAGCCCTTATATCCTCAACCAGTTTGAGCAGGAAGTGGGCTACAAGTTCCGCCCGGAGTACATCATCGATCAGGGCTACTATAACAACCAGTACCGGGTGCCCAGCAAGGAATTTCGGGATTTTCAGGCCTTCCAGCGCCGCGAGGTGGCAAAGCTTGCCAAGGAGATGGTGGACATCACCCACGCGTGCGGGTGCGAAGCCATGATGTTCCTCGGCGATCACTGGATCGGCACCGAACCTTTCATGCCAGAGTTCAAGACCATCGGCCTGGATGCCGTGGTGGGCAGCGTGGGCAACGGCTCCACCCTGCGCCTGATCTCTGACATTGAGGGCGTGAAGTACACCGAGGGCCGTTTCCTGCCGTACTTCTTCCCCGACACCTTCCACGAGGGCGGCGACCCGGTGCGGGAAGCCAAGGAGAACTGGGTTACAGCCCGCCGCGCTATCCTGCGCAAGCCCATCGACCGCATCGGCTATGGCGGCTATCTGAAACTGGCCTTGCAGTTCCCGGAGTTCGTGGACTACGTGGAGAGCGTCTGCAACGAGTTCCGCGAACTGTACGAGAACATCAAGGGTACCACACCCTACTGTGTCAAGCGAGTGGCCGTGCTGAACTGTTGGGGTAAAATGCGGGCTTGGGGCTGTCACATGGTGCATCACGCCCTCTATTACAAGCAGAACTATAGCTATGCCGGTGTCATTGAGATGCTGTCCGGTGCGCCCTTTGATGTGAAGTTTATCAGCTTTGAGGATATCAAGAACGACCCGCATCTGCTGGATTCGTTGGATGTCATTATCAATGTCGGCGATGCCGACACCGCACACACCGGCGGCATCTGGTGGGAAGACCCGGAGATTTCCTCCGCTATCCGCAAGTTCGTCTGGAACGGCGGCGGCTTTATCGGCGTGGGTGAGCCTTCCGGTCACCCGTATCAGGGCCACATTCTCCAGCTTGCCACTGTGCTGGGCGTGGAGGAAGAAAACGGCTTCACCCTGAACTACGACAAATACAACTGGGAGGAGCACCCCGACCACTTTATCCTGCAGGACGCCGACCAGCCCGTGGACTTTGGCGAGGGCAAAAAGAACATCTACGCCCTCGAAGGCACCGAGGTGCTGGTGCAGCGGAACAAGGAAGTGCAGATGGCCGCCCACGACTTTGGCAAGGGGCGTGCCGTGTACATCAGCGGCGTGCCGTACAGCTTTGCCAACAGCCGTACCCTGTACCGTGCTATCCTGTGGAGCGCCCACAGTGAGGAAGAGCTGCATACATGGTTCAGCTCCAACTACAACGTGGAGGTGCACGCCTACGTCAAAAACGGCAAGTACTGCGTGGTGAACAACACCTACGAGCCGCAGGATACCACCGTTTACACCACCGGCGGCAGCAGCTTTGCGCTGCATCTGGACGCAAACGAGATCAAGTGGTATGAGATCTAAGTTCTCCTTTTCATAAACGAACACAACGGGCAGCTCTGTTACCAGAGCCGCCCGTTGTGTTTGCTGTATCTGCCGATAACTCAACCTGTGTCAATCGAACGCTGCAATGGAGATGGCTGGAAACGCAGAAATTCAGTAATGCGAGCGTAATAGACCTGCAAAAAAAGAAACTGCCCGTGCGAGTATGCGTAAGATGGTGAAACACTTACTGAAAAAATTTAAGTATCCACCGGTGGCATATGATACGGCAATCAGCACGATCATTAGCCAGTGTGAGATGTGAACTGACAACATGGTAGTATGAATTGTATGAAATGTCGTTGATTTGTGCTTGACAATCGGATTCCTTTTCTGTAAAATGATTTTAGAAAATACTATTATTGAAAATACGAAAGGCTGTTTTATGGGCAAGATGATCTTAGATGACCTCCGCAAGCGTCTGGAACGTCTGGACGAAGACGCAGATCTGATGATCGACAATAACGACCGCTATCAGATGGTGATCGTAGGCGGCAGTGCGTTTATTTTGCTGGGCAAGCTGACCCGCGCTACTCATGACATTGATGCCTTGAGTGTTCCGAAAGAACTGTATAGCTTGCTCGGCAAGTACGACATCAACACCGATGTGGAAGCTTACATCGACAATTTCCCGTATAACTTCCAAGACCGGCTCCAGCCGCTGCCCTTTGGTGGAACAAAGGTACAGTTCTACACACCCAGTCTGGAGGATTTGGTGATTGCAAAGCTCTGCTCGTTCCGGGATACTGACAAGGCAGACGTAGAGAGCGAAGCTGTGCGGAACTCTTTGGATTGGGACTTGCTGGAACACCTTGCAACGGATGAAGATGAACTGAAAGCCAGCATCTTGAACGATTGGCGGTATCGGGATTTTTATATCCGTTATCAGGAGTATGTGGAGAGGTGGAGACCATGCGAAAGCTGACATTTGAGGGCTTCTTGAAGCAGTATGTGGCAGAGCTTTCCGGGGTGCAGACGGCTAGTATTCATAAGCTGGCAGATTGTCTGAGCGAGAATCCCCGCCTGAAAGAACCGCTGTTTCTCTATGCTTTGGCCTATGATAAAGTAGATTTATTGCTCCACTATACTGCAAACAGCACGGTCGTTGCGGAATATGAGCGGCTTTCTAATCGCTACTTGCTGGCGAAAATGCTGCTGCTCTTGGAAAAACAATCTCCTGAACTGCCGGAGGGCTATTTGAAGGTCTGGCGCAGCTATTGCTCGGTGCGGGATGCCGCCCTTGCGGACAATGACACGAAAGAACTGATCCATCGCCGGGTATTGGAACTTCAGCAGAAAAAGAAACTGACGAATTATCGCCTTTACACTGACCTGAGGCTGAATCCGGGCAATGTGAATGCATGGCTCAAACACAACGATTCCAGCAAAATGAGCCTTGACTGTGCACGGCAGATCTACAAGTATGCAAAAAGCTACCCGTCTGTTCGATAAGAAAAAGGAAGTGAGTCTATGACCGCCGTAATTTACGCCCGCTATTCCAGCGATAACCAGCGCGAAGAATCCATCGAAGGGCAGATTCGGGAATGTACGGCTTATGCGGAAAAGAACGGCATCACGGTCATCAAGCACTACATTGACCGTGCATTCTCTGCAAAAACGGACAATCGCCCGGAGTTCCAGCAGATGATCAAAGACAGCGGCAAGAAGCTGTTTGATGTTGTTCTCGTCTGGAAATTTGACCGCTTTGCCCGGAATCGTTTTGATAGCGCAAACTATAAGATGATCCTGAAAAAGAACGGTGTCCACCTGATTTCCGTTATGGAACCCATTGCTGAGGGTTCACAGGGCATTCTGGTGGAAACCCTTCTAGAGGGTATGGCAGAATACTATTCGGCAGAGCTGTCCGAAAAAGTGATTCGTGGTCAGACCGAGAACGCCTTGAAGGGTAAGTGCACTGGCGGTACGGGAACCATTGGCTATAAAATCGACGATGCCAAGTTCTATCATCTTGACCCGTTGACTGCTCCGCTGGTGCTGGAAGCCTTTCAGCGGTATGACAACGGTGATAAGATGGTGGAAATCGTAAACTTCCTCAACGATAAGGGCGTCCGCAATATGCTGGGCGGCAAAATGACCCACAGTAGTGTGAACACCATGTTGAAGAACCGCCGGTACATTGGAGAATTGTCTTTCCGGGACATCGTTGTGCCGGATGCAATTCCGGTTATTGTTCCGAAAGACCTGTTTGACCGGGTGCAGAAGCGTCTGGATAAGAATAAGCGTGCCCCTGCCTGTGGCAAGGCAGACGAGGAATATCTGCTGACCACCAAGCTGCTCTGCGGCAAGTGTGGTGCGCTGATGTTCGGCGAAAGCGGAACCAGTGCCACCGGACGCACCTACTATTATTATAAATGTGCCAACGTCAAGCGCCGCAAGGGCTGCAATAAAAAGACCGTGCAGAAGGACTGGCTGGAAGATCTGGTCGTCCGGGAGACCATGAAGCTGATTCAGGACGATGCGATGATCGACAAGATCGTTCAACTGGTCATGGATGTCCAGAATCAGGAGAACACCACGATCCCGCTGCTGGAAAAGCAACTGCGAGAGGTCAACAAAAAGTTGGACAACCTGATGAAGGCAATCGAGGACGGCTTGTACACCCGGACAACGAAAGAGCGTCTGGAAGCGCTGGAAATCCAGAAAGATGAGCTGACTGTAAAAATCGCAGATGAAAAATTGAAGAAGCCCAGCTTCAATGAGGATTTCATCCGATTCTGGCTGATGAAATTCAGAAAGTTCGATATTTCGCAGAAAAAGCAGCGGAAAGCGCTGATTGAAATTTTTATAAATGCCATTTTCCTGTACGATGACCGGATGCTAATCACGTTCAACTACAAGGATGGCACCCAAACCGTCCGATTTGAGGACGCTTTGACGGCTGATGGGGTAGAAGGAAAAAGTTCGGATTTGTCCAGC
Source organism: Faecalibacterium longum CLA-AA-H243 (assembly GCF_020687245.1). Lineage (GTDB taxonomy): Bacteria > Bacillota > Clostridia > Oscillospirales > Ruminococcaceae > Faecalibacterium > Faecalibacterium longum. The sequence continues at coordinate 10,139 of NZ_JAJEQG010000036.1, read as the reverse complement.
TCTGCTGGACCAAGAGCCAGCAGATTTATCTGCTGGCTTTTTTGCTGCAACAAAAGGCCGGGGCAGGGGAGAACCCTCTGTCCCGGCCTTTCTGCGCGATGCGGGGGCCGTCAGCCCTCCATCTTGCGCTCCACGAAGTCGCCCACCATCTTGTCCAGCTGGCTCACGGCGTGCTCGGCACCTTTGGCGATCTTGCGGGCGGTGCGGCGCATCTGGCGCTGGCTCGTGTTGGTGGCCATGACGCCGGCGGCACCCAGTGCGGCACCGGCGGCCATGCCGATCAGGAGCGGGGCAGTGGAGCTTGTGTGTTCGTTTTTCATAGGAGGCACTCCCTTCGAATCAAAATTTTTGGGCTGCGAGGATAGTATTTCCGCCAAAGGATTCACTATACGCTTTTTTTGTGCAGGAAAATGTGGTATACTGTATGATATGCTGATAAACTGGGCCGGTTATGGGCTGGCTTGGTTTATGGGAAAAGGCATATTCTGCGAAGGAGGTTTCTTTTTTGCTGAAGATAACGGAACCGAAAAAAGTTCTCTGCATCCATGACCTTTCCGGTGTGGGACGCTGCAGTCTGGCGGTCATCCTGCCGGTGCTCAGCGTCATGGGCGTCCAGCCGGTGGCGCTGCCCACGGTGGTGCTCTCCACCCACACCGGCGGCTTCGGGACACCGGCCCGTCTGGACGGCTGCGCCTACGGCGAGGCCGCACTGGAACATTACCGGGAGCTGGGGCTGAGCTTCGACTGCATTTACACCGGCTACCTCGGAGGCGAGGAGCAGGCCGCGCTGGCCGAAAAGGCCTTTGACCTCTGGCCATCGGCCTATAAGGTGGTAGACCCTGTGATGGGCGACAACGGCAAGGCTTACTCTACCGTGACCCCGGCCTTCATCGACCGGATGCGGCAGCTCTGCCGCCGGGCCGACCTCATCCTGCCCAACGCCACCGAGGCCGGCCTGCTGCTGGAAAAAGAGCTGCCCGCCCAGCTGGACGAGGAAGGCGCCCGGGCGCTGGCCGATGAGTTGGCGGCGTCGCTGACCCCCAACGTGGTGGTCACCGGCCTGCAACTGGACAAGTACATCGCCTGCGCCGGTGCAGGCCGCGACCGCTTCGTGGTCAAGAAGCTGCATATTGCCCGCAGCTTCCCCGGCACGGGCGACCTCTACGGTGCGGTGCTCATCGGCTCGCTCATCCAGGGCAATGCCCTGAGCGCGGCGGCAGACAACGCGGCAGAGTTCGTGGCGCTGGCCATCCAGAAAACGCCCTGCGACCAGGACACCCGCTTCGGCGTCTGGTTCGAGCCGCTGCTGCCCCGCCTGTGTCCGATGCGGGAGGAGTAAACAGCGATGAATGAAAAACCGACCCTGAACATCGTTCTGGTGGAGCCGCGCATCCCTCAGAACACCGGCAACGTGGCCCGCACCTGTGCCTGCACGGCCTGCCGCCTCCATCTGGTGGGGCCGATGGGCTTTGCCATCGACGATAAGAAGCTCAAGCACGCCGGGCTGGATTACTGGCACTATCTGGACATCAGCTACTACGACAGTCTGGATGACTTCTTCTCGAAGAACGATGGGCCTTTCTACTACTTTACGACCAAAGCGCCCCAGCGCTACACCGACATCGCCTACCCGGACGGGGCTTACCTCGTGTTCGGGCGGGAAGATGCCGGTCTGCCGGAAGCGCTGCTGGCAGCCGATCAGGAGCATTGCATCCGGATGCCCATGCGGGACACCTGCCGCAGCCTGAACCTGTCCAACAGCGTCGCCGTGGGCGTATACGAGGTACTGCGCCAGTGGGACTTCCCGGAGCTGCTGGACCACGGCCACCTGCGAGACTACGAATGGAAATGAGGAACACTATGAGCAAAATCGCGATTTTGACCGACTCCTCCTGCGACATCCCGCAGGAGCTGGCCGAGAAATACGGCATCGACATTATGGGCTTCCACATCCTGCTGGACGACGAAGACATCGTGGAGCGTGAAAAGTACACCCCCGAGGAGTTCTACGACAAGATGCGCGCCGCCAAGGGCATCCCCTCCACGGCTGCCATCACCCCCATCCAGTTCTGTGAGAAATACTGCCAGTATGTGGATGAGGGCTACACCGATGTCATCCATGTCCCCATCAACCGCTCCGGTTCTTCCACCTACAACAACGCCGTCATGGCGCAGGGGATGCTGAGGGAGGAGCGCCCGGAACACCACCTGAACATCCATCTGCTCGACCCCCACACCTACTCGATGGTGTTCGGCTGGTATCTGTGCGAGATGGCCCGCAAACTGCAGAACGGCGCGGAGCTTCGCCACGTCATCAGCGAGTTTGAGACCCAGATGAACAAGATGGAGGTCATCCTCGGACCCTACAGCCTCAAACAGATGAAGAAGAGCGGCCGCATCTCTGCCGCCGCCGCGGTCATGGGCGAGCTGATGGGCATTCGTCCCATCATCACCCTCATCGACGGCAAGACCAGGGTGGAGAGCAAGGTGCGCGGCGACGACAAGGTCATCCCCGCCATGATCGACCTGTGCAAAAAACGCACCGAGGGCGTGGAGGACTTCGATTATATGATCGGCCACACCTCCATCCCCCAGGCCGCTGAGCTGGAAAAAGCCTGCCGCAAAGCCTTCGGCAAGGCTCCGCTCACTACCTTCAATCTGGGCGGCGTCGTTTCGGCCAACACCGGCCCCGACACCCTTGCGCTGGTCTATGTGGGTAAGCCCCGGGACTGAGCATATCACGGAAAGACTGCTGCTGTGCGGCAGTCTTTTTTCGTATCGCCGTTGCATTCCGGCCCAAACTATGGTATAATTTTTCACGCTGTGCCTGCGGGTACGGCTCCTTAAAGAGCAACTTAGGATTTTAGGCTCCCCGGCATGTCTCGAACCATGCCGGGCCAAACCCACGGGGGCTGGCGGTCCCCGCGCGGTCAAAATCAAACCGCTGGAGTTATACTATGAAAAATCAGAACCTTTCCGTCCGTAAACTGGCCCGCTGCGGCATGGTCGCAGCCCTTTACGTCGTGCTCTGCATGGCACTGCAGCCGTTCTCTTACGGCGCGGTGCAGGTGCGTGTGGCCGAGGCGCTTTGCCTGCTGCCCGTGTTTGGTGCCGAGTACATTTTCGGCGTAGTGCTGGGCTGCTTCCTGGCGAACCTGCTGGGCTCCACCATCGTGGACGTCATCTTCGGCACTCTGGCCACCCTGCTGGCCTGCCTCGTGACCTACAAGCTGCGGAACATCCGCTTCAAGGGTCTGGCCCTTGCGGCCTCGCTGCCCCCGGTGGTCTTCAATGCCGTCATCATCGGCATCGAGATCGCGGTGATGTTCCCGGACCCCTCTTCCAGCGCACCCCTCTGGCTGGCCTGCGTCACCAACGGCATCTCCGTGGGCATCGGTGAGCTCATCAGCTGCACCGTGCTGGGCGTTCTGCTGGTCCGCATCATCGAGGCAAGCCCGGCGGTCAGGAAGGTCTTCGAGTCCTGAACCTGATCCCTTCCGGCGGGCGGGCCTGATCGAGCAGGCCCTCTGCCGGGGCATGAAAGGCTATTTTATCGGGTTGCTCGGCCTTTCGGACGATCGATATAGAACGGTGAAGCGCCGCACGGGAAACTGTGCGGCGCTTTTTCTGCTCCTTGACTTTACAACAATGAAGTGCTTTATTATAAAGCATGGAAAGGAAGCCTGCCTGCAGTTCCGGCGCAAATCCTGGTGCGCGGGGAGGGGAGAGGGCAGGCAGAACGGAATACATGGAAAAAGACCTCACCAGCGGCAGCGTGCTGAAAAACATCTTCACTTTCTCGCTGCCCTATCTGTTCTCGTACTTTTTGCAGACCCTCTACGGCATGGCAGACCTCTTCATCATCGGCCGGTTCGAGGGGGTGGCAAGCACCACCGCTGTCTCCATCGGCAGTCAGGTGATGCATATGCTCACCGTGATGCTGGTGGGCGTGGCGATGGGTACCACCGTCTGCATCGGTCGGTCCGTGGGCGCAGGCGACAAACAGCAGGCCGCGAAGGTCATCGGCAACACTGTCACCCTCTTTATGGTGGGCTCTGTGGTGCTGGCGGCGGCGCTGGTGGGCCTCGTGGACCCCATCGTCCGGCTCATCTCTACCCCGGAGGAGGCCGTGGCCGGCACGGCGGCCTACCTCACCATCTGCTTCATCGGCATCCCCTGCATCACAGCCTATAACGTACTGGCGTCGATTTTCCGGGGGATGGGCGACTCCCAAAGCCCCATGTACTTCATCGCCGCGGCCTGCGTGGTGAACATCGGGCTGGACTTCTTCTTCATGGGGGCGCTCCGCCTCGGCCCGGCAGGCGCAGCACTTGGCACGACGCTCTCGCAGGCCGTGAGCGTTTTGCTGGCCCTCTGCGTCATTTTGAAGCGCAAGAGCATCAGACTGTCGAAAAGCGACTTTTGCCCCCGGAAGGCCACGATGAAAGACATCCTTTCCATCGGCCTGCCGGTGGCGGCGCAGGACGGCTTTATTCAGGTGTCCTTCATGCTCATCACCATCATGGCGAACCAGCGCGGCCTTACCGACGCGGCGGCGGTGGGCATCGTAGAAAAGATCATCAGCTTCCTCTTCCTCGTCCCCAGCTCCATGCTCTCTACCGTGTCGGCGCTGGGCGCCCAGAACATCGGCGCGGGCAAGTACGACCGGGTGGACGACATCCTCCGGTACGCCATCACCATCGGCGTGGGCTTCGGTGCGGTGATGGCCCTTCTGATGCAGTTCGTCGCCCCCAGTGTGGTGCGGCCCTTCACCTCCGATGAGGCGGTGGTGAAGGCCGGTGCGGCCTACATCCGCAGCTACATCTTCGACTGCCTGTTTGCGGGCATCCAGTTCAGCTTCAGCGGCTATTTCTGCGCCTGGGGCAGGTCGGGGCTGTCGTTTCTGCACAACACCCTCTCCATCCTGCTGGTGCGTGTGCCGGGCGCATGGCTGGCCTGCCGGTTCTTCCCCCAGACCCTCGTGCCGATGGGTCTTGCCCCGGCCTGCGGCTCGCTGTTCTCCAGCATCGTCTGCATCCTGCTCTACCGCTGGATGAAGAGGCAGAATAAACCCACAGGGGACAAGGATTGAGTCCGCGCCGAAACGTGGTAGAATAATATTACCAGTGAAACATTAGGAATTTTACACAAAGAAACGAAAGAGCGCTGATTCTACTGCGCGTCGGTTGCACGGGAGGGTGCGGACCGGTACAATGAAGCCAGAAACGGACGAAGAACGTCCGACAGGAGGCAAAACGTATGTACGAACTGGACAAGGCTGCATTCGGCCATTTTCTGGCACAGCTGCGCAGAGAAAAGGGGATGACCCAGAAGGAGCTTGCCGCGACGCTGTACGTGTCCGACAAGGCCGTCAGCAAGTGGGAACGGGGAGAATCCCTCACTTAAAGATATTGGTTATGTACTAGGTGTGCAACCGTTCGATTGCACACCCTTTTATAATGCGTCACTCGACTTTGCCGATAAAACGGTAAAAAATTTCAACTTCCTGTTCTCTGGTGCCATCTTCATGCTTGACAGCTTCGTGAATGAGAATCTTTTCAATCAGAGCATTTAGAAGTTCGGCGGTCAATTGTGTGGGGTTGACGTACTTTTTCATCAACTCAATCCACTTTTCAGCGTCAACAGCGGTCTGAACGGCTGCATCAAGTTCGGCTTGAAGTTCTTGAATCTTTTCGTCCAGTTCATGCTGTTCTGCCTGATACTTTTCGGACAGCATATTGAAATTGTACTCCGTAATGCGTCCAACAGACCAGTCCTCATACATTTTGGCGAACAGGTTGTCCACCTCTGCCTTACGCTTTGTGGCCTTTTTGAGTTCGGCAGTCTGTTTTTTCTTGGCGGTGTTGCGTTCTTTGTCGCTGGCATTCAGTAAACGCTGCAAGAGTTTATCTCCATCCTGCTGTGCTTGCTGCGACCAATACTGCACTCTTGCCAGAATATAGGTGTACAGCACATCATATCGAATATAGTGCATGGAACATTGGTGAAGGCCCTGTCCGTTTTTGCTGCAATGGTAATAGCCGTAGGGCTTTTTGTTCTGCTTATTCATACCATAGGCCATCGACCAGCCGCAATCCGCACATTTTACAAGCCCGGAAAAGATTTGCGTTGTTCCGTCTTTCTGTTTTCTACGGCGATGAGCAATCTGCTCCTGCACCTGTCGGAACACATCCGCAGAGATAATAGCTTCGTGGGTGTTCTCCACACGATACCATTCCTCCTGCGGCTTCCGCACCTTTTTCTTGTTCTTGAAAGAGATGTTGCTCTGCTTATTGTGAACGCTGTGACCGATATAGGTTTCTTCTTTCAGGATACTTTTGACCTGCGCTACCGTCCATGCGTAGGACTTCTCTTCCGACGCTCCTGCATAGATGTTAGCAAATGTGCCATACCGCTGAAAATTCAACCAGCCGGGAGTGGGAACCTTTTCATCTACTAAAATATGGGTGATGCTGGCCGCACCGTGTCCATGCACCGCAAGATCAAAGATTTTCTCAATGATCCACTTCGTTTCCGGGTCTACCAGAAGATGCCCTGACTTGTCGGGGTCTTTGATATATCCCAGAGGAGCGTATGCACCATAGTGCGCACCGTTCGCAAATCTTGTCCGCATAGCGGCCTTGACTTTTTTGCTGGTCTGGCGAGCGTGCATCTCATTCAGGATGTTCAGGAACGGAGCGAGTTCGCTTTCGCCGTTGAGAGTGTCCACATTATCGTTGACAGCAATATAGCGGACACCTTTACTCGGAAAGTAGATCTCCGTGTACTGACCTGTCAGAATATAGTTTCGACCTAAACGGGATAAATCCTTTGTTACAACGCAGTTGATTTTGCCTTCCTCAATATCGTCGATCATCCGTTGAAAGCCCGGTCTGTCAAAGTTGGTGCCAGACCAACCATCATCGATATATTCGCCAACAACGGTCAACCCGTGTTCCTCTGCATACTGACGAAGCATCATGCGCTGGGTCTGGATGCTGCCGCTTTCACCCTGCAATTCATCGTCACGGCTTAGTCTAAGGTACAGTGCAGTGTTATAGATCATCGTATTGTTAGGCTGTTTCATAGTAGAGCCTCCTTCTTAAAAGAAACAGCCCACGCTTACAATACTTCTGCTTCCATTATACCGTAAGTGTGGGCTGGATTCAATTCGTTTTTATCATCAGGCGCATCGGTTAGCTGAATACTGAATCACATCTTCCAGCAGTGTGCCGACTGATTTTCCATTTTCTGCGAAATGTTCGGTCATTTTGATTTTGGTGTTGCCACAGTAAAAATAGAGCGTACCGTCTGGCTCTTTAACATAGTAAGACGTGTTCTCAAGAGTAGGTTCGGGACCCGCGTACTCCGAATCCTGCCATTCTTCGAGTAAATTGACAGGTGGTTCACAAATAGGCTCATAACAGGAGCAAAGGTCAATCGCATCGTTCATCATATCAGTGCTTCTATTATCCATTCAGTATCCTCCGAAAATCAAAGTTCCATATCCTGCCCATGCCTGCGGTTTCGCTGTGGCACATTCATGGTGCACTCCTGCTTGGGGGCAAGAATCTTTTCCAGAAAACCGCGCACCAGTTCTGGCGCACGGCGCATAGCATCCAGATAGGGTTTCACGTCGTACCACAGGTCGTGGTACTTGTTGCTCCAACGAACGGCCTCCTTCTTGGCCGTGGAAAGTTCTTCTTTCAGGCGACGGTTCTCCACGTCCATCATATAGCCGTGGTCAGCCTGTTTTTTTAGCTTGGAAAATTCTTCTTCGGTCAGCGAATAGTTGCCGAGGAATGTGCGCTTGCCAATATAATCCAGATCGCGCGCATGAATGAGGGCTTCTTTCGTGAGTGTAGTCTTTTTCTGAACAGCGGCAAGTTCCTTCTCCTTTTTGGAGAGGGTCTGACAGGTTTTAGCAAGCGACTGTGCTTGCTGGTCGGCTTGAGCAGTCAGGGTGTCCAGCCGTTCCTGCTCCCTCTGAACTTTGAACTGGGTGACGGTCAGGTGTTCTTCGGTGCTGCCGCGTTCACCGCGCTCTACATCCGTGTACCCGGCGTTGCGCATATAGTTGAAGAAATCGTCTTGCAGGACACTGTACGACTTCTTCAGGACGGGCTTGCCATTCTTTTGCAGGACAGGCTTTCCGGCATCGTCCAGCAAGGGCTTGGATGCCCACTTCTTGCTTCGGCTGACCTGCATGACGGTCTCCTTGATTGTGCCGACCAACGCCTTGTCCTTGCAGCGTTTCGACCAGAGGATCTGCTTTTCAACCACAGGCACATAGACCACATGGAGGTGGTAGTGGTAGACCTCCCGGCCTAGTGCTTCGGTCATGGCACGGTTGATCTCATCGGAGTGCATGACTGCCGAAAGGATATACTGCTCACCACCAACGATCTGAACGGCTGCTCTGTAGGCATCCTCATAGAACTGTTTGGCGAACTCATAGCCGCCGTGGTTGTCAAAGTAGGCTGAGTTGACATCAAAGACAAGTTCGCAGTAATGGGTGGCATCCGGCTTCAGGCCGCGCGTGGAGATGGTTCCATCGGCTTCCAGTTGGGCGAACAGGTCAGTATAGCTGGCGGTTGGCTTCTTGAAGTGGACGTTCCATGCAGCGCGCTGGGGGATAATGTCGGGGTTCCGATAGCTGTCCTTTTCACGCTCGTTGTGCTGCTGGGTGTTGCCAACAGCCTTATCCGAAACGGCGAGATTTCGGACACTGGTGCGGTCAATACCATCATTTCTTGCCAAAAGGCATCCCTCCTTTCAAGGTTCATCGGGAGGTGACGGGGAACGGAGATGCACTTCTGCGGAAGTGTAATAACCCACTATGACACTTTCATCCCTGCGGTCTGCAAAGTGTAGTGGGCTCTCCGAGGGGAAACGTCTCCTGCGGGAGAGTTACAATCAAGTTCGCACAATGCGAACTTGATTGCTCCGTACGCATCTGAAAAAATTGCGTACGGAGTTCAAATAACCTGTACGGTTCGTACGGCGTACGGACAAGCGAAATATAAGCGATAATACGTTTTAATTTTCTACAATCTGCCGTACAAGTGCGTACAAGTACAGACCGTACAGGTTGTACGAACTTCTTCCGTGAAAAAATGCACTTTTTACGGACAGGGGTGGACAAGCGGTTCGATGCCTACAAAACCCCGCACCCTGCGGCCACCGGGCAGATAGATGTTGTTGGTGGCTTCAAGATTGTAGCGGCGGTCATTCTGGCGCAGCTCTGCGCTGAAACGAATCGCCGATACGCTGTGGCAGGCGTTGTCCTCGCACCACTGCTTGTAAATGTCGTAGAACTCCTTGGAGCTGATGGAGTAGTCCGCCTTGAAACGGAAGTAGCCCTCGGACTCCATGAAGTCGATGACATTGTTGCTGCTGCGCTTGATGGTGTCCACGTTGGCAGCGGCTCGTTCGCTGACCGTGAAACGGAAATCGTTCTGTACCAGCCGGTGCAGTCCTTCCAGACACCAGAGCAGGATGCCTTCCAACTCGGCGCACATCTTCTCCACAAGGAAAGGGTCATCCGTGCGGTCAGCAGGCTTGTCCTTGGTGGTCAGGATGAGCTGACGGCGGAAGAAGCCGTCCGAATGGTCGTACAGCGAAGTCAGCGCACCGTTGCCAAAGCAGAGGAACCGGGCGTAAATGTCCCGCTGGTAGCTCTGGACACCTTTGCGCTCCAAGTCCAGCTTGGCTTCGGCGGTCACGATGGTCTTAATATAATTCGTCTTGGGCAGGGCGTTCATATCCATATCATCGTCGATCATCAGCAGGCGGCGTTCCAGATCGGCACGGGCAAAGCGGTTGTTCTCCACTTTCTGGACGCTGCCGTTGCTGGCGGCATCTCCCATGAGCCGTTTCAGTACCAGCCCGATGCGAGATTTGCCCTCGCCGCCCTTGCCGACAATGAGCATCATCTTCTGCCCCTTGGTGCTGGGGATCAGGCAGTAGCCCAGATACTCCTGCAAGGTGGGAATGTCAGCATCGTCCAGCAGTTCGTGCAGAAAGGTTAGCCAGCGATCCGGGCTGGCGGCTTTGGGGTCATACTTCACAGGCAGGCGGTTCTGGCAGAACAGGCGGCTCTCCTGAAAAGAGCCGTCCGGCAGATGGTACACGCCGTT
>NZ_JAJEQG010000035.1 GCF_020687245.1 Faecalibacterium longum CLA-AA-H243 | reverse complement strand
CTTGGTGCGGGCCTCGCATCCTGCTGGCCGCGGCCCCAACAGCGACTCCCTGTTTCCGCCGCTGGCGGCGGTCGTCGTTGTTGCTCCTAACGAGGGGAGGCTTTGGCATAACGGAAAGCTTCCTCTCTTCGCCAGTGGCTCCCCCTCTGGGGGAGCTGTCACCGAAGGTGACTGAGAGGGTTATAGAGGATATTCAAGGAAAGAAGACGCGAAATTATGCAGAATTTTATTTTTATCTCCCCGAACTTCCCGACAAACTACTGGCAGTTCTGCCGGGAGCTGAAGAACAACGGCATGAACGTGCTGGGCATCGGCGACCAGCCCTACGATGAGCTGAAGCCGGAGCTGAAGGACAGCCTGAACGAGTACTACAAGGTCGGCAGCCTCGAGAATTACGACGAAGTCTACCGCGCTGTGGCCTTCTTCATCTTCAAGTATGGCCGTATCGACTGGCTGGAGTCCAACAACGAATACTGGCTGGAGCGGGACGCTGCCCTGCGCACCGACTTCCACATCACCTCCGGCTTCCAGACCGAGGATATGCCCCGCATCAAGTACAAGAGCAAGATGAAGGAGTACTACCAGAAGGCCGGCATCGCCACCGCCCGCTACCACATGGTGGACGATCTCAACGGCTGCAAGGCTTTCATCAAGCAGGTGGGATACCCTGTGGTGGTCAAGCCCGACAACGGCGTGGGCGCTTCCGATACCCACAAGCTGTCCAATGACGAAGAGCTGAAGACCTTCCTCGCCTACAAGGCCGAGAATCACCCGGACGTCTCCTACATCATGGAGGAGTTCGTCCACGCCGAGGTCAACAGCTACGACGCCATCATCGACGCCTCCGGCAACCCCATCTTTGAGGCCGGAAACGTCAGTCCCATGTCCATCATGGACATCGTGAACGACAACGACAACTCCATCTACTACATCATCAAGGACCTGCCCGAGGACACCCGCGCCGCAGGCCGTGCCGTCGTCAAGAGCTTCGGCGTCAAGAGCCGCTTCGTCCACTTCGAGTTCTTCCGGATGACCGAGGACCAGGCCAGCATGGGCGAAAAAGGCCGGATCGTGGCCCTCGAAGTCAATATGCGCCCCTGCGGCGGCTTCACTCCCGATATGATAAACTTCGCCCGCTCCACCAACGTCTATAAGATATGGGCCGACATGATCGCCTTCGGCGGCACCGATATGCCCGTGGGCGAGCACTACTACTGCCCCTTCGTCGGCCGCCGCGACGGTAAGAACTTCGTGTACAGTCATGAGCAGATCATGCAGAAGTACCAGAAGAACATCAAGATGGTGGACCGCATCCCCGACGCCCTCTCCGGTGCGATGGGCAACCAGATGTACGTCGCCACCTTCTCCACCCGCGAGGAGATGGAGCAGTTCTACTCCGATGTTCTGGCCGTCACCGACGGCGATGCTGCCGCCGCACAGGCCGCGCTTTCCCAGGTGCTGGCTCTGGGCGAGCCCACCAAGGCTCTGACCCCGAAGCCCAACCTCAGCCCGGCGGTCAAGCCCACCACTGCTGTGACCAAGACCCCCACCCGCGCCGTCACCAAGACCAGCCGCAAGGGCCGGAAGTAGTTTCCACAAAAACTTTACAAACCGCAGCCGCAGAGAGAAATAAACGCCTCTGCGGCTGTTTTTGACATGAGGGCAAATGTGATGATTGACAGTGCCCCGGAAAAAGTTGTAAGATAATGCAAATGCAAAAGAGGAAAACGCCTTTGCAAAATGAGCTGAAAGACAGGAGAATTTTCTATGAAGCTGTATCAGAAACTTACTTCTCTGCTGGTGGCTGCAGTGATGGCTGCCGTGCTGATGCCGGTGTGCATGGCTGCTCCCGGCGACTCCGTTGAGACCCGCATCAACAACGCGCTCGCACAGCGCACCGGCGCAGAGCTGTATCAGGAGATCGTCACCACTGCCCCCGATGGCACCACCCAGACCATGATCGCAGCCCGCAGCAACGGCAACGCTTACATCAAGATGGATATGGGCGACGCCGGCAGTCTGGTCTATATCCTGAAAGACGGTCAGGGCTATCTGGTGGACGATGCATCCAAGATGGCCGTCAAGGGCGAAGTACCCACTGTGAGCATAAGCGAGGAAGTCTCCGCTGACAAAGGCGAAGCACAGGAGATCCCCTGCACCGTGACCACCGTGAATGTGAACGGTCAGGACTGCGAGGCCCTGTCCTACACTGCCACCGATGCCAACGGTCAGACGGCCACCGTTTCCTACTGCCTGGTCGGCGATGATCTCAAGTATGTCGTTACCGATGCTGCCGAGGGCCGCACCATCGTGGAGTACCGCGTCACGAGCACCACTGTGGACCAGAATCTCTTCAACATCCCTGCGGATTATCAGATCCTGACGCAGGCAGAATTTGAAGCGGCACAGGCCAACCACTGAGAAAATTTTCTGTAGAATATGGGAGCTGCTGCGTCATGCGGCGGCTCCTTTTTGTTGTCCGCCGCCCGGGAATGTGCTATACTGTGTGCAACAGAATGCATGAGAGAATGAGGAGAATCCCTATGAAAATACCCGCAAACGGCTTTACCCACGCAGGCAAGTTCCACGCTGACGACGTGTTCGCAACTGCCCTGCTCCAGATCCTCCGCCCGGATATTAAAATAACCCGCGGCTTCGTGGTGCCGGATGACTTCGACGGCATCGTGTATGACATTGGCTTTGGCATGTTCGACCACCATCAGGAGCCCCGCGAGACCCGCCCCAACGGCATCCCTTACGCGGCCTTCGGCCTGCTGTGGCGGGTACTCGGCCCCGGCCTTGTAGGCGAGCGTCAGGCCCGGCTCATTGATGAGAACTTCATCCAGCCCCTCGATCTGAACGACAATACCGGCGAGCAGAACAGCCTTTGCGACGCCATCGGCTTCTTCAACCCCGTGTGGGACTCGAAAGAGGACCAGGACGCCTGCTTCTTCAAGGCGGTGGCCGTGGCAAAGCAGATCCTGGAGAACCAGATCGAGAGCGCCAACGCCGTCAACCGCGCCGACGAGAAGGTCCAGCAGGCATACAAAAACTCCCGCGACGGCATCGTGGTGCTGCCCTGCTATCTGCCCTGGAAGAACGGCCTGTACAAGACCGACGCCCTTTTCGTCATCTATCCCAGCCAGCGGGGCGGCTGGAGCGCCCAGTGCGTCACCGACCACAAGACCAAAAAGCCCAAGCTCCCCTTCCCCCAGAGCTGGGCCGGCCAGCCGCAGGAGGTCATCGAGCAGAAAAGCGGCATCGAGGGCATCAGCTTCTGCCACGCCAGCCGCTTCCTTATCACGGCCAAGGACAAGGAGACGGCCCTCGCCGCCTGCCGTCAGGTGCTGAAGAACAATGGCCGCATCTGAGAAGCCGGAAAAGACAGCTTACGTCTACATGGTGCGCTGCGCGGGCGGCCAGCTTTATACCGGCTGGACGAACGACCCGGAAGCCCGCCTCAAGGCCCACCAGAGCGGCAAAGGCGCAAAGTATACCCGCACCCATACCGCGCTGGGCTTTGCCTACCTGGAAGCGTGTGCGGACAAGTCCGCCGCCCTCCGGCGGGAGATTGCCCTCAAAAAGCTGACGAAGGCCCAGAAAGAGACCCTCTGCGCCGGGTGGATGGCTGAAAAAGAATGAATAAAAAAACACGAACGCCGCGCCGTGCCGGAACTGGGCCGTCAACCCCGTGCCGACGGCGGACAGAATGTATAAACCGGACTGTATACAGCCATGCATATACAAACCAAAGATGCATAAAATTTGTATATATTTAGAAAATAATGCATAAACATACAAAATAACAGAAAAGGACCGCCAAATCTGCACAAGGTTTGGCGGTTTTCTGCATTGACGGAAAAACCGCTTGGCGTATAATAAAAGCGTACTCAGAAAGACAAGACGTCGAGCGCCCCGGGAGGGATGCCCGGGCGGCAAACAAAAGTATAAAAAGTGTAATAAACAAAGGAGCGATCATCATGAAAAAGGAAGATATTAAGAAAGTTGTTCTGGCTTACTCTGGCGGTCTGGATACCTCCATCATCATTCCCTGGCTGAAAGAGAACTACAACAACTGCGAAGTCATCGCTGTCTCCGGCGACGTGGGTCAGGGTACTGAGCTGGACGGTCTGGAAGAGAAGGCTAAGGCTACCGGCGCTTCCAAGCTGTACGTCCTCGACCTGAAGAAGGACTTCGTCGAGAACTACATCTTCCCCACCCTGAAGTTCGGCGCAAAGTATGAGGACTACCTGCTGGGTACCAGCTTCGCACGTCCCTGCATCGCAAAGGCTCTGGCCGACATCGCCATCAAGGAAGGCGCAGACGCCATCTGCCACGGCTGCACCGGCAAGGGCAACGACCAGGTGCGTTTCGAGCTGACCCTGAAGGCTCTCTGCCCCGATATGGCCATCATCGCTCCCTGGCGTGAGTGGGACATCGAGAGCCGTGACGAGGAGATCGACTACGCCGAGGCACACAACATCCCCCTGAAGATCAACCGTGAGACCAACTACTCCAAGGATAAGAACCTGTGGCACCTGAGCCACGAGGGTCTCGACCTCGAGAACCCCGCCAACGAGCCGCAGTACAATAAGCCCGGCTTCCTCGAGCTGGGCGTTTCCCCCGAGCAGGCACCCGACACCCCGACCTACATCACCCTCCACTTCGAGAAGGGCATCCCCACTGCCGTTGACGGCAAGGAGATGGGCGCTGTCGAGCTGGTCGAGTACCTGAACAAGGTCGGCGGCGAGAACGGCATCGGCCTGCTGGACATCGTCGAGAACCGTCTGGTGGGCATGAAGAGCCGCGGCGTGTACGAGACTCCCGGCGGTGCGATCCTGTACAAGGCCATCAATGTTCTGGAGACCATCACTCTGGACAAGGAGAGCGCACACTTCAAGGCTCAGATGGCTCAGAAGTACGCCGACATCGTCTACAACGGCCAGTGGTTCACCCCGCTGCGTGAGGCTCTGGATGCCTTTGCTGACAGCCTCGAGAAGACCGTCACCGGCGACGTCAAGCTGAAGCTCTACAAGGGCAACATGATCAACGCCGGCGTCACCTCTCCGTACACCCTGTACGACGAGCAGACTGCCTCCTTCGGCGTGGATAAGGACTATGACCAGTCCGATGCTACCGGCTTCATCAACCTCTTCGGCCTGTCCATCAAGGAGCGCGCAAAGCTGTCCAAGAACTGGCCCGAGGTCAAGGAATAACCTGCTTACCATCCCCTTTGGCGTGTTTTTTACACTTTCACGCTGAAGGCTCAAATTACCGGCATCATTGCTGGCGGCACCGCCGCGGGAGCTTTTTCCCCTGCGGCGGCTTTGCCGTTTCTATAGAGGAGTTTCTTTTATGGCAGAACAACTTTGGAAGGGCCGTTTCTCCAAGGCGGTCGATTCCCGCGTCAATGACTTCAACTCTTCCATCCGTTTCGACCAGCGGATGATCGCGCAGGATATGCGCGGCAGCGGCGTCCACGCCGCCATGCTGGCAAAGCAGGGCATCATCTCCGAGAAGGACTGCGAAGATATTCTGAGCGGTCTGGCCTCCATCGCGGATGACCTGGCCTCCGGCGCTCTCACCATCGACCCCAACGCCGAGGACGTCCATACCTTCGTGGAGCAGACCCTCACCGCCCGCATCGGCGACGCCGGCAAGCGCCTGCACACCGGCCGCAGCCGGAACGACCAGGTGGCGCTGGACATCCGCCTGACTCTGCGGGACTACAGCCACACCCTGCAGGCTTACATCGTGGAGCTGGTCAAGGTCATCTGCAAGAAGGCCGCCGAGAACACCACCGCCGTCATGCCCGGTTACACCCACCTGCAGCGCGCCCAGCCCATCACCTTCGGCCACGCCCTGATGGCCTATGCATGGATGCTGCTGCGCGATCTGCAGCGCTTCGAGGACGCCACCGCCCGGATGGACGCCCAGTGTCCGCTGGGCTCCGGCGCTCTGGCCGGTACGACCTACCCGCTGGACCGTCAGTTCACCGCCGAGAAGCTGGGCTTTGCGGCGCCCTGCCCCAACAGCCTTGACGGCGTGTCTGACCGTGACTTCTGCATCGAGCTGGCAAACGCCATCTCTATCTGCATGATGCATCTGTCCCGCCTGTCCGAAGAGATCATCCTCTGGTGCAGCTGGGAGTTCAAGTTCATCGAGCTGGACGACGCCTTCACTACCGGCTCGTCCATCATGCCCCAGAAGAAGAACCCTGACGTCACCGAGCTCATCCGCGGCAAGACGGGCCGTGTCTACGGCGATCTGAACACCCTGCTGGTCATGATGAAGGGCATCCCTCTCGCCTACAACAAGGATATGCAGGAGGACAAAGAGGCCATCTTCGACGCTGTCGATACGCTGGAACTCTGCCTCAAGACCGTGACCCCGATGCTGGACACCATGAAGACCCTGCCCGCCAATATGCGCCGGGCCGCTGCCAAGGGCTTCATCAACGCCACCGACTGCGCCGACTATCTGACCAAGAAGGGGATGCCTTTCCGCGACGCCTACAAGCTCACCGGCTGCATGGTCTCCGACTGCATCAGCAAGGATAAGACCCTCGAAGAGCTGACCCTCGATGAGTTCAAGGGCTACAGCGCTCTGTTCGAAAACGACATCTACGACGCCATCGACCTCATCAAGTGCTGCGAGGGCCGCACCAGCTACGGCGGTCCCAGCGAGGCCAGCGTCAAAAAGCAGATCGAGCTGGCAAGCGCCCAGCTCGGCGCATGGGAGGCGGCAAACGCATGAGCGTAAAAGTCTTTATCGACGGTTCTTCCGGCACCACCGGTCTGCGCATTGCCGACCGTCTGGCCGCCCGGCCTGACATCGAGCTGCTGAGCATCTCGGCTGAGGGCCGCAAGGATGTGAACGAGCGGGCGAAGGTCATCAATTCCGCCGACCTTGCCTTCCTCTGCCTGCCCGATGCGGCCTCCAAAGAGGTCATGCCTCTGCTCCGCCCGGACGTCAAGGTGCTGGATACCTCCACGGCCTTCCGCACCGACGCGGCCTGGGACTACGGCTTCCCGGAGCTGAAGGGCCAGAAAGAGAAGATCAAAAATTCGTATCGTGTGGCGGTCCCCGGCTGCTATGCCAGCGGCTTTATCAGCATCGCGCGGCCTCTGGTGGAGCTGGGGCTGGCTCCGGCAGACTATCCGTTCAGCTGCACCGGCATTTCGGGCTACTCCGGCGGCGGCAAGAAGATGATCGCCGAGTATGAGAGCGCCGACCGTCCGGCTCACAGCAAGCTGGATGCGCCCAAGAGCTACGGTCTGGGCCTTGCTCATAAGCATCTGCCTGAGATGCAGAAGATCAGCGGCCTCGCCCACACCCCTGCCTTTGTGCCGGTGGTGTGCGATTATTACAGCGGAATGCAGGTCCTCGTTCCGCTGGACCTCAAGCTGGCTGGCACCAGCGCCGAGGCGGTGGCCGCAGGCATTGCAGACTATTACAAGGAGGGCGCGACCGTTTCCGTCCACGCCCTCAACGAGCCGCTTCCCGAGAATGGTCTGTACTCCAACGCCCTGTCCGGCAGCGACAGGATGGAGCTGTACATGACCGTCAACGCAGCGGGCGACCAGATGATGCTGGTGTCCCTGTTCGACAATCTGGGCAAAGGCTCTTCCGGTGCAGCCATCCAGTGCATGAATCTGATGCTGGGAATGAACGAGACGGAAGGATTAGAGTAACCTCTCCGTCAGCGCTGGCGCGCTGCCACTGCCCCTATCGAGGGGAGCGAGACTGAGAGGTTTGAAATTAGGGGGATTTTCAGATGCAGTATAAAGAAGTTGCGGGCGGCATCTGCGCGCCCAAGGGTTTTGCAGCAGCCGGTGTCCATTGCGGCATCCGGGCAAATCACAGTGAAAAGTACGATCTGGCACTCATCAAGGCCGACGTCCGCTGCGCCGCCGCCGGTGTTTACACCACCAACAAGGTCTGCGGCGCACCCATCAAGGTAGACCGTGCCCACCTGACGGACGGCTATGCACAGGCCATCGTGGTCAACAGCGGCAACGCCAACACCTGCGCCGCCAACGGCGTGGCACTGGCGGAGGAATGCTGTGAGCTGGTGGGCAAGGCGCTGAACATCGACGCAAAGGATGTCCTGCCCTCTTCTACCGGCGTTATCGGCCAGCCGATGGTCATCGACCCGTTTGCCCGTGGCATCCCTGCCGCCGCCGCCAAGCTGGCGGCTGACGCACAGGGCAGCACCGACGCGGCGACGGCCATCATGACCACCGATACTCACAAGAAGGAATATGCCATCCAGTTTGAGCTGGGCGGCAAGACCTGCACGGTGGGTGCTATCGGCAAGGGCAGCGGCATGATCGCCCCCAACATGGCCACCATGCTGGCATTCTACACCACCGACGCCGCCGTCTCCCCCGCCCTGCTGGAAAAGGCCCTCAAGACCGTCGTCCCCGGGACCTACAACCAGATGAGCGTCGATTTGGACACTTCCACCAACGATACCCTGATCATCATGGCCTCCGGCCTCGCGGGCAACCCGGAGATCACCGAGGAGAACGCCGACTACGACGCCTTTGTGGCCGCACTGACCGCCATCGCCGAGCATATGTGTGCTGAGCACGCCGGTGACGGCGAGGGCGCGACCCACCTCATCACCTGCGAAGTCACCCACGCCCCCGACCTCAAGACGGCCCGCGCCGTCAGCCGCAGCGTGGTCTGCTCCAACCTCTTCAAAGCCGCTGTCTTTGGCCGCGACGCCAACTGGGGCCGCATCCTCTGCGCCATCGGCTACACTCCCGGTGACTTCTCGATCGATAAGGTTTGCGTCTGGCTGTCCAGCAAGGCCGGTGAGGTCTACGTCTGCGAGAACGCCGCCTACCACCCCTACAGCGAGGACGAGGCCGCAAAGGTCCTGGCCGAGCACGATATTCTGGTCAAGGTGGATATGGGGACCGGTGACGCCAGCGCCAAGGCATGGGGCTGCGATTTGACCTATGACTATGTGAAGATCAACGGCGACTACCGCACCTGAGAAGGAGAACAGCAATGAAAAACGAAGAAATGGCCCTCCTTTTCTCGGAGGCGACCCCTTATATCCAGAAGTACCACGGCAAGACCATGGTCATCAAATACGGCGGCAACGCCATGATCAACGAGACGCTGAAAAACGCGGTCATGAACGACCTTGTCACCCTGACCCTGCTGGGCGTGCGGGTGGTTCTGGTACACGGCGGCGGCCCTGCCATCAATGAGATGCTCAAAAAAGTGGGCGTCGAGAGCCACTTTGCAGGCGGCCTGCGCGTCACCGACGACGCCACCATGGAGATCGTCCAGCAGGTGCTGGCCGGTAAGGTAAACAAAGACCTCGTGGCAAAGCTGCGGGGCCGCGGCGTCGGCCTCTGCGGCATGGACGGCCAGATGCTCCGCTGCACCGAGCTTGACCCTCAGCTGGGCCATGTGGGAGAGATCGTCCACGTTGACCCGACGCTGATCTCCAGCCTGCTGGACAGCGGCTATATCCCCGTTATTGCAACGGTGGGCATGGACGACCTGGGCCAGGCTTATAACGTCAACGCTGACACCGCCGCCGCACAGATCGCGATCGCGCTCAAGGCCGAAAAACTCGTCTCCATGACTGATATTGCGGGCCTGCTGCGGGATAAGGAAGATGAATCCACCCTCATCCCCGAGGTGGAGGTCTCCGAGATCGAGGGCTATAAGTCCGCCGGCATTATCGCGGGCGGCATGATCCCCAAGATCGGCGGCATGGCCGATGCGATCTATCAGGGCGTCCACGAGGCTGTCATCATTGATGGCCGCGTGCCGCACTCCATCCTGCTGGAGCTGTTCTCCGACCGTGGCTCCGGTACCCGCTTCTATCGCCGCAGCCATCACGAATAAGGGTTGCGCGATGCGCCGGAGTACCCTATAATAGTTGATAAGAAAACTTTCCGATATGCCAAGGCCTCCCCTCGATAGGCAACAGCGATGACCGCCGCCAGCCGTGACGGAGAGGTTTAGCCTCGCTGCGATTCACGGCTAGGCTCTCCTTCGTACAACCTCTCAGGCTCTTCGCGCCAGCTCCCCTTGTAGGGGAGCCTTTGGCAAAGAGGGAAAGTATGTGGCTCCACCGTCAGGAGGTAGATATTATGGATTCCGAAAAAGTCATCAAGCGGGACAACGAGTATGTCCTGCATACCTACGCACGCAACCCCATCGCCATCGAGAAGGGCCACGGCCTCTATGCCGAAGGCCCCGAGGGGCAGAAGTACCTCGACTTCACCAGCGGCATCGGCGTCAACAGCCTGGGCTACTGCGATATGACCTGGGCCGAGGCCGTCTCCGAGCAGGCACACAAGCTGCAGCACACCTCTAACCTCTACTATACCGCCCCCTGCGGCAAGCTGGCCAAAAAGCTCTGCAAGCGCACCGGTATGAGCAAGGTGTTCTTCGGCAACTCGGGCGCAGAGGCCAATGAGGGCGCCATCAAGGCCGCCCGCAAGTACAGCTTCGACAAATACGGTGCTGACCGCTACAATGTCATCACGCTGGTCAACAGCTTCCATGGCCGTACCATTGCTACCCTGACCGCCACCGGACAGGGCGTGTTCCACAACTACTTCGGCCCCTTCAACGAGGGCTTCCAGTACGTCAAGGCCGGCGACATCGACGCCCTGACCGAGATGGTGGACCGCCACACCTGCGCTGTCATGCTGGAACTGGTACAGGGCGAGGGCGGTGTTGTGGCGCTGGAACCCGAGTATGTGCAGGCTGTCCGCGCCCTCTGCGACGAAAAAGACCTCGTCCTTATCGTGGACGAGGTGCAGACCGGCGTGGGCCGCACCGGCACCTTCCTGTGCTGTGAGCACTACAACCTCCAGCCCGACGTCGTCACGCTGGCCAAGGGTCTGGGCGGCGGCCTGCCGATTGGCGCTGTCCTGATGAATGAGAAAGTCGCTGCCGGTATGGGACCCAGCAGCCACGGCTCCACGTTCGGCGGAAACCCGGTGGTCTGCGCCGGTGCGAATGTCGTCGTGGACCGGATGGACGCCAGCTTCCTCGCCAACGTCAACGAGCGGGCCGTCCAGCTGCGCACCGGTCTGGAAAAGCTGCCCCGCGTCAGGAGCCTCTCGGGCATCGGCCTGATGGTCGGCATCGAGTTCCTCGAGGGCATCAAGGCCGCTGACGTGCTGGCCGCCTGCCGCGAAAAGGGCCTGCTGGTGCTTACCGCAAAGACCCGCCTCCGCCTGCTGCCGCCGCTGACTCTGACCGCCCACAATGTGGAGATGGCGCTGGATATTCTGGGCAGCGTCCTCGCGGAGATGGACCCCAGCAAAACGGAGGAGCAGGCATGAAGCATCTGCTGAAAATGAGCGACCTCACCCCTGACGAGGTGGCCCACATCCTTGATGTGGCCGATGAGCTGAAAGCTCAGCAGAAGGCCGGAGGCACCGAACCTCTGCTCAAGGGCAAGAGCGTCGCGCTGATGTTCTCGAAAAATTCCACCCGTACCCGCACCAGCTTCGAGGTGGGCGTCTACCAGCTGGGCGGCCTCGGCAACTACATGAATGCCGCCACCGAGCTGCAGTCCGGCCGCGGCGAGCCGCTCAAGGATACCGCCCGGGTGCTGGGCCGCTATTATGACTGCGTTGTCTGGCGCACCTACCGCCAGAGCGATTTGGAAGAGTTCGCTGAGTTTGCGGGTGTCCCCATCATCAATGGCCTGACGGACTATGCTCACCCCTGTCAGGTGCTGGCGGACCTCATGACCATCCGGGAGCGCCGGGGTGCGCTGGCGGGCCAGAAGCTCTGCTTCGTCGGCGACGGCAGCAATATGGCCAACAGCCTCATCGTGGGCGGCCTGCTCTCCGGCATGAAGGTAGACTGCGTCTGCCCCCACGGTTACCGCCCGGCGGCAGATGTGCTGATGTTCGCCCATAAGTACGGCAGTGCGTTCCGCCTGCTGGAAGACCCCGCCGAAGGCGTCAAGGACGCCGATGTCGTGGTGACGGCTGTCTGGAATACCGCTGCCCCCGGCACCTCCGAGAGCGAGAGCCGCCTGCGGGACTTTGCAGGCTTCCAGCTCACCAGCGGCCTCCTGAAAGCCGCAAAGCCGGACTGCATGGTGCTCCACTGCCTGCCCGCTCACCGCGGCGAGGAGATCTCTACTGCCGTCTTCGAGGCCCACGCCGACGAGATATTTACCGAGGCAGAAAATCGACTGCATGTCCAGAAGGCTGTGCTGGCGGTATTGCTGGCGGGAAAGTAAAATATGCAATGAAAAACGCCGCAGAACTCATCGTCCTGCGGCGTTTTTGGCGGGACATCAGGGAGTCGAACCCTGGCACCGGTCTCCCGGCCTATCGCATTTTGATTCGTTGGCAACAACTGCGAATTGTATATCGCAAATATGGTGTCAATCTATGTGCAACCAACTTCCCTTGCGATTGACAAGTACTCCGCGCCGGACAAAGAGCGCGCACAGCTTCTCTGGGTGGCGCACATGAACGGGCTGAAAGCGCAGGCGGAAGAGGTGGTGGGGAGGGAGATCATGTATGCAGAACGAAACAACGATTCATCTTGTCTATCCATCCAAGCATGGTATGGGGTGATAAAATGGCCTATCTGAAATTGATGATGGATGAAAAAGAAATTGCCCACCTAAGCGAAGATGGGCAGTCTCTTTGCGCAAATGAGGGTGTGCCGCAGTATAATCTGCCCCTGAACCTTTTCATCGGTGACAAACGCAAAGTCCCATTGGTCGATGTGGTTGTTTGGGCAAAGAAGCGTATCTTTCCGAAAAATCGGATGGATTGCAAAGAGATTTTGAAATTGATGGGGCTGTCCGACTACAACGCTTGGGAAATCGTCAAGCGCACCAACGCCTGCCTGATGGAAGACCCCTATTGGCTGCGATTCAGCGAAGATGAAACTTTCGAAGATACCACGCGCGGACGAGCCAAAAAAATCATGGACGAAACTCAGAAAAACAGCTGATACTAATTGGTATCAACTTATATCAATTAGCGGGCACAACAAAGCCCACAGGGTGGATGAAATTCCAGCCTGTGGGCTTTGACAATTTTCCGCGTTATTAAATCTGTCCCATACTAAAACGTACAGAACTGCTTAACAGGTGTAAGCGGGAATCTTTTTTCCACGCCTGCCATGGTGCACATTTGTGTGCCGGGCAATTCCAGAGAAGCGTGTGCGCAGGAAACTGCCGTTTTAAGCAGTTGGTCGCCTTGGGTGCACTGCTTTGCGATTGCGTAAGAACTACAATCAGGTCAATGAGCAGGCCGTAAAAGCGGCAGGCGCAACAGCCTCTTTTTCATTCATGTTGCAATTTTTTCAGCGTTTCAAACGTATCTAAATTAAAGTGGCATATATCATATTCCTTTTCACACATCCTTGCCGTTTTCAAACAGGAGGTTGCTTTTATGAAAGTATCTGCCGACTATCGTATGCTCGCTCTCGATGCTCTGCGCGGAAAATGGAAAACTGCTGCTCTGACAGGTATTGCCGCCAGTGCGCTCGGTGCTACCATTGTGAGCAGTTCCAACAGTGTCGTTTCCAATTCCAATCAGGCAAAGGACATTCATTTTGAACTGTTCGCCCAGCCAAACGGCGGTCGGCTGCTTGCTGTTCTGCTTGTCGGCATTGGTCTGTGGGCAATCCTCCAACTGATCGTGGGCGGTGCAGTTCGACTGGGATATGCTCGTTTTAATCTGAACCTTGTAGATGGAAATGATGCTGCCATCTCGGACTTGTTCTCTCAGAAAGACCGTCTGTGGGATGGCTTCTGCATGAAATTCCTGCAGGGTCTGTACATCGCCCTCTGGTCGTTGCTGTTGGTGATTCCGGGAATCGTGAAAACATATAGCTATGCGATGACACC
Source organism: Faecalibacterium longum CLA-AA-H243 (assembly GCF_020687245.1). GTDB lineage: Bacteria > Bacillota > Clostridia > Oscillospirales > Ruminococcaceae > Faecalibacterium > Faecalibacterium longum. The sequence goes on along the minus strand of NZ_JAJEQG010000035.1, from coordinate 9,955 downwards.
TTACATCATGTCCGAGCATCCTTCGTTGACTGCAAATGAAGCGATCACAGAATCCCGGCGGATTATGGACGGCAACAAATGGCGGCTGTTCTGTCTGGATTTCAGCTTCATTGGCTGGGAACTGCTCTGTTCGTTGCCACTGTATGCCGGGGGTTTTCTGGTTCTCAAATATTTCACCGGTTCAGAGGCTATGGCGATTTCTCTTTTTCTTCTGCTGACAATTCCATTGAGCATTGGCTTCTTTTTTGTACGCCCCTATGAGGAAGCTGCATGGGCCACTTTCTACCGTGATATTACCGCAGCACCTACCGAACCGGATGAAGCATACTGACTTTTATACTATTTCTCAGATGTGACCGGATTTTCGAGGTGATCTGCGTATGGAGAAGAAACCTGACCGTTCCGAAATAATTACAATGACCCTCTTGTTTGCTTTAACGCTGGTGCTTACGGTATTAAAAGTGACGAGAGTGCTTTCATTGCCTTGGTTGTGGGTACTGGGTCCGCTTTGGCTTGGTACATATCGATACCGCGCCTAGGGCTGCTTGCGCTGGGAGAACCTCAAACCCTGTAATCATCGTGCTTCCGTGATTGCTGCGCACTCCTATGGCGCATCCAAAAAGCGTTTTGCAAAAACGCGTAGCCTGCATCGGTACGATGCAGATCTGAAAGGGTTTGGGATTTCCCAACAAGCATTTTGCAACGCAAAATGGTCTTTGTATATACGAAGACACTGCTTGCTACGGCTATGAACGCTTTTTGAATTGCAAAATGATTTTTCGGTTGCTATACTGGATTTATCAAAATCTTTTTGGGAGGCTGCCGCAATGAGCGCACAGACAATGCTGATCGGGAACAGACCTTGCCGCATTTACGGCGAAGCTCATGCAGAATACCTACTGCTCCAAATGACCGGCGAACACGAGTTGCAAAGCATGGATGACGAAGTGGCTGCTATTGCACAAAGCGACCGAAAGTATCTGTTTGCAGCCATTCCAGTGGAAAGCTGGAATGATGCACTTTCTCCATGGAAGTCTCCTGCTGTGTGGGGAAAGCAAGGGTTTGGCGGCAATGCTGCGGACACCCTGCGCTTTCTGACGGAACAGGTCATTCCCACACTGGAGCAGCGGTATCCTCTCCCGAAAAACGTCAAAATCATTCTGGGTGGCTACTCGCTGGCCGGGCTGTTTGCTTTGTGGTCATCCACCCAGACTGATCTGTTTTATGGCATCGCCGCCGCCTCCCCCTCGGTGTGGTTCCCGGGTTGGATGGAGTTTGAACAGCAGCACCCGATGCAGGCACAGCACGTTTATCTGAGCCTTGGTGACAAGGAAGAGCGCACGAAAAACACCGTCATGGCTGCGGTGGGCGATGGCATCCGCGCCCTGCACAGCCGGCTTACAGCGCGTGGCGCAAACTGCACCCTTGAATGGAACAGCGGCGGGCATTTCAAAGACGCCGACCTGCGCACGGCGAAAGCATTTCGCTGGGCGATGGAGGAACACACATGACCATTTTGATTGATGCAGACGGCTGTCCGGTTGTGGACCTGACATTGTAGATTGCAAAGCAGTTTGATGTTCCTGTTATCCTGATCCTGTGGGTCATCAAAATGTTCTAAACCGTACAGGATCGGCACGGTTTTTCGGGACTGCAAAGGTCTAAAGTCCCCAAGCGTCCAACTTACAACAAAAATGAGACAGGCGACCCACCTTTCGGGAAGCCTGTCTCATTTTTCCGTTGGGGGCTATTTGCGTTGCTGAGAAACAGCCCAGTTTGGAAACTCAGTGATTGAAGGAGAACGAGGGATTACTTAAAGACTGATATCCTTGCCGCCATTGAGCTTGCTGAAAGCCAGCAGAGAAATGACGGTGAGGATGGTCATAATGGTGGACAATGCGGCTGCAGTGCCGTAGTTGCCGCGGATGACCTCGGTATAGATTGCTACCGTCAGGGTCTTGGTCTTGCCGGTATACAGGATGATGGCGGTGGACAGTTCACTGATCATGGTGACCCAGCTCAGGATGGCACCAGAGATGATGCCGGAGGCCATCATGGGAACCGTGATGCGGAAGAATGCCTTCATCTTGGAAGCGCCCAGCGAGATGGCAGCTTCCTCAATGCTCATGGGGATCTGCTGCAGGATAGCCACCGACGAGCGGATGGTATAGGGCAGACGCCGGATGATGAGTGCCACCACCATGATGAGCATGGTGCCGCTGATGAGGAGCGGGGGCTTATTGAAGCCGATGAGCAGTGCGATGCCAAGGACCGTGCCGGGCACGATGTAGGGGATCATCGAGAGGATGTCCACCACGTTGGTCAGGGCATTGCGGCGGCGCACCACCAGATAAGCGATGAGAACAGCCAGCAGCACGATGACGACCAGTGCCAACAGGGGGATGATGATGGTATTCTGAATGCTGCGACCCAGCTTGCCGATGGCGGTCTGGTAGCTCTGCAGCGAGTAGCCGTCCACAAAAATCTTACCCTGCGTGTTCTTGAACGAGGTGTAGATGACGTAGGCCTGCGGCATGATGGCGATGCCCACTACAAGGTAGACGACCAGATGCACCAGAGCGTTGATGCCCTTGCGGGCCTCCCGCTCCTCCACGGGGTGCATACTGTTCAGAGCGAAGGCGTTCTTGTTGGAAACGTACTTCTGGACGAGGAACACCAGCGTGGTGATGACGATAGCGATGACGGCGATAGCGGCTGCAAAGCCGTCGCTGCCGCCCACCTCGTTGATGAACTCAGTGTAAAGGACAACAGGGAAGGTACGGTAGCCCTCACCGATCAGCATCGGGGTGCCGAAGTCTGCAAAGGATCGCATGAACACCAGCAGAGCCGCAGCCAGCAGGGTGGGCATGATTAGGGGCACGACCACTTTGAAGAAGCAGGCAATGCCAGAGCATCCGAGGTTTTCAGCCGCCTCGATGAGGGAGTTGTCGATGTTCTTCAATGCACCCTTGGCGTAGAGGAACACCAGCGGGAACAGCTGGAGCGTCATGACCAGCACGATGCCGCCGAAGCCGTAGATGTCCGGGATGGCGATGCCGAGGTTTTTGAAGAAGGCGGTGATGATACCGCTGCGACCCAGCAGCAGAATCCATGAGTAGGCACCGATGAAGGGAGCCGACATAGATGCCACCACAATGAGGATATTCAGCACCGACTTGCCCTTGATCTTAAAGATCGTGAACAGGTATGCCAGTGGGGTGCCAATAGCGATGGAGAGCACCGTCGCTGTGATGGACACCTTGAAGCTGTTGATCAGGGTATCGAAATAGTAGCTCTTGGAAAAGAACTTCGTGAAATAAGCCAGCGTGAAGCTGCCGGTGTCGGGGTCCAGCACAGACTGGCGGATCAGGTATGCCATCGGGTAAAGCAGGAACAGTGCATAGAGTGCGATGGTCCCCAGCGTAATGGCTCCCCAGACATCAAGACGGAACTTATTATTGTTTTTCATAAGCGTCGCTCCTGATGAGATTGGTACCGCCGTCCTTGGTAAAGACGTTGATCTTCTCTTTCTTGACCTTCAGCAGCACCTTCTCGCCCTTCTTGAGACCCTCGCCAATGGAGGACTCCTCTACGATCTCCACCGAGTCGCCCTGATCGGTGTCAATGGTGTAGTGGGTGTTGAGACCGAGGTAGGTGCATTCCTGCACGGTTCCGTGGATGCCATCGGTGCCGTCCTTGCAGATAATGAACTCCTCCGGGCGGATGGAACAGCGCACATCCTGCTCGGCAGCCTTGTCCAGAGCGTCGATGTGCTCATGGTAGCCGTCGGCAAAGGTGATGATGCCGTCCTTGACGTGGGCATTCACGATGTTGGTGCGACCGATAAAGGTGGCAACGAAGACATTCTTCGGGCGCTGGTAGATGTCGCGGGGAGTGCCAACGTGCTGGATGACACCGTCCTTCATAACGGCGATACGGTCGCTGATGGCCATTGCCTCTTCCTGATCGTGGGTGACATACACGGTGGTGATGCCAACGCTTTTCTGGGTGTGGCGGATGACGCTGCGCATCTCGACACGGAGCTTTGCGTCCAGATTGGAAAGCGGCTCGTCCATCAGCAGCACATCCGGCGAGATAACCAGTGCGCGAGCCAGTGCGATACGCTGCTGCTGACCGCCGGAAAGCTGGTTGGGCATCCGGTCGGCATACTGCATGATCTGCATCAGGTTCAGAAACTCATCCGTCCGCTTCTTGATCTCGGCCTTGTCTACCTTGCGGTTTTTCAGACCGAATGCCACATTGTCCCGGACGGAGAGGTTCGGGAAGATGGCATAGTTCTGGAACACCATGCCGATGTTGCGCTTGCTGGGGTCCATATCGTTGATGCGCTTCTCGTTGAAGAAGATGTCGCCGCCCTCAATGGAGTTGAAGCCTGCGATCATACGGAGAAGAGTGGTCTTGCCGCAGCCGGAGGGACCCAGCAGGGTGAACAGCTCACCATCTCCGATCTCCAGATTCAGGTCCGGGATGACCGTATTATTCCCGTAGCGCTTTACTGCGTCTTTGACTGATATTCTGCTCATACTAGCCTCCTGCTGCCCTTTGAATTACTTGCTCTGCAGATCAGTGAAGATCTCAGTGTACTTGTCCACCAGCTCCGACTTGTGGGCGCTGACGTAGGGAATGTCCTCTTCGATGACATTGATGTCTGCCATCGGGGTCATGGCATCGTTGGTGGCAGCATCCTTCATAACAGGACGGTTGGTCAGGGTGCTGCCCCAGATGTTCTGGACTTCCTCACTCAGGATGAAGTCAATGAACAGCTTGGCATTGTCCATGTTCTTTGCGCCCTTGATGATGGTGGCGGAAGCAGGAAGGAAGACAGTACCTTCCTTCATGTAAACGATCTTGACAGGTGCGCCGTCCAGAACCAGCTGAGCACAGGGATCCTCATAGGACAGACCCACCACATACTCGCCATCGGCAACTCCCTTGTAAACGCCGCTGGAGCTTTCGCAGATCTTGCCGTCCACATTCTCAAACAGGTCGTGGACGTACTGCCATGCCTTATCGTCCTCGTAGCCGCCCATTGCAAGCAGCATATTGGTCAGGTGAGCGAAAGCGGAAGAGGAGTTGGCGGGGTCGGCAGTGGCGATTTTACCCTTCAGGGCCGGGTTCAGCAGATCTTCGTAGCCCTCGATCTTGATGTCACCGATGAGGTCGGTGTTGACGATGAGGACGCTGCCGTCCAGCACATTGCCGGTGATGAAGCCGCACTTGTTCTTGTAAGCATCGATGACGTTTGCATCATTGGCGGAAACATACGGCTCCCACAGGTCCTCGTTGGTGTACATCAGCGACCAGGAGCCGCCGAACAGGACATCTGCGTAGGGATCGTTCTTCTCGGACTGGATACGCTTGACCAGTTCGCCGGTGCCGGCCTGAATCAGCTCGACGTTGACGCCGTATTTCTCCTCAAACAGAGGAATGGTGGCGTTCAGCAGACCCTCAGAGTTGGGCGAGTAGATCACGAGGTCGCCGCCGCCCTGTGCAGCAGTACCAGAAGCGGCAGTGGAAGCAGCGGTAGAACCGGCAGAAGAGGTGCTGGCGGAGGAGCCGCCGCAAGCGCTCAGAGCAGCAGAAGCTGCGATAACACCGGTAGCCATCAGGAACGAACGACGAGAAATCTTTTTCATAGTAAAAACCTCCATTTTTTACTTGAAACTTTTCGATAGTCCCATTTTAATGCTTATAGCACAAAAATAATACTCAAATTGCAGAACAAATGGAAAAAATACCGAACAGCGGCTGTTCGGTATTTTTTCATAGACACTTATTTCAAGGTGTTCTGGTACTCCCGCACCGAGCAGCCTATGTATTTTTTGAAAACGTGGTTAAAATATTTGTACTCACCAATGCCGCACTCCCAGCCGATTTGGGAGATGGGCAGTTTTCCTTGCCGGATGAGTTCCAGAGCGTTCTGAATACGGCAGCGGTTGAGGTAGTCAATAACCGTTGTGCCAAGCTCTTTTTGAAACTTCTGGTTGATGTACCGTTCCGAGTAGTGGAACTGTTCCTGAAGGTCAGCAAGTGTTATCTTGCTCTGGTAATTCTCTTTCAGATAGGCTACGATGCGTAGCACCAGCGGGTCAGTGACCTTATCTTCGCTTAATGGCGGCAGAGCTGTCCGGCTGCGGACGGCCTCTGCCTCGTCCTCCCGCTGTTGGAGGTACTGGTTATCCCCCGCAAGGCGGACAGCCTTCTCCAGCGCAGTACGCATCTCGTCCATGTCGAGAGGCTTGAGCACATAATCCGATACGCCGTTCCGGATAGCCTGCTGGGCGTACTCGAACTCCGAGTAGCCTGTCAGGATGATGGCAATATAGTTGAATTTCTCCCGGGTGTCGGCGATCATCTCAAGACCGCTTTTTACCGGCATGGTAATGTCGGTAATGACAATGTCAGGCTGCAGTTCAGCGATCTTTTCTTCACCTACTGCCCCATTCTCTGCCTCGCCCACCACCGAGCAGCCGCACTCCTCCCACGGTACCGAGTAACGAATGCCCTTGCGGATGATCTCTTCATCTTCTACCAGTAGAACGCGATACATGGTTTACATTCCTCCCAGCCGGAGCTTGAGTTTCACAGTGAAGCCTTCGCCCTCGGTGCTGTCGATGGTCAGTCCGCTGTCCCCGCCGTAGCCCAGCCAGATGCGACGGTTGATGTTCTGCAGACCATTGTGCTCGATGTTCACTTCATCCGAGCGCAGGATGTCTCGCAGCTGTTCCAGCATTGTCTCGTCCACGCCTCCGCCGTTATCCTCTACCGTGAAATAGAGCGCATCCTCCCCCAGCCAGCCCCGTACTCTTATATGGATGCATGGCTTCTTCTGGAATCCATATTTGATGCTGTTTTCCAGCAAGGGCTGTAAAAGCAGCTTCGGGATGATGAACTCCATGCAGGCGTCGTCGATGTCAATCTCGTAGGAGAAATTCGCACCGAAGCGGGTGGACTGGATCACAAGGTAATCCTGCAGATATTTCAGATCATCTTTAACAGGGACATTGTGCTTTGTGTTGTTGATGCTGTAGCGCAGGATGCCGATAAACCGTCCAATCAGCTGCTGGGCTCGCTGGGGGTCTGTCGGGATAAGATAGCGGATATTGTCCAGCGTATTATAAATAAAGTGGGGATTGATCTGCGCCTGAAGATTCTGCATCTCCATCCGGTTGTTCACTTCGGCAAGAGCGATGTTGCGCTGGCTCAGCTCTTGAATGCTGCGAACCATCTTGTTGACCTGACGGGCGATCTCCTCGATCTCATCGCCGGTGTCGATCTCGATGATGTGATCAGGGTCCTCCTTGCGGATGATGCGGATCTCCCGCACGAGGGTGTCCACCGACTTTACCATCTGCTCAGTCATAGCGTGCATGATACGGGCGAACATTGCCGCCCAACTCAGTCCCAGCAGTACGATCAGGAGCAGACCCACGAAGAGATAACTGTAATTCGTGGGCGAGTAGATGAAGGAGTAAGCCAACACCGTGCCGTTTTCCAGCGAGCGGCTGCTGCGCAGATAGCGGTTCCCGTTCACTCGCACATACTGCGCCGCATCGGCGGGCAGATACTTGTTAGCGTTTTTCTGGGAGAGGAAGGAAGAGTTTGAACAGGTGATGACATCACCGTTGGATTTGGTGAGGATAGCATCGTACTGGTACTGGCTGAACAGTTTTGTCCAGTCGTTCTCATTCAGATAGACTGCCGCAGCACCCTGATATTCGCCATCCCGGTAGAGCGGATGGATCATAACGTATTCTGAGCTGTTGGCTCGGAAGTGGTAGACCGTGGTGTAGACGGTCCGCATAAGATGGCAGGCGTTGTCCACGGCGATGCCGTTAAATTCCTGCCGGTGGAGATTCATCTCTCCCTCCGAAAAGGTCGTGAACCGAACCTTTCCCTTGGAGTCGGTAAGGATGAGCTGTATCTCCACAAGAGCTGAGACGTTGTAATGGCTGATAAGATAACGCAGGTTGTCCTGATCATTCCGCAGCTCGGAGAGGAACAGCTCGGTGTGTCCAGAGTCCAGCAGAAAGGCTGACGTGTTATTGTACACCTCATGGAAGGTGGAGGCGACACTCTCCAGATGGTCTTCCCGCCGGGCGTTCTGGTTGAGAGCATTCACAGCAGCGATTGCAATGCAGAACAAAAGACATCCCAGCAGCAGGCTTGAGATCAGCTTACGGGAGACGCTCTGCTCCAGCTCCTGCTGAAAGCGGCTCTTTTTGTAGGTGCGATCGTGGTGACTATGATCCATACTTTTTTCGCTCCTGCTCTTCGACAAACTTTGCCATACTTCGATTATAATGCCTTGAATCAGATGAGTCAACGGGCGTGTTGCTGCCCTTTTTTATTGCATAACACAAAAAACTGCCCGGAACGACCTTCTCCTATCGTTCCGGGCAGTTTCATCATCACCCTCAACCGTAACGGTGATGGTTTTGCCCTGCTTGATGCCAAGGCCCATGACTGCCATGAAACAAAGAGACTGAGAAAAAGGCTGACCCTGCCGAAGCAAGCAGGTATGCACAGTGTGCACAGGATATTCTGAAAGCTCTCGTCTGCACAGGCGATGATGGAGGGGCTGGGCTATGGCAATGCGTCAGCATGATGCCATACGCCCCAAAGACAGGGGGGAATGGACGATGTTTCGACAAAAAAGAATGGACAGACGAATAAAATTCATCTATCCATTCGATTTGGCGGAGCATTGTCCACAGCACTCGAACCCAACACCTCTTCACGGGAGATGGTTTTGGAATCGTCCGTGAAGTTGAAATTGAGCACGACCCGGTCGTCAAAAACGTAGACCGAGTTGACAAAGGTATCAATGATCTGCCGCTGGTGCTCCGTGCTGCCCACGTCACCCTTGCGGAATTTTTCAAGCCAGAACCGAATCCACTCACGGGTCAGGACGGGCTTTTTCAGCTCTTCTTCCAGAATACTGGTGTTCAGGGCTTCTTTCCGGGCTTCCAGCTCGTCCAACCGCTGCTTGGTAGTCGGGGTCAGGATGCCCTGTTCAATGGCTTCCAGAAGGTTTGCGAGCCGTTTCTCCGTATCCCGGAGCTGCTCTTTCAGAACAGGCAGCCGGGTGTTCTCCTGCTGCTGGGCTTCCATGACCAAATCTATCAGCCGTTCGATGATTTCATCGCTGAAAATCACCTTAATGGCGGTATCCACCACGAACCGTTCCAGCGGCTCCTTGCGGATGGCTTTCAGGTCGCAGTGCGCCTTGCCGTGGCGTTTGGCGTTGCCGCACTTGTAATAATAGTAGGTGTTCCCCATGTGGCTGGTGCCGCTTTCGCCGCCCATCAGGGTGCCGCACTTGCCACAGAACAGCTTGGTGGTCAACAAATAGCTCACATCCTCTTTTGCAGGCCGACCATGGGCAATCCTGTTCTGCTCAAAACGCTGCTGCACCCGGTCAAACAGGTCCTGGTCAACAATGGCCGGAATGCCGCCCGGCGTCACAATGTCCTTGTAGCGGTATTCGCCGATGTAGCGGCGGTTGCGGAAGATCTGGAAGAAGCTGTTCTTCACGAACGGCTTCCCGGTGCGGGTACGCAGGCCGCGCTCGTTCAGGGAGGCGGCAATCTTCTCAGCCGGTTCGCCGTCGGCATACCGGGTGAAGATTTCCTGCACGATGGGAGCCGTCTCCGGGTCGATATGGTACAGCCTGTCCTCCTTGCCAATGGTGAAGCCCAGCGGCACCACACCGCCGTTGTACTTGCACTGGAGGGCGTTTTCGCGCTCACCGCGCGCCACTTTCAGGGCAAGCTCGGCGGAATAGTATTCCGCCATGCCAATCAGCATACTCTCCACCATAATGCCTTCAGGCCCCTGCGAGATGGGTTCCATGACAGACACCAGATGGACACCGTTCTTTTCCAGCTGGTACTTGTAGTTCACGGCATCGAATCGGTTCCGGGCAAAGCGG
>NZ_JAJEQG010000034.1 GCF_020687245.1 Faecalibacterium longum CLA-AA-H243 | reverse complement strand
AAAAGAGGCACTGCCGCTGGCAGTGCCTCTTTTGTTATATTTGTTCTTTTTACAACGTATCTTCCCCGGGCAGCTGATTCCACAGGCGGTAGTAGACGCCCTTCTTCGCCAGCAGCTCATCGTGGGTGCCGGACTCCTCGATACCCTCTGCGCCCAGCACAAGGATTCTATCGTAGTCCTTGATGGTGGTCAGTCGGTGGGCGATGGTCAGGGTCGTGCGGCCATGGGCCAGCTTTTCGAGGCTCTGGCCCACAAGGATCTCGCTCTCGTTGTCGAGGGCGCTGGTGGCCTCGTCCAGAATGAGGATGGGCGGGTTCTTCAGGAAGACCCGCGCGATCGCAATGCGCTGCTTCTGACCGCCCGAGAGCTTGACGCCGCGCTCACCCACATAGGTATCAAAACCGTCCTTCAAGGCGCTGATAAAGCGCTCTGCGCCCGCCAGACGGGCCGCTTCAATGATCTCCTCCCGGGTCGCGCCGGGCTTGCCGTAGGCGATGTTATCCGCCACCGAACCGCTGAACAGATAGACGTCCTGCTGGACGATGCCGATGTCCTCCCGCAGGCTCTTGAGGGTGACGTGCTGGATGTCCTGCCCGTCGATGAGGATACGGCCTCCCGTCACCTCGTAGAAGCGGGGGATGAGGTTGCAGAGCGTCGTCTTGCCGCCGCCGGACGGGCCGACCAGCGCCAGACGCTCACCGGCCTTGATGTCAAGGCTTACATGGTGGAGCACCTTGTTATGGTCGTCGGGGTACTCGAAGCTGACGTCCTCGAAGCGGATGGCGCCCGGGCCGGGCTGCAGGGGCTTTGCGTCTTCGGCATCCTTGATGGTCACAGGGGTGTCCATGATCTCCGCAAAGCGCTCGATGCCGGTCATGCCGCGCTGGAACTGCTCGGCGAACTCGACGATGCGGCGGATGGTGGCGATGAGAGTGGTGACGTAGAGCATATAAGCCACCAGGTCACCGGCGGTTATCTTGCCGTACACCAGCGACAGACCGCCCGCAAGGATGACCACCAGATACATCAGGCCGTCGAAGAGGCGGGTGGAGGTGTTGAACGCAGCCATGGCGTAGTAGCCCAGCGTCTTGATGTGCTCGAAATCCTTGTTGCCCCTGGCGAATTTCTCGCGCTCTTCGTCCTCGGCGGCGAAGGCCTTCACCACGCCCTGACCCAGCAGGCTGTCCTCGATGGTGGCATTCAGCTCACCGATCTGGACGCGCTGCTGGCGGAACCGGGCGCGCAGGCGCTGGTTCAGCTTGACGGACACGACGCCCATCAGCGGCACGCAGGCGAACACGGCCAGCGTCAGCGGCACACTGGCCTGACACAGGATGAGGAAGGACGCCAGGATCTTGATGCCCGCGATGAAAAATTCCTCGGGGCAGTGGTGGGCGAACTCGGTCACGTCGAACAGGTCGTTGGTGATGCGGCCCATGATGGTGCCGACCTTGGTGTTGTTGTAGTAGGTGTGGTCGAGCTTGAGCAGGTGGTCGAAGGCGTCCCGGCGCATGTCCGTCTCGATGTGGACGCCCATGATGTGGCCGATGCCCGACATGAAATACTGCGCAGCACCGTCGATGATGCGGAGCACGAAGTACACTGCCGCCAGCTTGAGCACGATGCCCGCCGTGAGGGTGATGCCCACGCCCATGGCGGAGTTGGTGATAGTGCTCATGATCTTGGGCAGGATGATGTCGCACAGGGTGGTCATCGCCGCACAGAACAGGTCAATAAACAGAGTCTTTTTGTATTTTGCCAGATAGGGCAGAAAGCGCCGGATGAGGGCGCCGCTGCTGGTGTGCCGCACTGCGGGGTCATTAACTTTTTGCATGGTTCCTCCATTTTTAAGTTTCTGGGTTCAAACCTCTCCGTCACGCCTGCGGCGTGCCACCTCCCCTAACGAGGGGAGGCTTTGGCAGCCGGATGAAGCTTACTGGATACGCCAGAGGCTCCCCTACTAGGGGAGCTGGCGGGCGCAAGCCCGACTGAGAGGTTACTTCTTCGAATAATCTCTCTCGCCGTAAATGGCCGTCCCAACGCGCACGAGGGTCGCACCTTCGCGGATGGCGTTCTCAAAGTCGCCGCTCATGCCCATGGAGAGGGTCTCCATCTTCACGTTCTGGTACCCCCGCTCCCCGGCCTGCACGAACAGCTTGTACACCTGGGCCAGATACCGGCGGTTCTGGGCATCGTCGTCGTTGACGGGCGGGATGGCCATCAGACCCTTGACCCGGATGTGCTCTTCTGCGGCGGCAGCGTCCAGCAGAGGCCAGAGCTGTTCCGGCGAGACGCCCGACTTCGACTCCTCGCCGCCGATGTTCACTTCCAGCAGGACGTCCTGCACGATGCCGGCCTTGGCGGCTTCCTTTTCGATCGCGGCCAGCAGATGCTCGCTGTCCACGCTCTGGATGAGGCTTGCTCGGCCCAGCACCTTCTTGATTTTGTTAGTCTGCAAATGGCCGATAAAGTGACTGGGCTTGCCGCAGTAAGCACCGGCGTCGTAGTTGGCGCAAAGCTCCTGCACATGGTTCTCGCCGAACACATCGATGGCAAGGGCCGCGCTGGCGGCGACGGTGTCCGCGGTGCGGGTCTTGCAGGCCGCGCAGAGCTGCACTTCGGCGGGGTCGCGGCCTGCTTCCCGGGCCGCTGCGGCCATCTTTTCGCGGATGACCTCCACTGCCTCCCGCATCTCTTCCAGATTCTTTTCTGCCATAGAGCTCAGTCCTCCTCGGTATATTTTGCGCGCTCGCCGCCGATGAGCTTCGGGCGGGTGCGGGCGCAGAGAATGTTGGCCTCGCCGATCTTCGAAAGGCTCAGCCGCACCGGTACGGCCACCCGGCGCAGATGCATTCCGATGAGGGTGCCTCCGATGTCGATGCCTGCGTGGGCGCGGATCTCCTCCACCGCGATGGGGTCTTTGAACTGCTTCCAGCAGGTGGTGGCCCAGCTGCCGCCCGCATGGGGACGCGGCACGACGCAGACTTCCTCCCAGCCGTATTTCTCAGCGGCTTCCCGCTCAATAATGATGGCCCGGTTGAGGTGCTCACAGCACTGTGCGGCCAGCCAGATGCCGTTTTCGGCCAGCACCGGTGCGACGCCGGCGTAGACAGCCTGTGCAGCCTCAAGGCTCGAGTCCTTGCCGATGTGGCCGCCGACGATCTCGCTGGACGAGCAGCCCACCACAAAGACATCGCCCTTTTTCAGCTTTGCCTGGGCCAGCAGCTCCGTCACAGCCTGCCGCGCTTCGGTCTCGATTTGCTTTTTGAACTCTTCCGTCATAAAAAAACACCTCGTTTTATACTCTTGCAGACAGCAGGCTGGCAGAGCCTGCCGCGCCGAAATACACTTTGCTTCCCGCCGGGCACACCGCCGTGCAGCCGTCCAGCTCTCTGCCTGAGAATGTCTGCTTCCAGCTTCCGTCGGCGGTGTCCACAGCCTCGGCGCAGGGGGCGTCCGCAGGCAGCTTGAACAGCTTCTTCTGGATGTTCTCACCGGCCCGCAGGGCGATGCCCCGCAGAAGGGTGCTGTCCGCGTGCTTTTCCAGCCAGCCGCTGCGGGTCCAGCGGTAGCTGATATAGAGAGTGCCGTCCTCGTCCAGCGCCAATGCGCCGGGGTATCCCGGCAGGCCGGACACAAAGCTCCCGCAGTTTTTGCCGCCGGCGGTCAGCTCCCGGGCGTCGGCGTCCACACTCCAGATGCAGCGATTCCCGAGGTCAGAAACGTACAGCGTTCGGCCATCCTCCGAGAGGGCCAGACCAGCCGCACCGGCCACGCCTCCCAGCACCTGTTCCACTGTCCGGGCCGACGGGTCATACACATAGACGCAGCCCGTGCCGGTGTGGGCGATGAGCTCGGTGCGGAGAGCGCTTTCCAGCCCGTTTTTCGCAGCGGCTTCGGTGGACACGGCGAAATAGACCTTCCCGTCCGGGCCGGTCTCCACCGCCGACAGCACACCCAGCGGTGCGCCGTCGATTTGGGTCACCACCTGTTCCACTGAGGTTCCCCAGCTGTCATGCCGGGCGCGGCAGAGCGCCCCGCCGGAGGACGTCACCACCGTCAGCCACAAGTCGCCGTCGGCGTCGAAGGCAAAGCTGGTCAACTCGCCCTCCACCGACAGGATGGCCGCGTAGTGTCCGCCGTCGGTGCGGACAAGGTCGCTCTGACGCTTTTTCATGGCCGCACCGTTGTAGGCAGCAGCGTAGACAAGGCCGTCCTGGGTACGGACGCAGTCCACGCCCAGATAGCCGCCCAGCTTCCAGCTGTCCTTGCTGTCGGCGGAGAGAGCCGTCTGCGCGGCGCCGGTGTCCTGCCGCACATCCGGGGCGGTGTAGGCCTTCGGCGGCGTATCGATGGGCCGCAGCAGCAGGCCGTACGCCAGCGCCGCCAGCATCAGCAGGGCAAAGATGTTGCTGGCCACCCGGAAGCGGGTCATCAGAGCTTCCCGCTCGATGGCGGCCTGTGCTTCCAGCTGGGCTTTCCGGCGGGCAGCGGCGGCAGACGTACGCTGGGCGCGGCGGAGCCACCGGTCCACAAAGAGGGCCACGTTCGGCCCCACCGTGATGGATGCAATGAAGAGGAGCAGTACCAGCTCTACGAATCCAATGCGCATGAACAGTTTTTCCTTTGTATTTGTCAGATTTCGGGGAAGTCTTTTATCATTGTAGTATAGCACACTTCGGCTTTTCTGCGCAAGATGAGGCCGAGCTTGACAGCCCCCGAAGCGGCCCCTTATAATCAGGGCAGACACGAAACGCACCCACTGGGATGTTTTCCCAAAAAATCTACTCAAACTTCACAAAAATTCCTAATTGATAGGGTATGATAGACTTAAACGCAGTATACAGTTCCGCCGGGCTGACTCTGAGCAGCCTCCGGCGCTTGGGAGATAGAAGCTTTTAGGAGGAATGCCTTATGGCAAAAATTCTTATCGTTGACGACGAGCCCCGCATCCGGGAGCTCATCCGGGAGAATTTACAGTATTCGGGCTACACCTGCGAGGAGGCAGGGGACGGCTCTGCCGCCCTGTCGCTGCTCACCGGCGGCGGCTACGATTTGGTCATCCTCGATTTGATGATGCCCTTCATGGACGGCATGACCTGCCTGCGGGAGATGCGCACTCGCCGCATCAACACCCCCGTCATCATCCTGACAGCCCGCGGCGAGGAGTACGACAAGCTTGCCGGCCTCGAGGGCGGCGCTGACGACTATGTGGTCAAACCCTTCTCCCCCCGGGAGCTGGTGGCCCGTGTCAAGGCTGTGCTCAACCGCACCATGCCCCGCACCGAGGCTTCTGACAGCACCATGACCTTTGGGGAGCTGTCCATCGACACGGCCAGCCACACCGTCAAGGTGTCGGGCGAGGAAGTGAGCCTCACGCCCAAGGAGTTCGATTTGCTGGTCTTTCTGGCCTCCAACAAGGGAATCGCCCTCAGCCGCGAAAAAATTCTGCAGAAGGTGTGGAACTACGACTACTTCGGCGAGGACCGCACCGTGGACACCCACGTCAAGATGCTGCGCGGTCATCTGGGCAAGTGCCGCGGCTACATCGCCACTGTCTGGGGCATCGGCTACAAGTTCGACCCCGACGCGGCGCGTTAAGCGGAGGCTCTGCTCTTCATGCGGCAAACGAGCAAAACACGGCGCACCATCGGCATCCGGGGCCAGCTCATGGGCTTTCTGTGCTTCATCTGCCTTTTGCTGGTGGGGCTGTTCTGGTTTCTGAGCACCCAGCTGCTGGAGCCCCTCTACACCACCCATATCCAGAAGCAGCTCACCGAGCAGGCTGAGGCCATCGTGGCCCGGATGGACGAGGCCATCGGGAAGGGCGAGACCCTCTCCTACTGGGCCTTCGGCAGCCGGCTGTACGTCAACAACACCTTCTTCAACGCGCTGCAGGACGACATCTTCGAGCTGGGCGGGATGAGCAGCTTCTGCATCGACATCTCCGACACCACCCTGCGGCAGATCTTCAAGGTGGATAACCTGGCCTACTGCAACCTTCACCGCACCCGCCCCACCGACACTGCCGACGAGCAGACCGCCTACACCACGGCCCGCGCCATGCGGCAGCTCTGCCGGGAGAGCGGCGGCACAGTGGTGCGGAAGATAAACCCGCCCACGCCCTCCGGCTCCGTCCAGCTGATGGTGGGCCGGATGACCTCCGACGGAAATTACACTGTGCTGGTGACTACCAGCCTGATGCATGTGGCCGAGGCCGGCAAGGTGCTCAGCACCGTTCTGCCGCTGGCTGCGGCCCTCATTTTCGCGTTCTCGATGTCGGCGGCATGGTTGTTCAGCGAGTGGTTCACAAAGCCTCTGCGGGCTCTCTCCGGGGCTGCGCGGCAGGTGGCACAGGGCAACTACGCCGTCCATGTGGACTCGGTGCGGAACGACGAGCTGGGCGACCTTGCTCAGGAGTTCAACCACATGGCAAAAGAGGTCCAGCACGCCTCCCAGATGCAGCGCGACCTGCTGGCCAACGTCTCCCACGACCTGCGCACTCCGCTCACTCTCATCAAGGGCTATGCCGAGACGGTGCGCGATTTGACCGGCGACGACAAGAAGCACCGCGACGAGCAGATGAACATCATCGTGGACGAGACCGACCGCCTGACGGCCCTTGTTTCCAGCGTCATGGAGCTGAGCAAGGTCACGAGCGGCGCACTCAAGTGCGAGAAGGTCCACTTCGACATGGGCCAGCTTTGCGACGAGGTGAGCGAGCGTTACGACGCCGTCTGCGCCCAGAACGGCTGGCAGCTCAAGCTGGAAATCCCTGACGAAGAACTGCCGGTCTGTGCCGACCCCGACATGATGCAGCGCGCTCTGCATAACCTTTTGGGCAACGCCATGCACCACATCGGCGAAGACGGCATCTTCGTGCTGCGAGCGCTGCGCTGCCCCGAGGGCGTCCGGGTGGAGGTGGAAGACCACGGCCCCGGCATCTCCGCCGAGGACCTGCCCTATATCTTCGACCGCTACTACCGCTCCCGCTCCGACGCAGGCAAGCAGGGGACCGGCCTCGGCCTCTCCATCACCAAAGCTATTTTCCAGCAGCACGGTTTCCGCTTCGGCGTCCACAGCACTGTGGGCAAAGGCACTGTATTCTGGTTCATCATGACCGATACCGAAGATGCAGCTGCACAATAAAGCTGCCGACATTTTGTCTTTTCTTCCAAGATCGTATTTCTCTCTTGATGTTTTTTCTTCGACGCCTATAATCAAGTTGGATTCAATTTATTGCATCGTGTAATACAGGAGGAAAGAATATGAAGCCCTGTCCGCATTTTCTGAAAAGATTCGCAGTTCTGGCAGCTGCCTCACTGATTCTGAGCGCGGTCACTTTAAGTGCCAGTGCCGCAGCAGCTCCCGTAAAGTATGAAGAAAAGCGTTCCACTGTTACCACTGTCGATGGCGCACAGAAAAAGGAAGATCTGGCTGTGACCGTCGAATATCAGATCGGCTCCACCTCTATCCGGGCTTATACTGTAGAAAAGGATGAGGTCATCGGTGTATCAAAGGACATGTGGTCTCTTTATGGTGCCTTTACTTCTGATTGGATCACCGATGGCACCTATACCCTCTCTCAGCCGCTGAACAGTGTGGAACAGATCACTGTAAGCGTTCCTTACGGCGACACAGCCCGCACGAACGAGAGTTATTTTGTATTCCATGTTCCCGAAGGCACCGTCGTCACTACTCCTTCCTGGAGTTATAACATGGACCTTTATAAGGGCAAGACTATTGCAGATGTAAAAGCCGTAGTGGAAGCCGGTCAGGACCCCAATACCCTCATTGACATTGAGGACGATTATGACCCCTTCGAGACCGATGTTGAATATACCGACACTTCTGCGATTTATCACCTCCGTAAAGGTTACCTCTACCGCGTAAGCGTCAGCTCCACCGAAGAGTCTTTCCCTGTTCCGGAGAACTTCTATTTCTGTGTAGATTAAACAACGACCAAAAACAGGAGCGGAAAGCTGCAGGCTTTCCGCTCCTGTTTTTTCATGCCGCATTTTCTCTCTGGCAGTACACCACCACCCTCGCTTTTCCGCCGGGAGTACAGGTGTAGAGCACGAGAGGACAGCCGCCCTCCCGCAGGGCTTCGGGTTCTTCGGGCGAGACCTGCGCAGTCCGCTCCACAGTGTACACTGCCTCAGCGCCGTCCTGTGAAGTGAAACGCACCTCGTCGCCCTCGGAAAGGCTGCTCAGCCGCCCGAAGTGCGATTTGTAATTGTGAGCCGCGATGACAAGGTCTCCGCCCGCCGTACTGCCGCATTGACGGCAGGGCGAGACCTTGAGGTTCGCTTTGCTCCACTCGGTCTGCACCGGCAGTTCCAAGCCCAGAGCCGGGATGGTCAGCACCCCCAGATACTCCCGCTCGATGCTTGACGCCGGGGTTTCCGAAGCCGATTCCGGCTCGGACTCTGCATCTTCCGTGGGCAGGCTTTCCGCACTGTCTGCGGGCTGTTCTGTCTCCGACACTGCCGCGATGCTCTGGCTCTGGCGCAGCTGGCTCACCGCCGAAGCGGCCTGAGCGCCTGCCCTTGCATCCTCGAGCCGGTCGTAGACGTAGAGGCAGACCGCTGCCAGCACCAAAGCGCTTCCCAGCATCAGGCAGAGCCGCTCCGGCACCAGCCTACGCATCGTGTCTGCGCTTCCGGCTCAGCCAGAGGCCCACCGCCACGAGGGCGATGCCCCCGCCTGCCAGCACCGGCACGGGCCAGAGCAGCTGGCCGGTCTGGATGAGGGTCCCCACCGGTTCCGGCTCCGCAGCCGGGATGACTTCATCCGGCATCTCTGCTGAGGGTGTCGGCGGGCGGATGACCGTTATCTCGCCCGGCTGGTCCACCGGCTTCGGGATCGGCGTCGGCTTATCCGGCACATAAGGCGGCGTCACCGGTGGGGGAAGGGGGTCGGTGCTGCGGTAGCTGTTCTTGAAGAGCAGTTCCGTCTTTGCCCCGTCGTCCCCATCCCGCCGGACAGACACGTGTCCTTTCAGCTCACCGTCGGTGTCCCACGCCACCATGACTTTCAGGTAAAAGACGGTGTCGTCGTAGTCGGCCCGTTTCCGTCCGCCTGCGTCCTGAATGACCGTATACTCGTATATGCCGGGCGCGGTGTAGACGATGGTATCAAAAGTCTTCGTCAGGGTCTTGTCGTCGGCGGCGCGGCAGTCCCGGGCCGGAAAATCCAGCTCAGCCTCGTCGTCACAGCCTTCCGGCATCGGCGCGCCGTCCAACGCGGTCAGCCGCACCGTCAGCGTCTCGTCCGCTGCCTCTCCGGTGCAGCGGACGGACGCCTCCAGTTCCAGCTCCGCCCGCTGGTCTGCGGCCAGAGCAGGCAGGGCAGCACTTACCGCAAGCGCTGCTGCCAGCAGGGCCGCTGCCATTTTCGGGAGCCTTCTCATGATAAGCTCTCCTCCTTTCCGTTTTGCAGGTCTGACATTGGTTCCATCCGGGCCAGCACCACCGTCCGCGCATCGGTGTACTCCCCCGAGCAGGTAGCCATCGCCAGGAACTGCGCTCCTTCCGGCTCCTCTTCCAGCGCACGGAGGGCCTGTGCATCCATCTGAAGGGCATTCTCCTCCACAAAGGGGAGCAGCCCGCCTGCGTCCGAGCGCCACTTGCCCGGGGCAAAGATGGCCTGTTCCGACGCAGGCACTACAAGGCAGGCTAGCACTTCCAGCCGATAGCTCCCGCCGGGCAGCGTCAGGGTGCCGGTGGTGTTCTGGCGGAAGAATGCTCCGTCCTTGTATTTGTCGAGGTCGCCGAACATCCGCCCGTTCTCCATATGGTGGCCGTAGAGCAGGGAATACCGCCCGCTGAAGTCCGCGTCGCAGTCAACATCCAGAAAGATGCTGCCCGCCAGCGCAAAGCTGCCGTAGACGTCGGTGTTCAGATAGGTGAAATTGCTCTCGCCCTGCACCACCGGGTAGTCGATGGCCGTACCGTCCAGCGTCAGCCACCCGCAGACATCGGGGTTGATGTCCCGCAGCTGGCCGAAGGAGAGGCTGTTGTCCTCCTGCGGCTGGGGCTTGAAGGCCAACAGCCCGGCCTGCACATTGTCGGCAGCGGCGTACACCCGGCTGTTGTCCCACAGCGCATAGCCCGACCAGACCACCGCCAGCAGCACCAGCAGGGCCGTCACCCCGTCCAGCAGGCCGTTCGCCGCCCGCAGGGCCATCTTCTGCCACCGGATGTTCCTCACCTCCCTTGCCTTATTTCCTCCGCGCTTACTTCTGATGGCGGCGGCGCAGGGTCAGCAGCAGCCCGACGCCCGCAGCACCCGTCAGGGTGAAGAGATAGGGTGCGCTGTCCAGCACCACACCGGCATCCACGGTGCCTCCCTTGGTGTTGGTGAAGTTCGCCTGCTCGACCGCCTCATCTACTTCGCCCTCGGTGCCTGTCTCCGTCGTCATATAGTCTGCGACCGGCGTCTCAGACACCTTGTACTCGACACCGTAGGGCAGGTTCTCGATGTGGATGGTGTCGTCGTCTTTCAGATAGAAGGTGGCTTTTGTCGTCTCGCCGGGCCTGATCTCGATCGAGTCGGGGTTCGCGTCATAGCTGCCGCCGGTGATGGCGTAGCTGTCCTGATAGGTCTTGCCCTCCTCGCCGGTCAGCTGCACCGTGAACTCGAAGTATTTGTCCTTATTGCCCATGATGCCCTCGACGTCCTTGTGGACTTCCAGCTCACCGGCAGAGTAGAGGTTGTCGAAGTCGTCCTTTTTGCCCTCGCCGGTGGACTCCGGGTCCTCGGTGTGGACAGCGGCAATTCGGAGCTTGCCGTCCTGCTCGATGACCGTTACCCGCAGCAGGATGGCGTCGCCGTAGTAGGTCACGCCTGCGCTGTTGCCCGCCACCTCATGGATGATGTAGGTGTAGACACCCACGCTGTCGTACTTGGGCAGCTGAATTTCGATCTGCCTGGTCTTGTTCGCACTGCCGGCTTCGCCCTGTGCGTAGGTCACGTCGCCGACAGACGGCATATAATCTGCGGCTTCAATGCCCTCCGATGCGTCGGTCACGGTACCCGGGTCGATCGTAAACGTAAAGGTCTCTTCCGGGGAGAGCGTACCCGTGTTGGCCAGCTCGTAGTTTTTGGTGAGATACACCCGGGACATATCCTCATACGGAGGGCCTTGCACCTGTGCCGCAAAGGCGGGCATGACGTTGACGCCCATGGCCAGAGAGATGGAAAGCACACCTGCGAGAAGCTTTTCTACCTTGTTCTGTTTCATCCTAGAGTTCCTCCTATGTTGTCTTGTATGGTTTTTGGCGGCTCAGAGCCTCCGCCGCCGGATGAGGGTGATGACTTTTGCCTTGACCGCACTGCACTGCACCGGGCCGAAGTCACGGCTGTCCTCGGCCTGTGTGCGGCAGTCGCCCAGAATGAAGACGCTGTCCTCCGGCACAGCGTAGGGGTAGCTGAGCAGAGATTTGGGGTAGGTGGGGTAGAGGATGCCGCCGCCCTGTGCCGAGCCGTTGACCTCCACAACGCCGCTCTCGCTCAGGGTCACGATGTCCCCGCCCCGGGCCAGCACGCGGCCCACCCGCAGCGTTCCCGAGCGCTCATATACCACGACATCATTCTTGGCATAGTCTTTTTCCAGCCGGATGCCCAGCACGAGGTCGCCGTCCTTCACGGCGGGGAACATTTCGTTGCCGGACACCTGCGTCACCAGATACACTTGCGTCAGAAGCACCCAGAGCACGGCGGCGAACACCGCCAGCCGCACCGCCAGACTGCGCACTTCCCGCAGCAGGGGGCTTTTTTCCGGCTTCGCCGGTCCAGACAGGTTCGCTTCCGGCGTCCCGGGCGGGGCCTCCGGGGCAAGTGCCTCGTTTGGTTCCTTCACTCATCTTCCTCCTTCTTTCTGTTTTTGCAGCCCAGAACGGCCGCACCGGCACACAGCATCAGCGGCAGCCCGAAGAAGTCTGTCTCCACGCCGGTGTCCGGGTCTATATCGGCCAGAACGTAGTGGGCATAGAAATTGACGACGCCGTTTTCCAGCTCTTCGTCGGTGGGCTCATAGCCCTCTTCCCACTCGTCCTGCGATACCTTTTCCTTCGGGTCCGGCTCATCCGTCACCGAACCGGGGAGCTCTTTGTACCAGCCGTCGAAAACGTAGCGCGCACCGCCGATGTCGAGCTCTTTTTCGATGTCCGCCGTCGTCTCTTCCACCCGCTCGCCGCTCTGGTACTCGCGGCTTTCCCGGATGCTGTAGTCATCCTCGCCCGGGGCGCGGACGTTGAACCGGGCCGTGAAGTTTTTCCTGCTCTTGACGCTGATGATGCAGTCGATGTGCTTATCCGGTTCTGTCCCGTTGTTGCGCGAGATCTTGTACGGCGTCACCACGATGCTCTCCAAATCTTCCTGCGTCAGCCCTTCGACGCCGGTAGCCTCTTCGATGGTGTCCTTATATTCGTCCCATATCTCATCGACGACCTCGTCCCAGTAGTCATCGCCCGGTTTCAGCGACCATGCGTCGCCAATCGCGCCGCCCGGCCACGATACAACATAGTCTGACACATTTGTCAGGATGTTCTTGCCGTTATCTTCCCATGCCGCGCCGTAGGTCTTCACCTTGCCGACCCACTTGCACTCGCTGTTGTCCGGCGCCCACTGGCTGGGGTCATTGCTGCCGGGCAGACTGGTGGGGGTCTTGAGCAGGAAGACTGCCGCCGACTCTTCCTGAGTCCAATCCCCCCAGCCCGGTGCATCCTCATCAAGTTCGTCCGCAGGCAGGGCGTTTTTGTCCTCGGCTATGCTGTCGTCAGCCAAGTCGGCATCTTCCTCAGAGAATCTGTCTTTTTCGGGCTGCTCTGCCTCATCCAGAGGCGTTTCATCCTCGGCGGCAGGCCGTTCTTCCGACAGCTCCGGCAGAACGGCGATGTCTTCCTCCTCGTCTAAAACGGGCTCTTCCTGCTGGGCCTCATCGTCGGTGAAACAGGCGTAGAGGCTGCACTCGCTGTCCGCTTCCGGCCAGAGCAGTCCTTCATCCGGCACGAAGCGGATCGCCGTCCCTTCGTCGTCCCGGCTGTACCAGAAGCGGAAGCTCTTTCCCTCCACCTCCGGCTCTTCGGGCATCAGAAGCTCTTCGCCGCTGCCCACGGTCTGTTCCGCGTAGGGCAGGCCGCCGTCGGCCTCGTCCGACTCGCTGAGCCAGAAGAGATAGGTCCTCTCAAAATGCTCGTCCGCTTTGACGGCCCCGCTGTCCGGCGTCGGCGTCTCGTCGGACAGCCCGATGTCGTCGAGCCCGTCCACCACGACGGGGATGCCGCCTTCTGCGGGCAGAAGCACCGGCTCGTCTGTCCGGATGTCCTCTTCTTCGTCCCAGGCAGGCTCGTCCTCTATTTCCTCGTCCCATGTCTGGTCCGGCACGCTGTCCGTCCGCTCCGGCCCCTCGGCAAATGCGGGCAGCAGACAGCCGCACAGCAGCACCAGCACGATGCACAGTGCTGCGGCGCGCAGTGTCAGCCGCCTCCGTTCCAGTCGATTCCGCATACAACAGCCCTCCTTCATTCTCGCTCCCGGCGGGGATGCCGCCCTTTGCGTTATCAGGATACCGTTTACCGGACACGAAGGATGTCATTGCGTGCCAGTGCAAAAAATTTTGCGCATGAAAAAACCGCCGCCGGGGCCTTTCGACTCCGGCAGCGGTCTGCTGTCTCCGAATTTTCGGTTTTCAGGTGCGGGTGGTGGCTTCCATGCAGTGCTCGGAGGGGGCGTAATATTCCATCAGAGCAATGTAATTCTCACAGTGGTGGCAGAACGCCGCCCGGATGGCGTCGTCGGGCGCGCTCTTCATTGCCACGAACATCAGGATGTACTTTGCAATGAGGCTCACAGCCTCGCTCTCGAGGCCATAGCAAAGGCCCACGGCCAGGATCGGCACGACGATCTGCTGCGCACGGATGGGGATATTCTCCGCATCGACCCGCTTGAGCACGGCACGGCTCATGGTGGATGCCGCCCAGACGGCGCGGGAGATCTTCCAGTAATCCATGTTCTTCAGATGGGTGAGGGTGCGCAGCCGCTGGATGACCTCGCCGTCGTCCAGAACTTTGTTCTGCGTGACCTCCTCCTCCGAGCGGATGAAGGCACACTGTATCATGTCCATCAGGGCGGCTTCGTATTTTTCATGGTAGTTCTCGCGGGAGATGAAGTACTCCTCCATACGGAGCATGACTTCGTTCGTCTCTTTGTCGGTCGCCAGCCAGCTGAAGTCCAGCGGCGTCGGGCCGAAATCGTTCTTGCCCATCTCGTTCAGGTCTTCCAGCTCTTCCTCGTTCCGGGTGGAGGGAAGGAAGCGGTCGTTGCCGTTCCGGTTGAAGCTCCACTCTTCGGGCAGAAGATGCGGCACGATGTCGCCGCTGGAGATGATGTTGAAGATGTTGCTCTCGCCCCAGCTCTTTTTCAGGCTGCCGTCGGCGTTGTGGTTGTTGTCGTAGTCCTGCTGCAAGTCGGGGTAGTCCTGCGGGCCGAGGGCCACCGGTGTCGCAAAGGTGTAGACGAAGACATTCTCCCGTTCCAGTCCGGGCAGCTCCTTGTTGACACGGGCAGCCAAAAGGTTCGCCACTGCCGCACCGCGGCTGTAGCCGCCCATCCAGAGCTTGACGACGCCCAGTCCCCCCTTTTGCTGAGCTGCCGCCAGATAGTTCTTCAAATCGGCAAACACCTCATGCACCGGGATGATGAAGCCGCTGTGGGCATGGCCCGCGCCGGTGTGCAGATTGCTCACCCACTCGCCGCCGTAACCGCCGCCGCGCAGGATGAGCGCCACGATGGTGGTGCGCTTCCCGTTCAGGGTGATGGTCTTGCGGGCCGTGGACCAGCCCACGAAGTCGCCCGCCTTGCCCACATCGACATCATAATAGCGGTATTTCACGTCGCCGAATCCCAGCTTGGTATAGGCTGCGTCGAGGCTGTTCTCGCGGCCCACATCCCCGTTGGCCCAGTATTTCGCATCGCTGGCCCATGTATTGAAAGCAGCCGTCACCATGCCCAGCGTCGCCAGCGCCAGCTGGTGGTCGTACTGGATGGAGGTGTGTGCAAAAAAACTGTCGCTGTAGTAATATTCGTGCTCGATGTCCATCTGGCTCAGCTCGCTGCGGAAGGACATTGTATAATTGCCCGCCGGGACTGCCCGGCCCACCGTCTGGCTTTTTGCCGCTGCCTCAGCCCGGGGCAGTGCCAGCCCGGGCGCAAGAGCTGCACTGCAAACCAGCGCTTTACAGAAATCACGTCGTTTCATGGTCTTTCCCCCTTGCTGCTTTCATAAACCTCTGACATTTCTATCGTATAGAGGATTTGCTATAGTATACCGTATTTTTCCAGCGGATTCAATCATCAACTCTGCCGATTGGGTATGTAAAAACCGGACAGCATCACTGCTGCCCGGTCATTTTCGTATTCTCAGAGAAGCTGCGGGTCCATCTGGCGGCAGAAGTCCACGATGTGGCGGAACATCTGCTCGACCGCCGGAGCCATCGCCGTAGGGCGCTGGACAGCCAGACCCACCACCCGGTACTCTTCCGGCTCGATGGGGTAGATCTTGACCGCCGCCGTGCAGCTGCGCAGCAGCATCCGGGGCATGATGGAGATGCCGAGGCCCGCCTCCACCATGGCGATGTTGGACTGGTCGTCGATGACGTGGCAGCGGCGCTCGGTGGAGATGGAGTATTTCTTGAGGAACTGGCGCATCTCGGCGTCGGTGGCGTCGCACTGGACGACAAAGCTCTGGCCGTTCATCAGCTCCGGCGTCATAATGCCGTTTGGCGGTTCGGGCCAGTCCTGCGGTACGATGCAGAGCAGCGGCTCACGGAACAGCTCGGTCAGGTTGAACTCTTCGCGGCAGGTGGCGGACAGGAAGGCCAGGTCCACCTGACCGGTGCGCAGCCACTCCTTCACATCGTCGTAAGTACCCTGATAGACCTCGACTTCGATCTGGGGGTAGCTTGCCATGAAGCTCTTGAGGATCTGGGGCAGCAGGCCGGCGCAGACCGAGTTGAATGCACCCAGCTTCACCTTGCCCTTTTCCAGGCCGTTGAGGCGGGCGATGCTCTGCTGCAGGGCCTCGTCGCTGTTGAGCACCGCCCGGATGGACGGGTAGAGCGAAGCGCCATAGCTGGTCATGGTCACGCCGTTTTTGCCGCGGTTGAATAAGGTAAAACCAAGCTCAGCCTCCATCACCGCGATGGCATGGCTGATGGCAGAGGGGGTCAGATGCAGCTGCTGGGCCGCTTTGTTAAAGCTGCCCTGACGCGCGACTGCATCGAAAATTTCGTAAGAAAACAGCGTCATGTCCCTAGCCTCCTTCCGTTTTTCAGTTCGGAGACGCCCGTTCTTCTGTGAATCTTTTTCACCTTGAGGATGTCTTGCATCAATTTTCTTTTTGAGTGTACTATCCTATCTCCGCTTTGTCAAGCATCCAAACCTTAATTTTGGACGTTGAGCCAAATTTCTGCTTTTGAAACGCCATTTATAAGGTATATTGCGCCCTTTTCCGTTCCAGCATTTTCCTGTTTTGAACAAAAAGACCGTCAGCCCTCCATCCCGGAAAGCCGTCGGTCTTCTGCGTTCTACAGATGTTTTTACTCGAGCACCGGCAGCAGGCTCATCTTAATGCGGCCCTGCGCCGTGACGCCGTGGAGACCGTTCTTGTCGAGGCGGAAGCTCTCGCCTGCGTTCAGCTCATAATTCTTCTGAATCTTCTTCATTTTTGTACCTCTGACCTCTAAAATTTTTAAAAAAATCATAGGTACAAGCCCCAAAAGCCCATATAAAACAAAAAAGACGACAAACCGTTTCTCTCAACGATTTATCGTCCTTTTGGTGCGCTCGAGGGAACTCGAATCCCTGGCCCTCTGATTAAAAGAATCCAAGGTGCATCATTCGTCAAATTTCAAAAGTTCGAAGAAGCATTATTTTTATCGTATCATCGCAAAACGTGCCTTTGCACACACCGCATTATTTGCATACAGTGTAATGCTTTGCAACCGTTATCCAGCTATTCAGGTGTGCAAAAAGTGTGCAAAAATGTGCAGACGGGCAAAACAAAGCCCAATGGACAAATCAACCACCGGTTTTATGGCAGGGTTTAGGACATCCGAACAGATACCGTTTGATATAGAAATGAGGTTCACCATGAACAAACTGCTTTCCTGCCGCTTCAATATGGACACCAACCGGGTGGAAGCCCGGTTCGAGGATGGCACCACCCTTGCCATCGACTGCATCGCCGTCGAGGATGAGTACGGCAACACCCCGGCACAGCGGGCAGAACTGGACTGGCTGCTCTACAACAAGCCCTTGGAGTACGCCCAGCTTGTGCTGGGTGGAGAGATAGAGCGTTATCTGTCGCTTGGCTGCGACCATGGCAGACTGGAAGATTGATTACTTCGAAAGGCCATTGCCATTTGAGTACCAATCGAATATACTATAAACAGGAGAGCGGACGTCACTCCGCTGGTGTGGCTGACACCTAAAATCCGATCGGATGCAGGACGTAAAGGCCTGAGGTTGGCGGGCAGCGATAAAATCAGTCGCAAGGGACATTGGACAGCACCACGGTGTTGTAGATGTCCCTTTTATTTGCAAAGAAAATGATACCCACCCGCCCATGGTTTTTCCATGAGTGAGTGGGCATCGTTTTGTTAATCGAGATTTTTCGGCAAGCGGTCATACAGAACCACCGTATCCTGCGTTTCGATACGTACACGCTCTTTCTTCAGGAGCGTTCGAGAACGTTGGTTTGCACGGTAGTCACGGCCGCTTTCTTCAAAAGCAGAACAACACAGAAAGTCACATACCGCATTGCCGGAGGGAGATTCCCGGATAATGAACACAAAGGCAGTTGGTTCGATTCGGCTGGAAATCAGGTAATCCGCTTTGATTTTGGTCACGAACGGATAAAACTGGGGCATATAGGAGAACAAATCGAACTCCTGTTCCAGTATTTCTTTCAACCGCACCAGTGCCAGCAGACGCGGTTTCACATACTCCTGATAGAGTGTGCCCTTCTTTACCTTGTCGTAGGTGATCTTATCAGATAGAATCATATCAACCGTCTTGCGTGGACTATACCGGGGCAAGGCGATGTCTTTCAGGTAGTGGAACCCAGCAAGGTGAGGGAAGTCCTCTGGTGAAAATGTCAGCTTGATCTCGTGCAGTTCGCCCTTATAGCCGTAGGTGAAAACATAGTGGTACTCAGTCAGTTCTTTCCAGACTTCTGCTGCCCGATACAAAATATCTTGCTGTTCGTCCTGCACATTTTCACCTTCCCTCAAAAAAATAGAAGCCCTGCCGAAAGGCAAGGCTCCTATTAAGCGTTTTCTTTCGATTCATCGAATCTATTCGGCTTGTGGTTATCGCTCAACCCACGGTCTGGCTCCACAATCGGCTGATACCGAACCAGTCCACTGCTTCATCGCCACCGATAGCTGGTCAATGCCGCTATCCTCTAGCTTTATTATACCACAAAAGGACGTAAGTTCAAGCGCTTAAATTTAAAAGCACTCAATCATATTATATGCTAAAGGGGTTTGGCCATTGCTACGTTTGCGAACGTCATACACCACCCTTGCCATCGACTGCATCGCCGTCGAGGATGAGTACGGCAACACCCCGGCACAGCGGGCAGAACTGGACTGGCTGCTGTATAATAAGCCCTTGGAGTATGCCCAGATGGTGCTGAGAGGGGAGATGGAGCGTTATCTGTCGCTTGGCTGTGACCACGGCAGACTGGAAGATTAAGCCCCTATAAAGAACACGATGCCCACCGACCTATGGTTTTCGCCATAAGCTGGTGGGCATCTGTTGTTCTGGCTTATAATTCACTGATGGTTGCAGTAATGGGCTGCATGAGGATTCGCCTGACCGGATTATATACTGCCAGCACCACAGCCGCCAGCACGACTACGACAATCACGGCAAGACAGCCCCACGGCATCTGCCACGCTGCACCGAAATAATGGGTGATGAGCAGGATATACAGCTTCCGATTCAGCACAAGACCCAGCGCAATGCCCACCACAAGACCGGACACCGCATAGGTGCCAGCTTCGGCAGAGATCATGCGTTTCAGTTGTGCATCATCCATCCCGATGGCACGCAGGATGCCATACTGCTTCATTCGTGCCGACACGCTCATGGAAATGCTGTTGACGATGTTCAGAATGGTGATTCCTGCAATCACGATGAGAAACGCATAGACCACCAGATGGAACGCCCAGTAGGTGCTTTGTATCATCCGATTTCCTTCGATTCGGTTGGAAAAAACAACCTGCTTGTTTAACGTGTCGCTCAGCAGGGTGTGTATTTGTGCAATGGCTGCGTCTGCTGTGGTATCTTTTAGTTGAATATCGATCACCGCATAGCGGTTTTGCCCGGTCAGCTGATGGAAGGTTTCTTCGGTGCAGATAACAATCGGGGAATCGGTACTACTGAACGGGCTGTCGTTCAATACACCCACGACTGTGAGCTTTGCATCCTCCAGCTGAATGGTATCACCCACGGTCAGGGAGTTGCTTTTGTCGAATACCGTCAGCACAGGGTATGTGCCATCCTCCGGCTCCTGCGGAAGGGTTCCGCCAATCAGGTCTTTTTTCGCCCAGCCAAACTGTATCGTATCGTATGAAATCAGGTCGATGGACCCCTGTTTTCCCTGATATTCCGCCGGGAGCGGGCAATACATCCGCCCGAATACGTGTTTGACTTCCGGCAGAGCTTCCAGCTGCTCCACCAGCACCGGGTCAAGGACATTTTGCCCGGATGTTTCAGCCACCGATAAGTCCGGTGTGTAGGGCTGCAACGGATTCAGCGCAAATCCAACCCATCGAAGCAAAACCGAAAAGCTCAAAAACAGGAGAATGCTTAACGCAAAGGAACCTGTCATCAGAAGCAAGTTCTTTTTGGACGAGGTTGCATGGCTCACGCCCAAAGAAAGCTCTGCACGACTTCCAACCAACCGAGCATGACACGGAGAATCCGCTGCATTTTCCACCGCATTCCCAGTTGCTGCTGTGATCGGAGAAGCTTTTGCCGCCCGCCGTGCCGGAGAAGATGCCGCGAACCAAACCGTGATAAGTCCCAGCGCGGAACCACAGATAATACCGACCGGGCTGATGCCAAGCACTGGTAAAGTGCTGAACTCCTCGCCGATAAATCCACGCAGAAAGGAACACAATCCCCATGTGGAAACGATTCCCAGCACACATCCTGCTGGAACAGCAGTTTTACACCAGAAAAGAGCTTCCAGCCGGACAAGCATCCGAACCTGATTTTTTCCTGCCCCAAGACAACGCAGCATTCCATAATAGCTGGTACGCTGCGCTACATTGCTGTTGATGCTCCCTGTGATCATAAAAATTCCGGCAAGGACGACCATGCCAGCCAACACAGCCGCTACCGCATATAAGCCTACAATATAATCGTTGTTGCTGCTTGCGTTCAACGCCATCAGGTAAGTGTTTTCGGAGATTTTTTCTTCTGAAATTCCGTACTTGTTTTCGATGTTCACAATGGACTGCCGCAAATTGGTACGTGGCTTGAACTGGATGAAATACTGTGTTTCAAAGGATTCTTCTACCTGTGCGGCAATCTGAGAAAATGTACTGCGGTTCATCACCAGCACAACAGCATCATACTGGTTCGCATCGGAGGTATCCTCATTGAAACCTGCGACAGTAAGCGAAATGGTCTGTCCATCCGGGAGCGTCAGCGGAATCGCTGTACCGACCGTGACATCCAGCCAATCCCGGATGTTTGCTGTCACGAGCACTTCGCCATCCGCCGGGGCAGTGCTACACTGCATTCCCGGAAAGATTTGAAGGATTGCATCATCTGCTCCTACCAGTGCGGCACGTTTATCTCCGGCAAAGTAGTTTTCCGTAAGGGAAGCGTTGATGTCGCTGTACGCCGAAAATGCAGCAACATCCTCCTGTGCGGCAAGCTCTGCGGCTGTTTCAGGGGAGATGTCCTTTACCCTGATATGCCAGTTTCCGTTTTTGTTCAGCTGGTTTGAGGTTTCCATCCGAATCGCCATATCTGCCATACTGAACACCGCCGTGACCAGAAACACCGCAAGGACGATGCACAAAATCGTCATGCGGTTCTGCCGTCTGCGTACCTTGGCAGAAATCGGGATCAGGCTCAGATAGCTTTTCATTTCTGTGCTGCTCATTCCCGGCACCTCCCAAAATCGGTCAGGCAGCCGTCCGATACCTGCAACACCCGGTCTGCCGTCTGCGCAATGCTGCGGTTGTGGGTGATCATCAGGATGGTCTGCTCGTATTTCCGGGAGGTTTCTTTTAGCAGGGCAATGACCTCGCTGGTGTTCTGGGTGTCCAGATTGCCGGTCGGCTCATCCGCCAAAATCAGGGAAGGGCGGGTCATCAGGGCGCGACCGATGGCTACCCGTTGCTGCTGCCCACCGGAAAGCTGACTTGGCAGATGCTTCCGACGGTCTTTCAGATTCAGCACGGTCAGCAGTTCTTCCAGATATGCCCTGTCCGGCTTTTGGTAGTCCAGCAGCACCGGGAACAGGATGTTCTGTTCTACGGTCAGTTCCGGGATGAGGTTGAATGCCTGAAAGATAAAACCGATATTACGGCGGCGGAAGATCGTCAGCTCCCGGTCTTTCATGGCAAAAACATCCTTGCCATCAATCAGCACCTTGCCGGAAGTCGGCGTATCCAGTCCGCCAATCAGGTTGAGCAGGGTGCTTTTGCCGGAGCCGGATTCGCCAACGACCGCCACATATTCGCCTTTCGGCACTGAAAAGCTAACATCTTTCAGCGCATGGACAGCGGTTTCTCCGCTGCCGTAGGTCTTGCAGAGATGGTTGACTTCTAATAGTTCCATAGTGTATCCCTCACTTTACAGGTTCCTTCGATTCAGACGGATTAGCTCTGTCTGTGCAGAAAAGGATAACACGTCAACCTTACTGCAAGCCTACACGCAGCCTACAATTTTGTAGGAATCGGAAAATTCAGAGTAAAGGTCGTGCCCTTTCCCAGCTCGCTGTCTACTTCAATGGTGCCGTGATGGGCTTCCACAACGGCTTTTGCCAGCGGCAGACCCAGCCCGATGCCCTGTGTATCCTGTGAAAAGCGGCTGCGATAAAACCGTTTGAAGATATGGTACAAATCTTCCGGGTGGATGCCGCTGCCGTTGTCGCGCACTTTGATCTGAACCATGGACGGCAGTGCATTCCACTCTACCTGAATCGTATCTCCGCTCTTTGTGTGGTCAAGGGCATTCTTTACAAGATTGTCCACAGCTTCCTGCATCCAGTCACGGTCGCACCAAAGTGTAACCGCCTCTGAGCCGGACAGAACAAGCTTTTTCTGTTCCTGCTTGGCACGATAGTTATACTGCCGCGCGATGTCCTGCACCATTTCAGCAACATTTTCGTTTTTCTTCTCCAAGACGACCGAACCGGCATCCAGCCGGGTGATTTTGAGCAGATTCTGCACCAGCGTTTCGATGCGGTCCAACTCCTGTTCGGACAGGTCTGCAAACTCTTTGACCTCCGACGGCGAAACAGCTTCGTCCTGAAGCAGACCGTTGTA
Source organism: Faecalibacterium longum CLA-AA-H243 (assembly GCF_020687245.1). GTDB lineage: Bacteria > Bacillota > Clostridia > Oscillospirales > Ruminococcaceae > Faecalibacterium > Faecalibacterium longum. Next base: position 1,988 of record NZ_JAJEQG010000034.1, on the reverse strand, counting down.
GATATTCAACGCCGCCAGCGGTGTTTTGAGCTGGTGCGAAATATCTGCAATGGTATTTTTCAAAAAACGCTTCTCCCGCTGCTCGTTGTCTGCGTGTGCGCTCAGAACTGCCGCCAATGCATTAACGGAGTGAAACAAACGGTAAAGTTCTCCCTCCCGGTCGCAGTCCAGTCGTGCATCCGGGTTGCCATCCAGACAGCTTTGGATTTGCTGAACTGCCTGTTCCAGAAGCGCGCTCTGCCTTTGGAAATAGCGAAGAAGCACGCCCCAGAGACAGCCGCCCAGAAGCAGAAAAACCAACAGTAATGCGAAAGAGAATGCGTGCGTCGTATGCCATACGATGCCCTGCGTGAGAGCCAATGCCACCGCCCAGACCGCCAGCACTGTCCGGAACAAAATCCGGATTTCCCGGTTTGCGAATACTTTCATACGGCACCTTTACCCATTCCATTTATAGCCCATGCCGCGGACAGTCAGCAGCATCTGCGGTTTGCCGGGGTCGTCCTCAATCTTCATCCGCAGCCGCCGGATATACACTGTTAAGGCACTGCTGTCAATGTAATCCCCATCGCAGTCCCACAGTGCATCCAGAATTTGTTCCTTGGATAGCACGGCATTCGGATGCTGCATAAAGAAGCAGAGCAGCTTGTACTCTGCGCCGGTCAGTTCCAGCAAGATTCCGTTTTTGTATGCCTGTCCCTGCAACAATCGGACGGTGATGCCATTGGATTCCAGCACTGTGTCTCTTGTGCTGGACGCATTTGCACGGCGAAGCAGTGCATTGACCCGCGACAACAGGACACCCAGCTTGAACGGCTTGGTCAGGTAATCATCCCCGCCCAGTTCCAGTCCCATGATGATATTCATTTCCTCATCCGAAGCGGTCAGAAACAGAATCGGCACGTTGGATGTGCGCCGCACCTTCTGGCAGAAATCGAAGCCAGAGCCATCCGGCAGGGAAACATCCAGCACCAGCAGGTCATATTTTCTGTCTGACCACAGCACCTCGGCTTCTGCCAGTGTCCGGGCTGTATCCAGTGCAAAGCCCTGTTTCTTGAATGCAAAGGTCAGCCCACTGATCAGGCTCAGGTCATCTTCCAAAAGGAACAGTTTTCTCATGATTCCCTCTCTTTTCTGCGTTTTATGTGTCCTACAGGTTCAAAAGCATTATAAGTTTTTTCTGCGAACATTACAATGTGCGAAACGGAAATTGTTTCTTGCCGTGTGTTAAATATAAGTCCTACTATCACCGCTTTACTGCAATAAAATTTGCAAAACCATCTTGACGCGCTCCGCAATCCATGATACCCTTTATCGCAAATCCCACCAATTTTGTAGAAAAGTACAGAGCGGCGAGGATTTATTCCCCATGAAGATTTTTACCGCCCCGCAACACATCCGATCTATTTTGCCGCCGATTCACCCGACAAAATCATCGCTGCGCTGCGTGGGCGGTATTTTTCTTTTTCACAAATAAAATCTTATGTAGTTGTTCAATCTTCCAAAATTTGTTTTTGGTTGTTGACTGCACAACTGCAAAGTGTTATTCTTGTGCTTGAAAGAAGCAGGTTGTAGTGTCCGCACTGCGCCCGGCTTTCTTCATACTGAACCTTGAATCTTACATAAGCCGTCTGAACGAGATACTGCGCCATGACCTCACACTTTCTGTGGGCGAGCCGGACAACGCCGCTGCAAAACAGGGGTAGGAACTGCGTTCGGCGTGAACGGTGACCACGAGCAGGGGCTTTGCCTTTTCACACGTTTTGCTCTGCAAAATTTTCAACGTGCATTGCGGTTCGACTTCTGAAATTTTCAGTGTTGCACGGAAAGGGCGAAAGCAAGTATCGACCTGTGGCCACAAATTTTCAATGCTTGAAAAATTGCTGTCCACTCAGTCATCCTTGTTGGGGCGTGCCTTCCCCAAACCCTGCTCTAGCTTCGCACCGTTGGTGCGAATGCGGCGTGTCGCATTACATAGCCCTCTCCAT
>NZ_JAJEQG010000033.1 GCF_020687245.1 Faecalibacterium longum CLA-AA-H243 | reverse complement strand
CCCCCCCCCCCCCCCCCCAATCCTCGGGCCATGCTGACCCGAAGTTTTAGCTTACTTTTCCTGTTCGGTTTTCTTCTCCGGCTTTTCGTGTTCCTTCTGCTGACCCTTCCAGTCGTCCAGCAGCTTGATGATCTGATCCTTCATTTCCCTCGGCGTAGTTTCCTTGCCGAAATACTTGCTCAGTTCCGCACCTGTCAAAATCACTTTGTCTACCTCCTTTTTGTCCTCCATCATAATGCCGTCGATCACATCCCCGTTGAGCAGTTTCTTTTCGTCCAACTCACGCATACGCTTTGCCTGCGCCTGTGAAGGCGAGGACTGCTGGCTGTCAATGGCGACGGCGATATAGTTCTGGTTCTTCTTGCCGATATAGGAAAGCTCCACCGCCGTAGTAAAGCCCAGCTTTTTTTCATCCATCAGCTTCATCAGGTCGGGAACCAGCTCATTGAGACGGATATACCGCTGCACCTGCTTGACCGCCATCTTATTGCGCTCGGCCACAATTTCGTTGGAGCGTTTGCCTGCGTCCTTCGGGTCAATCTGGCCCGAAGTGCGGGAGCCCTGGTGCTTGATGGATTCAAGCTGCATTTTCAAGGCTTTGGCCCGCTCACTGGGGAGGATTTCTTCACGCTGGTTCAGATTGTCCTCCACCATCTGCGTGATGGCTTCATCATCCGTCAGGTTTCGGACGATACAGGGCATATCCGCATATCCGGCAAGCTCGCTGGCTTTCTGGCGGCGGTGGCCGGATACGATCTCATAGCCGCCATCCTCACGGGGACGGACGATAGCGGGCTGGGTCACGCCCTTGTCCTTGACGCTGGACACCATAGCTCGCATTTCTTCATCATCCCGGACCTCAAAGGGATGGTTCTTAAAGGCGTGGAGTTCGTTCAGCTTGATATAGACGATCTGCTCCTTGCCCCGGCGTGGTGCATCCTTCGGCTTTTCGGATTCCTTCGGAGCGGGAGCAGCCTGTACCGTTGGAGCCGTTTTTTTCTCCGGTTCCTTTTTGACCGCCTTTTCCGGTTTCTGTGCAGGAGCTTTGGGCTTCAGGGCTGCGGCCTTGTCCTTATCTTCTTTCGGGGGACGGCCCCGGCGCTTCGGCTGTTCCGGCTCTTTGGGTTTTTCCTCCGCTTTCTTCGGAGCCTCCGGCTGCTTTTCCGGTTTCTCCGCTTTTGTCGGGTCAGGCTTTTCCCCGCTGGGAGTTGCCGCCCGTTCCTCGGCTTTCTTTTCCTTCATAATTTCAGCGAAGTTATAGACAGAAACCTGTGGGTTCTTTACTTCTGGTTCCGTCTTTTTTTCCGGCTCCGGGGAAACGGAAACCTTCTCCGGCTCTTTTGGGGGAGCGGGAGGCGTTTCCTTGCCCGGCCCGCTATCCGTTACCGGCTGTTCCGGCGTTTTTGTGGTTTTATCATCTGCCATAAGCATTTACCTCCTGTTTTTTGGCATGAAAAAAGGGGCTCAACTTTTCAGTCAAGCCCCCGTGGGAAGTTCCTCCTTTCTCCGCCATGATACAAAAATACCGCCCGTAGTCTCGTTTGGGCGGTACTTTGTGTAAGATTGGCAGTCCATTATTAAGTTTTTTATTATGTTCCCTTTGTACACCGTTGCAAGAATCACAGATGGGAGGTTTGCAAAGTGTCGCAACACCGCTCATTTTCTTGCATAGATCTTAAAAGCTATTACGCGAGTGCGGAATGCTGCGCCCGTCACCTCGACCCTCTCACCACGAATCTGGTCGTAGCTGATGCAAGCCGTACAGAGAAGACCATCTGTCTGGCTGTGTCCCCTTCCCTCAAAGCATACGGCATCCCCGGTCGCGCTCGGCTGTTCGAGGTCGTGCAGAAGGTCAAGGAGGTCAACGCACAACGGTTGAGAGAGGCAGTACGATTAAGGAAAGCCGTGTATAAGGATGGCATCCCCACCTTTGCATCTTCTTCCTATGACTCCACCACTCTCTCCTCTGACTCGTCCATTGCAGTCGATTATCTTATCGCGCCTCCTCGGATGGCGCACTATGAAAAGGTATCTCGCCAGATCTACGGCATCTATCTAAAATACATTGCCCCGGAAGATATTGTGGTTTACTCTATTGATGAGTGATTTTTCGATCTTACATCTTACCTGTCCCACTATCACATGTCAGCACACGACCTTGTAAAAACGATGATCCGGGAAGTGCTGTATACGACCGGAATCACAGCCACTGGCGGGATTGGCACCAACTTGTATCTAGCAAAGCTGGCGATGGATATCACTGCCAAGCACGCCGCTCCCGATGCAGATGGTGTGCGTATTGCTGAACTGGATGAAGATTCTTTCCGCTACTTGCTCTGGGATCACAAACCACTCACCGACTTCTGGATGACCGGTCCCGGAACAGCAAAGAAGCTGGAGAAACACGGAATCCGCACGATGGGTGAACTTGCACGATACAGCCTGAACTACCAGGACATCTTATATAAGGAGTTCGGTGTCGATACTGAACTCCTTATCGACCACGCTTGGGGTCTGGAGCTCTGCGGCATGAAAGAGATCAAAGCATACAAGCCTAGCACGAATAGCATCAGTGAGGGTCAGGTGCTCTCCTGCCCATATGAATATAGTAAGGCACGGATCATCGTACAGGAAATGGCGGATAGTCTTGTCCTCCAACTCACGGATAAAGGTCTTGTCACAGACTCTCTCACACTAGATGTCGGCTATGACCGAGAGAACTGTGATAACGGAACCTACCACGGCCCAGTACACATCGACCACTACGGCCGCACCGTTCCGAAAGGCGCTCACGGTAGTGTAAGACTGGACAATCCGACCAACCTCGGCAGTCAGCTCATCAAGGCTGCGGCTACTCTGTTCGACCAGATAACCGATAAGACTCTGACCGTGCGACGGATTACCATCGCAGCCAACCGTGTGGTCAAAGACGAAGGTATCTTCCAAGTTGATTTATTCACGGACACAAGCAAGCTGGAAAAAGAGAAGAAATTACAGGATGTGATGCTGGGCATCAAGAAGAAGTTCGGCAAGAACGCCGTACTGAAAGGCACGAACTATCTGGATGGTGCAACAATGAGGGAAAGAAACAAGACTATTGGTGGACACAAGGCAGAGTAAGGAGGATTTCGAATGAGACGTTGTATTTTCTGTGGTCGAACTGATAACGAATTCGATGGCAGAAACCAATGGACGGTTGAACACATCATTCCAGAATGTCTTGGAAATTCCACTTTAATTCTAAGGAATGTCTGTAAACAGTGCAACAGCAATCTCGGAACCTATGTTGATAATTACTTTGTCAATCATCATTTTATAAAGTCCTCGCGGCAATTTTTCCAGCTGCGTAGTCAAAATGGCGTTATTCCAAATGCTTTTCAGGAGGGTGTGACTGAAGACGGGCAGCGAATTCGGGTGGATGAGAATTTTGTGCCGTCTGTAGTTCCTTCCATTATACAAGACGGCAATAAAATAACTATTCACGCCAACTCGGTCGAGGAAGCTCGCACTATGGCCTCTAAGAAACTAAAAAGGCTTCATGCTACACCGGAACAAATTCAGAACTATATTTCCAAGATAGATGAGTCACTCTTTCAGGAACTTCAACCAGAGATTCGTTACGATATTACGCTAGATATCAATCGTTTTCTCTTGGAAGCTCTAAAAATCGGATATGAATACGCTCTATTAAAATTCGGTGACGCCTATTGGGACGATCCAACCGCATTGAAAATTCGCAATCGACTTAATTGCGCTATTTCCGGTAAAATGCAGGACACTTGTGAAAGGCCACCCGAAGCTAGTTATGTTCCCGACTACTTAATGCAAGGATTAAGTCGAACGCCACTTATTGGCGCACATTGGATTTCAATAACGTCTACGTTGCATAATCAACTTGTTGCACATATCATTTTATTCTTTAACCCTGTTTCATCGTTTCAAGTTCTACTTTCCGAACAAGCTGATTGCTATTTAGAAAACGGTCAAATACTAGAAGACTTTGTTGAGTTGCCACATAAGGGTGGAATAGACTATGACAAACTACAAGAATACACCGGAAGGCAGAGTTGTCCAAAGTAAATATGCCGACCTGCTTCCCCTCTCCCGGCCGGCACCCATCAAACCACGAATGACCATCCAGAACCGAGCCAAGATTTTCTCTCCTTTCGCTGCCTTACGAGGTTACGAAGATGAGATTGCTTCTGAGGGCAAAGACCACCTGAAAGTCCAGCGTATCGAACTGTCGGAAGAAGAAAAGGCCAAGCTGTCCGACACACTCTGTCGTCTCAGGAAAGGCCAGCCAGTTTCTGTCCGGTACTTTATCGGCGGCTACTACGAGGATATTTCCGGTACAGTTGAGGTCATCGACTCAATTGCCAGTGAACTGCGAATCTCGACCGGTACAAAGACTTCTCTCGGCAAAGACCTATCGACCATCATCCCGTTTGGTGATATACTTACTTTGACGGAGGTAACTACCTCATGAGCTACTTTTACTGCGACACCTGCCGCTACTGCTTCTCTGCAAATGCACTGCCTGACCGTTGCCTTGACTGTGGGGCACAAACCTATAAGGGGAAGCCGGCGGTTCACTTGGCGAGTAATGACGAAATAGATGAGCTGCTCAGAATACAGGCAGAGGATGCGAAGATTTCAAAATGACCCATAGAAACTACCCTGAGTCTTTCTTTAAAGACTTAACGAAATTTGCTGAAAAAGATATTCTCCCTAAACAAGCACAATTGAGCACTGAATATGCAGATTATCTGATTTCCTTAATACTAGCATCGCCTTCCACATCCACAAAGACTCTGATCACAAAAATCATTAGCTTCTATTATAAAGAGAATAAAACACTAAACCAAATTGCCAGCGAGGTCAACAGGTCTTACAACCACACCTTCACTCTCAAGAATAGAGGTCTGGCTATAATTGTTAGGCTATTAAGAAAAGCTGGTAGTTCGGATTCCCTCGATGAGATGGGGCGGATAATAACCACGGATAATGAGGAGGACACAAAATGAAAGCACATAAATATTGGTCACTCGGCGCACTTGCCTGCATGGCAGGATGCTTCTACACAGGCTGTAAGAAACTGATGAAGGCACACAAGTATTTTGCCTACGGTGCGTTAGGCTGCATGGGTATGGCAATCTACTCCGGCCATAAGATGATTGCACCAAAGAAAAAGAAAGAAACTGAAGAATAGCACACACCCTCGCCGTAACAAGCGAGGGCTTTTTTGAACTCCAGGAGTTCATTTTATTTCCATCACAAACTATATGTTACATACCATATACTTCCATCATGAGTCGAATTCCAACTTTCAGGCCTTCCTCAAAAGCAGTCTTCTCCCATGCACAGCACACCGTCCCCTGCCGGTCCATGATCTTCTCCCAGAGAGGAATCTTATCGCCGACATAGTCATCTACGAGCCTATCCATTCCATCTAACCCACGCAGCCACTCTTCCAGTTCCTTTTCTTTGGCCTTTGCCGCTTTACCGGCAACTGTGTTTTTCTCGGATCAGCCCTCCACCGCTTCATCGCTCTGTATCTCCGCTGCCGTTCTGCACCAACACTGATTTTCTCTTTATCTGCTGTGCCTGGGAAGTACACGCCTTTTTTATAAGGCAGGTACGAAGTAACAGAGGCTTTGGAAAGTTGAAGAGTGTTTGCAGTTGACAGGATGGCGGTTTTGTAGTCCTGTGTTTCTCGATACTCCTCAAAAGTATCCTGTACCTTCTCCGCCACTTCTGATTCATACACGCCAGCCGTGATGAGCAGCTTCCGTACCTTGATAGGATTCAGATTCAGAGCATCAGCGATGTCTTGGAGGGAGCATTCCTCCTCATAAAGCACCACAGCCGCATCCATCTGCTCTTTTAGATTCTTCCCGGCATCATACTCCGGCTTCAGCTTCTTCCGGCCTCCACCGGGCTTTCTGGCTTTATACGCTCTTTTCTCTCCCATGATTATTCATGCAGTTCCAGCGGCAATCCGTCCGGGTCGTGGAAGAAAGTCATCTTCTTGCCGGTGTAATCGTCAACCCGGATCGGCTCACATTCTATACCTAATTCTCTCAACTCTCTCACTGTCTGCTCCACGCTCTCTACACAAAAAGCAAGGTGCCGTAGACCACAGGCTTCTGGACGATTCACACGCTTTGGAGGATTTTCTTCAGCGAAAATCTCCAGCTCTGTGTATTCATTGACACGCAGATCCAGCTTCCAATCTTTACGCTCTGATCGGTAGTTTTCTCTGATGACAGAGAATCCCAACTTATTCACATAGAAATCCTTTGCGGCTTCGTAGTCAGACACGATGATGGCAATATGATGTATTTTTGATAAATTCATTTTTCTCACGCTCCATTTCTTCAAATTTTGTTCTTCTTTTATTTCCGTTATAAACTATACATCAACCTTCAAAAATTACCGTGTGAACTCCTGGAGTTCAGTTTGTCCACACGGATTTTATTTTTTCTTGGGTTCTTGTTTATTTCAGCTTTTCCAGAATCTCATCCGCGCTCATCCCGCTGGCTAATAATTTCTTAACCACACTCTCGGCTTCTGCTTTCTTTGCTTCTTCTGCAGCCTTAGCATCTGCCTTTGCCTTCTTCGCTTCTAGGGATGCCGCTTCTTTTTCGGCCTTCTTCAGAGCAGTCTTCTTCTCTTTCAGTGTATTCTTCTGCTCCTCAATCGCTTTCTGGATGGATGCGATCTCAGTATTCAGAGATGCAATAGTTTCCTGCTTCTCCGCAATCTGAGTTGCGTAGTCATTGGCTACCTTCGGTTTGTTCTTGCTACCTTTGGTTCTGGGCATCGTGATAACCTCTTTCCTTTTATAGTTGTTCAAGTATAGCACTGTGTTGGGGTGAGGGCAATATAGTCATTTACACCTGCTGAAAAAGGTCAAATCCCATTCGTTTAGAATAATCAAAGTTCTTTTTGTGGGCAGCATTTCTAAGTGCCATTCCTAGTGTCTGACTAAGTTTAAGCTGATCATCACCCGTCAAATTTGCCATATGTGTTAATCCAAATTGACCTTTCTCATCTAACGCATTCCACAGAGCTTCACTTAATATAACATTCTCGGAAAAAAGCGGAAGCATCAAATTAAAATAGAAAAGTATTTTTTCTAGGTTAGCTGTTTTTATTGATTGGAAAAATGAACGGTAAAATTCTTCTTCGCTATCTAAGCAACTCATTAAAATATACGACTGATTCACTTCCGGCAATACCGTTATTGCCAATCTATGCATTTTTCCCTTATTATCAATACTTTTTATTCTATTTCCATCTATATCATAATCCGGGGCTATATATGCATAATTCGCAAATCCCAACTTATACGGAATTGTAACCACAACCGTACTTATACCGTCATGTGTTCCAGCTAAAATTTCTGTATCAAACTTTTTCTTAACCGTTTCAAATTCTTCCATTCGTAGGCATTGGATTCGATACTCTTTCACTTGCTCTGGCAAAGAGAATACACCCGGCCGTTTTGAAAACATTCTTCTAAATAGCCACATCAAGTGTCTCTGTTTTGCATATTCAAAAACAAAAGCTTTATATGCATACACAAACTTCATTTCATCATTATTTGCGTCAAAGTCAGGTGATCCAGCTTCAATTACCTTAAACGCTTGTGTGTCATGCACATCGCAAAAGCAACTTTGCGTAGTTGCTTTATTACCACTTACTCTTGTAAACGGAACAATCAGTATTGGATTTACAGGATCTTCTTTAATCACTATAGGTTGCTTAGCTGGATCTTGCATTATCACATGATTATCTGCACTTGCAAGCAATGAAATAATCTTATGATTTTGTAAAGCATGTGCTTCTTTGATTTTTCCCTTGCATTTCGCCTGATCCGGATGTAAGCACACCTTATCCTGTTTAAATCCTTTTCTCATTTCTTCCATCAATAGAACTTCAACCGGTTTCTTTGAATTCACCGGGCCATCATCGCTTTTTCCTTTACAACAATCCTTGTATGATTTTCCTGATCCACACGGACAACTTTCATCGTCATGCAAATACAGCTGATTCTCTGGAATTTGAAGTTCCTTCATTGTGTCATAAAGAATTTTTGCGTCTTTATTTAGCAGTGAAAATATTTTCATTTTTATATCCCAAAACTTCCTCCGTATATTCATCATTTACACATATCCAACCTTTTCACATCTTCGCCGATTATAATAGACCGTTGCCTGCTACTCACCACGGAGAGGTGTGTGATTATTATTACGAGCAACGTAGGGAGCTATGCTCCCAATATCATTCATGGACATTTAAATCACTTCTTAACAACTCTCCATTCCAAATTATATCTTTCACCTATTACTAAGTTTTTGAATGTATGCTCAATTATTCCTGATTTTGGCTTTATAACCTTTGAAATTTTCGGAACCCTATCAACAGAATGTCCATACATATTATATTTGCACTCTAATAATTTGAGATTGTTCGCCACCCGAACACAAAGTGTTAAGTTTCTCACTGGAAAAGAATTTGTTAATCCTAAATACTGATGCTCCACATAATTACAACCATCAATAAAAAATTCTGCATCTATTATATATATTTTTCCTTTTTGAGATGCTTCCTCAAGCCTTACTGTATAAGCCTGAAATGCACCGTCAGAAAATTCATCTACGATAAGCTGATTTTTATTTTTTAGAGATTTTGTGATTGTTCCACCTGCGTTCCACGAATAGCGATCCGTATAGTACTGAATTCCATCTGCAAGCATTCGAATATACAATTTTTTTGTATATTTTATAACCGTAGTGCTGATATATTCCATACAAAACTCTTGGTTCTCTAATACATATGGATAAGTAAAATCGCCAATTGCATCCGAAGCTCTTACCCAACCTAATAAGTTAGAGTTTTCTTCACAATTTCTCAAAGCATTCATCACACAGTTTTTCAATGAAGAAAGATCATCGAAAAAGCTGCACATTTTATTGTTTTTTATGCTGCTCTTAAATATTTTATAATCGTTTTGTAAATATTCGGCATCACTGATTTCGTAGTCACCCTTTGCAATTTTATTTGCAATTCCCTTATCACTAAGTATTATGGCAATTGGTTTTTTTCCTATCCGCTTAGCGTACTCATATTCTCTTTGTATATAACTTTTCCCGATTCCGTTCTCCCTGCTTCCATATCGACCACCCAAGATTAATATAAAAACATCGCTGTCACGTATCCATTTTTTTATTACTTCAAACTGTTTCTTATTGTCAGCAGAAAATAATTCCATTCCAGCTGGGATATGACCTGCTTCTAATATTGCCTCTACTGCAGCTTGCCTTTCTAAAATCATATCTGTCCAGGTGGAAGATACGAATACTTGCAATTTTTTCTTCATATATCTTCTCCCCCTTTGTATAATACTCTGTTTTTTATATACCGAAAGCCACGGTCTCCCGTGGCTCCAGTATATCACAAGTCTACAAATAAATCAGCCTTGTACACGCCTTTTTCTAGCATTTTCTTGAAACTGTCCTTTACTGCTGCGACATCCTCATGGTAGGTCATTCCGTACTAGGTGTCGTTGGTTTTCAAAACCTTCACAGACATCTTGCCCTGCTCCAGTAATTCTCCAATGAAGATAGGGATCAGATACTCGGCTTTCTGAGGATTACCCGGTACTTCTTTCTCGAAGAACTCTTTGAATCCCTCCTCCAGCACGTCTAGGAAATCAGGAGTCAAGCCCCACATATTCATGGATACCAGAGAATTCACATCAACAACCACACCATCTGCCTCTGCTCCAGCTGCGGTCTTTACGATGTTCTTAGTCTCCACAACCTCAGTCAAGTTTCCATTCTCATCCATCTTGCAAATACCGCGAGTCACGCCGCCGTTATCTGACAGAGTGTTCTTCAGAACGAAACCAGCCATGCAGGACTTGCCACCATTTACCAAATACTCATGGACAGCCTTAAAGCCTTCCTTGCCATAGTAATCATCTGCATTGATCACAATGAATGGGATTTTGATTACTTTCTTCGCTGCGAGCACAGCCTGACCGGTTCCCCACGGTTTTGTACGGCCTTCCGGAAGTTCTCCCGGAATATCGTTGATATCCTGAAAAGCGTAGTCCACAGTTACATTATGAGAAGAGCAAATAGCAGCAATGCGATTACCGATGGCCTCTTTGAACTCCTTCTCAATATCATTACGGATAATAAATACCACATGATTGAAACCAGCTTCAATCGCATCATGGATTGAGTAGTCCATGATGATATGGTTTGCATCATCGACCAGCTCCAACTGTTTAATTCCTGTTTCAAATCGGCTGCCATGATAAGTAATGTTGTTTTCATCTCTTTCTCTTTTCTTTTTTAATTAAACAATCCACTTTCCAATCAGAGGTATCTTTTTGATTACAACATCAACAAAATAAGCGCAAACGAAAATCAGAATAGCACTTGGTATTGACGCAAACGGATATCTAAAATTTGTTGCAACCATATTGTTGCTTGAGATAACGTAGTTTAAGAGATATGGTAATATTATTTACTTCAATCAATTTTCATTCCAGCCTTTATCCAATTATCGAAATCTATCTTAATAATATCAGCCGTGTAATAATCGCCCTCTCCTTCATCCTTATGGTATGTAAACCATTCTTTTGGTTTTCTATCAGGATTATTTTTTACCAATTTATCAATCATATTGTTATAACTACAGGTACCCATAACAATAGCTGGATTCCCATCTTTATTTCCGTGGTCCGCATAATGACACGCTCTTGACACAGCCTTACCAATCCATATCTTACTATTAATTCCAACACCTTTGCGTCCCGCCTTAACTACTAATTCTTGAGCCGTTGACATTCCAATCCCAACTTTTATCTCAGGCAAATTATGTTCTCTAAATAGCTGATTAAGCATTTTCATGAAAGTATTTACATAAAAACACTTATTTGCAGTTTCATATACATCCGCCTGCTTTGGATTAGTATACACTGCATATACACAATCCCCTCGCATGCCAATTTCTCGAAGATTATCATCATCTCTCAAAATCTCAATAATTTCCGAGGAAAAGCTTCGGAAAACCTTAGCTAATTTCTCCTTATCTTCATCCGCGCATAATTCCGTCGAATCACGCATATCCACAAAAATAGCACTTACCCAACTATAATAACCATTTGTAAACGTAAAATCATCATCATTTGGAAGTTTGTCTTGTTCCACAACTTCCATATCGTTGTCCAAAATTTCTTCTAAACGTTGTTTGCCCGCTTTATAATCATAATCTGCCATTACTTTCTACCCTTAGTACAAATAGATTCCAATTAGAAACATCACTACAAGTGCAATGAAGCCAATTATCGTCCACTTAATTCCTTTATTGTAGTTCACGTGCTTTTCATTTGCAATTTTTGAATTTATGTAAATTTGAGAAAGAAGATCATTCAGATACTCTTCTTTTGTCATGTTCAATACATCATTTTGGAAAACCTGATAAGAAGCCTTATCACTTATTTTTCCAAAGAATAGTACCGAATCTGTTATCAAATCAGGTTCATTGTAAACATTGGAATTGATTCTTGCAACTAATGTAAAAATCAGTCGTGCAATTCCATCGCACAACATAAATGTTGCTATCCCAAGAAATCCAATATATAAGATCGTACAGAAATTTGCAGGCGGCATAATATTTTGCAACACATTATACATTTCTGCCATTCCGTCATTTGTAAAAATAATTGTCAGCAGAACTCCTACCAACGCAAGCACTATGCCTGCTTTTGAATCACAGCTATTTATCCAGGCATTTATTCTATCTAATGACGCTTTCGCCTCTTCTATTTGTTCATCAACATCCAGTGTATCTACTATCGTTGTTCCCGCCATTATAGCAATTCCTTTCTTACACTTTTAATGATTCGACTTATTTCACCGATGGTCATATCACAATCCTAGAAAGTCATCCACATATAGACATCTTTTTGGCTTTGTTGTGTCTTTTTCCAACCATCCATGGTGCGATTCTTATAATCACCTCATAAGCTATACTGCAGATAGCAAGTGTTATAGCCACAACGATTAACGCTAATAGAAGATTCTCTCGTACGGCATCTGTGCTCATGTGCAAAGGAATGGATACTATTTTTACTACAATTCGATACACAGGACCATGAATGCAGAGAACCATCAACGAAATCCGTCCGAGGTATTGCAGGAGACGGTTTTGGTTGATTAGCATTGCCATCAAACCTACGCCTACCACTCCAATCATAGCAGTTACAAACCACATTAGCCCCCTGGTCAAGCCATAAAAAGCCAGAATGAAGTTCAGTACAATCAGAATAATTGCTATTCCGCCTGATGTAATCTTCCGTTCTGCCACTTGCCCAGCTTTAATTTGTCCTGCTAATGCCACGCCCAGCGCATAAAAACCTATGTACTTGAACACGCGATTGAGTCCCCAAAACAGCTCCGGCATCGGAAGAACAACATAGATAAGACTCATCAGCGCAGAAACAATATAAGCTATTTTCTTGCCGCCCAGATTGACCAGTATATTGAAAAGAGCTACCGTCACAAAGAAACACGGCAAAAACCACAGATGAACGTTGAAGTCCAAATTGTCATAGCAACCAGAAAATAGTCCTAGGAGAGAATCCATGAAGCTCATATCCGAATTCCGGAATCTTCTCTCTATCACTTGCCAATATAAAAGTACCAGCAAACCGAACGAGAAATACGGAACAACTATGGTCTGGATTCTCCTCTTTATATCTGTTAAAACTGATTTTTCTTTATACACCCAACCTGCTGCCAAAAAGAAAAGTGGCATATGGAATGAGTATAGCCAATTAAAGACTGTGCGATTGGAATAGACATGTCCTATTACAACAAGGATAATACCTATTCCTTTTAATACATCAAGCCATGATAAACGCTCTGCTCTGCTCTGCTCTGCTCTGCTCTGCTCTGCTCTGCTCTGCTCTGCTCTCAAGATTTTATTCCTCTTTCACTTTATGTCAACAGTTTATATTTCACATTACAAATTTCGCAATCCATTTTTCTCAGTAGTCACTTCTTTAAAAATTTACGCACAATTTTTTTAATAATTTGAATATTTTGAGTAATATTATAAACAATGGCAAAAAGAAAACAAGTCGCTATTGTTAGCATATTAGACTGATTCAAACAAACTGCAGCTACAAGAAAACAACTCATTCCAATTACAATTTCTCTTTTATTATATTTGATTTCAATAACCTTATTAAGATCAACTGCTCTATAAACCGCAATCACCAAAAAAGATACCGCAGTTGAAATGGATGCAGCATACAGCCCAATTTTCCCAATAAGAAAAATATTAATTAATGCATTGATTGCAGCACCGGCAACCGATGAATATCCTACCTGTTTTGTTCTTTTTAATGCAATATAGATTCCACTGTAAAAATTAACAAGACTATTAAAGAATATTCCAAAGTACAATATTGGCACCTGAAAAAAAGCAGTTCCATAATCGCCTTTAACCAGCACTTTAAAAATAATAGGGGTCACTGCTATCAAAGCTAACATAACTCCAATCAAAAACTTAAATAAACCAGAAAAGAGTTTTGTGTAATATTCAGCGGGATCCCCATCATCAGAAACTTTTGAAGCGGTTTCTGTCCACGCCAAATTAAAAATACCGTACGCAGTACTATATAACGAAGGTATTTTATTGGCAACAGCATAGATTCCATTTGCCGCCGCGCCCATAAAGTTAATGATAATCAAACGATCTGACAGGTTTACAACCCATAATGCAATAGAACTAGGAACAATAGGCATTGAAAAATCAAGCAGTTCCTTAAGCGCCTTTCTGGAAAACTCGTCCAGTTTAAAATAGGCAAGCATACCAGATACGAATACCATATAGAGATCTGAACTCAAGTAGCCTATTGTTAGAGATATAATCACCCCTTGAAGACCCAAATGAAATCCAATCAGCATAACGGCTGTTGCAGCAAGATTGACCGCTGAATAAACCACAACACTTACAGAATATTTAGCATTGTATCCTACACCACGAACGATTTGCCCCAAAAGTGAATAAAGAGCTTCGCTTAAAAAAAGCAAACAAATTAAAACTGCCGATAATGAATCGATTTTGAATAGTCTCAAAATCAAATACACAATCGGATAACATACTACAGACGATATGCCAATATAAACCAGCGACCCTGTCACATAAAGCGTTTTATTTTCAGCGCTCTTCGATGCAAGTAAGTAACGAAATACTGCTTGCTGTATTTGCATGGTTACAACCGGAATCAATAAACTCGCAATGCTTAAAATCAGATCGTAATTTCCATATTCTTCTGTTGTTAAGTATGATGTTAACAGCGGCAACAACACAATTGCCAAAAATTTAGGAATTAGCTGTCCAATTCCAAGTATAACTGTATTTATAGCTAGTTCTTTATTTCTATCTACCATATTAACAAATGTTCCTTCTTATTTTACAATAAACACATCCTCAACATTCTTTCGTAGTGACATTGCATAGGAAAATTCATTTTTATAATATCCAGTTGCAACAAACAAAATAATACGCTCGTTCTCCGGAATGTTTTTGCAAATTTCCTTGAATTTTTTATTTTTCTTATAGTATTCGCCATTTTGGAGAATACAACTTCCAATTCCATAATAATGTAATGCCTCAACAAGAGCCATTGAAAACAGTCCGGCTTCAACATATACTTGATTTCTCTCAAACGTGTCATAAAACGCAGAGACATCTGCCGTAACAACAAGATAATTTGGTACCTCTTGCTGAAAACCAGTATTTCCTGCAATCAGTTCTCCTAGAGCATCATTTGTTGCCTTATCCTTATACAAATAAACTTTACTAGCTTGGCGATTACATGCAGTTGGAGCTTTTTGCGCGATTTTAATAGCTTTTTCCACATCTTCAATGTTAATGGATTTACTTTCAAACTGCCGCATTGAATGTCGACTATAAAAAAACTCTGGAAAAGGCTTGTCTATATTACTCATTAGATTTGCTCGTGTATCATACTTGATGCCTGCTGTAAGACCATCAATCCGATATGTATCATATGTTTTCAGTTTTTCCACCATAGCAGCATTTTCATAGCCAAGTCCTTTTTGCATGTCAACATAAGCATTCAAGACAATAATTGCATCTTGAAATGGCATACCATCGGAAGGGTATCCCATTTTCAAGTATTGATCCATCATTTCAAAAAGCACTGCAATCTTTTGCTGTCCGAAGCCTTTACGTGGTTCTGACAGTGACATACCCTTTTCAATCATATGGGTCTGACGCAGCATTTTCGATTCCTGTGCTGCTCTTGTAACAACTTTAGGATTATTATAATTCCATCTCCTATAATTACAGTAATCACACCAAAATTCATATATCATCGAAAATCTATCAATGATGAATTTAATTTTTTTCTTTAATTCAGGCATTTGTTACTCCTTTTTCTTGCAAGAAATTAACTACAATTTCCGTTGTTTTATACGCCTGTTGCTTCATATCCGAATGAATATTTTTCAACCTATTTTTATAAGCATCATGATTTGCTTCCAGTTGCCCAAACTTTGCAAATAATGTTTTCTCTGACAACTCATTCAAATCAATACAGTACTCACTCAAACCTATAGATTGCATAAATCCCTTCATTTTTTGCTCATACGATACTGATACAAATGGGATTCCCATTTTTGCTGAAAAAATATTACTATGATATCTCATACCGACTACAGCGTATAACTTGCCAATAACATATTGCTGAAAGTAAGTATCTCGTTCTTCTGAAAAAGCATCAATCATAAATGTATCAGAGTCTAACATGTAATCATTCATGACCTTTGTATCATTCAAGTTACCATATAACTGTGGAATAAAAACAACGCCATATCCTTCTTTGACTTTTTGAGTTATAAATGCCTTGAATGCTGTTGGAATCTGTTCTATTATCTTTTCATTTTTATGTACTGGATGCCACTTTAAATCCGTTATTGTGATGCCTATACATTTTTCGTGGTTCTCAATAAAATTTTTGAGTTCTGGATAGTTATTGTATTTTCTTTCGTTTTTATCAATATCAATATCATGCTGTAATGCTGAGTCCAACGCCTGTTCAACCTCAACACCCGGCAAAAAGTCCTTAACATATTTTACCGAAATAGGATCTCGTAAAACAATTCTTTCCGCACCAGAAATCACTTCTTTTCTTAGTTTATTTCTAGATGTGCAATTAAAAGGTCCCATTGATGGAGCATAAAAAATATATGGGATCCCCATTCGACGGATCAAATTCAGACGCCATAAATACAATTTTTCCGCTTTAAAATATGTATCGCCAATGGATGGACCTCCTGGTGCATGTAAAACAACATCTGCTTCTTTTAATGCACGAATAAATTTTCTTGCTTCTTTTGTAAATGCAAACTTTCCTTTAAACAACAGAACAATGAAAAATTCCAATTGCGCCATTCTCGATTCAAGCTTCGGAAAGCGATCAATTTGGATTACATTTTCCGGCATACCAGGATATGGTGTGAATCCATTATTAGAAATCGTAATCGTGGCTCCCGGATATTTTATAAGGAGTTCATCAACCATTGCTTTAACAGCAGCTTCATCTCCTCTATTTGCGTTATGTGAATGAATAACAAGTATATTCACAATATTACCTCCCCTATAGTCAACTGTCTTTTCTTTACTATCTATTGGATAAGGAATCTGACTCTGCCTCATATCCTCTCGTCATTTTGTTTCTCTTTTCTTAACAGCATGCATATAAACATCCAAAGCAAGAAAGTGACACTCAACTCTTCTGTAATCTGTAAAATAGTATCTTCAATAAGAATACATATTACAATGCCCAAAGCTAGAGCAATATATTGATTGCCTTCTTTACGGGCTTTTCGCAATCCAGCATGTACTGTACTAAAAAAGAACATGTAGTATACAACCGCTACAACAGCTCCTAATTCAAGAAATCTCTTAAGTAACCCACTCTCTGTGACAAATCCTCCCCAATTTGCCTTTGCTCTAGCACCTGTTGCAGCCGGTCCAATTCCGAATATCCAATTTGTCTTCTCCTTAAATTTTTCTATGGAATAAAGCCAGCAATCTATTCTACCCGTATTAGATGCGCTATTCTCAGACCAGTCAAAAATGGATTGTAGTCTATTAAAATAAAAAGCAATAGTCGAATTATTTCTACTCAAGGTAGTTCCCAAAATTGCTAACAACATTCCTATGATAAACATTATCAATATAACTTTAAAAACCTTTAAAAGATTCACTCTTCCGCCAATATAAACATAAATAACTATTGCACTTATGACAAACGCTACTAATGGCCCTCTTGATGAAGACATAAGCAACCCAACTACATTTATAATCAAACAAATTAGATTAAGTTTGCTTGTATTTGTATAAAAATCATAAAACGAAACTACTGAAATCATTGCCATTATTGTTCCAAATGTAAGGAATGACCCTGAAAATACCATTGCTCTTATCACACGCGAACCATTATACATTATTCCTAAATATTCATTTTGAATAATATATGAGCCAGAAAACACCTCGTATATGGCAAATATAGAGAGAACCACTCCAATAGTCTTGAATAGATTTAGTATTTTCCTAATTTCACAGTATTCCAATAAATACAGAATAGATGGTATCATCATCATAAAAAAAACATACTGATAAAAAGCAAGATTTCTTTGGCTACTATTTTCAACATTTATTACTTGAATCAAAAATAATCCAATACAAAATATGTACAAAATCACACTGTCTTTTGCAGTTGTCTGTATTTTTCCCTTATTTACTAATAACCTCTTTCCGTAGCCTATCAATCCAATAAGTATTACGCAGAAAAAAAAATATTTAAAAAACATTCCAAACTTTGTATCCCAAAAATTAAAAGAACACAAATATATTATGCAATACAGAAGCAA
Organism: Faecalibacterium longum CLA-AA-H243; assembly: GCF_020687245.1. Classification (GTDB taxonomy): domain Bacteria; phylum Bacillota; class Clostridia; order Oscillospirales; family Ruminococcaceae; genus Faecalibacterium; species Faecalibacterium longum. Next base: position 7,146 of record NZ_JAJEQG010000033.1, on the reverse strand, counting down.
ACTTTCATTTATCTGTGTTTTTTTAATCATAAAATACCTCCAGTCAAATTTCATCTCTTTAAACAATAGAAAATATCCGTTATCCAAAATCTACTCCGGCCATAATATTTTATATATGGGAAAGCAAGGAAAGCCCGAATTACATTTTTGGTTTCTAATATATTTTTTCTTTTTTTATACACCACTAATTGCTCACTTAAAAAGCTTATATGTTTTTCATTTCGTATATTTTTTTTGCAAAAAAGAAGCATCCTTGAAATTATATCAATTTCGGTATTTAGTCCTTCCAGTCTATATTTTAGACTTCCTCCACCTCTACTAGATGCGTTCTTATCATGCCGTCTAAATTCTATAGTGTCTTCATTATATATATATGCAGTTTCAGACAAAACAGCTTTTCCCCATAAAAGGCAATCATGTGCATAATTTTCAAACCACACATCATCATAATTCTCTAGCAAACATCTACGAAAGCACATTGAACATCCAGGTCTTGCTGGTTTTATCCAACTTCCAATACGATTAATCTTTACCAATTGTCCATAAAATTTCTCAAAATTAACTTTTTGTGGATGTTCCCCATCATAAAATGGGTGAACATTAGATGCTAGCAGTTGAATTTCCGGGTGTGAATTCATTATTTCTGACATCACCTTAATTTTATCTAAATGCCATATATCATCTTGATCGCAGAGAAAGACTATATCTCCATGCGATTCTTTCATTGCATCGCTAAAATTCAAAGAATACCCTTTATTCTCTTTGTTTCTTACGACATTCCATTTGTCTAATTTGTTTGTTTGGATATACTCCTGCACATACTCATATGTTCCATCAGTGGATCTGTCATCGTAGATTAAAACCTCATCCGGTAACACTGTTTGATTTTTTATTGACTCAAGCTGTTCAGAAATATACTTTAATCCATTATATGTTGTCATCACTAATGAAATCATAGCATCCTCACTCTACTCCAGACTCAATAAAGCGTCGATAAAAAGCATCTCTCTTCTTATTTAAGTCTTCTTTATTATATTCTTTTGATTTTTCAAAATTCCGTTTTGCTTCTTCAATTTGCATTTCTGGTTTCACCATTTTTTCGAGTATATCAGCAAGTTTAACATAATCCGCTTTTTCAAACAGGCAATCACTTGAAACCAGTTCGTAATTTCCGCCAACATTCGTGCATATCACCGGACATGCTCTACTCATTGCCTCAACGATCGATCGGCACAAACCTTCCATAAAACTAGGCTGCACATAAATATCGATTGAATCAAGCCATGAAAAAACTTCACTGTGCGGCTTCGCTCCCAAGATAGAAACACAATCTTCCAGATGCAATTCAGCGATTAACTTTTTCAGTTTATCTCCTGATCCATTTCCAATCATTTCATACTTGAAATTATTTAACCCTCTATTTTTTAACTCTCCCATGGCACGAACAACATACTCCTGCCCCTTCCAGCCAACATCCAAAAAAGCAGCTGTCCCTAGCACAATCCTGCCTGTATGCTTTTGTATTTTCAGAATACGATTTTCAAGCAATTTATCGTCTGAAGGCATAAGCTCAACATCAGAGCATCCCAACATTTCTCCTTTGCATGGATATCTTTTTTGTAAGGCTTCATTTGTCACATACACACCATACTTTACATTTTTTATTAATCTCTTATATTGTTTTTCCTTGAATCCTGCAACAAATTTTCCGTGCAAGCTATGATACCACAACGATTCCCATGCAAAACCAGTAACCTCAACCAAATACGGCTTATGATACTTTTGTGCGTATTTTAACGCCGTATTAGTATAGATATTTCCCAAGGATCGAATAATCACTTTGTCTGCTTTTTTCACTTCAGATTCAATGGTTCTTTTTACCAACATTCTCTTTTGACACGACAATGCATTTGAAAGAGGTCTATACATATCAGGGAGTGCCACACAGTGATCAATTGAGTTACCAATTTCATTAAATTTTATCCGCGCTTCTTCCTTTGTGTAAATTCGATCCTCTCTACGCAATACTACAGTTAACTCGTCACAGTATCCTTTATATCGGCTCCAAATCTGCGAATTAAAATTCGGGTCTGTATAAAGTGTTCCTTCTGAGTCATATTTCCACCTAGAGCCACCCTGTATAAACAATAAATTCATTACTGTTCCTCACATCAAACATTTTTTACTCGCTTATTTCAGTCAGCATTTTCATAGTTCTTTCCAGGCCTTGTTTAATATCATATCTAGCTGTCCAACCAAGTTTTTTCAGTTTAGAACCATCAAGTCTAGCCTTTGTTGCCTTACTGTATCCAGCTTTTTCGGTTTCGTCAGGCAATTCAAATACGACCTCTTTACCCGCAAAATCAGCAATAATCTTTGCAAGATCTTTCAGCATAATATCAGACGCTTCATCCGCAATGTTGTAGGCTTCACCACTTTCACCTTTCAGAATAACTGTTAAAAATCCTGCCACTGCATCTGCCACATAGGTGTAGGAATAGTACTGTGTTCCAGTACTCTTCAAAACAATGTTATCGCCGTCCACTGCCTTTTTAATAAACTGTGAAATAGCTTTTGTATCGGTCTTTAACATAGTCGGACCATAAGAGCGGGTAAATCTAGGAATAACGACATCCAAGTTTTCCTGTTTTTTATATGCCTGACATAGAGCTTCACCACAACGTTTACTCTCTGGATAACCAGCTCGCAATGTATTCGAATCAATGTAACCACAATACTTCTCGTCGAAGAATTCTACATCTCCTCTGTTTTCACCGTAAATTTCATTTGAGGATGCGAATGCAAAACGTTCTGCATGATGTTTTACCGCAAATTTCAGAAGATTATTTGTTCCGATAATATTTGCAGTCACAGTTCCAATCGGATCTGTTGCATATGCCACCGGATGCGTATTACTTGCGAGATGAACCACAAAATCTACCTGATCAGCCTTCTCCAATTCCAATGGCTCATTAATATCATGTGACACAAATTCAAAAAAAGGTGATGTCCAATACCTCTCAAATCGATTCTTTGCCTTTTCAAGATTCCGTCCCAATGCATATACCTTGCAATTCAATCCATGCAGGTTTTTTTCCATTAAAACATCAATCAAAAAGCTGCCAATCAAGCCACTAGCTCCGGTAATTAAGATACTTTTATTACTCAGCTTTTCCCACGGCAGATCCAAACCAGCTACATATTTAATGTCTTCTCTGTAAATTGAATTATCTATCATAGTCCTCTCCTTATTTCAGCCAGCTGTCTTTATCTGCCTTTAAGTAAGCCTTGAACATTTCAAGATCATCTTTGGTCGTCAATTTGATGTTCTTATCGGAGCCGGCTGCAAAGTAAAGGCGCTCTCCTAATTCAACCATCATTGTGTTCGTATAGGATGATCCATAAATACCGATTTCTTTTTCAAACGCTTCATGGTATTTACGATCCAGCAAATCAAATTTGTAAGCTTGCGGTGTGGAAACTCGACGTAGCGTTTCACGCGGAATATACTGCGTGGTCGTGGCTTCATTCTCCTTATCCACGACAAAAATCTGCTCATTGTACGGCATGGATGTCACAGCATTTCCATATTGCTTGCATTTACTAATAACATCTGTAAGAACAGACGGTTCAACAAGAGGGCGAATACCATCATGAATAATTACCGTATCATCCGGATTTGCCTTACCCTCCAGGCTATAAACACCGTTTCTAATAGACTCCTGACCCGTGCTTCCGCCTGAAACAACCCATTTTAATTTATCAATATTAAACTGTTTTGCATAAGCCCACAGAATGTCATGCCAACCGTCAATGCAAACTACTTCAATAGCATCAATTTGAGGATGCTTCTGAAAACTTTCTAACGTGTAAATAAGAATCGGCTTATCATATACATTAATGAACTGTTTGGGAATGTCTTGTCCCATACGATGTCCCGAACCGCCTGCGATAATAATTGCAATGTTTGCCATACTGCTTAATCTCCTTTTTACTTCACATTAAAAATACTTTTTAAAGAAACTACCATAACCATAAAATTCAAAACAAAATAGCCTATGGTAAACAAATCCATAATGTAAAAAAGCACCGCAATCAACATCAATACTTGAACAAATCCTGCTATAGATGTTAAATTCAGGGCAATCAGTTTAACGAAACCATATTCTGATTTATCTTTTACCGTCTTCATAGAACCTTGATCACCCAGTGTAGTAATTGCTTTATGCATTATGAAGCGTGGAAATATTACAAATATTCCAGATAATGCACCGAGAATAATATAGAAGTCCATCGGTAACTGAACAATACTTTGGAATAATCCAGGATTGTGTGCTGCTGCCACACCCCATCCAAAGAAGGATAAAACCATAGCGATGTAGCCGCTCATTGCATCATATACACTGCCCATCTTCGAAAATTGCTTTTTATATCTTGCAATGTTTCCATCTACTCCGTCTAGAAGATTCCACAGGAAAAACATTAACCATCCTGCAATCAGCATTGTCTTTGTGGTTCCAATACACATAAGTACAAATCCAATAATAATTGGAATGATAGAAATCAAAGAAACCGCATTTGGAGAAATATTTGTATATAAAAACGGAATGGTCAAGATATAAGACAAGGGCCTTCCAACATAAAAAGCGAAATAGTCATTTTTTGCAGACTTTCTCTTTTCAGGACTCATTGTTTTATTTTCAATATCTTTAGGTGTAATCATTTTAATTTTCTTCTCCGTTAAAATTTAAAAGTATTCTTCCGTCCCAGCCAATTCTGGTCTTTATCGCTCAGGTTCAGCGCAGTGCCATCTTCCAGCGTGTAACCCTCTGCACTCGCGTTGCTTGCTTGTTACTTTCGTTAATAGATATAGACGAGTGCCCGATCCACCTGCTAAAATAATGCCTTTCATAACATCTATTCCTCCGTCATTTATAATCTCTCAAACAGTTTCCCGTGTTCTTCTGAAACTCTCCGAGCGTTAAACCTACTATGCACATCTTCCATGCCCTGCGTCACCAATCTATTCTTCAATCCATCATCCTGATAGATTCGCAACACAGCTTTACTTGCTCCGGTAGCGTCATCCACTCCAACAAGCAGACCATTTTCTCCATCTCGGATTATATTAGGAATGGCATCCACCCGACTTGCCACAATCGGCTTGCCCGCCATCATATACTCAGGCAATGCCAGTCCGAAGCCTTCCCATCGACTCAGTAAACATGCGACATCAAAAAGCTCCACATAACTCATTGGATTATCAACCCAGCCTGTTATATGTAGGCTATCCGAAATACCGTTGGCTTTTGCATATTTTCTAATCTCGGCTTCCTGGTTTCCGTTGCCAACAATAATAAAATGTGCATTAGAGACTCTATCTTTCACTTGCCTTGCCATCTTAATAAAGACATCCGGTGCCTTTTGTGGACTCATTCGCCCAACCATGCCGACAACAAACGCATCTTCCGGTATACTCAGGTCTTTTCGTCTAACCGCACCATGCACTCCATTTTCATAGGCTTCGATGTCTACACCGTTAAAGATGACTTGCAGCTTATCCTCTTTACAAATCTTCTTGTCTAATGCCGATTGTTTCTCTGCATCAGAAATACAAATAATCTTATCGCAGAACGGTGCTGCAATTTTTTCTATCATTGTGTATATCGCTTTTTTCTTTGCCGAGCAGCGCATATTAAAAGCCCAGCCATGCGGATTATATACACAGTGATTTCTCAATCCTATATCCGCAACACGAGCAATAGCCCCCGCCTTGCTGGAATGAGCATAGACGATATTCGGGTTATATTTCTTTATCAGTGCTCTAACCTCTCTAATCGCCTTTAAGTCATTGCCACCAATGGCTCGCGTCATCTCGACTTGTTCAAAAGAATCAGCCAAACCTCTGTAGTCTTCTTCATGGAAATCCTGTGAGCAAACCAATATATTCTCGAACTTTTCTTTGTCCAAATACTTGAGAAGCATTCGGATGTAGCGATCCACGCCACCTGCGGCCTGCGCCACATGCAGTATTCTAATTTTATTCTTCCTCATCCCTCAAATACTCCTCGCCATTTTTCTTCCGCAAATCTATGTACACATCTGCTTTTCACAGATGGTATTTCTTTTTCCTCTTGCCGCTCACACGGCTAAGTGTTTTCTTATGCTGTCGTATCCAATTACCCCAGCAATCATATTTCCCTTGTTTTCTACTTCATAAAACATCCGTTGAGTACACTCGTCTCTATTTCTCTATAGCCGAAGTGCTGTTTTATACAGTCGAACCCCGTATACCCTGCAATGACGTTTTTTCTAAGTGTTGGATTGTTGAATCGAACCCTGTCGGTGCATGATTTTTGTTAAAACTATATATATCACCCAGTCCAATTCTTACCATTCATTGTTCGTTATGAACAAATCATTCACTTTAACCACTCAAAACATGTAATTATCATCACCATTCATGCTCTACTCAACAGCTGTTTTTTGAAGTAGAAATCATCTGTTTTTCTCTATTTTTCATGACTCAACAAACCGTTATGATGTAGGTGTCATTAGCGGGTCAGATAGTGTACTCAACAGCAGTTTCAGACGTTAATGATAAACTCATGGATTTTTGTTGTTTTCTCCTGTTTTCCGCCATTTCTATGATTCTTCTGAAAAAATTGTGCCAATTTTGTGCCACAGGGGCCAAAAGTTCAGCGTTTTGTATAAATATCTTGCATTTACAGTTCAAATAGTTATGAAATACAACCAATTTCAGCACCCTATATAGTGTGCAAAACAGGTTCTTTTCGACTATGCTACGTCAATACGGTTTGTTGAGTAGACATTCGTGGGAGCAGCTATTACAACAAAGTCCGCATCCGAGTATGCAGCCTTTGCGTCCAGCGTTGCGGTCAAGTTCAGTTCTTTCTCTGCAAGATATTTCTCAATATAATCATCTTGAATTGGAGATTTATGATTGTTAATCATATCCACTTTCGCTTGCACAATGTCAACAGCCATCACTTGGTTATGCTGTGCTAACAGCACGCTAAGGGAGAGACCAACATATCCAGTTCCGGCCACAGCAATTTTCAAATCCTTAAAATCTCTCATGATTACTTTCTCCTCTCTCTTTGCGTTTTTATTTTGAAAACACAC
>NZ_JAJEQG010000032.1 GCF_020687245.1 Faecalibacterium longum CLA-AA-H243 | reverse complement strand
TCCGTTCCGTTCCGTTCCGTTCCGTTCCGTTCCGTTCCGTTCCGTTCCGTTCCGTTCCGTTCCGTTCCGTTCCGTTCAAAATTGTGTTGCCGGTTTCTGCAAATGTCAAGAGCTTATCTCGGTAATACTCGTACTGCTTCTGCCGGGCTTCGATTTCAGCGGGCAAACCAATGTTGAGATCGGAGCAGATTTTCTCAAAGTTGTCCAACACATTTACAATGCGGTTTTGGACATCAAGGGGAGGAACAGGAATCTTTATGGCTTTAATCTCGTTTGCATTCATATTGGGAACGCTGCTGCTTTTACTTTTTATAGCAGTTGCAGACAGCACATGGAAAAGAAATCTTGAACTGAGCTGATTATCTTTCGGCATAACAACCTTGAGCCTAATTATCGGGGTAAAAAATGCCTTTCTATAGTATACAGCACCCGTATTGGCTCCAATAGATGAAATCACGACAGCATCCCTATCAATCTTATACGTTCCAGAATATCCATACGCTTCTTTACCATTTCCCCAAACTGGAAACATATGTGATGAATCTTTACTTTCTCCTTTAATGCAATCCGCAGGCGGTTCGCCGCCAACCACAACATTACAAATATCACCTATGGATTTTAACGAAGCACTAGATTCATCAAAGTAAAGGAATTTATTGCGGTAATAGGCATACTGCACCTTTCTATCTGTGAGTTCCTTTGTAAGCTCCGCTGTAAGATTTGTGAAATTGTCCAAAATGCGAACAATTTCACGCTGAATTTCTAGCGGTGGAATTGGTATCATTAGCCTTGAAAAAAGTGTTTGTGTTAAGTGACTAATTGTCGAACCCGTTTTCTGTTGCTCAACAACACTTTGAAAATGATTAGACAACAGATAGTGCAGAATGAACCGATTCTCTAACGAACCATCTTTACAGCGAACAACAAAGACTCCACCATTTAATGTAGCTGGCATTTCAAGCCCCTTTACTTGCGCTACTTTACCAAGAGTTCCATCTTTGGTTATTAGGATATCTCCATTTTTCAATTGAATTTTCGAGTCTTGCTTGTATCGCTCTTCCGTCACATATACACAAGTACTATAATCAATTTCATGTGTTTCAGTAAAGTCAGTTCCTGTTATAAGCAAGTAGTCGCCTTTGCTCATATACTCTGCTTTCGTTAGCCGTTGCCAGCCAATTCGAGCATTTAATGTGCAAACTTCATCGAATCTTTTATACTCAACGCCATCCGGGCAAAGTTCCCGGAGCAGTTCATCTAGCTTACTCATCCGCACCCTCTTCTTTCTTTGCAATATAGGTACTGTACAGTGCCATCACCGCATAATAGTACATATCTTCCTGTGTTTCAATCAAATCTTCATCAAAAACAAAATCTTCTTCTGATTCAGCAAATACCCGGCAACAGTCAATAACAACTCGCATCGTCCAGAATGTCATTATTTCTTCCGGGCATCCAGCTAATTTGCATTGCGACCAAACCATATCAATTGGTGGCTGCAGCAGCCATTTGGATTTTCCCAAATCTGCGGAGTGAAGGTAATCATACATATACCCGTATAGCGTTCCGTTATAGCTCGTGTCTTTTAATAATTGGAGTGAATCACCTTGATAAAAGTGTGTTCGCCTTATATCCTCAAATATGTACGGATTTACGGTTTCAATTTTTTCATCCGAATAACGCTCCATCGCTCGATGAAAGTATTTAGCCCCATCATATAAAGTATCTTGTCCAAAACCGCACGCCTTAATATCATCTTTTAGTCGTTTTAATGCAGCACTCACCTGTTCTTTAGAAACCTCTATTAGCTGAAAATTGGCTTGCTTCAGAATTTCCTTTTGGACTTCCTCACTACATCTTAAAAACTTGGTCGTTATCGCTCTATGATGCTTTCTTTTGAGTTTCAAAGTCTTTGCTATCGCCGACAACGGCAAATACTCTATTTCATCTTCATTATCAATCAGAAAAACTCTTGCCGCCTCCGCGATAGCCTTTTCCTGCGCTTTTACTTCCATTTGTTCACGTTCTTTTTCATGTGAACGCTCTAGCCTATAAATTTTGATAGTCAATACAGTTGTTACAACCAGTGAAGTTACATCCACTAGGAAACTCCAAATCTCAAGGCTCATCTTTACTCTAGGTTTTCCTCCAAATACCTGTCAAAATCGCTCTGGTACAGCCGATCCTGCACCACACGGTACTTTTCAAACTCCGTTTCGGCGTGCATCTTTGCAAGCTGTGCCGAGATTGTGCCTGCATCCTTCAGCACTTCCAGATCATCTGCCTGCAAATAGATATCCAGCCGCTTGGCCCAGTCCTCCATGGTCATAGGGATATGACGGCGGGCACGGTTCTCGGCAAGGTCGAGATATGCCGAAACGATCAGCTCCATGGACTTCATTTCATCCTCGGTCAGGTAGTTTTTCGCCACCGAAACATCGCTCTTTTTAATTTTGCCATTGGGAGCATCCTTCCATGTGTGGAGCCCCATGTGCGGCTTTTCGGCATCGGCACGCTCATAGATCAGCTCTGCCGCCGTATGGCGATGCACGGCATAGTGCATCTTGTTCTGCACCTTCGCAAAGAACTCTTTTGTGGTCAGTGCATTGCGGTCATAATCCAGCGACGTAGCGTAAATGTCAGTGAGTTTCTGGTAGAAGTTGCGCTCCGAAATACGAATCTCCCGGATACGCTCCAACTGCTCTTCAAAGTATTTCTTGGTCAGGACTGTGCCGCCGTTTTTCAGGCGCTCCTCATCCATTGCCCACCCCTTGATGGTGTACTGCTCCACGATCTGGTTCGCCCAGACACGGAACCGCACCGCCCGCTGGTTGTTCACCTTGAAGCCGACCGCAATAATCATTTGCAGATTATAGTGGTTCACGCTGCGAGTAACCTGTCGGCCACCCTCATTTTGAACTATTCGGAATTTCCGAATCGTTGCCGCCTCGTCCTGCTCATGGTCAGCATAAATCTTTTTGATATGCTCATTGATGGTCGGAAGCCCCACATCGTAAAGGGTCGCCATCATCTTTTGCGTCAGCCAGATGTTTTCATCCTCGTAGCGCATCTCAATGCTGTCCCTGTCCTCGCCCGTAGAGGCAACAAAGGTCAGGTATTCCGCCGCAGAAGAACGTACCAATGCAGAATCTTTCTTTTCATTTTCCATTTCAGCCCTCGATTTCTGCCACGATCTGGTCAATGGCGGCCCGCAGCTCGTTTTCTCGTGCTACGATTTGTGCAATTTCAGCGTTCAGCTTTACAATGTCGATTTTCTCGCGGGTGTCCTTGGCCTCCACATAAGTGGAAACCGACAGGTTATAGTCATTTTCCTGCACCTCGGAATACTCCGCCAGATGGGAGAAGTGTGCTTCTTCTGCCCGCTGTGCAAAGGTGTCCACTATTTTGTTAATGTTCTCTGGGGTGAGTTTGTTGTTGTTCGTCACCTTGACGCACTCGGAAGAAGCATCAATGAACAACACCTTATTGTCCGTTTTACCCTTTTTCAGCACCATGATGCAGGTGGCAATACTGGTACCAAAGAACAGGTTGCTCGGCAACTGGATGATGCAGTCAATGAAGTTGTTGTCCACCAGATATTTGCGGATCTTCTGCTCTGCACCGCCACGGTACATAATGCCGGGGAAACAGACGATTGCCGCCGTACCGTTGGAAGCCAGCCATGCCAGCGAGTGCATGATAAATGCCAAGTCCGCTTTGCTCTTCGGAGCCAGCACACCAGCCGGAGCAAAGCGAGGGTCATTGATGAGCAGCGGATTCTCGTCACCGGCCCACTTGATGGAGTACGGCGGATTCGATACGATCAGCTCAAAAGGTTCATCATCCCAGTGCTGCGGATTGGTCAGCGTATCCTCACAGGCAATGTCGAATTTGTCAAATTCAATGTCGTGCAGGAACATATTGATGCGGCACAGGTTGTACGTTGTGATGTTGATTTCCTGTCCAAAGAAGCCGTTGCGCACGGCATCCCGTCCCAGCACCTTTTCTGCCTTCAGCAGCAGCGAACCGGAACCGCAGGCCGGGTCATATACCTTGTTGATTTCCTTCTTGCCTACCGTACCCAGCCGGGTCAGCAGCTCCGAAACATCGGCAGGCGTAAAGAACTCGCCGCCGGACTTGCCCGCATTGCTGGCGTACATGGTCATCAGGTATTCGTAGGCATCGCCAAAAGCATCAATGTCATGCTCTTTCACATCGCCAAGGTTCATATCTGCCACGCCGTTCAGCAGTTTCACGAGCTTCTCATTGCGCTTGGCAACGGTCGCACCCAGCTTATTGCTGTTGACATCGTAATCATCGAACAACCCTGCAAACTGCCCCTCGGAGGAGCTGCCCTTTGCGGATTCCTCAATGTGCCGGAAGACTGTTTCCAGCGTTTCGTTGAGGTTTTCATCGCCGGCCGCTTTTGCCCGTACATTGCAGAACAACTCACTGGGTAGGATGAAGAACCCTTTTTCCTGTACCAGCCCTTCTCGTGCCTGCTCTGCCTCTGCATCAGACATATCTTCATAGCGGAAATCTGGGTTGCCTGCATCAATTTCGCCCTGATTGATATAGCTGGCAATGTTCTCCGAAATATAACGGTAGAACATCGTACCGAGAACGTAGCTCTTGAAATCCCATCCGTCCACTGCGCCGCGCAGATCATCCGCAATCGCCCAGATTGCACGGTGCAGTTCTTCGCGTTCCTGCTCTTTTTTGGTGTCTACCATTTTTATTTCCTCCATCAAACGCGGATTCCCGCATTGTTTTCTTTCATTTTAACATAGTAAATGTACCACTATTGGTACACCATGGTGTTTTCCCAAAAAGGATATACTTTCCCTTTATACTATCCTAGTAAAGCGTACCACAGCTTTTCCGTGATTGCAAGCCGATAAATATTGCTATTGCATTTTTTGTCGAATTATCACTTATATGTACAGACCCCCGCCAATATCCGCTGGCGGGGGTCTGCTATCCTATCTTACAGCTCTACGCTGCTCTGTCTGCTCTTCTTCTGGCTCCTATCTGTGGTCTGCTCCTGCTCCCTCATAAATCCAATGACCTGCTGCATCTTCTCGGCACCGAAATAGTTCCACACTCGCCTGAAATCACGTTTCATCGCATAGAACTGAGAGTTTTCAGCCTCCACCTCTTTCAGCCGCTGGCTTAGATGATGGGTAGCTTTCTTCTCGTCCTGATAGAAGTGCAGATACTTATCCCGCTCATCCTTGACCTCCCAGTACTTCCGATGGAGGGCAAAGAGTACCTTCACCAACTTCTGGATCAGCGGCATTGCCTTCTTCTCCCGATAGCTCTTGGCGGTCTCAAATGTGGCTGCTTCTGGCACCCATTCCTCTGGCCGCTGGGAGTACTGCGCTGACAGGTTTTCCAAACCTTCCATAATGGGAGCCAGCTTGTTCAGCTTCTGGCTCTGCTTCTGGTAGGTCAGCTCTGCTTTCTGTACCCGCTGTTCAGCGGCTTCTACGGCTGTCTGCGCTGTTTCCAGCTGTTCCTGCATCTCGGTCAGGTCGGTCTGGCACTCCTGCTTGGCAGCTTCCAGAGCCGCTACCTCTTTACTACGCTCCCGCTTCTTGAAGTCCAGCACAGACAGGTGCTCTTCGTGGGTGCCTTTCTGTTCCCACTCGATGCCGTGCCGCTCCATCACGGCAGCAAGCTGCTCTTTCTCGGCGTTGATCCACTGGTTCAGCTCGGATTCCCGTTTGGAGCCGCCTGCAAAGCCCAAGGCCTTCAGAGCCTGCTTCAGGGAGACCTTGGTGCCCAGTCCTTTGCCTTTCCAGCCGGACACATACGGCACGAAGTCGATGTGCAGATGGGGCGTAGCTTCATCCATGTGGAGGAATGCTCCGAACACCCGCAGTGTCGGGTTACGTTCTTGGAAGCCCTGCATATACTCGTCCAGCAGTTCCTTTGCCAGTGCACCATTCTCGGTCAGGACACCCATATCATCTTTGTTACCGATCTGGACGATCAGCTCATGGAAGAGCTTTTCCTGCTTGCCTGTCCGCAGGTGCTCATAGTAGTCGGTGATACAGCGGTCCTTGCGCTTCTGCTTGGCGTTGTAGCGGTTCACTGCCTCGTCAAAAAGTTCGTGGTACACCTTCTGAATCGGTTCATCCCGGTACACAACATTCAGGCTGCTGCGCTCCGGGTCTACGTTTTCAGCGGTGAAACTTCTCCGGTTATGGTTGAGGGAGCCGGAGCCTCGCATTGCGGAAATGGTTCTTTTCAATCGCACGTCCTTTCTCTGTGGAAGTAACTGGTGCCGGACACGGCAAAGGCTTTGTTACTTTCGTCGAAAGTAACGCAAAAGCACTTTTGACAGACGTTCCGTCCATCAAAAGATGCCTTTGCGCCCTGCCGGGGGCTTCCGTCTGCGGACGGGGTTTCGCTGTACCTCGCCGCTGCCCGGTCCAACACCACCTTCCTGCGTGATTGCATTCACAGGAGCGTGACACGCTCCTGTAGCTTCATCTGGTCTCGCAGGGCTTTGTAGACCCTTGGGTTGCCTACCACGGTGATCTCCCGGTCAGTCAGGCGGCGGATGATATACTCCTGTTTGGTCAGGCCGGAGAGTTTTACCTTGGCTTCCAGAACCTCGTCCTCTTCCGGGGACATTCGGAAGGCTATCACCTTGTTCCGCCAGCGGCCTTGCTGGTCGAGTACTCGTTCCATTTTCATCCCTCCCTTCGCTCCATGTCTAGCTTCTGCGCCATCTCCTGCTACTTTGAGGGGAAGAGGTGGGCGTACTTATAGGTGATGTCCACGCTCTCATGCCCCACCCGGTCTGCAATCGCCAGAGCCGAGAAACCCATCTCGATCAACAGTGATACATGGGAATGCCGCAGGTCGTGGATTCGTATCCGCTTCACCCCGGCTTCCTTGGCTCCCCTGTCCATCTCGTGGTGCAGGTAGCTCTTGGTCACCTCAAAGATCCGCTGGTCTGGCTGGACTTTGTAGAGGGATTTCAGATAGTCTCTGATCTCGTCCGTCAGAAACTGCGGCATCTGGATGACACGGACGCTCTTGGGTGTTTTCGGGTCGGTGATCACATCCCGGCCTTTCAGCCTTTGATAGGATTTGGTGATGGAGAGCAGCCCCTTGTCCAAGTCGAAGTCTGCCGGAGTCAGAGCCAGCAGCTCGCCCTCCCGGATGCCACACCAGTAGAGAACTTCAAAGGCGTAGTAGGACTGCGGCTTGTCCATCATAACTTCTGCGAATTTGAGGTACTCTTCCTTTGTCCAGAAAAGCATTTCCTTGTGCTTTTCTGACCCCATGCACCCGGCTGTGGCTGCTGCGTTTGATTTCAGCCCGTAGAACCGGACGGCGTGATTCAGAATGGCACTGAGTTGTCCATGCAGCGTCTTGAGGTAGGTCGGCGAATAGGCCTTGCCGTTTTTGTCCCGGTAGTTCAGCATCTCGTTCTGCCATGCGATCACATCCCGTAGCTTTATCTCGCTGAGCCGTTTTTCTTTGAAATACGGTAAGATTTTCGTTCGGATGATGTGCTCTTTGGTAGACCAGGTGTTTTCCCGGAGTCGCTTTTTCTTGTCCGTGATATAAATTTCCACAAAGGCTTCAAAGGTCATGGTCAGGTCTGCTGCCTGCTGAAGAAGGAACTCCCGCTCCCACGCCAGAGCGTCCTTCTTGGTGGAAAACCCCCGTTTCAGCTTCTTCTGCTTCACACCTTGCCAGTTCTCGAAGTAGAAGGTCTTGGCGGTTTGGGTCAGTTTGGCGGTCATTCAATTTTACTAAGCATTTTTGCTTATCTTTTTGTGCTTTCATTATACTAAACACATTCCGTTAAGTCAAGAGGCTTTCAGGTAAAATCTTAAACTTTTTTGTTTATTTTCTATTGCATCTCCTGTTTTTCTGTGCTATACTGGGTTCAACAAATATGTTTAAGTCAGGAGGCAATCGCATGGCAGTCGGTGACCGCATCAAACGTGCCCGCAACCTCCGAGGTATGACCCAGAAAGAACTGGGCATTGCCATCGGGTTTGAGGAGAAGAGCGCAGACATCCGCATCGCACAATACGAAAGCAACACCCGTACGCCCAAGGAAGAGTTGCTCCGCAAGATTGCGGAGGTATTGGATGTGAACTATCGGTCTCTCTATGAGCCGACCCTGTACGCCGCAGAGGATGTGATGTACACCCTGTTCGAGCTGGACGAGCACTACCCCGGCACCCGGCTCTATGAGGTCACAGACACCACCGACCCGGATTTCCCTGAAAAGCACATGGCAGTCAGTTTCCGCTATCGCCTGCTGGATGAGTTCTTAAAGGAGTGGCAGCTCCGTAAGAATCAGCTCCGGGAGGGCGAGATCACCAAGGAAGAGTATCTGGAATGGAAGCTCAACTGGCCTCAGACCGCCGACGGCTGCGGCCGGTACGAGCCGAAGAAAAAGTGGCGTAAAGAATAAAAGACACAAAAATGCCCTCTGAAAAACTTACCGTTTCTCAGAGGGCATTCTCATGTCTCTCTTTATGAATAATCGCCTGATAGTATCAAAGCAGTATCACAGAGTCTTTTAGCTCTCAAAATATCGCATTGTATCAATACTTTTCAGGGTTTGCGGATTACTCGAGCTCGATCGTGGCCGGCGGCTTACCGGTGCAGTCGTAGAACACGCGGTTGACGTGCTTGACCTCATTGACGATGCGGCTGGTGACAGTACCCAGCACGTCCCAGGGCATATTGTAGCTCTCGGCGGTCATGAAGTCAGTGGTGGTGACAGCGCGCAGGGCCACGGCGTAGTCGTAGGTGCGCTCGTCGCCCATGACGCCGACGCTGTGCATATTGGTCAGAGCCGCATAATACTGGCTGATCTCCTTATCGAGGCCCGCCTTGGCGATCTCCTCACGCCAGATGGCGTCGGCGTCCTGCACGATAGCGACCTTCTCGGGGGTCACTTCGCCGATGATGCGGATGCCCAGACCGGGGCCGGGGAAAGGCTGGCGGCTGACCAGATACTCGGGCAGACCCAGCTCACGGCCAGCCTGACGGACTTCGTCCTTGAACAGGTTGCGCAGCGGCTCGACCAGCTCCTTGAAGTCCACGGTATCAGGCAGGCCGCCGACGTTGTGGTGGCTCTTGATGACGGTGGACTCACCGCCCAGACCGCTCTCGACGACATCGGGGTAAATAGTACCCTGTGCGAGGAAATCGACCTTACCGATCTGCTTCGCCTGTTCCTCAAAGACGCGGATGAACTCCTCGCCGATGATCTTGCGCTTGCGCTCCGGCTCGGTGACACCGGCCAGCTTTGCAAAGTAGCGGTCACGGGCGTCCACGCAGATGAAGTTGATGTCAAAGCCGTTGGCGTTGCCGGGGCCGAAGACAGAGCAGACCTCTTCCTTCTCGTTCTTGCGCAGCAGGCCGTGGTCAACAAAGACGCAGGTCAGCTGCTTGCCGATGGCCTTGGCCAGCATGGCTGCCAGCACGGAGGAATCGACGCCGCCGGACAGGGCGCAGAGCACCTTGCCGCTGCCGATGCGCTTCCGCAGGGCTTCGACGTTGTTCTCCACGAAGGAGTCCATCTTCCAGTCGCCGGTGCAGCCGCAGACATTGTACACGAAGTTGTGCAGCATCTTCTTGCCCTCAGCGGTGTGGAGCACCTCGGGGTGGAACTGGACGGCGTACAGCCCCTTTTCCTCGTTCTCAGCTGCGGCCACCGGGCAGTTGACGGTGTGGGCAGTGATTTTGAAGCCGGGCGCAGCCTGCTCGATATAGTCGTTGTGGCTCATCCAGCAGACGGTGGAGGGCTGCACATCGGTGAACATCTTGCTGCTGTTGTCCACGAAGACCTCGGTCTTGCCGTACTCACGCTCGGGGGCGCGGCAGACGTGGCCGCCCAGCAGGTGCATCATGAGCTGGCTGCCGTAGCAGATGCCCAGCACAGGCACGCCCCAGCTGAAGATCTCGGGGTCGACGGTGGGCGAATCCTCCAGATAGACGCTGTTGGGGCCTCCGGTGAAGATGATGCCCTTGGGGTTCTTCGCCTTGATGACGGACAGGTCCGTCTTATAGGAATAGATCTCACAGTAGACATTATTCTCGCGGACGCGGCGCGCGATGAGCTGATTGTACTGGCCGCCAAAGTCCAGCACGATCACGGTTTCATGCTGCATGATGTTCTCCTCTCTATATATCACTGGTGTGCTTCTTATAGCTAAGATTTAGTATAGCACATTTCACAACCAAAAGCGACATCTTTTGTGTATTTTTCTGTTTTGTTTTTCGTTTTGAATTGTAAACCCTTTCGCAAATCCAAAGTTGACGCAGCGTTTGCAGTCTGCCATACTGGGAGCATGGCCGCTTTGGGCCAGAATGTATAGGAGGAACAATTCTTATGAGTCAGAACACCCAGGCCGCTGCGGCCACCAAGTCCAAGTTCTCTGTGCGGGACATCTGCTATGCAGGTCTGTTCGCCGCCGTCATTGCCGTCATGGCTCAGATCTCCATCCCGATGCCTCTGGGCGTCCCCATGACCATGCAGACCTTCGCCATCACGCTGGCTGCTGTGGTGCTGGGTTCCAAGCTTTCCGCCATCGCTTCGCTGGTGTACCTGGCACTGGGCGCTGTGGGCGTGCCGGTGCTGGCAAACTTCTCCGGCGGTTTCGATAAGTTCGTCGGCCCCACCGGCGGCTTCCTCATCTCTTTCCCCCTGATGGCCTACATCATCGGCCTCGGCGTGGAGCACCGTGACGCCTTCAAGGGTGCTTTCGTCACCGCTGTCATCGTCGGCACGGTGGTCAACTATGTGGTGGGCGTTGCAATGTTCGTGGTCGTCGCCCACAGTACCATCGCCGTGGGTATCACCGCCTGCGTCCTGCCCTTCATCCCCACTGCCATCATCAAGGCAGTTCTGGCCTGCGCCATCGGCCTGAATCTGCGGAAGCGCATTCCGGGGCTGAAAGCATGAGCATCGTACTTCGTCCCCATCATCTGCTCTGCACGCAGGGCTATTCCGGCAAAGGCTATGACAACGATTTCGTGGCCCACATGACCGACGTGGTGCATCAGCTGCGGGATGTTCCCGGCACCACCATCCACCTCACCTTCTCCACTGACACCCTCTGCTCCTGCTGCCCCAACAAGCTGGGGACTGACCTCTGCGACACGCAGGAAAAGGTCAAGCGCTACGATGCAAAGACGGTGGAATACTTCGGTCTCGAGGAAAAGGATTACGTCTACCAGGACCTCATTCGCGAGATCGACGCCAAGGCCACGCCAGAGATCCTCGCCGACATCTGCCGCGACTGCTGCTGGTTCCCCATCAGCGCCTGCTGCAAGAATATCTGCGAAGGCCGGTATGTGAAATAAAGCGATAAAAAATACGGGATGCTGTAAAATGCAGCATCCCGTATTTTTGTTTTATCAGGCGATGAACTTATCGTACAGGCCGAACACGAAGATGAACAGGACGATGAGGGGCAGGCCATAGGTCAGGTAGCCGCGCATCCAGTCGTGCATCTTGAGGCCGTCGCCGGTGTTGACTTCCTTCTTGTAGTTGTCCCAGCCCCAGCCGTAGCGGGTGACGCAGAACAGCAGGTAGACGAGGGAGCCCAGCGGCAGAAAGAGGTTGCTGACAAGGAAATCCTCCACATCCAGCACCGCGCCGCCGAAGATGGCGAAACCGTCCCAGGCCCAGACGTTGTAGCCCAGCACACAGGGCAGAGAGAGGGCGATGATGAGGAAGAAGTTGACAAGGCTGGACTTCTGACGGTTCCAGCCGGTCAGCTCCATGCCGCAGCAGATGATGTTCTCGAAGACGGCCAGCACGGTGGAAAGCGCCGCAAAGGCCATGAACAGGAAGAACAGGCTGCCCCACAGACGGCCCATCGCCATATTGGCGAAGATGTTGGGCAGGGTGATGAAGATGAGGCTGGGGCCGCTGGTCTGGTCCACACCGTAAGTGAAGCAGGCCGGGAAGATGATGAGGCCGGCGGTGATGGCGACGAAGGTATCCAGCACCACGACGCGGACGCTCTCGCCCAGCAGGGCGTGCTCTTTGCCGATGTAGCTGCCGAAGATGGCCATTGCACCAATGCCGAGGCTCAGGGTGAAGAACGCCTGATTCATGGCCCCCACCAGCGTATTGACGATGCCCACTTCCTTCATCCGCTCAAAGTCGGGTACGAGGAAGAAGGTCAGGCCCTCCTTTGCGCCGGGCATGAACATACTGTTGACTGCCAGCACCACCATGATGACCAGCAGGGCGATCATCATGACTTTCGTGACTTTCTCGAGGCCGTTCTGCAGGCCGCGGGCGCAGACGAAGATACCGATGGCCACAACGACCACCATCCAGAAGCCCATGGTCAGCGGGCTTGCCAGCATCTCGGTGAACTTGCCAGCCACCTGGTCGGCGTCAAGGCCCACCAGCTTACCGGCAGCGGTCATGTAGAAGTAGTGGAGCATCCAGCCGGCCACCGTGGTGTAGAACATCATCAGCAGGTAGCAGCCGACGAGGGTGAAGTAGCCGTGGATGTGCCACTTCTGGCCGGGCTTTTCGAGGGCCTGATAGGCGCGCACCGGGCTCTTGTGGCTGGCACGGCCCACGGCGAACTCCATGGTCATGATGGGCAGACCCAGAATGACGAGGAACAGCAGGTAGAACAGCACGAAAGCGCCGCCGCCGCCCTGACCTGCCATGTAGGGGAACTTCCACACATTTCCGATGCCGATCGCGCAGCCGGCGGAAAGGAGGATGAACCCGAGTCTCGATTTGAGTTTTTCGCGTTCCATTGATTGTCTCCTTTATTGCACCTTGCAAAAATCTGCGCCCGTCGTTTCGTCCACGACGGGCGCACAGTGTATTGATTATATCACAGCTTACGGCAAATTTCCCAGAAGTCTTGCTTGAATCTATTTCATGTTTTTCTCAGGAGGGTTTGCTGTATTTTCATGTTTCGAGCAGTTCCGACTGCATTTCGTCCAGCTGCTCGTAGCTGTAAAGGCGGTTGAAGGCTTCCACCAGCTCTTTTTTCGAGAGCCGGGGCGGCAGACCGAGAGCGCAGAGCAGCTTTGTTTTCCGCTCAGCTGAGCCCGCCGTACCCGAAAGTCCCCACTCATAGAGGTCGGTATAAGTAATTTGCCGCCCCTCCGGCTTTGCAGGGGAAATGCCTGCTTCTTCGCCCAGAGCGTCCCGGAGCGCCTGCAAAACGAGGGCATCGTCCACGCCCTCGACCCCCAGAAGTCCCTCTTTGCCGGGCTGAGCCTTCCGCTTTTCCTTGCCGTGGATGGCCGGAACGTAGGCTTGCACCACGTTCTTCTCCCCCACCAGATTCGTGATGTAGGTGCGGATGCGGAAGCCTGCCGCGTCGGAGTCCGTCAGGAGGATAAGGCCGTTTTTGTGGGCCAGCTGTTTGAAGAGCTGCTGACGCTTCTTATCCTTATAGATGCCGAAGCCGTCCGTCAGCAGGATCATGGCGTCGGTCAGGTGGGAGAGACGGGCCGCATCGTATTTGCCCTCCACGATGAGCACACGGTCGGTGTGCAGCAGTTCCAGTTTCTCGCTCATCTTCTTCCTCCCGCCATTGCCAGACGGCAGAGCGCCGTTTCCAGCAGGGTCTGCGCGCTCACGGGCTGGCTTTTCAGACTCTTGTCCAGCTCAAGCAAAATCTGCATACAGGCTTCCAGCTGGGGCAGCGTGTAGTGGCTGGCTGTCTCGGCAGAGCGCTTGAGCCGGTAGTCGCTGCCCTTGTAGCCGAAATCCTTGAACACGGTGCTGTAGCTCTTCCGCTTGGCTGCGCCCAGTTTGACCCGATAGAGATCCACATAGCTGCCGATCATGGCCGCCGTGATGGGGATGGGCTCCTGCTGCAGGCGGAGAAGCGTTTGCAGCTTTTTGCAGGCACCGGTGGCGTTTTTCGCCGTTATCATCCGTATCATCTCGAAGACGTCGGCCTCGAGGCTCACAGTCCCCATCTCGGCCACCATGGCCGTGGTCACGGTCTGGTAGCCGGAGAGGGCGCAGAGCTTGTCCACCTCGTTCTCGAGAAGGAACGGGTCTTCGCCGCAGCGTTCCAGCAGGGCCGTCGCCGTACCCTCGGAGAGGGTGGTGTCCTGCGCCTTGGCGCGGTCCATCACCATGACCTTCAGCTCGTAGGGCTTGGGCTTGGCCAGCTCTTCGGAAAAGCCGACCTTAGTACACTGGGCGATGAGCTTCTGCGCCCGCTTGCCCAGCTTGAGCTTATTGCGCTCCATCTCGAACACGCTGCCCAGCACCACCACGGCATTCTCGAGGCTGGCCAGCGTGGCGCACAGCTCGTCGAGGTCTTTGTCGCTGTAGGCGGCGGGGTCCACCTCGGGCAGAAGCACCACGCGCCGCGTCCCGAAGAAGGAGATGGTACCTGCCGCCATGATGAGCTGCTCGATTTCGGGCGCAGCACCGTCCAGAACGGTCGTCTCTTCGTCCTCACCCTCGGCCAGAAGCTTTGCCGCCCGGGCCACAGCCTGCCGGACAAGATAGCGCTCGCTGGAATAAAAATAGTAGACCGGACAGCCTCCCTGGGCCAGCTGCCGGAGTTTCGTTTCCGTTGCCAAATGATCGGCTCCTTTGTATTTGGATTATTTTATTCTATCATACTCTGCCCGCTTTGAAAAGCGCTCTCCCTCGAGACGGAGGCGCAGCCGTGAGACGGGCTCTGCGTCCTCTTCCATCCAGCGGTATTTGCTGCTCAGGGTCAGGCAGTCGGTGTACCGGATATTGTCCGGCCTTGCCATCGAGGCCAGCAGCCACTCGGCCCGGATGGGCTTTGCAGGCCGGACCGTGCCGCTGAGGGTGATGAACCTCTGCCCGCCGACACGCATCCGCAGAATGCAGCCCTGCCGGGTACGGAAAAGTTCCAAGTCCACCCCGCCGCAGGAAGCACGGCGGGTGGTGTTCTCGGCCAGAGCGGCAGCCTCGATACGCTTTTGGGCCTCGATACGGCAGGGTTCTTCCGGCTGCATCCGCAGGTCAACCAGAAGTTCCACCGTCCTCACGCCCCGCTTTTCCAGCTGATTTTCCACCGCTCGCTGGGTGATGCTGCTGCCCCGGAAGAGGATGACTGCCTTCTCCCTCTGGGTGATGACGACGGCAGGCGCAGCCCGGGTCCCCACGAGTTCGATGTTCACCACGTTCCAGCTCAGGGCCGTTTCCAGCCCGATAGCCAGCGCTGCCAGCAGAATGACCGTCGGCAGAGCTACCCGGAGTCGGATGTGCCGCCGCATTGCCATTACGCAGAGCAGAATCAGCACAAGACACACCAGTGCGGCATAGGTCCCATCAAACCAGAGGGACGCTCCCGGCAGAACAGACACCCGGAAAGCCCACTCGTTCATCAGCCATGCCAGCCCTTCGGCACAGAAGGCCACCGGGCGGCGGATGATCTCAAACAAAGGCAAGCCCTCCGCGGCCAGACCCAGCAGAGCTGCACCGAGGCCGAAGCTCAGCATCGGCCCCACCAGCCAGAGGACGGCCACGCCCGACGCCACAGCCCAGACCGTCGTGCTCATCCCCCGCAGCACCAGCACCGGGAAGGTCGCCGCCGAGGCACAGAGGGAGACGCAGAGCGAGTCCCACACGCCGCCCGCAAAGTGCCGGAAAAGGAGCACCGCGCGGGGCGGTTTCTCCCGGCGGCTTTTCTGTTTCTTCTTTCTGTCGTAATAGTGCTCCCTCCCACGCCCTGCGCACTCAGCACCGGCCAGTGTTCCCATCACTGCCGCAAACGACAGCTCGAAGCCCACGTCATAGACCGCGTACCCGTTGCCCAGACACATAAGGACGCCTGCCGCGCCCAGCGAGGTGAGCGTATCCGCCGGGCCTCCCACCCAGACGCCGAGGGAGCTGACCCAGACCGCCACCGCTGCCCGGAGGACAGAGGGCGTCGCGCCGGTGATGCCCACCAGCAGAAGGGCCGTTCCGGCCCGGAGCAGCGACCTCGCCCGCCGGTAAGCCCGGCTCCGCTCCCGTTCCTTGTGGGGCAGAGCATCCAGCAGGCCGCAGAAGATGGTGACGTGGAGGCCGCTCACCACCAGCACATGGGAAAGCCCCGCGCCCCGGTAGGCACTGCGGAGAGTCGAAGTCAGATGGCTCCGGTCGCCCACCACCATCGCGGCCAGAACGCCGCCGGTGTTTTCGGCCATGCCTTTTCGCAGGGCGCGGCTCAGCGCCGCCTGGAGCCGAGCCGTCCGGGCGCGGAAGCTCTCGCTCTGCCCAAGACGAAGCATCCCGGACAGATATTCCGCGCTGAGGACAATGCCGTCGGCGTAGTCGTCCAGACGCTGGGTGGCATCCGGCACATCCAGCGAAAAGCGGCCCCGGATGAGGCCTCCGGCCTCACATTTGGGCAGACTGGCGCACTCCACCCGGAAGTGGACAGCTTCCCCGTCCACTTTTTCCACCATCAGTACGGCGCTCACCCGGCCCGCCGTGTAAGCGCGGCCTGTGCTCTCCACTTCGGCGGTGAGGGTCACGTCTCTCCCGGCGTAAGCGTCCTGTATCTTTGCCAGCCGTGCGCCGGTCATCTCCATGATGCCGACGCCCAGCACTGCGCCCAACAACAGACAGACCGCATACCCTCTCGCGGCCCCGCCTTTCCACCAGACCAGCAGGCAGAAGACAACAAAAATTGCCGCAGACGGCAGCAAAAGCCCCATCTGCGGCAAAAATGAGCACAACGCTAACACACCCAGCGCACTCAGGCAGAACGCGCAGAGCGGGCGTCGCATATCGGTTTAGTGGAGGAACAGAGGCAGCGGCTCGAGGAAGATGATGTCCTTGCGCTGGGCAGCATCACCCTCGGCCAGAACGGCGGCCTGACCCACGATGGTACACTGGGTCTGCTCGGCCAGCTCGTCCAGAGCCTTGAGAGAGCCGCCGGTGGAGATGACATCATCCACGACCAGCACCCGCTTGCCGCTCATCTTGTCCAGCTCCTTGCGGTCGATGACCAGCTTCTGCTTGCCAGCAGTAGTGATAGACTGGTCCTCGACGACAACAGGGTCGGGCATATACAGCTTGACGCCCTTGCGTGCGCAGACGTAGGGCTTGCCGCTCTGGCGGCTCATCTCGTGAGCCAGCGGGATGCCCTTGGCCTCAGCGGTCAGCAGGATGTCAAAATCCGGGCATTTCTTGAGCAGCTCAGCGGCAGCAGCCACCGTCAGCTCGGCGTCGCCCAGCATGATGAAGGCCGCAATGTCCATGTGGTCGTTCACCTTGCAGATGGTCAGCTCACGGGTCAGGCCCGCGACATTCAGCGTATAAGTCTTAGCCATATTCAACGATCTCCCTTACTTTTTCGGAATCAGACAGGCAGCTTCTCGCCGCCCAGAACATGGAAGTGCAGATGCTTGACGGTCTGGCCGGCGTCCTCGCCCACATTGGAGATGACGCGGTAGCCGTTGTCGAGACCCTGCTCCTTAGCGAGCTTTGCGATGACCGCAAACACATGGCCCAGCAGAGCGCCGTCTTCCTCGGTCAGCGCAGCGGCCGAGGGGATGTGCTTTTTGGGGATGACCAGGAAATGCACCTTGGCCTGCGGGGCGATGTCGTAGAATGCCACCACCTGCTCGTCCTCATAGAGCTTCTTCGAGGGGATGTCCCCCGCTGCAATTTTGCAAAACAGACAATCTTCCATGGGAATCGCTCCTTCCAGATTTTTTAATGAGTCAACCTCTCAGTCTCGCTCCGCTCGCCAGCTCCCCTACCGAGGGGAGCTGGCACGCCGTCAGGCGTGACGGAGAGGTTTGTTCCAGAATCAGCCCAGCTGCTTCTCCACGATGCTCTTGACAGCGGCCAGAGCCTCGTCGATCTTGGTCTCGTCCTTCAGACCAGCCATAGCGAAGTCGGGCTTGCCGCCGCCCTTGCCGCCTGCGATGGCAGAGATCTCCTTGACGAGATTGCCAGCCTTGAGACCCTTTGCCTGGGCGTCCTTGGTCACGGTAACGGCCATGGTGATCTTGTCGTCAGACTTGCCCACCAGAACAGCCACAGCAGCAGCCTTGGCATTGTCACGGATGGTGTCGCACATGCCGCGCAGGGTGTCGCCGGAGGTGCCGGTGAAGTAAGCGGAAGCGATCTTGACGTCGCCGACGGTCTCAGCGTTGTCGAACAGGCTGGTGACCTTGGAGGCGGCGACCTTTGCCTTGATGTCCTCCAGCTCCTTGCTCATGGCCTTGTTCTCAGCCATGACAGCCTCCGCACGAGCGGGCAGAGCGGCGACGTTGTTTGCCTTCAGGGTGTTCGCCACGGTGTGCAGCATCGCTTCCTGCATATTGGCACGAATCAGCAGATTGCGGCCGGTGACAGCCTCGATACGGCGGATACCAGCAGCAACAGAGGACTCGCTGACGATCTTGAAGCCGCCGATCTGAGCGGTGTTCTTGACGTGGGTGCCGCCGCAGAACTCGGTGGACCAGCCCTCAATATCAACAACACGGACGACCTTGCCGTACTTCTCGCCGAACAGAGCCATAGCGCCCAGCTTCTTGGCCTCTTCGATGGGCATCTCCTTGATGGTGACGTTCATCGACTCGAAGATCTTGTCGTTGACGATCTTCTGCACACGGATCAGCTCCTCGGGAGTGACAGCGCTGAAGTGGGTGAAGTCGAAGTGGGTGATGGAAGCGTCCTGATAGGAGCCTGCCTGATGGACGTGGTCGCCCAGGACCTCGCGCAGAGCTGCCTGCAGCAGGTGGGTAGCGGTGTGGTTGCGGGCGATGGCCATGCGGTATTCCTTATCCACACGGGCGGTCAGATGGTCGCCGACATGGACGATGCCGCTCTCGAGGGTGCAGGTGTGGACATAGTAGCCCTTGGGGGTCTTCTTGACGTCCTGCACACGCAGCACGCACTCAGCGCCGGTGATGACGCCGTGGTCTGCGGCCTGACCGCCCATCTCAGCGTAGAACGGGGTCTTAT
Source organism: Faecalibacterium longum CLA-AA-H243 (assembly GCF_020687245.1). Taxonomy (GTDB): domain Bacteria; phylum Bacillota; class Clostridia; order Oscillospirales; family Ruminococcaceae; genus Faecalibacterium; species Faecalibacterium longum. Next base: position 6,302 of record NZ_JAJEQG010000032.1, on the reverse strand, counting down.
CGAGAACGACCAGCACGCCTTCCTTGGCCTGTTCGTCGGTGGCGATGGCGTCGGTCAGAGTCTCCTCGTCGCTCAGAGCCACAACGACGCTGTCGCTCTTGAGGGTGTCGTAGCCGACGAACTCGGTGGGCTCAGCGGTCAGAGTGCCGAACAGGTCTTCGCTCCAGCCGGAGATGTTCTTCTTGAGGCGCTCTGCACGGGCGCGCTCCTTCTGCTTGGTCATCTCGGCGTGGAAGCCTTCCTCGTCGATCTCGATGCCCTGCTCCGCAGCGATCTCCTTGGTCAGGTCGAGGGGGAAGCCGAAGGTATCGTTCAGCTTGAAGACGTCCAGACCCTTCAGCAGGTGCTCGTGAGCCTTTTCCAAACCGTCGATCATGTTGTTCAGGATGTTCATGCCGGCGTCGATGGTGCGGGCAAAGTTTGCCTCCTCGGTGCCGATGACCTTCTTGATATAGGCGTCGTGCTCACGCAGCTCGGGGTAAGCGGACTCGCTGGACTGGATGACCGTCTCCACCAGCTCCACGAGGAAGGGGCGGCTGATGCCCAGCATACGGCCATGGCGGGCAGCGCGGCGGAGCAGACGGCGCAGCACGTAGCCGCGGCCTTCGTTGGAGGGCAGGATGCCGTCCGACACCATGAAGGTGCAGCTGCGGATGTGGTCGGTGATGACGCGGATGGAGATGTCCTCCTTGGGGTTGGCACCGTAGGTCTTGCCGGCGATGTGCTCCACATGGTGCAGCACGCTCTGGACGGTATCGACCTCGAACAGGTTGCCCACGCCCTGCATCACGCAGGCCAGACGCTCCAGACCCATGCCGGTATCAATGTTGGGGCGTGCCAGACGTTCGTAATGGCCCTTGCCGTCGGCGTCGAACTGGCTGAACACCAGGTTCCAGATCTCCATATAGCGGTCGCAGTCACAGCCCACGCCGCAGGTCGGCTTGCCGCAGCCATACTCGGGGCCGCGGTCGAAGTAGATCTCAGAGCAGGGGCCGCACGGGCCGGAGCCGTGCTCCCAGAAGTTGTCTTCCTTGCCCAGACGGACCATGTGGTCGGGGGCAACGCCCACCTTCTTGGTCCAGATGTCGTAAGCCTCATCGTCCTCTTCGTAGACGGAGATGTGCAGCTTATCCTTCGGGATAGCCATCCACTCGTCGGAAGTCAGGAACTCCCATGCCCAGGGAATGACCTCTTCCTTGAAGTAATCCTGGAAGGAGAAGTTGCCCAGCATCTCGAAGAAGGTGCCGTGGCGGGCGGTGATGCCCACGCGCTCGATGTCAGGGGTGCGGATGCACTTCTGGCAGGTGGTCACGCGATGACGGGGCGGCTCCTCCTGAGCGAGGAACCACTTCTTCATAGGTGCCATGCCGCTGTTGATGAGCAGCAGGCTGGGGTCGTTCTTCGGGACGAGCGGGAAGCTGTCCAGACGCAGGTGGCCCTTGCCCTCAAAGAAGGTAAGGTACTTGTCACGCAGTTCATTCAAACCGGTCCATTGCATAGTTTTAATCTCTCCTCGTGTATCGGCGTCCTCCTCCGGACGCAGTTTTTATGGCAGTCGGGCAAAAAACAAAAAACAGCCCTCATCCCGAAAAGGGACGAAGGCTGTCTGAAAAGCTCCGTGGTACCACCCAAATTGCAGAAATGCCGCCGGGGCGCTCCTGCCGCTTTGTGCGCTGTAACGCTGCGCAGCGTCCGGTTTGTTTCGCCGGAAGCTCCGGGGTGGCGTAAAAAATGCTCTGCCGGAACGCCTTTCAGCCAAGGGCGTTCTCTCTGGGCGGCGGCACACATCCTTCTGGCCCCATCCTTGCCATTTGCCATAATTACCATTCACGCGCAAAGGGCATACTGCTTCCTTGCGTTCATTTCAGATTATAGCATAGTCAGGCCATTTGTCAACGGGTTTTCCCAAAAATCGCGCGTCACGGCACCCAGATGCGGAGGATATTGCTGACGACGCCGTCCTTCGTGAAGACGGTGGTGTTGTAAGGCGTCCAGTTGTCCTTGTCCTCCGAGACGGCCTTGCCCACCTCGATGGCGCCGTTCGTCTCCACCGGCACAGCGTCCACGCTGGCGGAGCTGTCGCTGAGGGTCACACTGTCGTCCACGGGCAGCACGAGTTCTCCCATCATGTAGTAGACCGGGTAGTCGTCGTAGGTGACGGTGCGGTAGATGTCGCCGCTGCGCCAGAGGTCTACGCCGCCCTCTTCGATGCCGCCATTGATGGAGACGGTGCCGTTGTCCTCATTCTTTTCGATTTTCTCCACTGTCACGTTCTGTGCTTCCACAGCGCCGTCCAGATGGGTGCTGAAAACGCTGCCCACATCCAGTGCGTCCACGTCCTCGGCGCGGTAAGCGTCGTAGCCGTAGACCGTCAGGGTCATCTGGCGCTTCTTGGTGTCCACGCTCGAGATGTTCGCGGCGAACTTGTAGGAACCAGTCTTCATCTCTTCAAGACTGCCCTGGTCGATGGGCATCATGACGCCCTCTTCGCCGGGCAGGACGCGCACTTCGCTGCTCACCTCTTCCACTTCACTGGCGGCGGGCATCGAACCGGCCATGCCGCTGGCGGCACTGGCAGCGCTGGCAGAGCTGCATCCGGCCAGCATCCCCAGAGCCAGAACGCCTGCAAGGAGCATCAGTTTCTTGTCGTTCGTCATATCAATACCTTCTTCCCTCTTCAATCATGTAAGGCTCTCATTATACCATAAATGGAGATTTGATGATGAAACCATCGTTAAATTCCGATGAATTCTTTTTGCACCGGCACAGTATACTCTTGTTTTTTGAAAAAGTAAACAACCAACTTGACGTAAGAAGGCGGATTCGCTACAATAAAAGCAAATCTTAACCTATTCTTAATTTAGAGAGGAAACTTCCGTGAAAATATTGAAAGTAAAATGTCTCGCCCCCACCCGGCTGGACAACTATCTGATGCAGCAATTCCCCGCGCTGAACCCGGGCCGTCTGAACAAGGCCCTGCGCGAAAATAAAATCAAACTGAACGGCAAAAAGCAGCCGCTCTCCACCCGCGTGATGGCAGGCGATGAGATCAAGCTGTTCATCCTTGACGATGTTCTGGACGCTGACAAGCGTGTGGACGGCCCGGCGTGGAAGAACGCCCGCGGCCCGGCGCAGGTGGTGTACGACTGCCCGCAGATCCTCATCGTCAACAAGCCCGCCGGCCTCGCCGTGGACGGTCCCGACGACGACACCCTGCTGAACCGTGCTCTGCTCTACCTCAACCAGCAGGGCGAGTACAAGGAGAACGACGTCTACACCCCCGCCCTCTGCCACCGCCTCGACACCGGCACCAGCGGCCTTGTCATCATCGCAAAGACGCCGGAGGCCGAGGAGCTGTTCCTCGCCGCCATCAAGAGCCGTGAGGTGAAAAAGACTTACCTCTGCGTCACCTTCGGCCGTCCCACGCCCCCGGACGCCACCCTCGGCGGCTACTTGCTCAAGGACGCCGACCGTGGCATCGTGAAGATCGTGGAGGACAAGCAGCCGGGTGCCAAGGACGTGGAGACCCGCTACGAGACCATCGCCGTCTCCGGCCGTCTGGCTCTGCTCAAGGTTCAGCTCATCACCGGCCGCACCCACCAGATCCGCGCCCACATGGCAAGCATCGGCTGTCCCATCCTCGGCGACAGCAAGTACGGCAACAATACCGCCAACCGCGAACTGAAGCTCAAATATCAGGCCCTTTGTGCGTGGGAGCTGACCATGCCCCACTTCAACCAGCCCGATTTCGAGTTCCTCAGCGGCAAGACCTTCCACGCCCCGAAACCGTGGTACTATCAGCAGGTCCTGGATGGAACGCTGAAATAAAACGATACAAAAAAGGGAGCTGTCCGCATGGGCAGCTCCCTTTCGTATTTATAAGGTATCAGACCCGCACCATATCCGGCGTGATCTCCTCGATGGAGTGTGCGCCGCACATCTGCATGGTGTCGGCCAGCTCACCGGCCAGCTTGTCGATGTAGCACTTGACGCCTTCCTCACCGCCGCCGTAGACAGCCGTGACGAAGGGGCGGCAGATGAGGACGCCGTCCGCGCCCAGTGCCAGTGCCTTGAAAACGTCCACACCGGTGCGGATGCCGCCGTCCACCAGGACCTTGACGCCGGTACCCTTGAGGGCTGCGGCGATCTCAGGCAGGACTTCGGCAGTGGCGGGACACTGGTCGAGGACGCGGCCGCCGTGGTTGGATACCACGATGGCGGCGGCACCGGCCTCCTTGGCCTTGAGAGCACCCTTGACGGTCATGACGCCCTTGACGATGAAGGGACGCTCGGCCAGCTTGACGATCTCAGCCAGCTCGGCCACGCTCTTGCTGCCGGCCGGAGGCGTCATATTCTTGAGGAAAGGCAGGCCGGCGGCATCCACGTCCATTGCCACGGCGAAGCAGCCGCTGGCCTTGGCCTGTGCCATCTTCTCCTTGATGGTGTCGATGTTCCAGGGCTTGATGGTCGGCACGCCGCAGCCATCGGCATTGCCGATGGCCTTGGTGGCCATGGTCATAACGTCAGGATTGGTGCCGTCGCCGGTAAAGGCAGCAATACCGCTCTCGGCGCAGGCCCGCACCAGCACGTCGTTGTAGGTCATGTCGGTGTAGACGTCGGAGTAGTGGAGGTTCACCGCGCCCACAGGACCAGCAAAGAAGGGGTACTTGAAGCTGCGACCGAACAGCTCCACGTGGGTGTCGGGAGTGCCGTTCTCGCAGAGGGTATCCATGTTCACACGGATGTCGGCCCACTTATTATAATTGCGGATGGCCGTATCGCCCACGCCCTTTGCGCCGGGGCCGGGGATCTGATTCTTGCAGGCCACGCCGTTGCACACCGGGCAGGCCTTGCAGTATTTGCCGATGCACTCGCGGGCATTGGCCAAAACATCTGAATAATTCATCTGTTTTTCCTCCTGAATTCCTTTTGTTTTCCGCAGAGTTTCCCGCTCTGCATGCTCTCTGCCCTCATCATAGCCCCGTTTGCCGCCTGCGTCAAGGGGGTCTTCGTCTCCTTTTCATTTTTAGCCATCGAAGCTGCGTCATTTTTGAAAAAATGCAAACTTTTTTGAAAAAATGCTTGACAAAAGACCTTCTTTCAGGTATTATAGTGGAGCGCTGAGGGCCGCGGCCCGAAGCACTGAGAACTGAAGATGTGGAAAGATGGCTGAGTTGGTCTAAGGCGCACGACTGGAAATCGTGTAACGTGTCAAAAGCGTTCTGGGGTTCGAATCCCCATCTTTCCGCCACAAAACCCGGAACCGATGGTTCTGGGTTTTTGTTATATCCAGAAGTTGAAAGGATGCTTGTTATGTCTGTCACCATCGCCATGCCCCGGATGAGCACTGACCCGGAGCTTACCACCGCACAGTCAAAATATGTGGAAAGTCTGGCCCGGGCCGGTGCCGAGGTACACTGGGTAGCGCTTTCCGACCCGGACGCCGCAGCAGCCGAGGCGCTGATCTGCGACGGCCTCTTGCTGCCGGGCGGCGGCGACATGGACCCGGCCTTCTACGGGCAGGAGCGCATCCCCGCCTGCGGCGAGCCGAACCTTCTGCGGGACGCCGCCGAGCCGAAGCTGCTGCGGGCGTTCCTCGCGGCAGACAAGCCGGTGCTGGGCATCTGCCGGGGCATTCAGGTGATGAACGTCGTGCTGGGCGGCACGCTGTATCAGGACATCAAGCCTTTCGAGCATGTTCCCCACAATGACCACTGGGCGAAAGTCCATACCGTCACGGTGCGGCGGGGGACCCTGCTGTCCCGCCTGCTGGGGCAGGACACCGTGCTCGTCAACAGCCAGCACCATCAGGCGGCAGACCGCATTGCCCCCGAATTAGAAATAGCCGCCCTCAGCGAGGACGGCATTGTGGAAGCACTGGAAAAGCCGGACGCGCACTTCTGCCTCGGCGTCCAGTGGCACCCGGAGTGGCTCAGCGACGCAGACCCGGCACAGCAGGGGCTGTTTGGGGCGTTTGTTGAAGCCTGTAAAGGTTAAGTGTATCGCGCGCCTGCGCGGGGCAGTTTTCTCTTTCGGTCAAATGGCTTTGCGCTCCGCGCGGGCCAGAGGCAGGGCTGGTTTTTTCTTTAAGCTGGTTCTCGCGCCTATGCGCGGGGCTGGTTTTTTCTTTTGGTCAAGTGGCTTGCGCTCCGCGCGGGCCAGAGGCAGAGCTGGTTTTTTCTTTAAGCTGGTTCTCGCGCCTATGCGCGGGGCTGGTTTTTTCTTTTGGTCAAGCGGCTTGCGCTCCGCGCGGGCCAGAGGTAGGGAGGGGTGTTTCGAATCCCCCCTCCCTACCTCTGGAC
>NZ_JAJEQG010000031.1 GCF_020687245.1 Faecalibacterium longum CLA-AA-H243 | reverse complement strand
GCGTCCACGACGCCGGCCTTCTTCAGGACGGGCAGCAGGTTGGGGGTGTCCTCCAGAGCCTTCTGACCGGCGGTCATCACGACGTCCCACAGCTCGGCCACGTCCTCTTTGCCGCAGGCAGCAGCTTCCTCGGAAGCGATGCGGGCGACGGTCAGGATGGTGCCTTCGGTGGGCTTCATGACAGCCTTGTAAGCGCCCTCGACGCCCTTCTTCAGCGCAGCCACGATGTCGGAAGCGTCAGCCTCCTTTTTGCCCTCCAGAGCTTTGGAGAAGCCGCGGAACAGCAGGCTGGTGATGACGCCGGAGTTGCCGCGGGCGCCGCGCAGCATAGCGGAGGCAGCGGTCTTTGCGGCCTCGCCCACGGTGCAGCTGTCGTCCATGGCCTGCAGCTCACGGACGGCTGCACCGACGGTCATGCCCATGTTGGTGCCGGTGTCGCCATCGGGGACGGGGAACACGTTCAGCTCGTCCACGCGGGAGCGCTGGTTGTTGATGTTGTTTGCGCCGGAAATAATGGCGTCGCGCAGGATCTTACCAGAAATCATTGCTTTTTACTCCTTATATCTTCCCGGTACCCCCGGGCGGGCTTTGTCTCATCAGGCAACCACGTCATCGACCGATACGACCACGCGGGCGACTTTCAGGCCGGTGGCCTGCTCAACCTCGTCCTTCACGCGGTGCGAGATGGAACGCGCGGCGGTGGAGATGTTCAGCCCGTAGCTGACGGCAATGTGCAGCTCGATCACGAGACGGCCCTCTTCCTGTGTGACACGGACGCCCTTGGCAGAATCGTCCACGCCGCGCACGGCGCTGCGGACACGGTCGGTCAGATCACGGGGGGCCATTGCGGCCACGCCGTAGCATTGTTTGGTTGCTTCGCCCACGAGCGTGGAAAAATACTCGGCTGAGAAGCTGACATCTCCCAGCGGAAAACGGGAAGTGATCATAGTCGCTCTGCTCCTTTTATTCATTATGATACCCCGGTCCGCACGGCGGCGGGGCGGTGCGCGGGCCTAAGAAGGCGGCGGACCACTTTTATTATACAACTTTATGAGGAAGCTGTACAGCACATAATTGCTGACAGAAAGAAAAAAGTCAGGCGCGGCTTACCCGTCTCGGTCTGTTTCGACACCACAAAGCCGGTATACTGAAAGACAGACAGAGCCGCAAAGGGCCGCGTTCCTGCTGTTAGTATAGCACAAAATCCTTCGCAGTGCATCCATTTCGTGAATATTTATCCGACGAAACAAAAGGTGATTGTGAATAAAATATAAAAGATGGCGCAGACATCTTTATCTTACTATGAAAAAGTGCTAAAATCTAAGGTGGCAAGAGTAAGACTGTATCCGGCGCAGGATGCCGGGGCATTCGGCTGCCAAGGTGCTGAAGACAGGAATTTGCTGCGGCTGCACAGGAGCTGCGGCCCGGCGGCGGAAAAGTTCACAATAGGAGTTGTTTTCATGAATATTCTGTTTTTCCTTTCCCCCAAGCAGGATCTGATGTATGTGTACGATGACTTCACCCTTCGCCAGACGCTGGAAAAATGGGAGAACAACCGCTACGCATCCATCCCGGTGCTCAACCGCAAGGGAGAGTATGTGGGAACTCTGACGGAAGGGGACATCCTCTGGGGGCTGAAAAAGTTCCACGGCCTCGACCTTGAGGCGGCAGAGGACATCCCCATCCGGGATTTTGCCCACAAGCGGGACTACAAGGCCGTCACGGTCACCACGAGCATGGACCAGCTCATCGAGGCGGCCATGAACCAGAACTTCGTCCCCGTCGTGGATGACCGGGGAATGTTCATCGGCATCGTCCGCCGTCAGGCCATCATCCGCTACTGCTACGACCGCTCCCGCGCTGCCGCCGCAGAGCAGCGCAGAAAGCCCGAAAAGCAGGAAAAACGAGTCCCGGTTTCTGCCGGGGTGCAGTAAAACAGGAAAAGGCCCCGCCGCTCTGCATGAAATGTGCAGGGCAGCGGGGTCTTTCTATGCCTGTGGGAAGGGGAGAGTGGTGCTTCAGCCCACGGTGAGGCTGGAATCGGTGAACCGGTGGGTCAGGACAGCCTCGGCGTCCTCGCCGCCCATCGCCAGCAGCTCGTCCACCGAGAGGGTGGTGGAGCAGAGGACGGTCTGGAAGGCGATGGTCTCGATGCCCTCAGCCCGCAGCTGACGCAGCGCGGCCAGCGAGATGCGGAAGGAGGCTGTGAGCCGTCCGACGCAGACGGTGAGGGTGTTGCCGCTCTGGGTGCTCGTGTAGGAGATGCGCTGGCCGTCCTTGTCGGTGACAGTCAGGCCGGGGAGGGGAGAGGCGGGTGCGGACGGGGCGGAAGAGCCGCCGTCAGAAGAGGAAGAAGACTCCTCCGGCTCCACAGGGCGGGGGGTAGAGACCTGATCGATGACCTTGCCGTCGGCATCGGTGGCGGTGACTTTTGCGCCCGGACCCAGCTTGTCCTTGATGGTGTCGAGGACAAGCTCACTGCCGTTCTGCGAGAGGGCCTTGCCGTTGGGACTGCCGGCCTTGGCGGTCAGCTCAAGGCTACCCGACAGATCGATGACGCTGCTGTAGATGCCGCTGCCGCCGCCGGTGCTGCCGTTACCGCCAGCGGCTTCGACCGTACCGCCGGAGATGGCGACACGGTCGAAGCTGCAGATGCCGTAGCCGCCGACTTTGCCGCCGTAGCCGCCAGCGGCGTTGACCGTATTGCCGGAGATGGTGACGACGCCGCCGCTGCGGATGCCGTCGCCGCCGTAGCCGTCTTTGCTGTCGCCGTTACCGCCCTTGGCGGTAACCGTACCGTCGGAGACGGTGAGGCCGCCGCCGCTGCGGATGCCATCGCCGCCGACGAGGCTGCCGCCGTTACCGCCATTGGCAGTGACCGTACTACCGCCGGAGATGGTGGTATTGGTGCTGGAGATACCGTCGCCGCCGTTGCCGCCGCCGCTGCCGCCATTGGCGGTGACCGTACCGCCGGAGACGGTGAGGCTGCCGCTGCTGCTGTAGATGTAGATGCCGCTGCCGCCGTTGCTGTTCTCGCCGGTACCGCCGGTACCGCCAGTGGCGTTGACCGTACCGCCGGAGATGGTGACGCCGCCGCTGCTGAAGGTGCGGATACCGCTGCCGCCGGAGCCGTCTGCGCCGCTGCCGCCAGTGGCGGTGACCGTACCGCCGGAGATGGTGAGGCTGCCGCTGTGGATGCCGTCGCCGCTGTCGCTGCCGCCGCTGCTGCTGCCGCCAGTGGCGTTGACCGTACCGCCGGAGATGGTGACGCCGCCGCTGCTGAAGATGCCGCTGCCGCTGCCACCTTGGGCCGTCAGGCTGTTATTTTCGCCGCCGGAGATGGTGAGGCTGCCGCTGCTGGAGATGCCGCTGCCGCCGTTACCACCGGTGAGAGAGTTGTCGCCCTTCAGGGTCAGCGTCACGTCGCCTTTCGAAGTGAGGGCGGAACCGGAGTCGGCCTTGATGTTCACGTTGTCCAGCGTGACCTCGACCTTATCGTTCTTATCGTTGGTCTCGATGGTCACGGTGTGGGAAGAAGCGGTGTCCTTGTCACTATTTGTGATGATGGTGTCGGTGTCATTTTTGGTGGTCACATTGTTCTGGGTGACGTCGTTGCCGGTCTCGCCCGCTTTCACGGTGATGTCACCATTTTCGATGGACCATGTCCCTGCAAAGGCCGGGGCGGCAAGGGTGGTGAGCATTACGGCAGTCAGGATAAACGCTGCTGCCCGCTGAGAGGCCGGACGGGGTGAATCGATCCCCCCCGTATGGAGAGGGCGGCCCAGAACACGCATCGCAAGCTTACGATAAGACAGCATACAAAAACCTCCTTTGAACGGTGAAAAGAAATGGTGAGACCGTAGAATATCAGGTTGCTTTGAATATACCACATCTGCGGAGAAAAAATCAACAAAACCTGCGTGAATCGCCCTGTTTCCTGCGTGAATGGAGAAGTTCGGACAGATTTTGGCTCTGACAAAGAGTCTGTTTATCGCTGTGCGGAGAGGGCAAGGACGCCGACAGAGAGCTTTTTGCGCCTTTTTGCTCAAAAAACTTCCTGAAGATACATTTTATTGGACATTTATTCTGCTATACTCCTGTCAGAACAAAAAGACACAGGAGGGAAGAGGAATGAAAGACATTGAGCTTCGGTATGTGGGCGGTCATGTGGAGGTGTATACGGGGGAGGGCGCGTTCCTGTTCTCGGCGGACACCCTGCGGGAGGCGATGGAAGAGCTGGATGCCGCCTGATGCATTCCCGGAAATACCGGAAAGCACCGGGCGGGAGTTAGAAAATACTAATGTAAAATGAATGTAAAATTCAAGAAAAGAACCGTCTAAGGAGACCCGGAAATCTTAAAATTCCGGTCAAAAAAGTGATTTTCCTGTAAAATAATGCTTGTTGAGCCGGGGGGTTCGATGCTATAATAAAAAGGACGGCGTTTTGCGTATGGAGAGCTAAGCACAGCCGTCTTGTGCAATGGAGCAATAGGAAGATTTTAGGAGCATTGTTTTATGGACATTACACACATCACCTCTCTGCTGGGCGGTATTGCGCTGTTCCTGTATGGCATGTCGATCATGGGTGCCGGCCTCGAAAAGCTGGCTGGCGGCAAGATGCAGGGCGTATTGCAGAAACTGACTTCGTCCACCATCAAGGGCGTCATTTTCGGTACCCTCATCACCGGCGTCATCCAGTCGTCGGCCGGCACGGTCGTCATTTGCGTCGGCCTCGTCAACTCCGGCATCATGACCCTTACGCAGTCGGTAGGCGTTATCATGGGTGCAAACATTGGTACTACGGTCACCGGTCAGCTCATCCGCATGGCGGATATTTCGGGCGACAGCCTCATCCTGACCCTCATCCAGCCCAAGACGTTTGCGCCGGTGGTGGCGTTTATCGGCTGCATTTTTTATGTATTTATCCGCAACGCGAAGAAAAAGAACATCGGCCAGATCATGCTGGGCTTCGGCATCCTGTTCACGGGCATGAGCCTGATGGACACCGGCGTGTCGCCCCTGCGTGAGAGCGCAGCGTTCCAGGAGCTGTTCGTCACCATGACCAACCCCATCCTCGGCGTTCTCGTGGGCGTGGTGGTCACGGTCATCATCCAGTCCTCTTCGGCCTCTGTGGGTATCCTGCAGGCGCTGTCCAGCACCGGCCTCGTCACCTTCAGCTCGGCCATCCCCATCGTGCTGGGCGCCCACATCGGCACGGCCTTCACCCCCCTGCTGACCATCGGCGGCTCCTCCAAGGACGGCAAGCGCGCCGCCCTCATCCACCTGTACTTCAACATCATCGGCAGCGTCATCCTGCTGGCGCTGGTCTATGCAGTCCAGTTCACCATCGGCATCCCCATGTGGGGCGATGTGATGAACAAGAGCAGCATTGCAAACATCCACACCATGACCAGCGTCATTGCGATGCTGTTCTTCCTGCCCTGCAGCGGCGTGCTGTCCAGGCTGGCCATGATGACCGTGCCGAACAGCGCGGAGGAGGCGCAGGAGCTGAGCATGCCTGTGTTGGATGAGCGTCTGTTCAAGAGCCCGGCTGTGGCTCTGCAGCAGGCGAAGAACGCGGTGGTCAAGATGTCCCGCCGCGCAGCCCGCAACGTCGGCCTCGCCACCCCGCTGCTGCTCAAGATGGACGAGGACGTCGTGAGTGCCATCGATGTCCGCGAGAACCTCATCGACCGGATGGAGGTGGACATCTCCAACTACCTCATCAAGCTGGCAGACCAGGAGCTGGGCGACGCGGAGAGCCATGAGGTGACCGAGCTGCTCAACTTTGTCACCGAGTGCGAGCGCATCGGCGACTATGCAGTCAACATTAAAGAAAAAGCGCAGGAGCTGACCGACAAGGAAGTCACCTTCAGCGAGAAGGCACAGCAGGAGCTGAAGCTTCTCGACAATGCGCTGGAAAAGATACTGACCCTCACCACGGACGCCTTCGAGTTCGACGACGCCCGGACCGCCAGCCAGGTGGAGCCGCTGGAACAGGTCATCGACATCCTCGTGGAGCGGCTTCGTGCGCAGCACATCAAGCGCCTGAAAGATGGTGCCTGCTCCATTGATACTGGTGTCGTCTATCTCGATGTGCTGAACAATGTAGAGCGTATCTCGGACCACTGCTCCAACATCGCCGCCCGTCTGGTGGGCATGGAGGCAGGCGAGGACTATGACTCCCATACCCTCAAGAACATGATGCACCACAACCCCACCAAGGAATATATGCTCAACTACGAGCAGTGCCGCAGGGACTACCTCGTTCCGCTGGAACAGCTCGAAGCCTGATTTTGATAAAGTATAAAAACAGTGCAGACCTCCCCGGGGATGTCTGCACTGTTTTTGTTTATTCACCCAGGTCTTCCAGCAGCGCCCGGAGGGCCGTTTCGCCGGTGACGTAGAGGCCCTGCTTGAGCCGGAGGGCATCGGCCTCGGGCAGAAGATTGACATAGATGCCGGTGCGCAGGAGCCGCTTGTCGGGCAGTCCGTTGTCGAAGCAGGTGTAGACGACCACCCGCCCGCCCTCGTCGCAGAGGTAGAAATCGGTGCCGCTCTGCCCGGCGGAGCCCTGCGCGGCCAGACCTGGCTCGGAGGCCGGCGTCTCTTCGCCGGAGTCGGCAGGGAAGGGGAGACTGGGCAGGGCCATCCAGAACAGGCTGAACACGATGGTAAAAATGCACAGCGCATAAAAAATGCAGAGCCAGACCTTGCGCATGGCAGTGGACTCCTTTCGGCTGAAATGGTGTTTCAGACGGTAGTATGTGCAAAAGAAAACTGCCTCAGACAGGAATGCAGAATTTTCACACCCGGATGCTGTACTTTGGCGGGGCAGATGTGCTATACTAACATCGTATCCGGTCGATTTCCCCCTTGCGGAAGCGGGCGGCGCGGACTATAATGTATTATTATGGCTGTGGGCAGTCTGGCCGCAGCAGGAACAGCAAACGGCATCGTCAGAGGATGCTTTGAGATGCAGAACAGTGAAAATTGCGATAGGAGGCGATCCTTATCTCAAACAATGAAAGACGGAGACTCCACAGTGATGGTGCGCTCCGGGAGCAGCGGCCCGCAGCGGAGCAGAACCGGCGGGTCCGTGAGCCCCGCGGACCGCAGGAGCAGGAAGAAAAGCACGGCCATCCCGTTCTCGGATTTCTGGGCCGGACCATCGTCACCCTCGTCTGTCTGGGCATTATGGCGGGCAGTCTGGTGGCAGTGGGCGCTGTATACTATGTGGTGCAGGCTACGGCCAGTGACGGCGACCTGCTGGACCTCGACAACATCGAACTGAGCCAGTCGAGCCTTGTGGTGGCCACCGACCCCGACACCGGCGCACAGGTGGAGTACGCCACCCTGCGCTCCTCCAACAGCCACCGCGTCTGGGCGGATCTCGAGCAGATCCCCACCAACCTACAGTATGCATTCATCTGCACCGAGGACAAAGACTTTTACAGCGAGCCGGGCGTCAACTTCAAGCGCACCATCGGCGCGATGATCAATGAATACCTGCTGCCCATCTACAGCTCCAAGCAGGGCGCCTCTACGCTGGAACAGCAGCTCATCAAGAACCTGACCAGCGACAAGAGCGCCAGCGGCATCGAGGGCGCACTGCGCAAGCTGCGCGAGATCTACCGCGCCCTCATCCTGAGCCGCAGCTACTCCAAGGAGACCATTCTGGAAGCCTACCTGAACACCATCAGCTTCACAGGTACCATCCAGGGCGTCCAGACGGCGGCAAACGAGTACTTCGACAAGGATGTCAGCGAGCTGACCCTCTGGGAGTGCGCGTCCATCGCGTCCATCACCAAGAATCCCACCAACTATAACCCCTACACCAACCCCGAGAATCTCATCAACCGCAGGAACTTCCTGCTCTACAATATGTGGCAGCAGGGTGTCATCTCGGAGGATGATTACCGCAACGCCGCTGCCCAGCCGCTGGTGCTGGCAGAGACGGACAACACGAAGAAGAGCAGCTCCACCACCTCTTACTTCACCGATGCCCTCTTCAACGAGGTGGTGAAGGACATCATGGCTAAGGAGGGCGTGGACGAGTCCACCGCCCAGAGTATGCTCTACACCGGCGGCTATACCATCGAGGCAACGGTCAACCCCAAGATCCAGACCGCGATGGAGAACCTGATGCTCAACACCGACGACGCCTACTTCCCGGCCGGCTGGCATGAGGAAGAGGTGACCAGCATCTCCGACGACGATGTGCAGGTCTACAACGAGGACGGCACCCCCAAGACCCGCACTGGCGACGACGGTACGGTCTACTATTACCGCAACGTCCGCACGCAGGCGGCGATGGTCACGCTGGACTATGACGGCAATGTCATCGCCATGGTGGGTGGTCTGGGCGAAAAGACCAAGAGCCTTTCCCTGAACCGCGCCTACGGCGTCACCCGTCAGACCGGTTCTACCATCAAGCCCATCGGCGCCTATGCGCTGGGCATCGAGTATGGTCTGGTCAACTGGTCTACCATGCTCAACAACTCGCCCCTCTACCTCAAGCAGGACATGGTCATCCGTGACGAGGACTACTGCCGCCGGAACGGCCTCATGGGTCTGACGGACAAGCAGCTGAAAGCCTACCCCAACGCATGGCGCAGCTGGCCCCGCAACTACGGCGGCAACTACGGCGACGGCTCCGACCTGCCGCTCTGGAACGGCCTCGCACGCTCCCTGAACACCATCGCCATCCGCGTTGGCGACCTCGTGGGCGCGAACAACATCTTCAACTTCGTCTACAATACCCTGCAGCTCAGCACGCTGGACCCCGTCAACGATGTGGGCCTTGCACAGATGGTCATGGGCAGCCAGACCCACGGCGTCACCCCGATGGCGCTGGCGGCGGCGTTCCAGATCTTCTACGACGGCGAGTACACCACGCCTCACCTCTATACCCGTGTGCTCGACCGTGACGGCAACATCTATATGGAGAGCAACGACACCAGCTATCAGGCTCTGACGCCCCAGACGGCCTATGTCATGAACCGCCTGCTGAAGAACGTCCTGTTCTCCAGCGTCGGTACGGCCAGCGGCCGCTACCCCAACTCCAACGGTATGGAGGCCTTCGGCAAGACCGGTACGGCCAGCGATGAGAAGGACCTGTGGTTCGTGGGCGGCACGCCCTATTACGTCACCGCTGTGTGGTGGGGCTACGATGCACCTTATGATATGACCAAGACCCTCGGCAAGCAGCAGGCCAAGACCCGCACCTGCGTCACGGCCTGGAAGGCCCTGATGGAGCAGGTCCAGGCAGACCTGCCCTATAAGGCATTCCCGGCGGCTGACGGCGTCGTGGAGCGCAGCTACTGCACCCAGAGCGGCCTGCTGGCCAGCGGCTCCTGCCCGAGCACGGCAGTGGGTTACTACCGTGCCGACGACCTGCCCGACGTCTGCAATTATTCCCACGGTCAGGCAGCTGTCGCCAGCGAACCCCTCGCGCCTGAGCCGGACACCACCAACCTGGACACCGACTGAGGTAAAAATCATACTTTTCGGCACATTGGGTTGCAGATTCGGTGCGCTGAAGGGGTACTTCACGGCTCAAAACTGGATAATCTGACAAAATAGCATCCGACCTCTTGCAATGCAGGGAGTCGGATGCTATTATATTTTCTGCAAGAACACTTGTGTTTGAGAGGTGAACAAGTTGGAACGCCGTTTTTATCTGGTGGATGCGCAGGTCCTGCCGGAAGTTTTCCTCAAGGTCGTCCGGGCCAAGGAGCTTCTGGCCAGCGGAGAGGCACGCAGCATTTCGGCTGCGACCCGCAGTGTAGACCTGTCGCGCAGTGCATTTTATAAATATAAGGACTGCATTTTCGACTCGGAGAATGGCCGCGAGGTCATCACTGTCATGGCGACCCTGCGGGACGAGACGGGTGCATTGCAGAGCCTTCTGGCCGGCATCAGTGCCGCCGGTGCCAGCATCGTGACCATCAATCAGTCTACTCCGGAGAACGGAGCCGCGCTGGTGGCTGTCACCATCCGCACCGACACCATGCAGATGACCCCCGAGGAGCTGACGGAAAAGCTTTCGCGCCAGCGGATGGTCGTGGGCGTACACTGCGGATACAATCTGTGACAGTACATTCATAGAAAAAAGGAACGAGGGCAGTATCATGGCAAAAATCGCGATTCTGGGCTTTGGCACGGTGGGCAGCGGTGTGTACGAGGTGCTCTGCCGCAACGCCGCAGGCGTCTCCCGCCGCGCAGGCGAACCGGTGGAGGTCAAGTACATCCTTGACCCCAAAGATTTCTCGGATCATCCGGCTGCACAGCTGTTTATAAAGAATTTTGACGCCATTCTGGAAGACCCCGAAGTGAAGGTCGTCGTCGAGACCATCGGCGGCACTCGCTTCGCTTACCCTTATGTCAAGGCCTGTCTCGAGAGCGGTCGGAGCGTCTGCACCTCCAACAAGGAGATGGTGGCCACCTACGGCGCAGAGCTGCTGGCTCTGGCCAGGGCACACAACTGCGCCTTCCTGTTCGAGGCTTCCGTGGGCGGCGGCACGCCCATCATCACCCCGATGCACCAGTGCCTCGCGGCCAACGTCATCACCGAGGTGGAGGGCATCGTCAACGGCACCACCAACTTCATGCTCACCAAGATGGTGCGGGAGAATCTGGGCTTTGACGAGGCTCTGAAGATCGCTCAGGAGCTGGGCTACGCCGAGACGAAGGACCCCGGCGACGATGTGGACGGCCGCGACGCCTGCCGTAAGATCGCCATCCTGTCTTCGCTGGTCTGCGGCCACCAGATCTACCCTCAGAACATCCCCACCCGCGGCATCCGCGACATCACGGTGGATGATGTGGCTGCGGCAGAGAAGCTGGGCTGCGTCATCAAGCTCATCGCCTGGATGAAGCGGGGCGAGGACGGCAGCGTTGCCGCCGGTGTCGAGCCCTGCCTCGTGCCGAAGGCAAACCAGCTGGCCGGTGTCGATGACGTCTTCAATGCCGTCCTCGTCAAGGGCGATATGCTGGGCGACGTGGTCTTCTACGGCAAGGGCGCGGGCAAGCTGCCCACCGCCAGTGCTGTCGTGGCCGACGTGGTGGACGCCCTCAAGAACGGCGTCAAGGTCCACGACAGCCTGTTCTGGCAGCCCGCCGAGCCGGTGGAAGGAATGCTCACCGACCCCGCTCCCGCCGCATACTATGTGCGTGTGGAAGGCATCGCCCCGGCGGTGGCCGAGGCCATCTACGGCAAGGGCCATGTGGTGGAAGAGCATTTCGACGGCTGCTCCTACTTTGTGGACAGCGCCGACGACAAGGCTCTGGCCGAAGCAGCCCGCAAGGTAGAGGCCATGGGCGGCAGCGTGAAGCTGGTGCTCCGCCGCCTGCCTGAGGACGCCTGAGCGTGAGAGAAGAGGGAACTGCGATGAAGATAAAAGTTTCCGTCCCGGCCACCAGTGCTAACATCGGCTCCGGCTTCGATGCGCTGGGTCTGGCTGTGACCTTGTACAATACCGTGACATTCGAAGAGAGCGACCATCTGGACATCTCGGCGGCGGACGACACCCGCATCCCCCGCGGCGAGACCAATCTGGTCTACCGCTCGGCCAAGGGTCTATTCGATAAGGTCGGCAAGACCATGCCGCCCCTCAAGCTCGTCCAGACCAACGCCATCCCGATGGCCCGGGGCCTCGGCTCGTCCTCGGCCTGCATCATCGCGGGCCTGCTGGGTGCGAACCGGATGCTGGGCGATGTACTCAACACACAGGAGCTGCTGACGCTGGCTACCTCCATCGAGGGCCACCCGGACAACGTGGCACCGGCCCTTCTTGGCGGTCTGACCAGCAGCGTTTTCGAAGACGGCGTCGTCTACTCCGTCAAGCGGGATGTGGACGAGAGCCTCTGCTTCGCGGCCATCGTGCCGGACTACAAGCTGCTGACCGAAGCCGCCCGTGCGGCTCTGCCCAAAGAGGTCACCCACAAGGATGCGGTGTATAACCTGTCCCGTGCGGCCCTCATCCCGGCGGCGTTCTGCGAGGGCCGCCACGACCTGCTGGCCATTGCCACCGAGGATAAGCTCCACCAGCCCTACCGGATGCCCCTGATGCCCGGCTCGAAGGAAGTCTTCGATATGGCGCGGCTCTGCGGTGCCAAGGCGGTGTACGTCTCGGGTGCCGGCAGCACCGTAATGGCTGTGGCCGAAAAGGCCAACGCCGAGAAATTCTACTCCAAACTGGAAAAGGGCCTCGAGCTGCTGGAAGGCTTGGACGGATGTGAAGCATTTACACTGCTGCGGCTGGATGCCGACAATACCGGTGCGACAGTGGAATGATAAACAGGACCGGAAGTGCAAGACCGCTTCCGCCCGGTGTACCCCTCACACACTGAGGGAGCAAAAAGAGGAGAGTGACAAGATATGGCGTTGATCGTACAGAAGTTCGGCGGTTCTTCGGTGAAGGACCGGGACCGTATCTTCAACGTGGCCCGCATCGTGGCCAACACCCACAACGCGGGAAATGACGTGGTCGTGGTAGTGTCCGCACAGGGCGACACCACCGACGACCTCATCACAAAGGCAGCAGAGATCACCCACAACCCTTCTGCCCGTGAGATGGATATGCTGCTGGCAGCAGGCGAGGAGATCAGTATCGCCCTGCTGGCTATGGCTCTGAACGAGCTGGGCTGCCATGCCACCAGTCTGACCGGCTGGCAGGCAGGCTTCCGCACCGACCGTGCTTACACCAAGGCCCGCATCACCAAGCTGGAGACCGAGCGCATCTCTTCGGAGCTGGAGCGCAACCGCGTCGTCGTCGTGGCAGGCTTCCAGGGCCTGAACAAGCTGGACGACATCACCACACTGGGCCGCGGCGGTTCCGACACCAGCGCTGTCGCCATCGCAGCAGCGCTCCACGCCGACCGCTGCCAGATCTTTACCGACGTGGAGGGCGTCTACACCGCCGACCCGCGCAAGGTGCGCAACACCCGCAAGCTGGATGAGATCACCTTCGACGAGATGCTGGAACTGGCATCCCTCGGCGCACAGGTGCTCAACAACCGCAGCGTGGAGCTGGCTAAAAAGTATAATGT
Organism: Faecalibacterium longum CLA-AA-H243; assembly: GCF_020687245.1. GTDB lineage: Bacteria > Bacillota > Clostridia > Oscillospirales > Ruminococcaceae > Faecalibacterium > Faecalibacterium longum. The sequence continues at coordinate 12,956 of NZ_JAJEQG010000031.1, read as the reverse complement.
GGAGCTGGAGGTCCTCTCCAGCCTGAACCCCGTGCCCGGCACGGTCGTCAAGGAGGTTGTAAAAGACGTGGAAGGTATGCTGATCAAGGGTGTCGCAAAGGACACCGACGTTGCTGTTATTACGATCCTGAATGTTCCCGATGAGCCGGGTACCAGCTTCAAGATCTTCGGCCTGCTGGCCCAGAAGAATATCAACGTGGACATCATCCTGCAGTCCACCGGCCGCGACGGCAAGAAGGACATCAGCTTCACCTGCGCGGAGAGCGAAGCTGAGACTGCTCTGCGCGTCCTGCGCGAGAACGCAAAGTTCGACCAGGTCACCTGCGACGAGACCTGTGCCAAGGTGTCCATCGTGGGTGTCGGTATGCAGAGCCACAGCGGCGTGGCCTCCAAGATGTTCGAGGCTATGTCCAACAACAACATCAACATCAAGATGATCTCCACCAGTGAGATCAAGATCTCCTGCATCATCGACCGTGAGGACGCTGACAAGGCTGTCAGCGCTATCCACGAGATGCTGTTCGAGTAAGACGTGGCTTCAAAGCCGCCGTGCCGTGCGTCCTGCGCCGGTGCGGCGGCTTTTTGCGTACACAATTTTTTTACAGCCCCTGCCGTTTACACCCAGATAAAAGGGGTGTATAATATTATTATGTGCCTGTATCCAGGGCGAACGTCAAAAACAGGAAGGAAGCTGCATCATGGAGCAAAATCGACCCGTACCCCGCCGCGCTCTGTCGCCGAAAGAACGCCGCCGGAGACACCGTATCCGCCTCGTGCGCAACTGGACGGTCTTTCTGCTCAGCTGCGGTGCGGTCATGGCTGTGATGACCGGCGGCATCCTCTGGCTGCTGCCCAGGGCCTATGCCCTCATCGCACCGCCGACGGCCTTCGAGGCCCGGGAGTATGAGGGCGGCGCGGAGACGGACCTTTCGGATAAGCGCCTCGTGCTGGTGAATGCAAACCTTCCCCTGACGGAAGAGCCGACGCCGGAGCTGGCTGTGGCCGATGATGCCACCGGCGTTTCGCTGGAAGCCGAGGCTGCCGCAGCCTACCGCGAAATGGCCGAGGCCGCGAAGCAGGATGAGATAGAGCTGGTGCTGACGGCAGGGTATCGGGATGCCGCCGCCCGCCAGAGCGCCTATGAGGCTGCTGTCCAGAGCTACCGGGAGTCCGGCTGCTCGGAGGAAGAGGCCACTGCCAAGGCTGCGACCGTCCAGCCTGCGCCGGAGGCCAGCGAATATGCCACCGGCTACGGTGCCGACATCCTCGCGGCAGACAGCATGGAGAAGGACACCGGCTTCGCCGACACCCGTGCCTATGAGTGGCTGGAAGCCTATGCCGCAGAGCACGGCTTCATCCTGCGTTGGCCGCAGGAGCGTCAGGCCGCTACCGGCATGGTGTTTGAGCCGTGGCACTGGCGGTATGTGGGCAGGGACAACGCCCTCGCCATCCGCGCCTCCGGCCTCTCGCTGGAAGAGTATCTGGCGCTGGAACAAACGAAATAATACAAAAGGACGATAGAACATTGAGACGATTCCAAATCGCGCCCGGCGTCCACCTCTCGTATGACGCCGCGCAGAAATTCAACCGCTGCCGCATCAGCATCCACTTCGCGTTCCCGGCCCGCCGCGAGACGGCCACGGCCCACGCGCTGCTGCCGCTGGTGATGGAGCGGGGCTATGCCGACTGCCCCGACATGACCCAGATGACCAAAAAGCTGGCCCGCCTCTACGGCGCCGACCTGACCGTGGACGCCCGCCCCATGGGCTGCAGCCACAACCTCTGCGTCAGCATCACCGGCATCAAGGACCAGTTCGCACTGGAAGGGGAGAAGCTGACGCAGGAGTACGCCGCACTGGCCCTCGGCACGGCGTTCCACCCCTATTTTGTGGGCAGCACCTTCGACCCCGAGGCCGTGGGCATCGAAAAGCAGATGCTGAAGAAGGCGCTGGAAGACGAAGTGAACGACAAGCGCCTTTACTGCCAGCGGCAGGCCAACCGCGAGTTCTTCGGAGACAGCCCCGCCGGTGTCCGGCAGGAGGGCTACTTAGAAGAAGTGGACGGCCTGACGCCCGAAGCGCTGACCGAGGCATACTACGAGATGCTGCGGACGGCGAACATCGAGCTCATCGTGCTGGGCTGCGACGAGGCCAGCACCACCGCCGTGAAGGACGCTCTTCTGGCGGAGCTTTCGGCCATCGACCGCGCCCCGCTGCCCCGGGCGGAGAATATCGCCATGCCCCGGCGGGAGCCGGTGCGGAAGGTGGAGCACTTCGACACCACGCAGGCCAAGCTCTGTATGCTGTTCACGCTGGGCCGGCCCATGCAGCCTGAACAGCTGGCCGCTGTCCGGCTGGCGATGGCCCTCTACGGCGGCAGTGTGACCAGCCGCCTTTTCCTGAACGTCCGGGAGCGCGACCATCTGTGCTACTACTGCTCGTCGTCCTTCCAGAGCTTCACGGGCAGCATGGCCGTCAACAGCGGCGTCGAGCACGCCGACGCGGCCCGCGCTGAGCAGGCGGTGCTCAAAGAGCTGGCGGATCTCTGCGACGGCCCTATTACCGACGAAGAGCTGGAAGACTGCCGCCGGGGCCTGCTGGCCGGGATGAACGGCCTGGAGGATACGCTGGGCGGCATCGAGACATGGTACTATATGGAAGTGCTGCGGGGCGGCCCGGTGCAGACGCCGGACGACGCCCGCCGCGCCCTGCTGGCGGTGACCAGGGAAGATGTGCGAGATATTCTGAAGCAGTTCACCCTGTCGGTGAGCTGTCTGCTGACGCGGGAGGAGGGGAATGGAAATGGCTGAGAACACCCAGAGCGTGCTGGAACGCACCGCCGCTGACCAGTGGAAAGTTCTGCCCTCGGGGCTGACCGTACTCGTCCGCCCCATGCCGGGCTACTCCGGCACCCATGTCATTTACGCCACCCGCTTCGGCTCCATCGACCGGGATTTCCGGCTGGGGGAGCGGGAAGTGCATCTGCCCGCCGGTGTGGCCCATTTCCTCGAGCACAAGATGTTCGAGGATGAGGACGGCGATGCCTTTGCAAAGTTCGCCAAGACTGGCGCGAATGCCAATGCTTTCACGGCCTTTGACCGCACCTGCTACCTCTTTACGGCCACGGAACAGCTGGACGAGAGCCTTGACGTGCTGCTGGGCATGGTGGGACACCCCTACTTTACAGAGCAGACCATCGCCAAAGAGCAGGGCATCATCGGGCAGGAGATAAAGATGTACGACGACAGCCCTGACTGGCGGCTCATCACCGGCCTGTGCGAGTGTCTGTATCACAGCCACCCCATCCGCAGCGATATTGCGGGAACGGTGGAGAGCATCGCGGAGATAACGCCGGAAATGCTCTACGACTGCTGCAAGGCGTTCTATGCGCCGGGCAATATGGTGCTGGCCGCAGCGGGCAACACCAGCATGGAGCAGATCCTGGCTGCCTGCGCCCGCCACGGCCTGATGGACGAGCGCCCGGCGGAAAAGGTCGAGCGCCTGCTCCGCCCGGAGCCGATGACGCTGGCGGCGGCCGAAAAGACCATCGCCATGCCCATCGCCAAGTCCTGCTTCGGTCTGGGCTTCAAAGAAGAGCCGCTGCCATTCGGCGACCTGCGCAGTGAGATGCTGTACGAGCTCATCCTCTGCTGCATCTGCGGCGGGATGTCGCCGCTCTACCGCCGCCTCTACGACGAGGGCCTGACCAACCCGGGCTTCGGCGGTGAGGTGCTGCGGGTGGACGGATGCTGCTGCATCCTCTTCACCGGCGAGAGCGACCAGCCCGACACCGTCCGGCAGCTTCTGCTGGACGAGATCGAGCGGGTGCGCAAAGAGGGCGTAGACCGGGAGATCTTCACCCTCTGCAAGAACGAAAAATACGGCCAGCTCATCGAAAATCTGGAAAACGTCGAGGATTCGGCCAGCCAGATGGCAGATTTCGCGCTGGCAGGCCAGACTGTGGCCCAGCAGATCACCATGCTGGCGGGCCTGACGGCAGAGGACGCCGACGCGGCATTGCAGCACATCCTGCGGCCTGAGCGGATGGCCGTGATGTACATTGAGCCGGACGGCACTGCCGTTGAGGACGAGGCAGAAGAGGAGACGGAAGAATGACGAATCTGGTACAGTTCCCGGGCCTCGGCCTCAGCTTTGAGCTGAGCCGGGTAGCCTTCAGCATCGGCGACATGGATATTTATTGGTACGGCGTCTGCATCGCCTTCGGCCTCTGCCTCGCATTGGTCTTTGCGTTCCGCCGCTGCACGGAGTTCGGCATCGACGCCGATTCGATGGTGGATGTCATCCTCATCGGCGTGGTGCTGGGCATCGCCAGCGCCCGCCTGTATTATGTGGCGATGGCACCCTATAATTACGATACCATCTGGGATGTGCTGGCCGTCCGCGACGGCGGTCTGGCCATCTACGGCGGCATCATCGGCGCCTTTGTGTTCGGCGGCCTGGCCTGCAAATGGCGGGGCGTGCCGGTGCTGCCCATGTTCGACCTGGCCGGCATGGGCTTCCTCATCGGACAGGGCTGCGGCCGCTGGGGCAACTTCTTCAATCAGGAGGCTTTCGGCTGCAACACCACCCTGCCCTGGGGTATGTTCAGCGAAGCAACGGAAGATTATCTGATGGGCAGCACTGTCACGGTGCCGAAGGGCGTCACCATCGACCCCGCCATGCCCGTCCACCCTACCTTCCTCTACGAGAGCATCTGGTGCTTCGTGGGTCTGGCTCTGCTGGTGGCGTACATCAAAAAGCGGAAGTTCAACGGCGACATTGCCCTGCGCTACCTTGTCTGGTACGGCGCAGGCCGCTTCTGGATCGAATCTCTCCGCACCGACAGCCTGCTGCTGGTGCCGTCGCTCGGTCTGCGCGCTTCCCAGCTGGTGGCGGCTGCGGCCGTCGTGGGCGGTGTGGCACTGGAAATTTTCCTGACCCGGAAATATAAGTCCAGGCCTCTCATGGTGACGCTGGCCCTGACGGCAGAGAACCGCAGTCTGCTGGCGAAGGTGCGCAAGGCAGAGCCGGAATTTACGGTGGAGAGGGAAGAGCTGGTGGCTTCCAGCCCCCGCAAGCTCTTCCTCGAGCGCACGAATGCCTATAACGAGCGGGTGAAGCAGCAGCTCAAAGAGAAACTGGCAGAGAAAAACTGAAAATATTTCCGCAAAAGCGGGATTTTCCTCTTGAAATCCGCACATTTTTTTGCTATACTATTCTAGCCGCTTGGTGTGGGCGCCTCAAATGGCCCCTGTGAGGGCCTGCCTTTACGACCAGCGAGTACAACGAAAAGGAATGAACAAAATGTACGCAATCATTGTTACCGGCGGTAAGCAGTACCGCGTGGAGCAGGGCGACATCGTCTACATCGAAAAGCTGGACGTTGAGGCCGACTCCGAAGTGAAGTTTGATCAGGTTCTCGCTATTGGCGAGGAGGGTTCGGTCAAGGTTGGCGCTCCTGTTGTTGAGGGCGCTTCCGTTTCTGCCAAGGTCATCAAGAATGGCAAGGGCAAGAAGCTGAACATCATCACCTATCGCGCAAAGAAGCACAGTGCTCGCCGCATGGGCCATCGTCAGCCCTTCACCAAGGTTGAGATCACTGCGATCAACGGCTAAGTAGGAGGTATATTACAATGGCACATAAAAAGGGCGTAGGCAGCACCAAGAACGGCCGTGATTCTGCGGCTCAGCGTCTGGGCACCAAGCGTGCAGATGGTCAGTTCGTTCTGGCCGGCAACATCCTCGTTCGTCAGCGCGGCACTCACATCCAGCCGGGTGAGAATGTCGGCAAGGGCAGCGATGATACCCTGTTTGCTCTGGTCGACGGCACCGTTCGTTTCGAGCGCGTGGGCAAGAGCGGCAAGAAGTGCAGCGTCAAGCAGTAACTTCTTTCTAAAATCTGCAACACAGAGAGCCGGACCCTCGTGGCCCGGCTCTTTTTGATGAATTTCTTCTTCCTCGATCAGGCTCTCCTCGCTAGGGGAGCTGGACGCGCCAAAGCGCGGACTGAGAGGTTATTTTCAAATAAAAGCGCAGAAAATAAGCGCTGAGAAGAATTTTTTCTGAGAACAGGAGGGCCTGTATGGCAGCACAAACCAATTTTATCGACATCGCCACCATCTGGCTCCATGCCGGCAAGGGCGGCGACGGCGCAGTGAGCTTCCATCGTGAGAAGTTCGTGGCCGCTGGCGGCCCGGACGGCGGCGACGGCGGCCGGGGCGGCGACATCATTTTCGTCGTGGACGACCACCTCACCACTCTGATGGACTTCCGTTATAAGCGCAAGTACACCGCCGACGAGGGCGGCAAGGGCGGCGCAAGCCTCTGCCACGGCAAGAATGCCGAGAATCTCGTCATCAAGGTGCCTCTGGGAACGGTCATCAAGGACGCAGAGAGCGGCCTCGTCATCGCCGACCTGTCCGACCATACCCCTGTCACCATCGCCAGGGGAGGACGCGGCGGCTACGGCAATGCACACTTTGCCACCCCCACCCGCCAGATCCCCAAGTTTGCAAAGCCCGGTATGCCCGGCGAGGACATTCAGGTGACCCTCGAGCTGAAGCTCATCGCGGATGTGGGCCTCATCGGCTTCCCCAACGTGGGCAAGTCCACCCTCATCTCCACCATCAGCGCCGCAAAGCCGAAAATTGCAAACTACCACTTTACCACGCTGGTGCCGACGCTGGGCGTCGTGTCGGTGGGTGAGGGCGCAAGCTTCGTCTGCGCCGACATCCCCGGCCTCATCGAGGGTGCCAGCGAGGGCATCGGCCTGGGCCACGACTTCCTCCGCCATGTGGAGCGCTGCCGTCTGCTGCTGCACGTCGTGGACGTCTCCGGCAGCGAGTGCCGCGACCCCATCGAGGACTTCGAACAGATCAACGAGGAGCTGGCAAAGTTCAGCCCAGCTCTGGCCGAGCGTCCCCAGATCGTGGTGGGCAACAAGTGTGACCTTGCCACCGAGGAGCAGATCGACACCTTCCGCAAGTATGTGGAAGAGAAGGGCCTGACTTTCGTCCCCATCTCCGCCGCCACCATGCAGGGCGTCAGGGAGCTTCCGGGTCTGGTCTACAACCGCCTGAAGGACATTCCTGCCGTCCCCGTGTTTGCCCCCGAGTACAAGAAGCCCGAGGCAAAGGCCGGTGGCCGCGAGTTCACCATCAAGCGGATGGAGGCTCATGTCTGGAGCGTGGATGCACCCTGGCTGGAGTATATCCTGGCCGGCAGCAACGTGGACGACTACGAGAGCCTGCAGTATTTCCAGCGCCAGCTGGGCGAGAGCGGCATTCTGGACGCTCTGGTGCAGAAGGGCGTGCAGGAGAACGATACCATCCTCATCGGCGAGTATCAGTTCGATTATATTTTCTAAGCAAGAGCTTTTGCGGGATAAACCTCTCCGTCATTGCTTCGCAATGCCACCTGTCCTAGCGAGGAGAGGTCTTGGCATTTCGTGGGGCTTTCCCTCTTCGCCAGAGGCTCCCCTCGGTAGGGGAGCTGTCGAGCGAATGCGAGACTGAGAGGTTGAGCAAAGAAGAAGCTTTAAGAGGTATCCTATGAACGAACCCGAAAAGATCGACCCCCGGGAGCTGAGCCCGCTGGCACTGGCCTTCGTGGGCGACAGTGTACTGGAACTTCTGGTGCGGCAGCGGCTGGTGGAGCACCACCGTCTGTCGGCGGGAAAGCTCAACGCCGAAAAGGTCAAATACGTCTCGGCCCGGGCGCAGTTCCGGGAAGAGCAGCTGTTGGAGCCGCTTTTCACCGAGGACGAGCTGGCTGTCTTCAAGCGGGGCCGCAACGCCAGCAAGGCCAGTGTGGCCAAACACGCCTCCCCGGAGGAGTACCGCGCGTCCACCGGCTTCGAGTGCCTGCTGGGCTGGCTGTATCTGAACGGCCAGCTGAGCCGGGTGCATGAGCTGTTCGAGACGCTGTGGCAGTCGTTCGACCCCAACGAAAAATAACCGGAACACGCGAAAGCCCACTGCTTTCCGCACTGGGAAACAGTGCAAAGAGAGCAGTGGGCTTTTTGTTGTCCCGCCAGATGGTCCGTTCGGGCGGGGCGGCGCTCAGCGCAGAGGCTTAGCGGCTGTTGCGGGCGGAGTTGTGAGCCGAGTTCTTGCCGCCCTCGTCGTCGGCACCCTTGGTGTACTGGTTGGGGTGCTTGTGCTCGTTGGTAGCAGAGTTCTGGCTGGAATTGGTGTTGCGGTTGGTGCTCTGATTGCTGGTGCGGTTCTGAGTCTGGTTCTTGCAGTTGGTGCTGCGGTTCTCGCTGCGATTTTCCATCGTATCGTCGCTCCTTTCGATTTCGGGAGGTGTTCTGTGCTCCCTGCCCATAGTTTGACCGGCTGCGGCGGCTTTATGCACCGCAGCCCGAAGGAGGTCTCATAAAAATGTCTGCCGAATATTTTAAAGCCCGGGAACGCGCCCTTCTGGGTGAGCGATACGATACGCTCTACGCTGCCCCGCAGGAGACAGCGGCCCGCGGCGTGACCGTCTCTGCCCTCCGCACTACGCCGGAAGAATTTGCGGCCCGGGCAGACTTCCCGCTGCGGCCCTCGCCCTTCTGCAAGGCGGCGTTCGTGGTGGAACAGCCCGACTTCAAGCCGGGCCGCCATCCCTACCATCACGCAGGCGTCTTCTACTCGCAGGAGCCATCGGCCTCGTCGGCAGCTCCGCTGCTGGGCGTCAAGCCCGGGATGCGGGTGCTGGATCTATGTGCTGCCCCCGGCGGTAAGAGCAGCCAGCTCGCCGCCGCTCTGCAGGGGCAGGGCCTGCTGGTGAGCAACGAATATGTCGCGGCCCGTGCAGAGATTTTGAAGAGCAACCTCGAGCGGATGGGCGTGTCCAACGCCGTCGTGCTAAACGAGACGCCCGCCCGCATCGCGGCGGCACTGCCGGAGTTCTTCGACCGCGTTCTGGTGGACGCGCCCTGCTCCGGTGAGGGGATGTTCCGCAAAGAGCCTGCCGCGCTGGCCCAGCACTGCGAAGCGCTGGTGAAGCAGTGCGCAGAGCTGGGCGCGGACATCCTCGACAGCGCCGCTGCGGCCCTCGCGCCGGGCGGCGAACTGGTCTACTCCACCTGCACCTTCGCGCCGGAAGAGGACGAGGGACAGGTGGCCGCATTTCTGCAGCGCCACCCGGAGTTCATGCTGGCCGATGTGCTGGGCAATGTGGACTATTCCTTCGGCAGTGAGGGTGAGGCCAACCGCACCGGTGGTCTGCCGCTGGATGTGAGCAAGGTGCGCCGCATCTGGCCCTGTCAGGGCGGTGAGGGTCACTTTATGGCCCGGCTCGTCAAAGCCGGTACGCCCCGGATTCTGCCGGCTCCCGGCGAGTACACCCCCGAAGAGCAGATCTGGCTGGCCGCTGCCGCCGAGGCAGGCAAAAAAGCCAAGGGCAGCAAACCACAGAAGGCTGCAAAGCCTGCGGATGCCCGCAGCGCCCGGCGGGAGAACAGCCGGGCTTGCCGAGAGGCTGTGCAGGGCCGCAGTTCCCGCATCCGGGACGCTGGGGGAGGGGATGCATCGCCCGCCCAGAGCCTCGCTGCATGGCGGGAATTTGCGGAGGAATATTTCCCGGAGCTGGCAAAGCGCCCTGCCGTGGTGCATGGCGGCGGCGTTCTGTTGCCGGCGGCTTTCCCGCAGACGAATCTTCACGTTTTGCGTGCAGGCGTCTTCGTGGGCAGTGTGCAAAAGGGGCGCTTCGTGCCGGAACATCATCTGTTCACGGCTTTCGGCGCGCTCTGCCAGAACCGTGAGGAACTGACCCTCGCCGACTCCCGAACCGTGGAATATCTCTCTGGCCGGGAGATAGAAGCTCACACCGCTGCCGATGGATGGTGCTGTGTGACGGTGGACGGCTGGCCGCTGGGAGGCGGCAAAGTGTCCGGCGGCAGGGTCAAAAACCATTATCCCAAGGCACTTCGTCTGCTGTAAAACGTAGTTTTTGGCAGAATAAACCGGAAAACCATCGGTACAAGGCTTGAACGCCGGTGGCTGTTGTGATAAAATAATAGAGTTAGATTTTGTGTGCTGCCACAATGCGGGCGACCACAGCCCGTCTGCCCGCAGGCGGAGATCACTGATAAAATACAGGAGGCTCTTTCCCATGTCTGGACATAGCAAATGGAACAATATCAAGCGCAAGAAGGAGAAGACTGACGGCGCAAAGGCAAAGGTCTTTACCAAGATCGGCCGCGAGATCAGCGTTGCCGTCCGTACCGGCGGCCCCAACCCCGCTTCCAACAGCAAGCTGGCTGACCTGATCGCCAAGGCAAAGCGTATGAGCGTGCCGAACGATAACATCCAGCGTATCATCAAGAAGGCCGAGGGCGGCGATAAGACCGAGTACGAGGCAATCACCTACGAGGGTTACGGCCCCGGCGGCGTGGCTGTCATGGTCGAGACTCTGACCGACAACCGCAACCGTACCGCTGCTGACCTGCGCCACTACTTCGATAAGAACGGCGGCAACCTGGGCGCTATGGGCTGCGTGGGCTTCCTGTTCAGCCAGAAGGGCGTCATCGACATTTCTCTGGAAGACAAGGATGCCGACGAGGCTATGATGGACGCCCTGGATGCCGGTGCTGAGGACTTCGATGCAGGCGAAGATGCCGCTGAGATCACCACCGATCCCGAGAACTACTCCGCTGTCGTCAAGGCAATGGAGGAGAAGGGCTACGAGATCCTCTCCGACGATCTGGCCATGGTCCCCATGACCACCACCCGTCTGACCGACCCCGATCAGCTCAAGCTGATGGGCAAGCTGCTGGATGCTCTCGAGGATAACGATGACGTCCAGAACGTCTGGCACTCTCTCGAGAACGAAGAGGACCTGCCGGAATAATGCGCTATAAGTCTGAATAAGGACGTAACAAAGCCGCTTTTTGTGCTGCGAGGCACAGAAAGCGGCTTTGTTGTTTGATAGTGGCTTCTAATATTGGGAGTGTCTGTAAAAGATAAAAACGCTTTTTGTCGCTTATTTATAATTCTGGATCTATTGCAAGCTTAGACGGTGGCTGCTAGGCAAAAGCTGTTCAAAAAATCATTTATAGCGATTCAACTTTGTAGAACAAAAATAGAACAAGGCAAAGAGAGTGATAAATCGGCGGCTATAGAAAGGGTAGATGCTTGAGTGGAAAACTATTGAAGTAATGGTAAAATTATGATAAAATTGGTCGAGGAATAAATCATAATATGAAAATAGGCAGGGGTTGTGGCTCTGAAAGAAAAAAGCTCAGAAAAACGATAAAAATAGAATGAAATCTCAAAGTAAAAGGGTTTGACTTTTGCAGAGTGCGTGCAGGAGTCTATTGAAGTTGTGCGAAACTGAAAGATGAAAAAAGAAATCGCGATTTCAAAAGTGTTGATGGAATGACACATTGAATCTGAAATGCCTTTGGTCAAAATACCGGAGAAAAGGTATTTCAGATGTGTCCATAAAAGCTCTGGTGGTCGTCATGCTCGAAAAGCTCCGTTTATGCGGTAGTCGAGCGATTTTAGCGGGCAGAGATGAGCGGTGAGGCGGAGCAAAACATCGAATCGTAAGTGAGGTATGCGGAATGTCAGCAAGTGTGGTTGAAATTGAGAAGCCGGTCGTCATCGACCGAAAGCAGAATCTGCGGGAACATCGGTTATATTGGGTCGGACGCCGGACGCAGGATGTGGTCTTATCAGCACTGGCGCTGGTGGTGTTGTCGCCAGTGATGCTGGCAACAGCTATCGCTATCGTGGTAGATGACCCTTCTGCCGGGCCCATTTTTTCGCAGGAACGCATTGGACGAGATGGCAAACCGTTCAAGTTCTACAAGTTTCGTTCCATGTGTCCGAATGCGGAAGCAAAACTGGACGACCTTCTGGGCCAGAATGAAATGGACGGCCCGGTGTTCAAAATCAAGGACGACCCGCGAATTACCCGCGTGGGTAAATTTATCCGCAAGACCAGCATCGATGAGCTGCCGCAGCTTTGGAACATCCTGAAGGGTGATATGAGCATCGTTGGCCCGCGGCCTGCCCTGCCCCGCGAGGTGGAGCAGTATGGGGATTATGAGAAGCAGCGTTTGTATGTGACGCCGGGCCTGAGCTGCTATTGGCAGATCGCGCCGCACCGCAATGAGCTGTCCTTTGAGGAGTGGATGAACCTGGACATTAAATATGTGCAGGAACGCAGCTTCTGGGTGGATTGGAAGATTATTTTTAAAACGTTCAAGGTGTGCTTGCTGGGGCATGGAGAATAAAAAGACAGGCCTGCGTATGGATTGTGGCTGCAATCTGTATACAGGCTTGTTGCCGTATAATGAAATAAGTGGGGGATTCAACAAGGGAGGATAAGAAAAATTATGATGGAAAATAAAACAAAAATTGATCTGAAAAACAAGAGCGTTTTTATCACGGGTGTAGCGGGATTCATTGGCTCCAACCTTGCGAAGCGGCTGCTCTCCACGGTGGAGGGGGTTAAGGTCGTGGGTCTGGACAACATGAACAATTACTATGACGTGCGCCTGAAAGAAGCACGTTTGAAGGAACTGGAGCGGTTTGAAAATTTCAGCTTCGTAAAAGGTAATCTGGCTGATAAGGCTGTGATCAAATCTATCTTTGAGCAGTATAAGCCGGAAATTGTGGTGAACCTTGGCGCGCAGGCTGGCGTTCGATATTCCATTACAAATCCTGATGCCTATGTGGAAGCAAACCTGATTGGCTTCTATAACATTCTGGAAGCCTGCCGCCATTCTTATGATGATGGCCATACTCCGGTGGAGCATCTGGTTTATGCATCCAGTTCTTCGGTCTATGGCAGTAATAAGAAAGTGCCTTACAGTACGGATGATAAGGTTGATAACCCGGTATCTCTGTATGCGGCCACTAAGAAATCCAATGAGTTGATGGCTCATGCCTACTCGAAGCTGTATAACATTCCTTCCACCGGTTTGAGATTCTTCACAGTATATGGCCCTGCTGGTCGCCC
>NZ_JAJEQG010000030.1 GCF_020687245.1 Faecalibacterium longum CLA-AA-H243 | reverse complement strand
TTTAACGTGTTTTTCCAACACGAAAATAGGTTCCGTTACAAGTTTTTCGATATTGTTCAATTTTCAAGGTCCTGTAGTGCCTCAGCCAAGCGGCTGACGACTTGATTATTTTATCACAGAAGTGATTTTTTGTCAAGCTCTTTTTTCGAAGTTTTTCGTTTCTTATCGAACTTGGAGCGTTCTCAGTTTCTCGGCGCTGACCGGAACTTTCGGACGTCTATTGGTTCTTTTCGCTTTACTTCCAGCTGGGACTCAGAAGTCATTCTTTTGTCTCAGCGCTTGGCGCTCAAGTATAATACCATACACCGGGCCGGATGTCAACACTTTTTTGCAAGTTTTTTCAGGTTTTTTCGTGCTGGCTCAAATCAGCTTCATCCTCCTGTATTCTTCAGGCAAAGTCTTTTGTCTTTTATAATGTATTATATAAGGGGGTACAGTATAGACAATGGCCTTTATTACCCCGCGGAAAGCACTACTTCCTTTGCGCAGATTGTCAAGAGGTTTCGTCTCAAATTTTGTTCCGGAAATTTTCCTCTATTTTTGGCGAAAGCTACAAAACACAAAATGTAGTGGTTCTTCCATTGACATATCACTAAATAGTGATATGATAGTATCAACGACCAATGAGAGTTGCGGGTGCCTCTTGTATCAGGAGACACCCGTTCACACTGTATACGCGAAACAGGAGGAGCGCTATGAAGATCATCAAACGCAACGGTGCGGAAGTGCCTTTTGATATTACCAAGATCATCACCGCTGTTACCAAGGCCAGCGATTCGGTAGGCGGCAAGGCCCGTCTCTCCCGGGAGCAGATCACTGACATCGCCGCAGCTGTGACCGACCAGTGTCAGGCACTCAACCGCGCTGTCAGCGTGGAAGAGGTACAGGATATGGTGGAAAACCAGCTCATGGACATCAAGGCCCATGACATCGCCCGCCACTATATCACCTACCGCTATATCCAGAGCCTCAAGCGCCAGACCAACACCACCGACGAGCGCATCCTGAGCCTCATCGAGTGCCAGAACGAAGAAGTCAAGCAGGAGAACGCCAACAAGAACCCCACCGTCAACAGCGTCCAGCGCGACTATATGGCCGGTGAGATCTCCAAAGACCTGACTGCCCGCCTGCTGCTGGACCCGGAGATCGTTAAGGCGCATCAGGAAGGCCTTATCCACTTCCACGACTCCGACTATTTTGCCCAACACATGCACAACTGTGACCTCGTCAATCTGGACGATATGCTCCAGAACGGCACCGTCATCTCCGGCACCTATATTGAGAAGCCCCACAGTTTCTCCACCGCCTGCAACATCGCCACCCAGATCATTGCACAGGTGGCTTCCAACCAGTATGGCGGTCAGAGCATCAGCCTGACCCATCTTGCCCCCTTCGTGGACGTCTCCCGCAAGAAGATCGCTGCCGAGGTCGAGGCCGAGATGGAGGGTCTGGATGTCTCCGCTGAGCGCAAGCGTGAGATCGTGGAACGCCGCCTGCGCAGCGAGATCAACCGCGGCGTCCAGACCATCCAGTATCAGGTCGTCACCCTCATGACCACCAATGGCCAGGCCCCCTTCATCACCGTGTTCATGTATCTGGGCGAAGCCCGCAATGCGCAGGAGAAAGCCGACCTCGCCATCATCATCGAGGAGACCATCCGTCAGCGCTATCAGGGCGTGAAGAACGAGGCCGGTGTCTGGATCACCCCCGCCTTCCCCAAACTCATCTATGTGCTGGAAGAGGACAACATCCACCCCGGTGACCCCTACTACTACCTGACCGAGCTGGCTGCCAAGTGTACCGCCAAGCGGATGGTCCCCGACTACATCTCCGAGAAGAAGATGCTCGAGCTGAAGGTAGACAAAAACGGCGAGGGCCACTGCTACACCTGCATGGGCTGCCGCAGCTTCCTGACCCCCTATATTGACCCTGAGACCGGCAAGCCCAAATATTATGGCCGCTTCAATCAGGGCGTCGTGACCATCAACCTGGTGGACGTGGCCCTCAGCTCCGGCGGCAACTTTGATAAGTTCTGGAAGATCTTTGACGAGCGTCTGGCCCTCTGCCACCGCGCTCTGCAGGCCCGCCACAAGCGCCTGCTGGGTACCCCTAGCGACGCCGCCCCCATCCTGTGGCAGTACGGCGCATTGGCCCGCCTCAAGAAGGGTGAAAAGATCGACAAGCTGCTCTTCGGCGGCTACTCCACCATCAGCCTCGGCTACGCCGGCCTGTATGAGTGCGTGAAGTATATGACCGGCAAGAGCCACACCGACGCCGGCGCAAAGCCCTTCGCCCTCAGCGTGATGCAGCACATGAACGACAAGTGTAACGAGTGGAAGAAGGCCGAGAACATGGACTACTCCCTCTATGGCACCCCGCTGGAATCCACCACCTACAAGTTCGCCAAGTGCCTGCAGAAGCGGTTCGGCATCGTACCCGGCATCACCGACAAGAACTATATCACCAACAGCTACCATGTCCATGTCTCCGAGCACATCGACGCCTTCACCAAGCTGAAGTTTGAGAGCGAGTTCCAGAAGCTGTCTCCGGGCGGTGCCATCAGCTATGTGGAAGTCCCCAATATGCAGGACAACCTCGAGGCGGTCATGAGCGTGCTGCAGTTCATCTACGACAACATCATGTACGCCGAGTTGAACACCAAGTCCGACTACTGCCAGTGCTGCGGCTACGACGGCGAGATCAAGATCGTCGAGGACGACGGCAAGCTGGTGTGGGAATGCCCCAAGTGCGGCAACCGTGACCAGAACAAGCTGAATGTCGCCCGCCGCACCTGCGGCTATATCGGCACCCAGTTCTGGAACCAGGGCCGGACGCAGGAGATCAAGGATCGGGTGTTACACTTGTGACCCTCTCAGGCGCTTCGCGCCATCTCTCCCAAG
Source organism: Faecalibacterium longum CLA-AA-H243 (assembly GCF_020687245.1). Lineage (GTDB taxonomy): Bacteria > Bacillota > Clostridia > Oscillospirales > Ruminococcaceae > Faecalibacterium > Faecalibacterium longum. The sequence goes on along the minus strand of NZ_JAJEQG010000030.1, from coordinate 23,608 downwards.
GGGAGAGCCATTGGCAAGCTACCCAAGCACAAAAAAATTGCAAGGCAAAGCAGTGTGCTCTGCTTTCAGGTCTGATTTATGAACTACGCGACTATTAAATATTACGACATCGCCAACGGGCCGGGCGTCCGCACCAGCGTCTTCGTTTCCGGCTGCCGCCACCACTGCCCCGGCTGCTTCAATGAGGTGGCATGGGATTTCGGCTATGGCCAGCCCTTCGACAAGCCCGTCCGCAACGAGGTGTTCGCCTCCTGCAAGCCGGACTATATCACGGGCCTCTCCCTGCTGGGCGGCGAGCCGATGGAGCCGGAGAACCAGCGGGAGCTGGTGACCTTCGTGCAAAATTTCAAAGCCCTTTACCCGAAGAAAACGGTCTGGTGCTACTCCGGCTACACCTGGGAGCAGCTGACCGGCAAAGTCCCCTGCCACGCGCGGTGCGAAGTCACCGACGAGCTGCTGAGTCTGCTGGATGTGCTGGTGGATGGCCGCTTCGTGGAGGCTGAGCACGACATCTCCCTCCGCTTCCGGGGCAGCCGGAACCAGCGTCTGCTGGATGTTCCCAAGTCCCTTGCCGCCGGGCAGCCGGTGTGGTGGCAGGACGAAAAAGTGTTCTCCACCCATACGATGGAACGATAAACAAAAAGCGCAGATTTTCCACAACGAGCCTCTCCGCTCGTGGAAGATCTGCGCCTTTTCTTATTCTCTGCTTCCCACCATATCCTCAATGGCCCGCAGGAACGCCATGCCATAGCGGGCGGCTTTCTTTTCGCCGACGCCGGTGATGTTCAAAAACTCGTCCATGCTCAGGGGCTTGCTCTGGACCATCTCGCGGAGGGTCGCGTCGCTGAACACCATGTAGGCCGGAACATTCTGCTTCGCCGCAAGACGCTTGCGGAGGGCGTAGAGCGCGGCCAGCAGCTTCTCGTCTGCCTCGCTGAGGTCGCCGCCGGCAGCAGCACGGCGGGCCGACAGCCGCCGGGAGTTGGCCGCGGCCCTCTGCTTTGCGGCGGCAGCGCGCTGTTCCACCTCCTGCGCATTCTGCTCGGCAAAGAGGCAGCAGGAACAGTTGCCACACTTTTCAGGTGCGGCCTCGCCGAAATAGTTCAGCATGAACCGCCGCAGGCACTTCTGGGTGGTGGAGTAGAAAGTCATATACTTGAGCCGCTCTTCCGCCTTGCGGGCCGCCTCGGCCTTGACGTCGGCGGGCAGGCCGTTGTCCGCCTCCATCTCTTTGTCGATGAAGAAGCGGATGGTTCGCACATCCGTACCGGAATAGAGCAGGATGCAGCGGGACGGCAGACCGTCGCGGCCCGCGCGGCCCGCCTCCTGATAGTAGCTTTCCAGATCCTTGGGCATATTGTAATGGATGACGAACCGGACGTTGGGCTTGTCGATGCCCATGCCGAAGGCGTTGGTCGCTACCATGATTTGAACGCGGTCGTAGAGGAAGTCGTCCTGATTCTTCCGGCGCACCTCGGCGTCCAGCTTGGCGTGGTAGGCCGCTGCCCGGATGCCCCGGCTCTGGAGCAGGCGGGCCGTCTCGTCCACCTGCTTCGTAGTGCTGCAATAGACGATGCCCGCGTTGTCGCCCTCCCGGAGCACAAGGTCCAGCAGCTCCTTCGGCTTCTGGCTGGGCAGGGCGCGGCGCGTCTCGAAGTAGAGGTTGGGCCGGTCGAAGCCGGTCGTCACCTCATAGGGCTGATGGAGCTCGAGGTGGCTGCGGATGTCGTCCCGCACCCGGGCCGTCGCCGTGGCCGTGAACGCGCCCACCACCGGGCGATTCGGCAGACTGTCCACGAACTCCTTGATGCGCAGATAGCTGGGGCGGAAGTCCTGCCCCCACTGGCTGATGCAGTGGGCCTCGTCCACCGTCACCATGCTGATGAGCTTTTCCTGCGCGAAGCGCTGGAAGCCCGGCATTTCCAGCCGCTCCGGGGCCACATAGATGATCTTATACCAGCCCTCCCGGGCGCGGCGGAGCATGAGGGCCTTCTGGTTGTCGGTGAGGCTGTTGTTGAGGAAAGCCGCCGCCACACCGGCCTGCACCAGCGCCCCCACCTGGTCCTTCATCAGGCTGACCAGCGGCGACACCACGATGGTGATGCCCGGCAGAAGCAGCGCCGGCACCTGATAGCAGATGGATTTGCCCGCACCGGTGGGCATCACCGCCAGCACATCCTGCCCGTCCAGCAGCCGCCGGACGATGTCCTCCTGTCCGGGGCGGAAACTGTCGTAGCCAAAAACTTTTTTCAAGATAGAATGCGGGTCTGCCATGGGTGCCTCCTGCGTTTTTCAAATCTGTATCCGTATTATTATAGCACAGCCCGGCCCGAAATGGTATCAGATCGCTCTTCTGTCGTCGTTTTCTGGCAGGTATTTGCTGGTGTTCCTAGCTTTTTGTGCGCGAAAATGCTATAATAAGAATACATATCTCCATCTCCGGTCCATTTTGTTCTGAACATGGCCGGGCAAGCACGATAAGGAGCTTATTTTTATGCAACAGAAACTCATTACTTTTGCCGTCCCGTGCTACAACTCGGCGGCATATATGCGCCACTGCATCGAAACGCTGCTCTCCGCCGGGGAGCAAGCTGAGATCATCCTCGTGGACGACGGTTCCGTGAAGGACGAGACCCCGGCCATCTGCGACGAGTACGCTGCCAAGTACCCCACCATCGTCAAGGCCATCCACCAGGAGAACGGCGGCCACGGCGAGGGCGTCAACCAGGGCATCCGCAACGCCACCGGCCTCTACTACAAAGTCGTGGACAGCGACGACTGGCTGGACACCGACGCCCTCCAGAAGGTGCTGGCCCGCCTGCACACCCTCGTGACCCGCGGCACCGCCCCCGACCTCATGATCTGCAACTATGTCTACGAGCACACCGAGGACGGCACCAGCCACACTGTGCGGTACACCAACATCTTCCCGCAGGAGCGTCTGTTCACCTGGATGCACGTCGGCCACTTCCGCCCCGACCAGAACCTGCTGATGCACTCAGTCATGTACCGCACTGAGGTGCTGCGCAAGTGCGGCATGGTGCTGCCCAAGCATACCTTCTACGTGGACAACATCTTCGTCTACCAGCCTCTGCCTTTCGTCAAGACCATGTATTATATGGACCTTGACCTTTACCGCTACTTCATCGGCCGTGCCGACCAGAGTGTCAACGAGAGCATCATGGTCAAGCGCGTGGACCAGCAGCTCCGCGTCACCAAGCATATGATCGACTGTCAGGACCTCGACGCCCTCAAAGGCGAGAAGAAACTGCGGACCTATATGCTCCACTACCTCTCCATGATGATGGCCGTCAGCGACATCTTCCTGCTGCTGGACGGCAGCGCCGAGGCGAAAGAAAAGCAGAAGGGCCTGTGGCAGTATCTGCGCGAGCACACCAGCGCCGCAGTCTACCGCTCCATCCGCTTCGGCTTCGGCGGCGTGACCAATCTGCCCTTCCCCAAGGGCGACGCCATCGTGGTGGGCGGCTACCGCATCGCACGGAAGATCTTCAAGTTCAACTGAATTCACGATTGTTGCATACAACAGGGTCACTGCGCAGGCAGCGGCCCTGTTTTTTTGCCCTTTTCGGCCATTTGTTAAGGAATCTTCAATTTTGCCGCCTGAATGGTGCGCAACGTCGTGCTCTTCTCGGTGCTGGTGTATGAGCTGGTAGGCCCCACCCTCACCAAGCTGGCGCTGACCGCCGCCGGCGAGATCATCCCCGAGGGCCGCACCAATGCCCGTATGGCCAACAAGCCCGAGTTCCCTGTCTCCCTCGACTAAGTCTGCCTATGACAAACGGCACTCCGAACTGCTTCGGAGTGCCGTTTCTGTTTGCTTTACTTTAAGATGACTTCACCATTTTCGGCATCCACCGTCAGGCTGCCGCCCGCTTTCAGGGTGCCGTCGATGATGCGCTCGGCGGCGGGGTCCTCCACAGCCTTGCGGATGACGCGGCGCAGGTCGCGGGCGCCGAACTTGCCGCCCTGACTCTTGGCCACGAGGGCAGAGAGAGCCGCCGGAGTGTAGCTGTAAGCGATGCCCTTGGCCTCCATGCTGGGCTTGTACTCATCCAGCATGAGAGCCGCGATGCCTTCCAGCGTCTGCTGGCTCAGCGGCTTGAAGGCGATGACCTCATCCACACGGCCAAGGAACTCAGGCCGCAGGAACTGGCTCAGAGCCTTGCGGGTCTTTTCCTCACTCAGCTGTTCCTCGCTCTTGTTGAAGCCGAGGCCGGAGGTCGTCTTGTCGCCGCTGCCGGCGTTTGAGGTCATGCAGATGACCGTATTGGAGAAGTCCACCGTCCGGCCCTGTGCATCGTTGATCTTGCCCTCGTCGAGGATCTGGAGCAGGATGTTCATAACGTCGGGGTGGGCCTTTTCGATCTCATCGAACAGCACCACGCTGTAGGGGCGGCGGCGCACCTTTTCGGTGAGCTGGCCGGCCTCTTCGTAGCCCACATAGCCCGGAGGCGAACCGATCATGCGGGACACCGCATATTTCTCCATATACTCGCTCATGTCGAGACGGATGAGCGGGTCGGGGCCGTCGAAGAGCTGGTTTGCCAGCTGCTTGACCAGCTCCGTCTTGCCGACACCAGTGGGGCCGACGAAGATGAAGCTTGCGGGGCGGCGGCGGCCCGACAGGTCGGCGCGGCTCCGCTTGACGGCCTGTGCCACCAGATGGACGGCCTCGTCCTGACCGATGATCTTCTTTTTCAGCTCGGCTTCCAGCCCGGCCAGTTTGACGAACTCCGTCTCCTGGATCTTCACCGCCGGGATGCCCGTCCACAGCTCAATGACCTTTGCCACATCGTCCATGGTCACTTTTATCTCACTGGCAGCAGCCTGCTTTGCGGGCAGCTCTGCCTCGAGCTTGGCGATGCGGGTCTTCCGCTCGGCCACCTGCTCATAGTCGATGGCCTCATTGACGTCGGAGGACTCCATGTCTGCCTCTTCCTGTCTGAGGCCGTCCAGCTCCTTCTGCATCTCGAGATACTCCGAGATGACCGGGTGGGCGAGATTGCAGCAGGCGCAGGCTTCGTCCAGCAGGTCGATGGCCTTATCGGGCAGGTAGCGGTCCGTGATATACCGCTCACTGAGGGTGACGATGGCGCTCAGCACATCGGCATCCACCTGCACATGGTGGTGCTCCTCGTAATACTTCTTGATGCCGTTCATGACGGCCAGCGTATCGGCCACGCTGGGCTCTTCCACGCGGACGGGCTGGAAGCGGCGCTCAAGGGCCTGGTCCTTCTCGATATACTTGCGGTACTCGTTGAAGGTGGTGGCGCCGATGACCTGTATCTCACCGCGGGAGAGGGCAGGCTTGAGGATGTTGCCCGCGTTCATGGCACCCTCGCTCTCACCGGCGGAGGTGATGGTGTGGATCTCGTCAATGAACAGGATGATGTTGCCAGCGGCCTTGACCTCGCTCAGCAGGCCCTTGACCCGCTGCTCGAACTGGCCGCGGAACTGGGTGCCGGCCACGAGGCTGGTCAGATCCAGCAGGAAGATCTCCTTATCCTTCAGACCCACAGGGACATTGCCCTTGGCGATGCGCTCCGCGATGCCCTCGGCAATGGCCGTCTTGCCGACGCCCGCCTCACCGATGAGGCAGGGGTTGTTCTTCTGGCGGCGGCTCAAAATCTGAATGGTGCGGTAAATCTCGCGGTCGCGGCCCACGATGTCGTCGAGCTTGCCCTCCCGGGCTTTGCTGGTCAGGTTCTCGCAGTAGGTGTCGAGGAATTTGCGGCGGGGCGGCTTCTTGCCGTTCTTCTGGGCCTTTTTGCTGTTTCCGGCATCACCCTCCGCCTTGACGCCCAGCGGGAAGGTAGCGCTGGAGCCGGGGACAAGGTCGTCGTCCCCTTCGTTCTCCTCGCCGCCCATGGGCTGGCCCATATTCATCATGAGGGAGAGGGGGTTCGCGTCCCCCATCTCATCCATCATGCTCTCCATCCGGTTTTCCATGTTATCCATGTCCTCGTCGGACATACCGAACTGCTTCATCAGGTCTTCCACCGGCTTGATGTGCAGCTCACGCGCACAGTGCAGGCAAAAGCCCTCATTTTTCATCTGGCCGTTCTCCATCCGCTGGACGAAGATGATGGCCGGACGTTTCTGACAGCGATTGCAGACCATATAGGTTCCTCCTAAAGCTCCCCTTTACAGGAAGGGGTTGAACAGATTGAATGCTTTATAGTAAAGGCTGCTGCTCATGACCGTATCGTTCAGGACGGTCAGATTGCCGCCGGTGATGACGATGACGGCCCACACCACACAGAGCACCAGATAGATGTCCATGGTGCTGGCGACACAGCCGGTGACCCAGCCCAGCCAGCGGTTGACGGTGCCGATGACCGGCAGCCGGTTGACGAGGCCCAGCACGGTGACCAGCATACTCACCAGCATCCGCAGCAGGGCAAAGGCCACGAAAAAGAGCACGACCGAGATGACCGGCGTGAGCAGCGGAGCCAGCACCTTCTGGACGATGGCGTCCGCCAGCACCACGGCGTTGTCGCTGAGCACAGCCGAGATGGAGCGCTCGCAGGTCTCCACGATGGAGGCGCGGAAGCTCTCGGGCAGAAAGCCCGCGTACTTGTCCGCGATGCCGGTCAGGTCCACGACCCCTCCGGCCGAGATGCTCTCGGCGATCTGGGTACGGAAGCTCCCGGCCAGAAAGCGCTGGAACACCTCGGCAGCGGCCCAGCCCGAAAAGACCCGGGCGCCCACGAGGCTGAAGACATTCCCGCCCAGCTGGACACTGGCTGCGAGAAAGCCCTTGCGGGCATAGCGCACAGCCAGAAGCAGCCAGACCACGGTACATACTATATCAAAAAGAAATGACGGATTCTTGAACATACCTTGTTTTCCTTATTATGTATTGCTTTGAGCGTTGTTTTCCGCCGCAGACGGGGTCAATACCTGCACCGTATTGCCGCAGAAGACCAGCAGCTGCCTGCGGTCGGCCAGCAGACCCTGTGGGCGGGCCGAAAGGCTCTGGGTCCACTGGGAGGTGCCGTCGGTGGAAAGGCACTCCACGCCTGTATCGGTGAGCAGATAAAAGGTGTCTCCTGCCCGGACGATGCGGTTGGACGCCTGCACCTGCGTGGTGTTCTCGACGCCGAGGTCACGGCCCAGCATCACGGCCTGACAGAGCTGGCCGGAGGCCAGCAGAAGGGCAGTATTGCCCGAAGCGTCCACCGAGATGTCGCGGAGGGTCTGCCCGGTAAAGTCATAGGCTGCCTGCTCGCCGCCCGATGCGTTGTAGAGGACAGCGCGGCTGTCGCAGACGGCCAGGATGCTCTGGGAACCGGTCCAGCTCAGCCACTGGGCCGCGCCGCTTCCGCTGCCCACCAGCATGGGGTCGCCCTGCGCCAGGGTGACGACATAGAAATTCGTGACCATCTGGCCGCCGTTTACCGTCACCGCCGCCACTGCCAGCCGCCGCCCATCCGGCGAAAAGGCCAGCCGCAGCGGGGTGCCGTCGGCGATGGTGAGGCTCCAGCTCAGCAGCTGCTCCATTGAGGACGAGTAGACCCGAAGCCGGGCCGCGCTGCCGGGGTCCTCTGTGACGACGGCCAGTGTGCCGTTGTCGGCCATGGCACAGAGGGTGATGCTGTTCTCCATCGTCTTGGTGTAGAGGTTCTGGGTTCGGCTCTCCACCCGCAGCTCATTGCCCGAGCGGTTGTAGAGCACAAAGCGGTTCTTGCCCACAGCCAGCGCAGGGCGGGCGTAGCCGCTCTGGATGGAGTTGAGCCGGGTGCCGGTGCGGGACCAGACCACGCACCCTTCCTCGCCCAGCTCCACAAAGCTGCTGTTCATGGAGGCAAGCTGTTTCACCTCCATAACGCCGGTCTGCTGGGGCCAGCCCGTGCCGGGGAAGAGCAGGATGCGGGCGGTATCGGCCCAGTCCTTGGCCATGGCAACAGAGCTGCCCACGATGCCGGTGGTGAACAGCACCACCAGCGTCAGCGCCACGACGATGAGTGCCGTGCGGCGGATGCGCCGGTTCCGCACCCGCTCGCGGGCCTGCTCGAGGTATTCGACCCGTCCCGCCGAAAGCGGCTCGTCCGACACAGGCCGGGTGCCGCGCTGTCTTTTTCTCATACTCTCCTGTCCCCTTTGTTCAATGACAGTGCTCCCAAAGGGGCGTTTTCCCTCCGGGAGCATCGGTCATGTTTGCGTTATTCTATGGGCGTGTCGTAGTCCACGCTCTTGAGGAAAAGCCCTTTCGCCGCCAGCGTCGGCCCAGCGTTTTTGCGGTCGCGGCTGGCGAGGATGCCCGGCACGGCCTCAGTCGCAAGACGCCCCGAACCGGCCTCACAGAGGGTGCCTGCAAGGATGCGCACCATGTTGTAGAGGTAGCCGTCCGCCGTCACCGTGATGTCGATGTCGTCGCCCCGGCGCTGAACGTCACAGGCCGTGATGGTGCGCACAGTGTCGCCGTGAGCCGCAGCCGAGCTGCCCGAGGCACAGAGGGCGAGGAAATCGTGCTTTCCCACAAAATACTGCGCCGCCTGCTGCATCTTATCGGCATCCAGCCGCCCCGGCACTTTGGTGTAATACCGCGCTGCAAAGGGCGAGTCGATCGGGCTGTTGTGGATGCGGTAGAGATAGGTCTTGGTGTGGGCCGCATAGCGGGCGTGGAAATCGTCCGGCACCACCCGCGCTTCCAGCGCCCGGATGTCCGGGGGCAGATGCTGGTTCAGCGCCAGCGGCAGCTTTGCCGCCGGGATGCGGGTGTCGGCGTGGAAGTTGAGCATGAAGCCCAGCGCGTGGACGCCGGCGTCGGTGCGGCTGCAGCCCTTGATGTCGGGCCGACAGCCCAGCACCGCCTCCAGGGCGTCCTGAAACACAGCAGCTACGCTCCGCCCGTTGGGCTGCACCTGAAACCCGCAGTAGTTCGTGCCGTCGTATGCTAAAGTAAGAAGATAATTCATCAATGAAATTACAACTTTCCCGTCCGTATCATTCAAAATCGGAGAAACGAGAAAAAAGCGTTTAGCGAAGCGGCTAGCTTTTTTCCGTTTCGACATCCTCTTTGGGATTATCAAGGGCGAGCAGCCCTTGATTCGTGGATCCAGCGCGTCGAAATCGCTGGTGGTTTTCTGGTTCTCTTTTGACATCAAAAGAGAACATATCTATCGCACTTTAGAAATTCGGGAACACCAATCTCGAAGCGAGGATCACCGCAAAACACGCAATGCAGACTGCAAGGTCGATGTAATCCTGCTTTTCGCACCGCAGCACCTTGAGGCGGGTGCGTCCGTCGCCGCCGCGATAGCAGCGGCACTCCATAGCCATGGCCAGCTCGTCGGCGCGGCGGAAAGCCGAGATGAACAGCGGCACCAGCACCGGGACCAGCGCCTTGATGCGCTCGGTCATCTTGCCGTTGTCCAGCTGCGCACCACGGGCTTTCTGGGCGTTCATGATCTTGTCGGTCTCCTCGATGAGGGTAGGAATGAACCGCAGCGCGATGCTCATCATCATGGCCAGTTCATGCACCGGGAAGTGGAGCCTGCCAAGAGGCTTGAGCAGCTGCTCGATGGCGTCCGTCAGGACGATGGGACTGGTGGTGTAGGTCAAAAGGCTCGTGCCTGCGATGAGGGCCATGACGCGCACCGCCATCAGTACAGCATACCGGATGCCCTCCGCGTAAACGGTCAGAAATCCGAGCTTGAACACCGGGTCGCCCTCGCCCGAGACAAAGAAGAGGTTCAGCACCGCCGTAAAGACGATGATGGGGAAGATGGGCTTCAGGCTCTTGAGGATGAGCTTGAAGGGAATTTTCGCTACCGCGTACATCACGGCGAGGAAAATCAGCGAAAGCGCAAGGCCCAGCGGGTTGGACGCCGCAAAGAGCAGCACGATATACAGGATGGTCAGCACCAGCTTGAGCCGGGGGTCAAAACGATGGACGAGGCTGTTGCCGGGGAAGTGCTGGCCGATGGTAATATCTCTCAGCATTCGGCTGCACCCCCTTTCTGATCATCATTCCGGGGTAAGACGAGGGTCTCCCCTGCATCCCGCCGGGCTTTTGCCGCCAGGATCATCTTGACGGCGTAGGGGATGGTGTAGACGTCCGCCGGGACGTCCACGCCCATCTCCCGCAGCTTGAGGAAGATCTTCGTCACCTGCGGCACGGAGAGGCCCAGTTCCAGCAGCTCGGGAGCGCGGGCAAAGACCTTCTCCACCGTGTCGTACATGGCGATCTTCTTCCGGCTCATCACCAACACCTTGTCGGCGTACTTAGCAATGTCCTCCATGCTGTGGGAAACCAGAAGCACCGTGGTGCCGGTCTTTTTGTGGTAGTCCTTCACCTCGGACAAGATCTCATCCCGTCCCTCGGGGTCGAGGCCGGCCGCGGGCTCATCCAGAACGAGGATACGGGGCTTCATGGCCATAACGCCCGCCACGGCTACGCGGCGCTTCTGTCCGCCGGACAGCTCAAAGGGGCTGCGCTCCAACAACGCTTCATCAAGGCCGACGAATTCTGCCGCCTCGTGGACGCGCTTATCGACCTCCGCCTCGTCGAGGCCCATATTCTTCGGGCCGAAGGCGATGTCCTTATAGCATGTTTCCTCAAAGAGCTGGTACTCCGGGTACTGGAACACCAGACCCGTCAGGAAACGGAAATCCCGGATCTTTTCCGGTTCGGCCCAGAGGTCGCGGCCATCAATGATGATCTTGCCGCTGGTGGGTTTGTTCAGACCGTTCATGTGGGTGATGAGGGTGCTCTTGCCGGAGCCGGTGGCTCCGATGATGCCTACGAAATCGCCCTCTTCCACCTCAAAGCTCACGTCGTCCAGCGCGGTGACTGCGTTCGGCATACCGGGGTTGTAGACATAGCTCAGGTGTTCTACTTTGATAATGCTTGCCATGTTTCCGTCCCCCCCTTACTTCAGCAGCTCATACAGAGCCTGTGCGCACTCGCCGGTGTCGATGATGCCTTCGGGCATGGGGATGCCGGCCTTGACCAGCTCATCCCGCAGCCCTGCGGCCTGCGGCACGTCGAGGCGGAGAGAACGGACTTTTTCGGTCTGGCTGAACACCTCTTTCGGGGTGCCTTCCATCACCACATTGCCCTGGCTCATCACCAGAACACGGTCGGCCTGCGCGGCCTCTTCCATGTAGTGGGTGATGGACACAACGGTGATGCCCAGATCCTTGTTGAGGTGGTGGATGGTCTGCATCACCTGCTCACGGCCGCAAGGGTCGAGCATGGCGGTGGCCTCGTCGAGGATGAGACAGTCGGGACGCATGGCGACGACGCCCGCAATGGCGACGCGCTGCTTCTGGCCGCCCGAGAGGTTGTGGGGTGCGCGCTCCCGGAACTCGTAGATGCCCGCCATCTTCATGGCGTCATCAACGCGGCGGCGCATCTCTTCCGGCGGAACGCCGAGGTTTTCCAGCGCGAAAGCCACGTCTTCCTCTACCACCGTGGCGACGATCTGGTTGTCCGGGCTCTGGAACACCATGCCCACGGTCTGGCGGATGTCATAGAGCTTGTCATCATCGGCGGTGTCCATGCCCTCGACGTACACCTTGCCCTCCTCCGGCAGGAGGATGGCGTTGAAGTGCTTGGCAAGGGTGGATTTGCCGCAGCCGTTTGCGCCCAGCACGGCCACGAACTCGCCCCGCTTGACCTGCATGGAGACGCCGTTGAGCGCGTAGCCGGGCTGCTCCGAGTCGTAGCGGAACTTTAAGTTTTCTGCTGTCAGTATCGTTTCACTCATTTGTTTTCTCTTTCTGGTGGTGCGCCCCTCTGAAAGGGGCTGTACCCCATTCTTAGATGTTAACCTCTCCGTCAATGCTTCGCATTGCCACCTCTCCTATCGAGGAGAGGCCTTGGCATTCCGTAAAGCTTTATCTCTTCGCCAGAGGCTCCCCTCGGTAGGGGAGCTGTCGAGCGATAGCGAGACTGAGAGGTTTATTCTTCCCAAATCGCCGTCGCGCCGCAGGGAACGACGCCGCCGGTGGCGGAGACGGGCAGGCCGATCTCGTCGCAGCTGGTCTTTCCGCCAAAGCGGGGGATCAGCGTCGTCTTGAGCATATACTCCATGACGGCGGGCGAAAGGCCGGTGGTATAGCTGTTGACCGCAAAGAAGAGCGGCTTGTCGCTCAGCACCTCTTCGCACTGGCTGATGAGGTCGTAGATGCAGTCTTCCAGCTTCCAGATCTCGCCGCCGGGGCCGCGTCCATAACTCGGCGGGTCCATGATGATGCCGTCGTAGGTGTTGCCGCGGCGCTTCTCGCGGGCGACGAACTTGGCGCAGTCGTCCACCAGCCAGCGGATGGGCCGGTCGGCGAGGCCGCTGGCGGCGGCATTGTCCTTGCCCCATGCGACGATGCCCTTGGAGGCATCCACATGGCAGACGGTAGCGCCCGCCGCCGCACAGGCCAGCGTTGCACCGCCGGTGTAGCCGAAGAGGTTCAAAACTTTAATGGGCCGGCCTGCGGCGCGGATCTTCTTGGCGTACCAGGCCCAGTTGACGGCCTGCTCCGGGAAGACGCCGGTGTGCTTGAAGCCGGTGGGGCTGACGATGAGGGTCAGCTTATCCTCCCCTTCTCCACAGGTGATCTTCCACTTTTCGGGCAGACGGCGGCGGTACTCCCACTCGCCGCCGCCCTGATTGGAACGGTGGTAAACGGCGTCCGCCTTGGCCCAGAGGGGGCTCTGCTGGGGCGTCTTCCACACCACCTGCGGGTCAGGCCGGACAAGCAGCGTCTCGCCCCAGCGTTCCAGCCGGTTGCCGTCGGTGGCATCCAGCAGCTCGTAGTCTTTCCATGTATCTGCAGGGCGCATATGCGTCCTCCTTCCTGCTTTTTATCTCTATCTTAACCTTCGATGATTCGCTCGTTGATTTTATCCACGATGCGCTTGGCGCACAGGTCGATGGCCTCGAGGTCCTGGCCCTCCACCATGACGCGGATCTTCGGCTCAGTTCCGGAGACGCGCACCAGCACACGGCCCATGTCCATCAGCTTCTGCTGCTCGTTCTCGATGAAGTCGGCCAGCACCTTGTCACCCTTGTAGGCGGCCTTCTGGGCGGCGTTGGCCACCACATTCACCAGCACCTGAGGGTACTGGGCGTAAATGCCGTTCAGCTCGCTCATCTTCTTGCCACTCTCGGCCAGCAGCTTGAGCAGCTTGCCGGCGGTCAGCTCACCGTCACCAGTGGTGGCGTGGTGGAGCAGGATGACGTGGCCGCTCTGCTCGCCGCCGATGGCATAGCCGTTCTCCCGCATGTTCTCGAGAACATAGCGGTCGCCGACGGCGGTCTTCTCGGTGTGGATCCCCTGGCACTCCATAAACTTGATGAAGCCCAGGTTGGACATGACGGTGACGACCGCAGTATTGCCGTCCAGACAGCCCTTTTCCTTCATGTTCATGGCCAGCAGGGCGATGACCTTGTCGCCGTCGATCTCCTGACCCTTCTCGTCGCAGGCGAGGCAGCGGTCCGCGTCGCCGTCAAAGGCGATGCCGCAGTCAAAGCCGCCCTCGATGACAGCCTTTTCCAGATTGTCCAGATGGGTGCTGCCCACACCGGCGTTGATGTTCTTTCCGTCAGGCTCCACGCCGATAAAGGTACACTTTGCGCCCAGACGGGGGAACAGCTGCCGGGCTACTGCTGCAGAGGCACCGTTGGCGCAGTCGATGCAGACGTTCAGGCCGGACAGGTCGCCGTTGATGGACTCATACAGGTGGTCAGCGTAGTCCTTGATGCCGTCGGTGCGGTAGGTCACGCGGCCCACATCGTCGCCGGTGGCCAGCTTGAGGCCCGCGCACTTATTGTCGATGTAGGCTTCAATTTCGTTCTCCACCTCGTCCGGCAGCTTGTAGCCGGTGCTGGCGAAGATTTTGATGCCGTTGAATTCCATCGGGTTGTGAGACGCCGAGATGACCACGCCGGCGTCGGCATTGTACTTGCGCACCAGATAGGCCACGGCGGGAGTGGGGACGACGCCCAGACTCTCGACGTCCGCGCCCACGCTGCACAGACCGGCGGTCAGGGCAGCTTCCAGCATATCACCAGACTGGCGGGTGTCCTTGCCGATGAGGATACGGGGCTTGTGGCCAGTGCTGCTGGTCAGCACAGCGGCAGCGCCGCGTCCGATGAGCATCGCCATCTCACAGGTCAGGTCTGCACCAGCCACGCCGCGCACACCGTCGGTACCAAAATACTTTCCCATAGTAAATACCTCACTTAAAATAAGCTCTGCTGTCCATTGTCCTCGGCGCTGTCGCTCTCAGGCGCTTTCAGGCCGAGATGCTCATAAGCCAGCCGGGTGGCGCAGCGGCCTCGGGGCGTCCGGGTCAGAAAGCCCATCTGCATCAGGTAGGGCTCACACAGGTCTTCCAGTGTCACGGCCTCTTCGCCGAGGGCTGCGGCCAGTGTTTCCAGACCCACCGGGCCGCCGTTGTACATTTCAATGATAGCGCGGAGCAGGCTGCGGTCCAGTTCGTCCAGACCCAGCGCGTCCACGTCCATCCGCTTGAGGCTCAGCAACGCCACATCCCGGTCGATGATGCCGTCGCCCAGCACGGTGGCAAAGTCGCGCACACGCTTGAGGAAGCGGTTCGCCACACGGGGCGTGCCGCGGCTGCACTTAGCCAGCTCATAAGCACCCTCGGGGGTGATGGGCTGGTCGAGGATGCCCGCCGAGCGGATGATGATATTGCTCAGCTCGTCGGGGCTGTAGAGCTCCAGCTTGAGCAGCACGCCGAAGCGGTCGCGCAGAGGGCCGGTGATCTGGCCCGCACGGGTGGTCGCACCCACCAGCGTGAACCGGGGCAGATTGATGCGGATGCTCTGGGCGCTGGGGCCTTTGCCTATCATAATATCCAGCGCGTAATCTTCCAGTGCCGGGTAAAGCACCTCTTCCACCTGCCGGGAGAGGCGGTGTATCTCGTCGATGAAGAGGACGTCGCCCTCCTGCAGATTGGTCAGCAGGGCGGCGAGGTCGCCGGGCTTTTCGATGGCCGGGCCGCTGGTGATGCGGATCTGCACCCCCATCTCGTTGGCGATGATGCCCGCCAGCGTCGTCTTGCCCAGACCCGGAGGGCCGTAGAGCAGGATGTGGTCCATGGGCTCGCCCCGGCGCTTGGCCGCTTCGAGATAGATTTTCAGGTTCTGCTTGACCTTTTCCTGTCCGATGTAGTCCTCCAGATGCTGGGGGCGGAGGTTGTTTTCCTCGCTGTCCGCCGTCGTCATCCCGGGCTGCATCATTTTTGCGCCATAGAGCGCGGTATCGTCCTGCATCGTTTACCTCCTGCCCGCCATGCTGCGCAGCGCCAGCTTGATGATCTCTTCCACCGGGAGCGTACCGTCGATCTTGGAGACGGCCAGCGCGGCTTCGCTCTGGCTGTAGCCCAGCGACACCAGCGCGGCGATGGCCTGTCCTGCCCCCTGTGCGGCGGCGGTGTCCGAAGCAGCGCCTGCCACGTTTTCCAGGTCGATGCCGGCGGCAAAGCCTTTGGCGACCTTATCTTTCAGTTCCAGTACGATGCGCTGGGCCAGCTTGGGGCCGACGCCGGACGCGGCCTTGAAGGCTTTGTGGTCGCCCGCCGAGATGGCCAGCGCCACACGGTCGGGCTCCATGACGCTCAGGATGGCAAGCCCCACTTTCGCGCCCACGCCCGACACCGAGGTGAGCAGCTCAAAACAGGCCTGCTGCTCCTCGCTGGCAAAGCCGTAGAGGCTGACATCGTTCTCGGTGACGTTCATCACCGTATAGATGGTGGCTTCGTTCCCCACGCCGGGCAGCGCACCGGCCACGCTGGCCGGACACTGGGCGTAGTACCCCACGCCGCCGCAGCAGATGACCACAGCGTTCAGGGTCTTTTTGATGATCTTTCCGGTTAAGCTGTATATCATAATAACAACCTCAAATCGGCCCCGGCACACGCCGTACAAAGCGGTTGAGCTGGCTGCCGTTGGTGTGGCAGAAGGTGATGGCCATCGCCAGCGCGTCGGCGGTGTCGTCGGGCTTCGGGATGGCGGGCAGATGCAGCAGAATGCGGGTCATCTCCTGCACCTGCTTTTTCACGGCTTTGCCGTAGCCGGTGACGGCCTGCTTGACCTGCATCGGGGTGTACTCGTAGATCGGCAGACCCGCCTGCGCCGCCGCCAGCAGGATGACGCCGCGCGCCTCGGCCACGCCGATGACGGTGGTCTGGTTGTGCTGGTAGAACAGCTTTTCAATCGCCAGCACCTCCGGCTGCGTCCGCTCGATGACGTCCTTGACACCCGCATACACCTCGTCCAGCCGCCGCTCGAACGGCACGCCGGCGTCGGTACACACTGCGCCAAAATCCACCGGTGCAAAGCGGTTTCCCGTGTAATCCACCACGCCCCATCCCACGATGGCGTAGCCCGGGTCGATGCCCAATACTCTCATTCTGCGATACCTTTCCTATTGTAATCATCTTATTATAGCACACCTATAAAAAAGGGGCAACGATAACCTTTTAACTCCCAGCCTTCGCCCGCTTTCCCGCCCCTCCGGCAGAGGCGTCCCGGCCAGCCCTGGAAAGATTTTTTGAAGATTTTTGCAAAAAGGGCTTGATTTTTATTCCATCCTATGCTATCATAATTGAGCTGACTACAGCAAAACAGAATATGGACGGTTAGCTCAGCTGGTAGAGCATCTGCTTGACGTGCAGGAGGTCACAGGTTCGAGTCCTGTACCGTCCACCATACAGTTCGTACTCAAACCCGATTCTTTACGAGAAAGGGTTCGGGTACGTTTTTTGTTTATCAGAGGTTCCGCGGAAGGACTACTCGGAACGGTAAACAGGAACGAGCAAAGGCAGGGTATCATCATGGCGATGGTATCCTGCCTTTTGTGCTATATGGCGCATTCTGGGTCAATCGCTGCGTACGCAGGAAAAAGGGCAAGCTCTGACATATAGGGGTGTTCTTTCCTTGGCGGGTGTGATATACTTGGCTCAACAAATCGGAATTTATATATAAAGGAGAATATTGATGAAACTGTTTTTATGTTCGCACTTTTCAAGTGTAGGAAGTCTGATAAAGGAAGAAATTGAAAATAAAAAAGTCGCATTTATTCCAACAGCTTCGCTGCGGGAAGGCTACACCGGTTATGTCGGCTCGGCTCGAAAATTATTCAAAAAGTTGGGAGCAATCGTAACTGAAATTGATATTTCAACGGAGGCTTATTCAACGATACAGTCTGTTTTTGAAGATGCGGATGTGATATATTTTACCGGCGGAAATTCTTTTTTCCTTATAGACCAGCTCCGTAAAACGGGAACGGATGAGCTGTTGAAGAAAGAATTGGCAAAGGGAAAACTGATGATTGGTGAATCGGCAGGTGCGATTATATGCGCTCCAAGCATCCAATATATCGAGCAAATGGATGAAAAGCCGGAGGACTACTCACAAGAAGATGATGCAGGGCTTGATTTGATTGATTTCTATGTTCTTCCGCATTATCTTACAGCACCATTTAAGAAAGTTACCGAGAAAATAATGACTGAGTTTTCGGATTTGAATCTATGCCCAATTAACAACCGTCAGGGAATTGTAATTGATGGTGAAGGTTCAAAGGTTATTTGCAAAGACTAATTTGAAAATTCCAGTTTGCCGTACTCGTTCCCAGCAGAGTTTGGGTCCGCCATCTGGTAAGAGCCATCCGCTTCGGCTGATGGCTCTTGTTGTTTCATCTGGCGCTTTACCGGGGTGTATGATATACTCAGACAGACAAAGGAGAAGAAACATGAACTACTACACCGCCCCCATGGAGGGCCTCACTGACCGAATCTGGCGTCAGGCGCACCAGCGCTGGTTCGAGGCACCCGGCGCGCCTGCCCGCTATTATGCCCCCTTCATCTCCCCGCCCGAGAATCGGGTGCTTATCAAAAAGAAGATGGCGGAGCTGGACCCGGCGGCGAACCCCGGCGCACCGGTCATCCCCCAGCTGCTGGCCAAAGACGGCGCTCTGGCCGCCTGGATGATAGGCGAGCTGCGGAAGATGGGCTACACTGAAGTCAACCTCAACTTCGGCTGTCCCTCCGGCACTGTCACCGCCAAAGGCAAGGGTGCCGGGATGCTGCGCGACCTCTCGAAGCTCGAAGCCTTTCTCGACGAAGTCTTCTCGCAGGCCGAAGGCCCCATCTCGGTCAAGACCCGGCTGGGCGTCACCAGCCCGGAGGAGTTCGAAGCCATCCTCGACCTCTACGACCGCTACCCCATCTGTGAGCTGACCATCCACCCCCGGGTCATGCGCCAGCTCTACCGGGGCGAGGCCGACCGCGCCGCCTTTGCAAAATATCTGCCCCACTGCCAGATGCCCGTCTGCTACAACGGCGACATCACTACCCCTGCCCAGCTGAAAGCACTGGAAGCGGAGTTCCCGAACCTCTCCGGCATCATGGTGGGGCGGGGCATCATCGCCGACCCGGCCCTGCTGCGGCAGGCTGTGGGCGGTGCGCCCGCTTCGAAGGAAGAACTGCGGGGCTACCTCGACGAGCTCTACCACGGCTACACCGAGGCCTTCGGCATGGCCAGCTGTGCCGTCAGCCGGATGAAGGCCCACTGGCACTACCTCATCCAGCGGTTCGAGGGCTCCGAAGCTTTCGAGAAGCAGCTGCGCAAGGCCCGGGAGGGCTGGGAGTATGAGGTGGTGGTGAACCAGCTGTTCACTCTGCCGCTTTTATGAGCCTGTGAGCAGCGCGAGGCTGAGAGGTCTATAAAACAAAAAGCCTGCCGTCCCGTAGGACAGCAGGCAAAAGGCAGAGATTCTCAGACGTTCAGATAGCTGCGCAGCATAGCCTGCAGCAGGTCGTCACGGTCCACTTTGCGGATGAGGGAACGAGCCCCCTTATAAGTCGTGATATAGGTAGGATCTTCGGACAGGATATAGCCCACCAGCTGGTTGACGGGGTTATAGCCTTTTTCCTTGAGTGCGTCGTACACCTGCTGCACGACTTCATGGATCTCGATGTCCTTCTGATCGTGGATGGAGAAAATGGCAGTTGCGTCGCCCACGAAATACACCCCCTTAAATAACTATGATTTATTGTACACGACTTGCGGCAAAACTTCAAGTTTCCCCAGTGAGATTTGCACATTTTGCTTAAATTTTTCCGATTTTATCATGCAAATCAGCGAAGCTGTTTTTGCAGAAAAGAGGCATATCATGATATACGGCATCGGCTGCGACCTCTGCGACACTGCCCGGATGGCAAAAAGCCTCGGCGGCCCCCATGGCTCCACCTTTGCGGCCAGAGTCTTCGGCCCGGCGGAGCGGGAGGCGCTGGGGCTTTCGGAGAAAGCTCCTTCCCCCCTCAGCGCCCATAAAGCCGCCAGTGCGGCGGCAGATTTCGCCGCGAAGGAAGCCTTCCTCAAAGCGGCCGGCACCGGCCTTGCAGGCCCCTTTGCGCTCTGTGAGATAGAGGCCGTCCGGCTGGAAAGCGGCGCGCCGGAATACCGCTTTTCGGGCGGCAGCGCCCAGTGGATGGACGAGCGCCATCTGAGGGCGCTGCTTTCCCTCAGCCACGACGGCGGCATGGCGCTGGCCTTCTGCATTCTGGAAACGGAAACCTGATTTTCTCTCCTGCATACAATGAGAGCAAGCTGCCCGCGTATGCATAGCCTGCCCCCGGCCTGTCCATAATAAGGCCAGAGGACGGCACCGCGCACCACATAGCGGGCCTCCCAGTATGCAAGGAGGGAGTTTTCATGGAGGTACACAGAGGAGAAGTTTTTTACGCCGACCTTTCGCCCGTTGTCGGCTCCGAACAGGGCGGCGTCCGCCCGGTGCTCATCGTGCAGAATGAGATAGGAAACCGGCACAGCCCTACGGTCATTGCAGCCGCCATTACATCCCGGCTGGACAAAGCCCGGCTTCCCACCCACATCAACATCCGGGCCGAAGATACGGGCCTTGCCAAGGACAGCGTCGTGCTGCTGGAGCAGATACGCACGCTGGATAAACACCGCCTGCGGGAGCGGGCCGGCCAGATCACTGCCGAGGACCAGCGCCGGGTGGACCAGGCGCTGGATGTGAGCCTCGGCCTGAGCTCCTATTAAACAAATGACCGCCCCCACAAAACGTGGAGGCGGTCATCTGCTTTTTTATTGGAAGTTGGATGGTCACTCAGATTTCTGGACGCTGTCCTCTGCGTCGTGGAGCAGGGCATACTCACGGATCTTTTTCAGCGTCTGCTCGCTCAGGATATGCTCTGCCTTGCAGGCATCCTCGGCGGCGACGTCCTCATCCACGCCCAGCTGCACAAAGAAATGGGTCAGCAGGCGGTGGCGGCTATAGATGCGCTCTGCGATCTCGCGGCCCGGCTCAAGAAGGGTCAGGTTGCCCTCGCCATCCACCGCGATATAACCGTTCTCCCGCAGCTTCTTCATGGCAATGCTGACGCTGGCCTTGGTATAGCCCAGCTCGTTGACCACGTCGATGGAGCGCACACGGCCCATCCGCTGGGTCAGCATAAGGATAGTCTCGAGATAATCTTCTGCGGATTGGTGGATCTGCATGTTATCGGCCTCCTGCCTCGTAAATTCCCTGTCCGGGGCACACAGGCGTTCCGGTCCGGTTTGTTATAGGATACCACATTCCGTACCGTGTTGCAAGCCATTCGCAGAAAGTTTGTCTATTCAAACTAAATCTACCCCGCGTAATTTCGTCACTTTACCGTCTCGAGATAGGCCGCCGGGCCGGAAGTGTAGAGGTCGCCGCCGTGGGCGTCGAGGATGACCGTCAGGGGCATTTTTTCCACGGTCAGACGGCGGACGGCCTCGCAGCCGAGGTCGGGCCACGCGATGACTTCCAACGTCTTGACGCTCTGGGCCATCAGCGCACCGGCACCGCCCAGCGCAGCCAGATAGACCGCGCCGTTGCGGACGACGGCCTCTTTGACGGCGGCGTCCCGCTTGCCCTTGCCTATCATAATTTTATTGCCCAGGTCCAGCAGGCGGGGGCTCATGGCGTCCATCCGTCCGCTGGTGGTGGGGCCGGCAGAGCCGATGACTTCGCCCGGGCGCTCCGGCGTGGGGCCGACGTAGTAGATGGCGCTGCCCTCGAGGTCAAAGGGCAGCTTTTCGCCCTTGTCCAGCGCTTCCAGCATCCGCTTGTGGGCCTGGTCGCGGGCGGTGTACACCACACCGGACAGCAGCACGGTATCGCCCGCTTTCAGGGGCGCGAGGTCTGCCGCCGTGCAGGGAGTTGTCAGTTCGTATTGCATTTGCATTCTCCTTTAGCGTCCTGGCCCTCTCCGTCATTGCTTCGCAATGCCACCTCTCCCAAAGGGAGAGGCTTTACTTTCCCGCCACGCTTTAAGGCTCTCCCTTTGGGGGAGCTGTCGAGCAACGCGAGACTGAGAGGGCAAGCCATCTCACAATGCGGCACTTGCCCGCCGGGTGACATGGCAGGAAACATTCACGGCCACCGGCAGACCGGCCACATGGGTGGGCATCTGCTCGATGGCGAGGCCGAGGCAGGTGGTCCTGCCGCCGAAGCCCTGAGGGCCGATGCCCAGCTCATTGATGGCCGTCAGAAGCTCTTTCTCGAGGTCAGCGTAATAGGGGTCGGGGTTCGGGACGTCCAGCGGGCGGAGCAGAGCTTTCTTGGCGAGATAGGCCACTTTATCAAAGCTGCCGCCCACGCCGACGCCCAGCACGATGGGCGGGCAGGGGTTGGAGCCGGCCAGCTTGACCGTCTCGATGACGAACTTCTTGAAGCCCTCCACGCCGTCGGCGGGCTTGAGCATCTGGATGCGGCTCATGTTCTCGCTGCCGAAGCCCTTGGGGGCGACGGTGATGGTGCAGCCGTCACCGTCCACCAGATGCACCGTGATGGCGGCGGGGGTGTTGTCGCCGGTGTTGCCCCGGCGCAGCGGGTCGGCCACGATGCTCTTGCGCAGATAGCCGTCGGTGTAGCCCCGCCGTACACCCTCATGGATAGCAGCCTCAAAACTGCCGTCGATATGGACGTCCGTACCCAGCTCCACGAAGACGCAGGCCATGCCGGTATCCTGACAGATGGGCAGATCCTCTTCTTTCGCCGCCGCGAGGTTCGACCAGAGCAGGTCGAGGGTGTTCTTTGCCAGCGGCCAGGGCTCTTCGGCCCGGGCCTTGTCCAGTGCTTCCTGCACGTCCCGGGGCAGGCGGGTGTTGGCCTCGATGCAGAGGCGGGCCACGGTGTCCGTGATCTGCTGCGCGGAAATGGTTCTCATAGGAGCTCCCTCCGTTTACAGGCGGGCCACGCCGCTCTCGCGGGCAGCTTTTGCCACAGCGTTCGCCACAGCCTCGGCCACCCGGGGGTCGAAGGCACCGGGGATGATGTTCTCTTCGCTGCGGTCATCGTCGGTGATGAGGTCCGCGATGGCGTAGGCGGCGGCCAGCTTCATCTTGTCGTTGATGTCGCGGGCGCGGACGCTCAGAGCGCCCTTGAAGAGGCCCGGGAAGCAGAGGACATTGTTGACCTGATTCGGGAAGTCGCTGCGGCCGGTGGCCATGACGCGGACGCCGCCGGCCTTGGCCTCGTCGGGCATGATCTCAGGGGTGGGGTTTGCCATGGCAAAGACGATGGCGTCCTTGTTCATGGTCCTGCACAGCTCGGTGGTCAGGATGCCGGGCTTGGACACGCCGATGAAGACGTCTGCGCCCTCAAGAGCTTCTTTCAGGCCGCCCTTGATCTGGCGGGGGTTGGTCACTTCGCCCAGCCAGTTCTTGTGGGCCTCGGCGCTGTTGCAGCCCTTGTACAGGGTGCCGAACTGGTCCACGGCGATGATGTCCCTGGCGCCGGCGGTCATCAGCATCTTGATGATGGCCGTACCGGCAGCGCCGGGGCCGTTCAGAACGATGTGGACGTCCTCCATCTTCTTGCCCACCACGCGCAGGGCGTTGATGAGGGCGGCGGTCACGACGATGGCCGTGCCGTGCTGGTCATCGTGGAAGACGGGGATGTCCAGCTCACGCTCCAGGGTCTCTTCGATCTCAAAGCACTCGGGGCTCTTGATGTCTTCGAGGTTGATGCCGCCGAAGGTGGGGGCGATAGCCTTGCAGGCCGCGATGACGCTGGCCGCGTCGTGGGCGTCGATGCAGATGGGGAAAGCATCCACGCCGCCGAACTCCTTGAACAGCACAGCCTTGCCCTCCATGACCGGCAGGCCTGCCTCGGGGCCGATGTCACCCAGACCCAGCACGGCGGTGCCGTTGGAGACGACAGCCACCATATTGCTCTTGAAGGTGTACTTGTAGACGTCGTCGGGGTTTTCCTTGATCTTGCGGCAGGGTTCAGCGACACCGGGGGTGTAGGCGGTGGACAGGTCATCGCGTGTCTTGACCTCCACCTTGCTCACGATGCCCACCTTGCCGTGGTGCGTCTCGTGCATTTCCAGAGCTGCTTTGTTGAAATCCATGGGTTTATCCTCCTTTATCAACCTCTCAGTCTCGCTGTCGCTCGACAGCTCCTCTAATAGGGACGCCTCTGGCGAAGAGATCAAGCTTTCCGATATGCCAAGGCCTCTCCTCGATAGGAGCAACAACGACGACCGCCGCCAGTGGCGGAAACAGGGAGTCGCTGTTGGGGCCGCGGCCAGCAAGACGCAAGCAAAGCGCTGCGG
>NZ_JAJEQG010000002.1 GCF_020687245.1 Faecalibacterium longum CLA-AA-H243 | reverse complement strand
GCCGTTTCTTTTCGTCTACGCTAAACCAACGACGACCTAACACCGTGTAAATCCACGGCGGCATATAGGAGGATTGCCGCCGTGTCTATCTTTGCCTTTTTTCACAGTGCCCATGACCTACATCAGTTAAAAAAAGCATAGCCCCGCCTCCGGGTTATTCCGGCTATGTATGCGAAATTTGTTGGAACCTTAACTATTATGTCATTTCATGCGTCCGTGTGGCTTCATGCCGCCCGGGCGCTTTTGCGTTCTTATGGGGCTGCTTCGGGTCATGTTGGCCCGAAGTCATTCCCCGGTGCCGCTCCCCGCCGCCTTCGTTTCGGTCACTCGTCAACCAACAACCGAAACGGAGGTCAATATGGCTATTATCAATTTGCGGGACTATTACCCATTCTATACATCGGATTGCTTCATGGAAGTATCGGAAGAAGTTGCAGAAATGTTCAAAGAGTTTGATCGTAAAGAGGCTGCTTATCGGCTGCGTACATACCGCCACAAAGCCTACTATTCCCTTGATCGGGATGACGGGCTGGAACATGAGGCTGTCTTTGTCGCTTTATCTCCCCATGAACTGTATGAGCGGAAAGTGACCATGCAGGAACTTCACGCAGCGATTACCAGTCTGCCAGACAAACAGGCAAAACGGATTTACGCCCATTTCATTCTCGGCATGACCAAACAGGACATTGCCCGGGCAGAGGGCGTCCATGAAAAAGTGGTTCGTGTCGCAATCGAGCGAGGTCTGCGGCACTTAGAAAAAATTTTGAAAAATTCTTTGTAAGGCGTACCGATTTAGGCCGGAAAATGAAATGGCTTATGAGAGGCAAAACACTTCGGGTCACAATGGCCCGAGGTTCAGACAAGCCTCATGCAGATTGAAAATTGAATAAAAAGACACCCGGATACGAAGGGGAACGCGCTGTGTGACAGACCCGCCATGACCTCGGATTTCAAAGAATACAGTCTTTGTAAAACTGAGCGAGCGAACAGGTCCATGCCATAGGTGGGGCAAGGCTGGCTCCACCGGAACAGGCGCAGAACCCGGATACTTGCGTTTAGTCACAGTCCGAGCGTTGAAGCGGTCTTGCAAGCCGTGAGCCGTCGCAGGCAATGAGAACGCCTTGCCATCAGAATGGGGAGAGTTGAAATACTATGGGGCATGAAGCCTATGCCCGTCCGGTGTGTCTGAAATGAAGTGAAAACCTATGGGGAGCCCCCGGCAATGCTGTCTGATGATAGGCCAACCGATCCGGCGCGGCTCCCCATCTTTTCAAAAAAGGAGCACTTTATGGGAAATGCGTTTGGAATGATCCCCGGCTTGGAACCGGACGAATGGAGCAATGGCGCCTGCCGTGGTTATGTCATTATGGCAATGGAGAACTGCGGATTTTCAAAGAAGGATATACGGCGTGTTGTGGGGCAGCTTTATGAAGTATTCGACCTCAACAGCGTGGAGGATGCCAAAGAAAAGTACCTTTCCAGTCCTTACTGACCTCGGGCCACATTGACCCGAAGTGGAGAAAGCTCAAAGGGCGGCACCTGCTGGGTGCCGTCTTTTGACATTTCCCCACGGGACAAGTGGGAAAGGCTGGCATATACACGCACTTTCGCAAAGGAGGTTTTCAATGACGCAAGCTGTCACTTATGAACGAGAAACAAAGTCTGTCGCATTTCAAGGGAAGATCATTGTGCTGGAAAGCCTCACGCCGGTGCTTCCACCGAAGGAGAAAGAACAGCGCAAAAAAGAAATTGAGCGCTGCCTTTTTGAGGTGTTCAGCAAATATGGGGACAGGTTTCCCTAATCATTCGCAACATTGTTGTCCGGGGCTGCTGATGGTATAATATAGTTGTAAGGTTGGTAGCTCCATTCCAACAAGGAAAGGAGCCCAATATGGAATTTATCAGAGAAGATTGTATTTACGCAAGACAGTCAGTAGATCGCAAGGACAGTATCAGCATTGAAAGTCAGATCGACTTTTGCAAGTATGAATTGAAAGGTGGGAGCTGCCGGGTATTCAAGGACAAAGGCTATTCCGGTAAGAACACGGACAGGCCGGAGTTTCAAAAGCTGCTGGGCGAGATCCGCAAGGGAAAGGTTCGGCGGGTCATCGTGTACAAGCTGGACCGTATAAGCCGCTCTATTCTGGACTTTGCAACGATGATGGAGCTGTTTCAAGAGTACGATGTGGAGTTTATATCCTCCACGGAAAAGTTTGATACTTCGACCCCGATGGGCCGGGCCATGCTGAATATCTGCATTGTATTCGCCCAGCTTGAACGTGAAACAATTCAGAAGCGTGTCACAGACGCCTACTATTCACGGTGCCTGAAAGGCTTTCACATGAGCGGACAGGCACCATACGGTTATCAGTTGGAGCCTACTGTGGTAGAGGGTATCCGCACAAAGAAAATGGTTGCCGACCCCGTAGCCGCCGACCATGTTCGGCTGATGTTTGAAATGTACGCTGAACCGGAAACCTCCTTCGGAGATATTACCCGATACTTCGAGGAACATGACATAAAAATTTATGGCAAATCCATGTTCCGTACATTTCTTTCCCAGCTTTTAAGAAACCCCGTTTACGCACAGGCCGATTTGGAGCTGTACGAATTTTTCAAGAGCCAGGGCGCAGCGATTGTCAATGACGCTTCCGACTTTGCCGGAACAAACGGCTGCTATCTCTATCAGGGGCGGGATGTGAAGGAGGACAAGGACAGGTGCTTAAAAGACCAGATACTTGTTATCGCTCCACACGAAGCACTCATTTCCTCTGACACATGGCTTAAATGCCGGAAAAAACTTATGGCAAATACCACCTTCCAGCAGGGACGGAAACCGAAAAATACTTGGTTGGCCGGAAAAATCAAATGCGGGCATTGTGGGTATGCTCTGAAAGCCACCCATGTACCAAACAGCACCGGATATTTCCGCTGTACCAAACGGACGGAAAACAAAGGCTGTCCGGGCTGCGGAAAAATCCGCAAAGAAGAATTTGAGCAATTCATTTTCTCGGCCATGCAGGAAAAGTTCAAAGACTTTCAGATACTCCACGGCAGAGAGGAAAAAGTCAATCCGAAACTGACCGCCTATCAAGTGGAGCTGGCACAGGTGGAGGCAGAAATTGAAAAGCTGCTGGATACGCTAACCGGAGCCAATGCGACCTTGCTTGCCTACGCTAACAAAAAAATTGAAGAACTGGACACCCGACGCCAGACCATTTCAAAGGCAATCGCTGAATTGAGCGTTGAAACCATATCTCCCCAGCAGATAAAGAAGTTATCCTATTATCTCGACAACTGGGACAGCATAGATTTTGACGACAAAAGAAAAGCCGCCGATGGTTTGATCTCTACAATCAAGGCCACCAGCGACCGTGTTCAGATAGAGTGGAAAATCTGATATTTCCGCTCTATCGCCCCTCATTTCTATTTTATCTCGTTTGTACCCCTTGTACACCGATGTTTACTTTATTTTTTGTCAATTTCCTCTTGCAGCACCTCGCTGCATAGGCCAACACACTCATTGCAGATACAGACATCATCCGAAGCAACAATCATCTTCTCAACTTCATTACTGGACTTGCCGCAGAAGCTGCATTTGATTTCTTCAGCTTCAGTGTAAGGCTCGATTCGCTGCTTGCTCAGTTCCCAGTTTACCTGCCTATCGGCAAAGTTGAGTGATGCTATAGCCTTATGAATCCGAACCAGATTCTTGAGGTACTTTCCGACACGGTTCTGTTCGATTTCCGGTAGGCTGTTGTAGTCGGAAAGTAGGTCGTCAGTTGTTTTATACACTGGTGTCATCGTACTGATTCTCCAACTCGATAGTGGCAATAATCTGAATTTTAATATCCCGAAGTTTCTTGATGTGCCTTCCGAGTTCTAACAGGAAGTTTTCATCAACTTCCCAGAAGCGTTCCTTTTGTACTTGGTACTTTAATAATTTATGTAACTCCCGCATAGCAGGCTGAAATTCTTCAAATTCAATATCAGAAATCCTTGTCGGGTCCATCGAAGCATCCGGAACATCTGGAATTTCAAAACCATCGATGGTATCAGGTATAAGCTCTCCGGCTTCAGCCGCTTTTTCGAACAGGACAATTACATCGCGCATGAGAAGGTTGGCAAAATAATGAGTGAGAGCATATTCGTCTACCAAATCATCAGGAGAAAATGCCGCATCAAGCATTGAATCGAGATAAAGTATAATGGGAAGATAGGCGCTAGAACGCCATTCAATTGGCTGAGAAGTGTCGAATTGCTGTGCATCATATTCTCCGGAAACATACTGTGAGATTGCCTCAGCAATAAATTCCTGCCAGAACCAGTACCCATCTTGTTTGAGTTGTGTGATAGTGGTATTGACACCGCGAAGGCGATCACTGAGCGTGACAGCATCAAGAAGATTCGGATTACTATAGCGGCGCAAATCATCTGGTTCAGTGTTTCTAGTATACCAATGCCCAAGTTCGTGCCAGAGAAACCAGTAAAAGGACTGTTTATCGTTATCCGGCAGTAAGTTCTGACGAATCAAGATTGCGCTGTTCTTTTCTCCGTGAATATGGCTGACGCCATCAACGAGGGATTAAAAGAATATGCGACCCTTGCCTCCACCGAAGTCAAGAAGGCAGTCCGCAAATCTGCCAAAACGGTCAAAGACCAGATCTCGGCCAATGCACCGTCCAGGACGGGCGCGTACAAGGGAAGCTGGGTGGCGACCAAACAGTCCGAATCCAGCCAGAGCCTTCAGATGGTGGTGCATTCCAAGAACCGCTACCAGCTGGCACATCTGTTGGAAAAGGGACATGCCAAGCGCGGCGGCGGCCGTGTGGCAGGAAGACCGCATATTGCCCCGGCTGAACAAGCAGGTATCGAGCAGCTCCAGTCCCTCATCGAAAAGGCACTAAAGTGAGGAGAAACCAATGACCCACGAAGAAGTAAAAGCTCTGGTGGAGGAGATGGGGCTTCCTTATGCGTATGACCATTTCGCAGAAGGGGAGAGCCCTGATCCACCGTTTATCTGCTTCCTGTATCCGAAAGCCGAGAATTTCGGTGCGGATAACCTTGTGTATCACCACTTCAACCGGCTGGACATCGAGGTGTACACCGATTACAAAGACCCGGATATGGAAGCAACTATTGAAGAAGTCCTGACTTTGCATGAACTCTATTATGAGAAAAGTGAGGTCTGGATCGAAACCGAAAAGATGTATGAAGTCCTGTATGAGCTGACTGTGTGATGCTCATGCAGGATATTTTTATGGGAGGAACACTATGTCGAAGAAAAGCAATAAGGTCAAATTTGGCCTGAAAAACTGCCATTATGCCAAGGCGACCTTTGACGAAGATGGCAGCGTCACCTACGCAAAGCCGGTCCGCATCCCTGGTGCAGTCAGTCTTTCTATGGATGCCAATGGCGAGATCGAGCCGTTCTATGCGGACAATATCGCCTACTATGTCGTGAATAACAACTCCGGCTATGAGGGGGATCTGGAAATCGCGCTGATTCCGGAGAGCTTCCTCACGGACATCATGCACGAGGAGCTGGATGGCAACGGTGTGCTTGCGGAAAACGCCAATGTGGAACTGGAGCATTTCGCATTCCTGTTCGAGTTTGATGGCGATCAGCGTCACATCCGTCATGTGCCGTACAACTGTGTGGCAAGCCGTCCGTCCATCGAGGGTGAGACCAATGAGGACAGCAAGGAAGTCAAGACGGACACCCTGAACCTGCAGGCAACCCCTCTGGCAAACGGTTATGTCAAGGCAAAGACCGGCACCAACACCACCGATGATGTCTATAACAAATGGTACGATGCGGTCTACGAGCCGCAGGCAGAAGCTGTGGACACCGAAGACACCAGTCACACCGAGGAGCCGCAGGGCTAAGTGACCGACACACACTGCAGGGCTTCGGCTCTGCTTACATTATTATAAAGAGGTATACGATTATGAAGAAGTTTTTTCCTTTGTTCGCAGTGATCATCGTTCTGGTGCTGGCTGTCTGCTCGTTCCACATCATCCCCACCGGTTACACGGGCGTGAAGACC
This sequence comes from Faecalibacterium longum CLA-AA-H243, assembly GCF_020687245.1. Classification (GTDB taxonomy): domain Bacteria; phylum Bacillota; class Clostridia; order Oscillospirales; family Ruminococcaceae; genus Faecalibacterium; species Faecalibacterium longum. The sequence goes on along the minus strand of NZ_JAJEQG010000002.1, from coordinate 228,868 downwards.
AGCTTCGGTCAGATCCAGAAAACCACCATTCAGAGCGGCAAGCTCAACTTCTGCATGCTTATAACGAAGCCATCCAGCAGAAGTCCATTGCACAGCAGAATGCAGATAAGCAGAAGATCGAGAGTGAAGCCGCCATTGCCAAGGCAGAAGCGGATAAGCAGGTGGCAATCACCAATGCAGAGGCGGAAGCCCAGAAGACTTCCATTGCCGCAGAAGCACAGGCAGAGGCAAACCGCAAACTGGCAGAAAGCCTGTCCGATACGCTGATCGAGTACCAGAAGATCCAGAAGTGGGATGGTAAGCTGCCTACTGTGAGCGGCGGTAATGCACTGGTGAGCATTGACCCGGCAGAGTAAGAAACACGATATACGGCAGGGCTTCGGCTCTGCCAATTTTACATGAAATTTTGGAGGATTACGATTATGGCAGTTACGAAGAAAATCGAGATCGATGGCAAGGAAGTCACTTTTAAGGCAAGTGCCGCCGTGCCGCGCCTGTACCGCATCAAGTTTGGCCGTGACATTTATAAAGACCTGCGCCAGCTGGAAAAGAGCGTGGGGGAGAACGATGAGGACAATTCCAACCTCGACCTGTTCAGTCTGGAGATGTTCGAGGACCTGACATGGCTGATGGCTCGTCATGCGGACCCGGCAAAGGTGCCGGACAGCCCGGAGGAGTTTCTGGACCAGTTCAACACCTTCTCCATCTACCAGATCCTGCCCCAGCTGATCGAACTGTGGGGTCTGAACGTGCAGACGGAGGTGGAATCCAGAAAAAACCTCGAAAAAGTGAGCGGGAAATGACCACCCCGCTCTTTCTGCTGCGCTGTGTACAGCTCGGTATCAGCATCGCCGACCTCGACCTGCTGACCATCGGGTTGGTCAATGATATGTTTACGGAGCGGCAGAACGACGAGTATCCGTATAAGGAACTGGCATCGCAGGAGGACTTTGACCGGTTCTAAGGCGAAAAAACAGACGAACGTGCTTATATCGCAAATGAAATAAGCACGTTCGTCGAGTGAGCGTAAAGAAAAATCCCGCTCAGCCGTTGATGACTGGGCGGGAAAGTCTTTATCGTTTGTATTGAGTCAGTTTCATCCAATTACTTGGAAAGCCAAGCTTATCATACAGTTGCTGCTGCGTGAGTCGGGAGCTTTCTTTTTGATATGTGCGAATGAGGCTAACAAGGCTTTTTTGAATTTCTTAAAGCTATCGTCAGAGAGAAGATAGCGGAAGGCTATAACTAAAGCGAAATAATCTCGTTTTCCCTGAGTGTACTGTGTTCCAGTTTTGGGAATATTGAGTTTGCGATGAAGATTGGTGTCCGGAATATCACGGCGAGAAGAGAAACAATAAAGACACTCATTGTGTGCGCATACGTTTCTGTAAAAGGTTAAACATCTTAAGAACTGTTCCAGTTCCTTTTCGTTTACATGAGGATATTCTTGGGCAACAGCACTTTGCAGGGAGAAGGGCAAAAGCGAATACATTTTAGATATTTGCCCAAAAGTCAATGCATTCACAGCAACCCAAAGCGGAACATTTTGATGTGCATTTCGCTGATGGACGAGATACGAATGATCTGTATCTCGAATGGCTATTTTACTGAGAATATTCGTTAACACTGCGATATCGCGAGCATATTTCGGCTTAGAACGGTAGCTTGCAGTTGATATGTAGTGAGTTTGACTATCCCCGTGATGCTGACAAAAACAATAGGAAATAACCTGACGAATTTTCATTTCTACTTCGCACAGGTATTTAAAAGTAAGTTCTCGGAGTTCTCTGTCAAACTTATAGAGAGCATAGATATCCTCAAAAGTAGTATTAATGTATTTCCGAGTCATGGGGTTCTTAAATGGATATTTATAACCACCAATAAGGGAAAAATAGCCGATGTTAATTAAAGACTCCTTGGTGATGGTTTCATCAGAAATAATGAGTCCCTTTTGATTCTTAAGAATATCTATTTGCTGATCGTATGTTCTAAAGCGATCATTCTGTAATTGATTAGGCATCTCCTTTGCCTCGCATTCGGTAAACTCGTGATAAAAAGAAAAGAGGAGGGCCAACAGGTCCTCCCCCCGGTCTCAGTCCTCGCGAGTATCTGAAACCTGATCACTGAGGCATAGTATAGCAGTTTGCATCTAAAAAGTCAAGACTTTGAAGAGAAAAACCGCAACGTTGCTTCGTGTTTATTATATGCTGAACAATTTGAATTGATACACAGTATTTGCCTGTCTGTTTTACGCAGATGGGCTTTTCTTATGCCCAAAACGAGGAGGTGGTCATCCGCATGGCATCCAGAATCCAGGGCATCACCGTTGAGATCGGCGGCGATACCACGAAGCTCTCCAAAGCACTGGAAAGTGTAAACAAGTCAATCAAGGGGACGCAGTCCGGACTGAAGGATGTCAACAAACTCCTGAAACTGGACCCCTCCAATACAGAACTGGTCGTCCAGAAGCAGAAGATGCTGAAGGATGCCATTGAAGCTACCAAGGAAAAACTGGCAACTCTGAAGACTGCCGCACAGCAGGCCAATGAGCAGCTTGCCAACGGTGAGATCACCCAGCAGCAGTACGATGCCCTCCAGCGTGAGATCGTGGAGACCGAACAGAATCTGCGATCCTTACAGGACCAGGCGGCGACCACGAATGCGACTCTTGCTAAGATCGATGAAGCCGGAGAAAAGCTACAGGACATCGGATCTTCTGTAGAAAATGTCGGTAAGAAGTTCCTGCCGGTGACTGCCGCTGTAACGGGTCTTGGCACTGCCGCAGTGAAGACCGCAGCCGATTTCGATTCCGAAATGAGTAAGGTTTCTGCCATTTCCGGTGCGACAGGGGATGACTTCGACCAGCTTCGTGCAAAAGCCCGTGAAATGGGTGCAAAGACAAAGTTCTCTGCATCCGAGGCGGCCTCGGCGATGGAGTACATGGCCATGGCCGGATGGAAAACGGGGGATATGCTGAATGGTATCGAAGGTATCATGAACCTCGCGGCGGCTTCGGGTGAAGACCTCGCTACGACTTCGGATATTGTCACCGATGCCCTTACCGCTTTCGGTTTGTCTGCGGCGGATTCCGGGCATTTTGCAGATATCCTTGCAGCCGCTTCCTCCAATGCGAACACCAATGTCAGCATGATGGGCGAGACGTTCAAGTACTGTGCGCCTATCGCCGGTGCGCTTGGGTTCTCGGCAGAGGATACCGCAGAAGCCATCGGTCTGATGGCAAACAGTGGTATCAAGGCTTCTCAGGCTGGTACTTCCCTTCGTACCATCATGAACAGCCTTTCCGGTGAAGTGACCTTTGTGGGCAAGAACATCGGTGAGGTCACGATTGCGACCAGCAACGCGGATGGCAGCATGAGAAGCCTGAACGACATCCTTGCGGATTGCCGTGTGGCATTTTCTGGGCTGTCGGAATCTGAGAAGGCCGCCAACGCAGAGGCACTGGTCGGCAAGAATGCCATGTCCGGCTTCCTTGCCCTGATGAATTCCAGCGAGACGGACATCAACAAACTGCGTGGTGCCATTGAAAACTGTGACGGCGCATCCGAGAGCATGGCAGAAACCATGCAGGACAACTTAAATGGTCAGCTCACCATCCTGAAATCTCAGCTGGAGGAGCTGGCTATTTCTTTTGGCGATATCCTGATGCCAACCATCCGCAAGATCGTATCTGCCGTGCAGCAGTTCGTGGACAAGCTCAACAGCATGGATGAAAGTACCAGGGAATGTCCTTCTTCATCTGGCATGGAGAGATGGTTTTGTCCACTACTCGGAGAATCATATTGCGGATTTGCCGAAGCATTACCATTTCTTGAAGCAAATGGTTGATGCGGGTATCGCTAAGATTAGCGTTATGGGCACAATGCACGAGATTGGCTTCTTTGAGGGCAGTATCAATGAAAATACTCCCTGCCATCCCATGAGTCTTTATGGCATTGGTAAGGATGCACTTCGTAATTGTGTAGCGATGATGACTAACGGTAAACACACGAACTGGCAGTGGCTGCGTGGCTATTACATTGTAGGTCATTCTGAGTTTGGCTGCTCTATTTTCTCTAAAATCACGGCAGCAGAAAAAGAAGGCAAAACGGAGTTTCCGTTTACAATGGGGCAGAACCAGTTTGATTTTATTGACTATGATAGGTTCCTTGTCGATGCAAAAATTTATGAACACGAAAAAATGGGAACGGAGTTTAAGCCGACAGGTGCATTAAAATAAAATGTTGCAGTAAATGAAGGGAGGAAAACTATTCTATGGGAATGCAAGTCACTGGAAAGGCTGACTTTATTGCACAGTATCTGGAAAGCGGAGATCTGTATGGCATGATTGTGTCTATCATCAAAACAATGCCGGGTGCACCTGTTATCATGGTAGTTGTGTTGCTGACGATGGTTGCTTTCTATGCGACCTCGTTTGATTCGATTGCTTTGACAGCATCCTGCTATAGCTATCACACACTGGAGGATGGCGAACAACCGAATAAAGGCATTCAGTTGATGTGGTGTGTTCTGCTTATTTTGCTTCCGATTGCTTTGCTGTTTGCAGAAAGTTCCATGAATAATCTTCAATCAGTGAGTATTGTGGCAGCATTCCCGATAGGTGCTGTAATTGTGATGATTGCAGTGAGCTTTATGAAGGATGCTAAAAAATACATGGAAAATTTGGAAAAGTCGGCAAAAGAAAAAAGGGAGAAATAACTGGAGAAATATGTGAGTCGGTAGTATAATTGGATAAAAGACCGTGTGGTTATCCCACACGGTAGCTGCTCGGAAATGCACACCGCTACGAGGTGAGCAGCAGGCAACGGTCTTATGACTGGCTGAGATGTGAAGATGCAACTCTGGATAGGAGGAATAAACCAAATGAGGATAAATAATAAAGAATTTGGAGAATGGACTGCGGACGATCTTCAGGTTCTTCTTAGTAATGATGCCTATCGAGAGAATAATTTTATTGATTATAAGGTAAATTTTGCACCGCTTTTAGATAAGAATAATAAGAAAGAAAAACAAGCTGAATTTAGAAATGATGTTTGTTCCTTTGCGAATGCAGATGGAGGATACATATTTTATGGAATCGGAGAAACTTCTGGAGTAGCCAGTATATTAGCGGGGATTTCGATTCCTAATATTGATCACTTTGAATTGGATCGCCGGAATGAACTACAGGCGATTCGCCCAACTGTGCCGGATGTGACCTTTTCGTTCATTTCATTACAAGATGACAAATATATTGTGGTACTTCATATTCAACGAGGACTGTACAAACCATATATTACAGAAGAACCAGAAGGACAGTTTCATTTCTACATAAGGCATGGGAACAAAAAGCAGGCAATGCTGTCAGAAGATATCAAGAGCTTTAGAAAAGAACGACTGGAAGAACACATTACAGAAATGAAGAAACTATTTGCACTTGTACAGTTGATTCCAGCCACATTTAGAAGTGATTGCGTTCCGATGTATGATCTGTACAGAGAAGGAAAGTTGAATTTCGATGATTTGTTTAATGGCATGATTTATGACCGTGCGGTTCCAAATGTGGATGGCATGGAGCAAACGTCTTTAATATATTTTTTAAACGATACGGGGAATTGAAGAATGATAAATAAAAAAGGTGTGGCATTGGTAATTGCCAATTCTGCGTACATTACGCAGCCTAAATTGAAGTCATGTAAGAAAGACGGAGAGGATATGCGCGGTGCCCTAGAACGGTTGAATTTCGATGTCTTTTTTGCAGAAAATCAAAATAGAGCGGAATTGTTCAATATTATTTCTGAATTTCTTAAGAATGCAGACCTATATTCGACAGTGTTGCTTTATTATACGGGACATGGTGTACAAATAGATGGAGAGAATTATTTTGTTCCTATTGACTGTACATATAATCCAATTAAAGCAATTTTTGTGGCAACGCAACTTGTGGGAATGAGAGTTGTACAAGATTATATGGATGCTCATCCGGAAAAGAACAATATTATGATTTTGGATGCGTGTCGTTCTGAGCCGGGTTTTGCTCGTGATATTGTTGGAACGGGACTGGCAGAAATGAAAGCAGGTAGTGGAACGTTTGTTGCTTTTGCAACAGCTCCCAATAAGACCGCTGGTTGTGCGGCTGATGAAAATGGAAACGGATTCTATACAGAATGCTTATTGCGTCATATCGAGCAGCCGAACATAAAAATAGAAGATATGTTTAAAGAAGTAAGGAAAGATGTAATTGCTCTAACAAAAGGTGCTCAAATACCATGGGAAAATACATCTCTAAAAAATGATTTCTATTTTAATATAATGACAAGAGATCAGATCGATGACTGGATTTATAAAACTGTGAGAAATGCATATTCTGCAGAGACTTTAATTGATTTGAGTATTAAAATCAACTGTAGTATCTCCGATGTTATGAGAATATATAATAGACAAAAAAGTGAAAAACCTGGTGGAATATACTTTAATAGCGATGATGAGTTTGAAAAGTTTATTTTGAGACAGGTGTTGAATTTAGGCTTTACATTTGATGATTATAGATGGAAGTATAAAGGAAATCCGGTAGTAATGGGAGAATTTTATCACACATCAAGTTTTGCATCAAAGAGTTAAGAAATTATACGAGTTGGCAGGAAAGGATAAGGAGACGTAATATGGATCAAGAATTATTCAACCCACAGTCTTCTTCCGTAAGTTCCTCCCGAATCATTTACACGCCATCAACCTTTGCCAGAACATCCTTGCTCCATTTGCAAGAGGTCGGCTCTTTGCAGGCTGTTCACCCACATGTATCCCAGAGAGAGGATTTGGTGTCGTTTCTTTGCTTTATCGTTCTGTCTGGCAAGGGAGAGCTTTCCTATGAGGAGCAAACATATCAGCTGAGTGAGGGAGACTGTGTGTTCATCGATTGTCGAAAGGCTTACAGCCATTCCACATCCAATGATCTCTGGTCGCTCCAATGGTGCCACTTCTACGCACCATCCCTTCCAGCTGTGTATGAGAAATATAAAGAGCGTAGTGGTCGCCCTGTGTTCCACCCAGATGATCTAACACCCTTCACATTACTCCTAACAGACCGCTATAACTTAGCTTCCTCATCTGATTACATCCGGGATATGCGGATCAATGAGAAGCTGGGAAGTCTATTGACTCTCCTAGTGGAACAGTCCTGGCATCCAGAGAGCGTGACGGTGAGCCGGAAGAGAATGGAACTGGCAGCCGTGAAGGAATATCTGGACGAACACTTTACAGAGAAAATTATGCTGGAAGAGTTGGCAGAAAAGTTCTTTATTAACAAGTTCTATCTATCCAAAATCTTCAAAGAGACTTACGGAACAACAGTCAATAACTATCTGATCTCAAAGCGGATCACCAGAGCCAAGCAGCTGCTTCGCTTCACAGATATGACTGTGGATGAAGTTGGTGTTGCGGTCGGCATGGGAGATGCAAACTATTTTAGTCGGATGTTCCGAAAAGTAGAGGGAATCAGTCCAAGAGAATATCGGAAGCAGTGGTGAACACAGGGGAGAACACCCTGTGTTTTCCTAAAAAGCATATAGTTTGAAACGAAAATAAAAAAAGAGGTGCAACGATGAATACAAGACAGGCGAAGCCAATAATACTCACAGCCCCGGCCTTTGAAGACTTCAGAGGATATCTTGCCGTGCCATACGACCAATCTATAAATTTCACTGTTCGACAGATCAACCAGGGATACAGCAAGAAAGCGTTCACGCTGCGTGGTATGCATTTTCAGGAAGGGGAACACGCACAGGCGAAGCTGGTGTCCTGCCTGCATGGTTCGATTTTCAATGTGGCTGTGGATCTGCGCCCGGGGGAAACCTATGGTCATGCTTACAGTGCGGTGCTGTCTTTTGAAAATCGAAAGCAGATGTACATACCGCGTGGTTTCGCTCATGGGTATCTGACGTTGGAAGATGATACCTTGATGCAGTGGTGTGTGGATAATGATTTCTGCGGTGAAGCTGCCAAGGCTGTGCGGTATGATTCGGATTTTGTCTGAGAAGGTGATACGTGGCCGGGAGCTGAGTATATAATATCGGAAAAAGATCGGAATGCTGTGAGATTGGAGAATTTTTGTGGGAGATAAAAGACCATATAAACCAAGAAAACCCGGTGCCGGCCGGAAACCGTTGAAGCCGAGCTATGATGCGGCAGCTATCCTGCAGGAACAGATGGAAGCGGCTGTGGCTCTCTATACCAATAATTCCCTTCAGACAATCGCAGACATACTATCTCTCAATCCCATCAAGGTGCGAAAGCTATTGATCACAGCCGGTGTTTATGAATCTGAAATTGCAGATGCGGTGAATTCTGCTTTTGAGGGAAAACGGGGAATACCTTATAAAGAAGCGTTGGAAGCGGTGGCAGCAGAGCTAAATCTGTCAAAGGCATCGGTGACTTCTTATTTACCTTATAAGAAAGGCGTGTATTTCAGAGAGGATTTTGTGATCGAGACCAGATCAGCGTTATGGCAGAGGGGCTTCGACGAATGCGGCAGAGGAAGAAAGCAGTTGAAGCGTTGCAGAGCGGTCATGATGAACAGCATCTCTGGAAGTGTGTGGTTGCTTTTCAAGGATACCGGTTCAAGACGATATCCGGATTGCCGTTTTCCTATAAGATCAAGACCGGGCGGAATGGGGAACTGACCAAAGAACTGTGGATCGATCGTCGAGAAGGTAGCAAGAGCCTGACGTGGAGTTCGGTATTGCTTGCACTGGGGAATATAAAAGGAGAAGTGGTAGATCGCCCGAAAGCTCTGGGCGATATCCGGGGCGTAACTTACATATTCGGAATGTTCTACCGGTTCGGGCTGATCGATGTGCCAGATGAGGTGAAGGAGAAGATGAAGCACCCGAAGCAAAATATTGGTAAGCAATGAAAAATTCAGCTGCTATGTATAGAACTGTGAGGTAATATCCATCCTAACCAGGGAGCAGAATGTATGGCTCACGGTTAGGAAGGTAGGTAGCATTATAGAAAAACTGAAAGAGATGCTGGAAGAGTATTTGAAGAAAACGGAACCAGAGTATTATCCGCCTGTAGAAAATCTGCTGGATCTGATCTACGAGCATTACACGGAAAACAACCCAGTAGAGAAAAACACAGTTGCCGGAAAAGTCGCAAAGGAAAAAGAAAAGGAACTGGAAGAGTGGATGCGTGGCTTGGATGGTATGGATAGGTTGGTAGATGACTATGTTGGAGATAAGATTCCACTTTGGGAAAAAATCATGGACCAGCAGGGAACGGTGTGCTGTGCATGGGAGAAGACTGCTTTTGAGGAAGGCATGAAAGTCGGAATCAGGCTCATGATGGAAGCTATGACGTAAGTGCGATTCGTTCCATATAGGTTGCAATGGAAATAAAAAATCCCTCACTGTGATGTATGTATAGCTATCAGTGTGGTCTTCAGAGTATTGAAAACCGTGCCAATGTGCAGACGAAAGGCAGTGGGTTTGACCAGTATGTCGATTTCAACATTCGATTGAGCAAGAACTCCTCTCAGCCATCGAATCAAGGTTATGTCAAACTTCTTCAGGGAATGATGTCCATGGCGGATTTTATTGGAAAATTCTCGGAGGGGTACAAATGCTGTTATGTTTGCGAAATCGAAGAATTTGAGACTCTTCCGCAAGGCGCAAAAAGCGGTATTTATGAAAACACACTCTTATTCGGCTATACCTCGACCCGAACCGACCTGGTGTCCTTTTTGTGTTTTGTGGTTCTATCTGGAAAAGGCAGTCTGAAATACGAAGGTGTGGATTATGAACTGGGAGCAGGAGACTGTGTGTTCATTGACTGCCGAAAAGCCTATAGCCATTCCACCTCGGATGACCTTTGGTCGCTCCAGTGGTGCCACTTCTATGCACCATCTCTTCCAGCTGTATATGAAAAGTACAAAGAGCGAGGCGGCCGACCTGTGTTCCACCCGGCGGATATTGAACCGTTCACTACACTTCTGACGGATATCTACGATTTGGCATTATCTTCCGATTACATACGAGACGTGCGGATCAATGAGAAGTTGGGTACTCTGTTAACTCTCCTGATGGAACAGTCATGGCATCCAGAGAGCATGACGGTGAGCCGAAAGCGGCTGGAATTAGCAGCCGTGAAGGAGTATCTGGACGAGCATTACACGGAAAAAATCGCACTGGATGATCTGTCTGAACACTTCTTTATCAATAAGTTCTACTTGTCCAAAATCTTTAGAGAAACATATGGAACGACGGTCAACAACTATCTGATCTCAAAGCGGATCACCAGAGCCAAGCAGCTGCTCCGATTTACGGACATGACTGTGGATGAAATCGGTGCGGCAGTAGGAATGGCGGATGCAAACTACTTCAGCCGGATGTTCCGAAAAGTAGAAGGCATCAGTCCAAGGGAGTACAGAAAGCCAATAATAATTGAAACACGGCGTTTTGAAGACTTCCGGGGATGGATGTCTGTGTCAGCAGAGGGATTCCATGTGCTTCAAATCAACCAAGGATTCAGCAAAAAAGCTGGAACGCTGCGTGGACTACACTTTCAAGAGGGTGAATACGTGCAGGCAAAGCTGGTATCTTGTCTGCACGGGAGCATATTTAATGTGGCTGTGGATTTGAGACCCGGAGAAAACTACGGTCATGCGTATGGAGAGATTCTGTCCTTTGAAAACCAGAAACAGATGTACATTCCGAGAGGCTTCGCCCACGGATATCTGACCTTGGAAGATGACACCCTGATGCAGTGGTGTGTGGATAACGATTTCTGTGCTGCTGCGGCTAAAGCCGTGAGGTACGATTCGGAATTCAACTGGTAAACGAATCCGTGGCCAGTAATGGAATATATCCTCTCCGAAAAAGATAAAAGTGCCAAGTCCTTGTAAGAACTGGTGAAGTGTGGTTTAATTAAATCATAAAACTAATCTTTATCCTCGACTCCGTCCCACCCTATGTACCGTACTTCTACATCATCAAAACCACTCCAGTTCAACCTTTGTCCACAGCGGTCGCAAAAGCGTTGATACCCACGATTCTACAATACTCATTGGAGGTGTAAATCACATGAAAAATAAATTAGATTGGTTCGATGATAACTGGAATTGGGATGTACGGTCCACACGAGTACTGCATGAGCTTCTGCTTTCCCCTACTTACCGGTGGCCGAGGAAGGTGAATGAGGTGTGTTCCTATAAGTAGGGCGCGGAATTTCCAAGGTGTCCACGTTGTGGAAGCGCTATGGATCTATCACATGAATTGTGGGAGCGTGAGCTCCCATTGCTGCTCGAAACTTTGCATACCTCTCCGTGGTGAGCAGCAGGCAACACATGAGAATGTGGCTAAGATGCAAAGAAGTTAAGTAATGTCTAAAATATGTTTATAGAGATAAGACAAGGTATTAATTGATACTATAACATGCAAATCATTGGATACAATGTGAAGGAGGAATCTTGGTGGAAGAAAATCTTGTTCACCATAACTTGGATTTTTTGAAGATTCTTGGGAGATATACATTAGATAGCAAGATGTTAGTTTGCCAAAAATACTCAAGTAGAATTATGAGCCGCTCGATGGTTGATTTGAACAAGGCTTGTGAAGAAAATATCATGCCCTGGGAAATTGAGGCATTTGCGGCTTATTCAATAGTTTATGATAATGATTGTGCATCAGAAGAACTAGACGGAAAAACATTTGCAGAAACGATTACTTTGATAAGGAATTACTGGCATGAAGGTTTAACCGCAGCGGAAGAAAGCGGAGATTATCCGGAGTTTTTTATGATGATCTCTGCATTGCAGCAGTTTCCGGTTCAGGGAGTTTTTATTCAAAAACTATATAGGTATCATTATTTTTTTACTTTCCAAAATAGTAATTTAGATATGAGAAAGGTGCTTTTTGATAAAATGGGAGTTGCTTATGAGCAACTAGAAGAACTTGCCTTTCTTGTGTTTTATGGGTTTAGCCAAGAAGTTCAGGATAAACTTGAAGAGTCTACAATTCAGAAGATACTTGAGAAAGCTTTTTCTGATACAGATGCTGTGAGATTACTTTCTATCGAAAAAGATGATTATAAAAAGGAACTATTTTCGCTGTATAAGGATAATATAATTGATCAATATTATGGATTGAAAATTCAGTATCTTTATCCATTTATATCAGGAAAAGATTTTACATACATTCCATCGCCATATCTTGTAGTGAATGCAGTGACTGAGTCAATGTTAAATCGGGTGACATTTAGAGATAATAAGTTGCGGCGAGCTATAGGAAAAGAAGTAATCGAAAGCTATCTTTATAATATTGTAAGACAACTTGATACAGTTACATGGATATCACCAGAACTGCTATACAAAAAGGGAAAAGATAAACTCTTGACTTCTGATGTTATTGCAGCTGAGGGAGACAATGTGATTTTCTATGATACAAAGGCAATTACACCAAGCTTAAAGTTGAGAAAATTTGATGTTGCGGAAATCGAAGCGGATATTGAGATTTATGCAGAAGATGTAATACAAATTTATAATCAAATTAACAATTATTTGCAGGGATGTTTTCAATTGGATAAACAATATTTAAAAGATAAAATATTCGGTATTGTAGTTGTCCTAGAAGATGCCGTTGTTTCCAGAAAAAAGGTGTATGAAAAAGTATATGAAATACTTGAAAAAACAGAAACCTTAGATACCGAAGAAAAAAACTATATTTGTAGCCATATAAAAGTGCTTCCCCTTCGAGCAATTGAATGCATGATTTTGCAGAATACAAGTTTATTACCAGAACTGATAGAGCAGCTTAGCAAGCCAGAAAGATGGTATGATTACACATATACAAATGCGACTATTGAAAATGGGAAAATACCTTTGTATTCTAAGTATGAAAAAGATTTAAAAAGTAGAATAAAAAATCGTATTATGGGTTAATTGCTCATTAGACTTTATTGACTCGTAAATTATAAATGAAAGAAGGACACACTTATGCCCAGAACCAAAGGCGGCAAGAATAAACCGAAGATCACCACCGACTTCACATCCCAAATCGCAGAAAAGCAGGAATCCATCGCTTCTCTGACTGCCGAAATCACTTCCATTACCGCCAACATCGACACACTGAAAGTTGACCTGAAAAAGAAGAAGACTGCTCTCAAGTCTGCCCAGAAAGAACTGACGAAGCTGGAATCCAAGAAAGCAACCGCCGATCAGAAGGCCGCCGAAGTGGCGAAGAAGAACGAAGCAGAAAACCTCGTGAAGAAGCTGTTGGCCAGCGGAATGAGTGCAGATGAGATTCTCGAAAAACTGAAATAAATGAATTGCCGCGTGGCTATCTCTCGGGGGACAGTCGCACGGCTTTTTGCATTACGGATATATAATTTGTAACGGAAATAAAACTTGCGAGCACAAAAATACATAAGCAGTCAATAAGCACCCGTTGATCCCCTCCCCCAAAAATGAGAACCTCGAAACCAAAATGCTCAAAAGGGTTTAAGTTATATGACAATATGTAAGAATAGAGTTTGGTCGCAGAAAGAAACATTCAAGAGGTTCTTCTGTTAGGATCTTACCACATCTTAATTTCTGCGATTTTTTCATTTTTTTTGAAATTTCCTAGAATCTATTAACGCACTAAACGGCGTTACCTTTCAACAGAAGGCTTATGACTGCGTACTACTTTACAATTTTCATCGCATATTTTTTAAACAATTGACTTTAGTACGGAAATTAATTCGGAAATTCCATTCACGCTAATATCAATATAAGGATACAACATTGCTTCCTCTTTGAAATCTATATTTAACGCGATTATTTTCTTGTTGGGAAAATATTTTTTCTTTAGTGCAATCGCATATCCGATTTCACATGATACACTTTTTCCGAAAGGACAAACCGCTAATATGATGTCACAAATTTCGATTTCAGAGAAACATTTCTCTGAAACAAGAAGCATATTCTCTTTGTCCGTTGCATTATTATTGATGGTTTCAGGGAGAAATGCATCAATGCCATTGTTCTTTAGAGCTTGGTATATCTCGTTATTTATTTTTTTATGTGCAATATACTTTGATGCGATATAAACTTTCATAACTATTCCTTCTTTAGAAAAATGTATAATATAAAAAGTAAAATGGCGATTATTATAGATAAGGGGGCACTTTGCATTTGTGTGAGAAAATCTAGTAATGTCATTTTGTTGACAAAAGAAATGAAAAAAGGTGTTATAAATAAACCCATAATTAATGATGGCAAAAATGGTGTTAAATAATGATTTAAGAGTGTTTTAAGTTTTATGTTGTTTGCGAAAATTTTCTGAGAAGAGTTTTCGATGTCCTCTTTTTGAGAAGTGAGATCATTCTCTTTATGTACAGCTTTAGATGGTTCCATTTTGGCTTGCGTTAAAGACCCATCTTTGTTATGTATTGGACAGGGAATATCTTCATATACTTTGGATTCTTGAGCGTCGGTTTCTTCTGAGTATTTCGCACGGATACTTTCTTTGTATCGACCGGATGATGGTGTTCGGAGCTTGAGGATGACCAGTTGACAAATAGGAATTCTACGATCCAATTCGACTGTCCGTGGAGATAGGTTGATTAACTGCAAGGGAATTGGCTGTCCATGCCCCGGATTGATGAATTCTTGGCAACAATGAACCATGATTCCTAGACGGGCAATGCTGCTGCGTCCAGTAAGAATTCCTGCAAATTCTTCGGATAGCCTGACAGTTTCTAGTGTTGTTGTTAATACAACATCCCCAGGATTGAGAACTAGGTTTTCGTCAACATCTAGGTCGTATGGAGTAGTATATCTCTTTTGAAGGATACTATCATATTTGATAGTATCCTTTTCGTTTAAATTGAACTTCTTATAGTCAGGACGAAAGCGTAAATCGATTGAACCGAGTTGAAGTTGTTTATCTAAATCAAATGCCCAATCGCCTTTTTGATATGTATCAATTTCTATACCTTTTCCCCAAAATTCTCTTATGTCAACATCTGACAATACGCCGCTATCATATAAAATATCGGACATTCTCGGCTTTACTCCTTCCGGGTATTATTTTAATTCATGTTGTGAGGTTAAAAAATAATCACAGATTCTTTCGCTTTGTGAACTGACATATTGAGAATGAACAAAAATACATTATAACTATAATTCTAGTATAGCATGATAAAGTAGTAGCATCAAGTGAAATTAATAGAACAAGCCTAGCGATGTTATAGGGTTACAATAAAAACACAGACGGAACGCCTTCAATATTTGCCTTCTATGAAATCTTTGAGTTTGCTGATGTCCTGCAGGACGAACTGTGAATACCTTTCTTTGTCACTGCCCTGCTTGCAGTATTCGTTCAACATGGAATACAGGGAAGAAGCGACATTCCTTGCAGGCCTGGTCAGACAGTTGCTCAAAAACTGAAGACGATTTAAGTATGGAGTGGCTTCCTTGTGAGAAGAACAGCCCATGATGCGGTCTTTGCATCGTGTGATTTCATCGTATAATTGACGTGTAAGCGTAGTAGTACCTCCCAAATCAATCATTGTCTTCTGCCCGGATGCGGAGCAGTTCATCTATTTCATTGTTACTCGCCGGTCGCACTGCTGGCTTATCATTGCGAGTGACTGCTCCGCAGTCTGGACAGCGGTCTGGCAGTGTGTTTGCCTCAAAGCAGTAGTGGCAGGCATCGCAGTAAAAGTAGTTCATGAGGGAGTTACCTCCGTCAAAGTAAGTATATCACCAAACGGGATGATGGTCGATAGGTCTTTGCCAAGAGAAGTCTTTGTGCCAGTCGAGATTCGCAGTTCGCTGGCAACTGGGTCGATGACCTCGACAGTGCCGGAAATATTCTCATAGTAGCCGCCGATAAAATAACGGACAGAAATTGGCTGGCCTTTCCTGAGACGGCAGAGTGTGTCGGACAGTTTGGCCTTTTCTTCTTCAGATAGTTCTATCCGCTGGACTTTCAAGTGGTCCTTCCCCTCAGACGCAATCTCATCCTCATAACCGCGCAGAGCAGCAAACGGGCTGAAAATCTTGGCTCGGTTTTGGATAGTCATGCGTGATTTGATGGGAGCCGGCCGGGAGAGGGAGAGTAGGTCGGCGTATTTAGATTGAACCGCTCTGCCTTCTGGCGTGTTCTTGTAGTCCATTGTACTCCCTCCGCTCATTATTGAAACTGTCCGCAGCACTTCTTGTATTTCAGACCGGAGCCACATGGACAAGGATCATTACGGCCAACCTCTTGTGCAAATATAAACTCTAATGCCCTGACTTGATCATACCAATCAACAGGCAAAGTGTATCTGTCTCCAAATATAGATGTCTGCATGGCGTGATCCCTTACAGTGCAGAGGCGAATGAGTTCTGCCACCAAAGGAGAATTAGTAAGAGCTTGTCGGTGACTCGGAATGGTAATTCCATGATAGCAAACGGAAGAATCAAACAAGAAGAGAATTCGCTTTTCGTTATAACTATGTGGGGTTATATCAATAAGTTTGCCATCAGGTGTTCTCCAAATGGCGTGGGCCTCGGCATCAAGGAGCATGTTTCCGCGTTGCCATACCGCCCAACCAGAAATCATCGAGCCACCATATTGTTTGACCATCCGAGGAACATTATTAAAGCACTCATTAGGAGTGGCCCAAGATGCTGGACAAACATCGATGTATTCCGGTGACGAATCAGATGTGATAGAAGCACAGAAATCTATAATAACCTGTGTGATTCTTGCAGGAGTAGTTTCTCTTATCATACGAATCTCCTTTACTCGGCACGATGGCCACCGATTTGCTTATTCCGTTCTTTCATGGTGGCTCCGTCTAAATAGTTTGTGCCTTTCAGCACGGCGTTCTTGCCGAACTTCTTTTTCAGCCCCAGCATGACCTCTTGGAGCTGCTTTTCCTTTTCCATCTTGGTTGTGTCTGTGAATAGATTGACTTGGAAGATTCCTTCGTCCTTGACCACACGGTTAGCCGCGATGGTGATCCGTCGCACGGTTAGGGTTTTGTCAGCAATTTGGTCGAATAGGGTGGCGGCCACCTTGATGAGTTGGCTGCCGAGGTTGGTCGGGTTATCCAGCTTCGTACTGCCGTGAGCACCCTTCGGAACAGTGCGGCCGTAGTGATCAATGTGTACCGGACCTCTGTACTTTCCGCTGTCGCAGTTTTCCCGGTCATAGCCCACATCCAATGTCAGGCTATCCGTAACCAGTCCTTTATCTGTTAGTTGCAATACTAAGCTGTCAGCCATCTCCATGATAATAATTCTGGCTTTGTCATATGGGTAAGGGCAGGAGAGAACCAGTCCTTCGGAGATACTGTTGGTGCTGGGTTTGTAGGCTTTGATCTCTTTTATGCTGCAGGGTTCCAGCCCCCAAGCATGGTCGATCAGCAGTTCGGCATCAACACCGAATTCCCTATATAAGATATCCTGATTGACGGTGCTGAAATATGCCAGCTCGCCCATCGTATGGATGCCATGCTTTTCTAGCCGCTTGACGGTGCCGGGACCGGTCATCCAGAAGTCTGTGAGCGGCTTGTAATCCCAGAGGAGATAGCGGAAGCTCTCTTCATCCAGTTCAGCGATGCGGACCCCGTCCTTGTCTGGCGCGGCGTGTTTGGCGGTGATGTCCATTGCCAGTTTCGCCAGATATAGATTCGTACCGATCCCGGCAGTGGCGGTGATGCCAGTCGTATAAAGCACTTCCCGGATTATTGTCATGGCAAGGTCGTGTGCTGTCATATTGTAGTGGGATAAGTACGAGGTGGCATCGATGAACACCTCATCGATACTGTAAACCACGATGTCCTCCGGGGCAATATACTTGAGGTAGATGCCATAAATCTGCCGCGACACCTTTTCATAATATGCCATCCGGGGTGGTGCAACAAGATAAGAGAGTTCGAGTGACGGGTCGGCGGCAAGCGATAAGGAATCATAGGAGGCAGAGGAGAAGGATGGTTTGCCGTCCTTATACACAGCCTTTCTTAATCGTACCGCTTCCCTTAACCGATTCGCATTGACCTCTTTGACCTTTTGCATGACTTCAAATAGTCTGGCGCGCCCCGAAATCCCATAGGCTTTCAGGGAAGGAGACACAGCGAGACAGATGGTTTTCTCAGTGCGGGAGGAATCTGCCACGACCAGATTTGTGGTAAGCGGGTCGAGGTGTCGAGCGGCGCATTCTGCACTCGCGTAATAGCTTTTAAGATCTATTGCAAGATATATGCGTTGCATCGCGTGATCCCCTCCTTTGCGGTGCGTTATTTTGCTTTTTTCAGTTTATCTATCTCTTTCTGAAGTCGTTCAATCTCGCGGTGTTGCTTTTGGAAGATTTCTTCGTTTATCTTGATGTTCTGATTATAGGTTAGTGCGAGTGTCATCAGAGCCAGACGAAGATCTTCATCTGGAATTTCTGAACATGCTTTCGCCATTTCATCCCGGTCAACGATACCACCGAGATTGCTAAGTTTTTCTATCAAAGTCATGATGCTCCTCCTATTTATTGAGCCGTCCGTTCAACGAACCACCGGCCTAACCGGCCATTGAAGCGTGGATCGAGGTGTTCAAAGAACAGGTGCTTCTCCTGCTCCTGGATGAGTACGGTGAAGCAATCACCAGAGTAACCGTTATCGGCAGTCCCGGCGGGGCGGAAGTCGCGCACTATTTCGATGGGGAAGGTACGGCCATCCGACCATGTGATCGATGTCGGCTGCATAAAACCGGTTGGGTCGAAGGACGAATCGACCTTCACATAGACGCGCTCAGTCTTTGCTCGATGCTGAATTGCCATTGCATAGGTCATCCTTCCTATTATAAATGTCCGGCATCATCCGAGATCGTACCTAGAAAATTGCGGCTAGGCATATCAGGAAGATGCAAGTGATTATCACTGTTTATCTGTTGGAGCTTAAGAAGCGGGAGATTGACATTGGTTCCGAGGTTGTGAGCTATTTGAACAATGTCGAACCCTTCACGAGCGAGTGAATCAATCTCTTCTTCGTCCAACAGAAGGTTGGCTGCGAACAGATTCGCCTCATACTCTGTGGTATTCGTGATGTCGAACAGCTCAAACTCCATAAGTCCGGTATCGGTCTTGCCAAGAGGGCGGTGGAGAAGAGCGTGTCCCAGCTCGTGCGCACATACGAGCTTCTTCATCTCAGTGGACAAGTTGGCATTGATGAAAATGAAGCAGTTGTTTAGAATGACTTTGAATGCGCCTTTCTGAAGTTTGAAGTCATGGCATTCCAGAATGGTGATGCCGAGACAATCTGCGAGTTCAAATGGGTCACTGGTGCCATAACGTCGAAGCAATCGACGTGGCAGGGTAGATGCCTGCTTACTGATCATTGTTGCGGTTCACTCCCCATTATATATGTGAGATGCCCTTATGAATCGGAATTGCTGTCGGAAGTGCTTCTGTACTTTTTGGGCACGAACTTCCGGTTCTTTTCTTTTGCAATCCAGTAAGCCTCCTGAATCGCTTTCATCATGGCATCCATGTCCTCTTCGGCGAGTTCACCGCCAGCGTAAAGGCCAGATACTTCTTTAATAAGTCGTTCAGCCTGCTCATGTCCGCGGGAACCGTATTTCTCGGTAGCCTTGATCACAAAGTCTGCGTTGTCATCTTTCAGGGATTCCAGTTCCACGTTAAGTGCAGCGGCCAGCAGCTCATAGCTTTCCTTCTGCTTCGGAAGGCGTTCGCCGCTTTCGTAGTTCTGGATGGTGCGTAAAGCGATGCCGGTCATATCGGCAAGCTGACGCTGAGAATAGTGGGCTGCTAGGCGCGCAGCTCGAACCTTTTCCCCGAATTTCATAATGATGACCTCCATGATGATTGCAAATTCTTTTCATGTTGCGCTTGACATGACGCAAGTTGAATCGTATAATGTGTTCACAAACGCAACTTGCATATTTATATTAACGCATGGAGCGCAACTTGTCAAGAGCGAGATGTAGAATAAACAATGAAAAGTTGTGGATTGGAGGACGGCTATGGATTACGGAATTTATACGACCCAAGGTAAAAAGGTGCTGCTGGGAAACCGAGCCACGGTGAATGGGAGAGATGCGATAGCCTATGTGAAGAATGGACGTTTGCAATCCTATGCCTATATGGATGATTTTGCATTCCAATTCTATTCTGGGCCGCGAATGAATTTTACAGATTCGTCAAAGGGAAAACGCATCTGACAACAATGTACGAGCTTGACTCACCTCAGGATGTGTGAGCCAGCATGACTTTTTCGATACTGCCTGTAGGTGCTGCTCGAATACGTAGTAAGCCGAGGTAGACTTTTAGATGACCTTATATAAGGTTGTCCAAAGTCTACCTCGGCTTTTTTGTTTTCAGGCGGTCTACCGTGTCAGTTTTTCAGGGGGGAACTGAATATATAGAGAGTTTTAAGATCGCAAAGTGTTATCCCCCTATCTGTTATGTGGTCTAAGGCTGTTTTGCTACATAATAGGTAGCAAAATGTGAATCATGCTACATGATAGGTAGCGGTCAAAACATCATACAGCTCTTATAATATAAATGTAGAAAAAGACTGCAAATGAAAGGCAAAGGGAATGACAGGTAAAGAGGAAACAGGAATTTTCACATTATATAGTGATGTAGAAGCAACAGCTGTTCGTTGGTTGTGGTATCCGTTCATTGCAGTCGGGAAGATCACATTGCTGCAAGGCGACCCCGGTGACGGAAAGTCTACCATGATGATGAATCTGATTGCGGAGTTGTCAAAAGGTGGAACAATGCCGGACGGTAAGCAAGTCGGGATACCGCAGAAGGTCATTTACCAGTGTTCGGAAGATGATGCTTCGGATACCATCAAGCCAAGGCTGGAAACATGTGGCACAGATTGTAGGAATGTGGCTTTTATAAATGAAGAAATGAATAGTGGCTTGACGCTTGATGATGAACGTATCAGAAAGGCGATTATACAATTTCGTCCAAAGTTGGTGGTCATTGACCCGATACAGGCATATCTGGGGAGTGATTCTGACCTTCAGATTGCAGGCAGGGCGAGAAAGCTGATGCAGCGTCTTGGAATGTGGGCATCTGCGTATGACTGTGCAGTTGTATTGATTGGTCACCTCAACAAGAAAGAGGGGACAAAAGATTTGTACCGGAGCATTGGTAGTGTGGATGTTGTGGCAGCAGCCAGAAGTGTTCTGCAAATGGAGCATGCTCCGGAAAACAAAGACATTCGCATTGTGCGACAGATTAAGAACAATCTGGCTCCATCTGATGGAGAGATTCGTTTCTCAATAACGGCCGAGGAGGGCTTTCGATGGCTAGAGTGTAGGATTCCAACTGACCCGGAAGCAGAGTCGGAGCCTCCGAAGTTTGAATCAAAATCTGAGAAGGCAGCGTATCTGATCAAGAAACTGCTTTCCGATGGAGATATGAGATCCAGAGAAATCTATATGCGGATGAGCGATGAAGGTATCAGTCGCAGGACAGCAGAAAATACAAAAAAAGAGTTCGGTATCCGAAGTTATCGGAAGATGCGCCAGTGGTATTGGAGCATAAGGCCGGAAGAATGAGAGGAAGTACATGGGAAGCAGTGGAGTAGAGGCGGTAGACCGCAAGCAGAAAATCAGAGACAGATATAAGGGGGTGGATGCTTCTGAATTGGAAGTTATCCCGGCAAAGGCGGTGGAGGGGTTTGGAGAAAGCACCTCTGTTCGGCGTGTTGCGGCTTATGTCCGTGTTTCCACTGACAATGATGAGCAGACTTCTTCCTATGAACTTCAGAAAAATTACTATACAGAGTATATAAAGGCACAGCCCGGATGGGAATTTGTCGGCATCTATGACGATGAGGGCATCAATGGCACTTCACTGGAGCATCGCAAAGGAATGCAGCAGTTGATCGAGGACTGTAAGGCGGGAAAGATAGACCTGGTTCTTACAAAATCCATCGCTCGTTTTGCCTGAAACATTGTTGACTGTCTTTCAGTTATTGAGACGCTGAAAAATCTTGATCCGCCCGTGGGTGTAAAATTCGAGGCAGACAATATCTATACGCTGGACAGCAATGGCCGCATGATCCTGACCATTCTGGCATCTGTGGCGGAGGAAGAATCTCATTCCAAATCAATTATTATGAACTGGTCTATTGACCGGCGGTTCAGCCGAGGTCTGTTTTTGACACCGGCATTGCTGGGATATGATCAGAACGAGGATGGCAATCTTGTGGTAAATGAAAGTGAGGCACAGACGGTTAGGGTCATTTATTATCTGTACCTGAATGGCTTTTCATATACTGAGATTGCAGAACTTTTGACCGAGTACGGCCGTAAAACCAAGCTGGGTAATACAGAATGGAATCCGGGTACCATAGTTGGCGTTATTGCAAATGAACGCCACTGTGGGGATGTGCTGGCAAGAAAGACTTTCACGCCGAACTTTCTTACACATAAGTCAAAGAAAAATAACAATGACCGGACGCAGTATCGACAGAGGGATCACCATGAGGCGATTGTATCCAGAGAGGTTTATAATGCAGCCAATCATCTGAGGGCATCCTGCAACTATACAAAAAAATAGGCCGTTGTCGGTTCTGAGTGTGGTGGATGATGGTATTCTTCGAGGATATGTGCCTTTTGATAAGGACTGGACTGGTTTCTCGGCAGAGGAATACCGGGAGGCTTCTGAAAGTGTAATGCAGGAAGAGCAAGAGAATAACGCAGAGGTCATGAACCGACTGAATCTATCGGGATATGAGGTAGTACGGGCTCAGTATTTTTCTACACTACAGAACCCGGCAATGACAATCTCCAATGGTAAGCTGCGGTTCAATACTTCCTGTCTGAAAAAGTTTGAGGATGTGGAGTATGTGGAACTGCTTCTGAACTCGGTTGACCGCTGTGTTGCGATTCGGCCATGCGAAAAGGGCAATCCGAATGCTATTCACTGGGGAAGGCTGAAAGAGGGACGCTGGTGTGCAAGTACACTTGGCTGTCGTGGCCTGGCTAAGACACTTTTCGACATTATGGAATGGGAAGAGGGTTTGAAGTATCGTTTCCGGGGGCAGTTTGTGGAACAAGGGGACAATAAGCTGATGCTTTTTGAACTGGATGAGCCGGAGATGATCAAAATAGAGGAAATCGTTCTGCCATCGAAAGAAGAGGAAGCCGAGGGCAAAACGGTCAAACAGATGATTTACATTTTTCCACCAGAATGGGCGGGAACTTTTGGACAGCCAATCACAAGTATTGCACAGGTTGGCATTTTGCAGCAGGAGCATTATGCAGGAAATTGGGATGTACTCCGGCCGGCAGCAGAAATTAAAGAAATGAATACATTTACCGCAGATGGTTTGAATAAACTGCTCCATGAGGCGGAAGAAATAATGGAAGGATGGACTGACACGAATGAATGAGGAATACACAAGTACGACCACACTGACGGAGCAGACAGTAGAAAATGAGAGGGATGCACGAACAGAAGAACGGCAGAACACTTTTTCATATGACGGATACCAGGTCGTGCGAAAGGAACTGTTTGCACATCTTCGTGACCCTGCGATCGTAATCCGTAAGGACAGTATCACATTCAACACGGCTTGTATCACAGGTCTGGAGGATGTGGTTTATGTGCATGTTATGTTCAATAATGATTTGAAGCGCATTGTTGTGCGTGGCTGCGATGAAAATGATAAGGATGCTCTGCGCTGGTGTATTGCAAAGCCGGATAAGCGTAAGAGCCGAAAGATGAGTTGCAAGCCTTTTGCGGAGTTGGTCTATAAGGAAATGGACTGGGACAGTGAATGTAGATATAAGGTGCTGGGGTATAGGATTACTTTTGAAGGGGAAACTCTGTACGTTTTTGACCTGCTTGTGCCAGAAATCTTCCATGAGAGGCAAAAGCGAAAGGAAGAAACTGTAGCAGAACAGCCAGCAGACCAGGAGACTAAGCCTGTGGATACTCGGAAGGGATTTTACCCGGATGATATTGCGGGTACTTTTGGCGTGCCTGTAGAAGAACACCTAAGAGAATCAGAAGTCCGACAGATGGATGGTTATGTATCAATGGGAGTTTTGACAGGAAGGACAGTCCCCGATACCGGGCTTGACTAAAAAATAATTTTATAATATCAAGGGGGAAAGTACGCCCTTTTTTGGAGGTGAGAAGATTGCAGGAAAGAGAACAAAAATGGTATTCCGGGATGCTGGGAGTGACATTCAATGCGAATGAAGGAAGAATCACTATCTTTCGCAGCATGCTGGAGGCACTTGGATGGCCAACGTATTACCGATTTTTGTACAACTGGAAGATGGGGCAGATTGCAGTCCAGGCATGTAAGGCAGAGAATGCAGGGGCGCATCGAGTGACAAGACTGAATGAAACCAACAGCTGTGAGATCAAGTGTGTGGCCTTTTCCAGAATGATCTATCAGGATGCCCATTGGAATATGAAAAGATCATACAGACTGGACGGAAAATTATTCCCGGAACAGAACCTTGTGAGTTTTCCCATTTTGGATGCGATTCCGATAGAAAACGGAAAAATACTGGAGGCGGCTGTAAGCCCCACAGTTGCCCCACGTCAGGCAGAAGCCAGCCCATCGCAAAACAATCCCAGTTCGGCAGTAAATGCCAACAGAGGGGCTGTCTGAGGGGCGTGTGGGCAAGGCAGGCAAAGAGCAGGGGATTAAGCTGCCAGCTTGGTTAGAATCCAGTCGGCTACGGAAACGCAGCCAGCAGGAAGGGAAACGCCGGGGCAGGAGAATAAGTGATTTTTCTCACTTATCTCAATAAAAAAGTGATTATAATCACTTGTATAGAAATGGTAAATAAGTGAGTTTTTCTGTCACCCCATGATAATTACATAAAACGAAATAAGTGAACATAATCACTTATGAACCCAGAAAAGTGAATAAAATCACTTATAAGCGAAAAAGTGAGCTTTTTGAAAATTAAATAGAAAAATGAATCTCTTGGAGCTACTGATCTGATGGTCGGTGGCTCTTTCCTTTTTGCCTAAAAATGAACGGAAAAATCGAAAATGTACCTACATAAGACTAAAAATGAAAATTATACTCCACCCTGTTGCTATTTTTCCGGCGAATTAGAGGTGGTGGAATGTCTACCTCAAACTTTCAGTGGCGGCATGATGGTCTGGGCTGTATAAATGACTATGTTGAGAATCAGCATTTCAACACAATCATTGTTGCAAACGAGAAGGCGATTCGAGAGCAGGAAGCGAATAAACTAGAAAGTGATAAAATAGCAATAGGCTACGCTGAAATCAAGGAAAAGGTTGTTGAAAGGCAGTTGGCCTTTCAAAGTGAGGTGCCAGTGAAACAGGACGAGCTAAGAAGCAATCCGACCAGCTGATTGACAAAAACCAATATTGTGCAAATAGAACACTGCTTTAGCACTTCAGGTAAGCCACCAAAATCTATAAAATATAATTGTACGATAAAAATATACTCAATACATCAAAAGATAAATCATTTTTTGAGAGAGGAATAAAACACATGAAAAAAGCACTGATCACCGGCATCACGGGTCAGGACGGCTCCTATCTGGCAGAGTTCCTGCTGGAGAAGGGGTATGAAGTCCACGGCATTGTCCGCCGCGCTTCCATCTCCAACACCGCTCGTATCGACCACCTGATCGAGAAAAATGCTATCCATCTGCATGACGGCGACCTGTCTGATTCCTCCGGCCTCATCCGTCTGGTAGGCGAGATCAAGCCCGATGAGATCTACAATCTGGCTGCACAGAGCCATGTTCAAGTCTCCTTCGATGCACCCGAATACTCCGGCGATGTGGATGCATTGGGCGTTCTGCGTGTGCTGGAGGCTGTCCGTGTCTGCGGCCTGACCAAGACCTGCAAGGTGTATCAGGCTTCTACCTCTGAGCTGTACGGCAAGGTAGAGGAAGTTCCCCAGCGTGAGACCACTCCGTTCCATCCCTATTCTCCGTATGCAGTTGCAAAGCAGTATGGCTTCTGGATGGTCAAGGAGTACCGCGATGCTTATGGCATGTTCGCTGTCAACGGTATTCTGTTCAACCATGAGTCTGAGCGCCGCGGTGAGAACTTCGTTACCCGCAAGATCACGCTGGCTGCCGGCCGCATTGCCGAGGGCCTGCAGGATCATCTGGAGCTGGGCAACATGGATTCTCTGCGTGACTGGGGCTACGCTAAGGATTATGTCGAGTGCATGTGGCTGATCATGCAGCAGGAGAAACCGGACGACTTCGTCATTGCTACCGGCGTACAGCACACGGTCCGTGACTTCACCGAGAAAGCTTTTGCCGCCAACGGCATCACCCTCCGCTGGGAAGGCACCGGCATTGATGAGAAGGGCTACGATGTTGCCACCGGCAAGATGCTGGTCTGTGTGAATCCTCAGTGGTTCCGTCCCACCGATGTGGACAATCTGTGGGGCGACCCCACCAAGGCCAAGACCGTTCTGGGCTGGAACCCGCAGTCCACTACTTACGAGCAGCTGGTGGAGATCATGGCCAAGCACGACCGTGAGCGTGCAAAGCGCGAAAAGGCACTCAAGGCAGTTCTGTAATTTGGAAAGAAGGCAGTCTTATTATGATGGAAAAGAATGCTAAGATTTATGTTGCAGGTCATCGCGGCATGGTCGGTTCGGCTATCGTTCGTGAGCTGCAGCGTCAGGGCTACACCAATATCATCACCCGCACTCACAAGGAGCTGGACCTGACCCGTCAGGACGCTGTGGAAGAGTTCTTCGCGCAGGAGAAGCCGGAGTATGTGTTCCTGGCAGCTGCCAAGGTCGGCGGCATCGTGGCCAATCAGGAAGCACTGGCTGATTTCATGTATGACAACATGACGCTGGAGATGAACGCCATTCACTCTGCATGGAAGAACGGCTGCAAGAAGCTGGAATTCCTCGGCTCCTCCTGCATCTACCCCCGCATGGCTCCTCAGCCCATGAAGGAAAACTGCCTGTTGACCAGCGAACTGGAAAAGACCAACGAAGCCTATGCACTGGCTAAGATCAGCGGCCTGAAGTACTGCGAGTTCCTGAACCGCCAGTATGGCACGGACTATATCTCCGTCATGCCCACCAACCTCTATGGTCCTAACGACAACTATCATCCCACCCACAGCCATGTGGTGCCGGCGCTCATCCGCCGTTTCCACGAGGCCAAGGAGCAGGGTCTGCCCAGCGTTACCTGCTGGGGCGATGGTTCTCCGCTGCGTGAGTTCCTATATGTAGACGATCTGGCAAACCTGTGCGTCTTCCTGATGAACAACTACTCCGGCAACGAGACGGTCAACGCCGGTACCGGCAAGGAGCTGACCATCAAGGAGCTGACCGAGCTGGTCGCCAAGGTCGTGGGCTACACCGGCGAGATCAAGTGGGATACCACCAAGCCCAACGGTACGCCCCGCAAGCTGCTGGATGTGTCCAAGGCCACCAATCTGGGCTGGACCTACAAGACCGAGCTGGAAGACGGCCTGCGCCTGTCCTACGAGGACTTCCTGAACAACCCGATGCGTGCAGAACGTTAAAATAAACGATTTGAAAGGGTCGTGTGTCCGTGCAGGGCCACCCTCAATAAAATCAGCTTTGACTACGCGGTGGTCGAGCATGAGCCGGAGATCGAGGTCATGCGCTTTGCAGGCACCTGGAAAGACCTTGGTACCTGGAACACTCTGACAGAGGCAATGGACAGCCACGCGGTGGGCGAGGCACTGTTTAACGAGAAGTGCGAGAATGTCCATGTGGTCAACGAGCTGGATGTGCCCATCCTCTGCATGGGCCTGAAGGATGTGGTGGTCTCTGCCAGCCCGGAGGGCATTCTGGTCTCGGATAAGGAGCAGTCCAGCTACATCAAGCCCTTCGTCAACACGCTCGACCACCGGGTCATGTTCGCCGAGAAATCCTGGGGCAGCTTCAAGGTCATCGACATCGACAAGGCTTCCATGACCATCAAAGTGACCCTGAATGCAGGCCACCGGATGAACTACCATAGCCACCAGCACCGGGACGAGGTCTGGACGGTCATTGCAGGCGAGGGCAAGACCATTGTGGACGGCATGGAGCAGAATGTGAAGGCGGGCGATGTCATCACCATGTCCGCAGGCTGCCGCCATACGGTTATTGCCGAAACGGAGCTGAAACTGATCGAGGTCCAGCTTGGTAAGGAAATTGATGTCAACGACAAGCAGAAGTTCGAACTGGAATACTGAGGTGCTGTGGGAGGCATCTATGCAAAACAAGAACAAGCCTCTTTTGCTCCGACCCTCCGGCAAGGATTATCTCTGGGGTGGCAGCCGTTTGAATGACGAATTTGAAAAGAACATCGACATGGACCCGCTGGCAGAGACCTGGGAGTGTTCGACCCATCCGGACGGCCCAAGCTATGTGGTGAGCGGTGAGTTCGGGGGGCAGGAGCTGGCAGAGGTGCTGAGAGCGCATCCAGAATATCTGGGCGAACGGCACAAAGGCGAAAACACTCTGCCCATCCTTATCAAATTCATCGACGCCAAGAAAGATTTGTCCGTTCAGGTCCATCCTACAGACGAGTATGCGCAGGAAAATGAAAACGGACAGCTGGGCAAGACCGAGATGTGGTATGTGCTGGATGCCGGACGCGAGGCGAAGCTGGTCTACGGACTCAAGCAAAACTGCACAAAGGCCGAGATGCGCAGGGCGATCGCAGACGGCACGGTGATGAAATATCTGCAAAAAGTCCCCATCCACAAGGATGATCTGTTCTTCATTCAGGCCGGAACAGTCCATGCCATCGGTGCGGGTGCGCTGGTGGCAGAGATCCAGGAAAACTCCAACCTGAAAAAATCGAAGCAGAGATCTGCAAAAGTGCAGAAGAATATTTGAAATAATGTGAAAACTGAAAAATACATCGTCTTGTGCATGAACGAAAAGAGTGGATATACTGGATGATCCCGTGCTTCTGAAGTTCATGGCGGTAGGGTACCATTTTCCCGTCGGCTATGCTATAATAAACAGTACAAAACATTACGGGGAGGGGCCGACATGGAGCAACGACGCATTTGTCCATACTGTATGCAGGAGCTGGAAGCGGGGGAGGAGCAGTGTCCCCATTGCGGCCGAGAACTTGCAGGGCGCAACCCGTCGGGCAGTCTTCCGGCAGGCACTGTGCTGGCAGGCCGGTATACTGTGGGCGACATCCAGAGCGTGGACGGCGAGGGCATCCTCTACCGGGGCGTGGAGAACAACGGCCCTTTCCGGGTGACCATCAAGGAGTATATGCCCCTGACGCTGGCGGCAGAGCGGGGGAGGGACTGCATCCTCCGCCCGAAGCCGGGCAGCGAAGTGCTGTTCAAGACCACCCGGATGGATTTTGCCGACCTCTACCGCTTCATCCAGCGCATCACCCCGGCCAACGGCCTGGAGGCCGTGCTGGACGTCTTCGAAGAGAACAACACGGTCTACGCCGTCATGGAGAACCCCGGCGGCCGTCCGCTCCAGAAGTGGCTGGAGGAGCACGGCACCGTGACGCCCCAGCAGGCTTGTGCCATGCTGGAACCGGTGTTCAACGGGGTGGAGGCCATGCATCAGGTGGGCCTCGTACACCGGGGCATCTGCCCGGCCAACATCCGCATCATGGACAATGGCCGCGCCCGGCTCACCGGCTACGCGACAGTGGGGCTGCGCACGGCGGGCAGCGGCCTCCACGAGCAGCTGTACGAGGGCTATTCCGCCCCGGAGCAGTATTCCACCGCCGAGTTCGAGGGCCGCTACACCGACGAATACAGCCTCGCGGCGGTGTTCTACCGGATGGTCTGCGGGCTGAGCCCCGTCCCGGCGGCACAGCGCCTCGTCTCCGACTCCAACCCCAAGGCCCGCACGGTGACGCCGTCGGTGCCGGCTTACGTCTCCGAAACGCTGTATCTGGGACTCCGGCTCAAGCCGGTGGAGCGCATCCAGACGGTGCAGCAGCTTTTCCGCGCCCTCTCGGAGCGGGAGTATGCGGAGGAATTGTCCCGCAGCATGGAAGCGCTGGACCCGCCCGCCCCCGCGCCGCAGGAGCCGAAAGCGCCCGCGAAGGCTGAGCTGCTGAGCGTTCGAAATCTGCTGGCGGGCATCGTCATTCTGCTCAGCGTCCTCATCCTGCTGATCCTCTGGGGTCTGCTGAGCCGTCAGAGCGAGAAGCCGCCGGAAGTGATCGCTCCGGAGTCCGTCAGCGAGGCGGCGAGTGAGCCGGTGAACGAAAACGTCACCCTGACGCCGAATTTCGTGGGCCGCGACTATGACGCCGAGGTGCGCAACAACCACAGCTATATCGACGAGTATCTCTTCTACGTCACGCTGGAATACAGCGACACGGTGGAGAAGGGCCGCATCATCCGGCAGTCGCCGGAGGCGGGCGAGGTCATCCAGAAGGGGGACACCGTCAGCCTCGTGGTCAGCCGAGGCCCCCAGATGATGGAGATGCCCGACATCATCGGCCAGACGCAGGACAGCGCCGTGCAGGAGCTGGCCACCAAGGGTCTGAATGCCACCTGCTTTACTGTGGTCAACGACGGCTCTGAGGCGGCGGGTTGCGTCGTGTCAGCCAGCGAGGACGCCGGGAGCATGGTGGAGGTGGGAACCACCATCGTGCTCTATATCGCAGGCGATGTCCCCGCCGATGCCCCGGCGGAACCGGAAGCGCCTTCGGATACCGGGACGCCCGCCGGCGGGGATGCCGCGCAGGGCGGCGTGGAATACGATACGGATTAAACAAAAAGAGGCCGTTGGCTTCAACCTCTCCGTCACGGCTTTCGCCGTGCCACCTCCCCTCGGTAGGGGAGCGGTCTGCGAAGCAGACTGAGAGGTTGTCCAACAGCCTCTTATTTTTATTTCAGAAGCTTCAGAAAAAGCTCTTCATGAACGCAATATCGCTGGCGGCGCGGGCCGGGACAGCCTCTTCCCGCAGGACGGGAAGGACGGGCTGGGGCAGGGTGCGCAGCATCTCGAAGCCGCCCTTGTAGTCCACACAGGAGTCCTCGAGGCTGGTGGAGTAGAGGGTGCCGTCGGGCTTGAAGTTCTGACCCTTGAAGTGGATGGCCACGATCTTGTCGCCGTACCAGCTGCCGACTTTGTCCCAGAGGCGGCGCTGTGCGTCCACCGAGGCGTTCTCGGGGCCGACGTAGTTCGCCAGATCGCAGATGACCCGCAGGTTGGGGCTGGCGATGGTGTCCAGCACCATCTTGACGGCCTCGGGGGTGTTCATGGCGTGGTAGTAGACGCACTCCACCGCGAAGAG
The DNA here is from genome assembly GCF_020687245.1 of Faecalibacterium longum CLA-AA-H243. Lineage (GTDB taxonomy): Bacteria > Bacillota > Clostridia > Oscillospirales > Ruminococcaceae > Faecalibacterium > Faecalibacterium longum. The sequence continues at coordinate 197,634 of NZ_JAJEQG010000002.1, read as the reverse complement.
CACACCCTGCTCCTCGCAGACGGGCAGGATCTCGCCCAGGCTGCGAAGCAGTGCTTCCTGCGCTTCCCTGCGGCTGACGGTGGGCTGCTTTGCCATGTTGGTGGTCTCGCTGCCCATGCAGCCGGCACGGAGAGCTTTTGCCACCGGCACCTGACTCAGGGCTTTCGCCACCTCGGCGCGGCGCTTGTCCTCGTCCGCATAGCTCAGCTCAACGTAGGTGCCGTCCACGGCGATGGACACGCCGCTCTTCTGGACGGCGGCATTGGTGGCGGCCACCAGCTCAGGGGTCACGTCTGCATAGCTTTTGACGCCCTCCACGGCCTTGGTGTAGGCCAGCTGGGTGCAGCGGAACCCTGCGTCCCCGATGGAGCTGAGCAGTTCTTCCACGCTGCGACGGCCAAAATCGTGGCCCCGTGCGCCGACGATGAATTCAGACATACCGCATCCTCCTTATGCTCAGCCGAACAGACGCTCGGCAAACATCCCGAACTCCTTGCCCCACCAGTACCAGTCGTGGGAGACGTCGCCGCCCCAGACTTCGAGGTGGCAGGGGAAGCCGACTTCGCTCAGGGTGTCGGCCAGAGCCTGGGTGTCGGCGAGGGCATCGCCCTCATAGCCGCCCTGACCCACGCAGAGCAGCAGACTGTTCTCCTCGGCCTTGGACAGAACATTCTTGTCGCAGATGCCGTTCTTGTGCAGAGCGGCGAGGGGGCTGCTGCGGAGGACGAGGTCGTCCTCTGCGCTGCCGAGGAAGCGGCCCATATCGTAGAGGCCGGAGAGGCCCATTGCACCCGCAAAGGTCCGGGGACGGCGCAGGCGGCACTGGACGGCCTGATAGGCACCGGTGTCCACGCCCACGCACCAGATGAGGGGCTTCTCTTTGCTCTCGGGGGTATTCAGCTCCGCGATGCGCGCGGCCAGCTCGCTGGTGAGGTAGACGAAATACTTCTCCTGCATCTCGGCCCGGCGGCGGGGAGACTCATTGCCGGCCAGCAGGCTCTCACCGTCGATGCTGTCGGCGCAGAAGAGCTGAATTTTGCCCTCGTGCAGCAGACGGGCCGCTGCGTCGGGCATCCCGTTGTTCTCCCAGTCGTAGAAGCGGCCGCCCCGGGCGGGCAGTGCCAGCACCGGCACACCGCCGTGGCCGTAGACCTTGAACTCCATTTCGCGGTCGAGCACCGCGCTCCACTCCTTATAATAAGTGCCTTCCATCATGAAAATGCTCCTCCTGTCAGATGAATTGATTGCGTGCCGCGTCGTAGGCATAGCCCACGGCGGAAAGTGCCTTGCACAGGGCGTCCTTGTCGGCGTCCATGTCGTCGCAGAGGGCGTCGAGGCTGGGGTAAAAATCGCGCAGTTTCAGGTTGACCACGCTCAAAAGCATGATCGGGTCGCTCGGCAGAGCCATCTTTTGTTTCCTCCCATGTTCCGAGATAAAATAAAAAGCCGGCCACTCGACAAAGTGACCGGCAATACGCATCAGCTTAGACAGCGCGGGTGACTTTGCCAGCGCGCAGGCAACGGGAGCATGCGTAGATATACTTGGGAGAACCCTCCACGACCGCCTTGACACGACGGACATTCGGCTTCCAGGTACGGTTGGAACGGCGATGAGAGTGGGAGACCTTGATACCGAAGGTAACACCCTTGCCGCAGCATTCACACTTAGCCATGGTACTTGCACCTCCTACAGTGAAGTATGGAATCAAAATAATCAGCTTGACTATTTTACCAGAACTGCCGCCAAAAAGCAAGCCCCTTTTCGATTTTTTTGCGGCTTTTTTTCGTCTACAGCCCAAACGCTTGTCTAAAGGCGAAAAAAATAGTACAATAAACGCGTATATCTTATAGAAAACAGGAGAACACCATGACCCCAAGAATGTTTTATACCCTCGCACGGGTGCTGGCCGCCCTGACCGTCATCCCTTTCCACGAGGCGGGCCACGCGCTGGCCGCATGGCTGCTGGGCGACCCCACAGCCAAGCAGCAGGGGAGACTGTCGCTGAACCCCTTCCGCCACTTCGATCTGCTGGGAACGCTCTGCATGGTGTTCGCGGGCGTGGGCTGGGCAAAGCCTGTCTCCACCGACCCCCGCAACTTCAAAAACCCGAAGCAGGGCATGGCCCTCACGGCGCTGGCCGGCCCGGTGGCGAACCTCATCCTGGCCTATCTTGCGATGGTGGTCTGGAAGCTGCTCTATTATTGGGCGCCCGTCAACGATGCGACGATTTTTCTGGCGCTCTTCCTGCAATACTTAGTGTATCTGGATGTGAGCCTCGCCGTGTTCAACCTCATCCCGGTGCCGCCGCTGGACGGCAGCCGCATCCTGCTGGCTGTGCTGCCCGAGCGTATCTACTTCGGCATGATGAAGTATGAGCGGGTCATCCTCATCGTCCTGCTGGCGGCGGTCTGGGGCGGCTTTCTGGACGGCCCCCTCAGCGTGATGAACAATGTGGTGTGGGACCTGCTGGACAATGGCACTCAGTACATCGACACCATCGCCTACTCGGCCTACTATGCGTCTGTAGGGGCGGTGATCTGATGGCGGAGGAGCTTACCTTCCATCTGGAAGAGTTCGAAGGCCCGCTGGAACTGCTGCTGGCGCTGGTGTCAAAGCACAAGATGGACCTGCACAACATCCCCATCCTCGAGCTGATCGACCAGTACACCCGCACCGTGGAGGCCGCGCAGGCCGTAGACCCCGACATTTCCAGCTCCTTCATCGAGATGGCAGCTCACCTCGTGGAGATGAAGAGCTATCTGCTGCTGCCCCGGAGCACCGAGGGCGAGCGGATGAAGCAGGAGCTCACCGGCCAGCTCATCGAGTACGACCAGTGCCGCCGGATGGCCTCTGCCCTCCGCGCCGCTGCGGAGGCGACGCCCACCTTCGTCCGACAGCCGATGCAGCTGGAACGGGACGAGACTTACGCCCTCAACCATCTGCCTCAGGTGCTGGCCGACTGCTGGGAGAGCCTGATGGGCCGTGCGCCTGTCCGGCGGATGCCGACCCAGGCCGTCTTTGAGCCGCTGGTGACAGCCCCGCAGGTGTCGGTGAGCAGCCGGGTGGTGTACATCCTGCGCCGCCTCATCGCGGGCGGTGCGGCCCGGATGAGCCAGCTTTTCGCCCGCAGCCAGAGCCGAAGCACCAACGTGGCTACCTTTCTGGCCCTGCTGGAACTGGTGCGCGGCGGACGTGTCACCCTCGGCCCCAAGGGGGAGCTGACCATGCAGCGCGGACGCCTGCCCCGTGAAAAGGCAAAGGAGGAAGAATGAACCAGAAACAGATAAAAGCCGCCGTAGAGGCGATGCTTTTTGCGGCGGGCGACCCGGTGAGCGCCGATAAGCTTGCCGCCGCCGTCCAGCTGCCCCAGACCACGGTGGAGACCGCGCTGGAAGACCTGCGCGTCCGTTACGCCCGGGAGGACTCCGGCCTCTGCCTGCTCCATCTGGACACCCGCTGGCAGCTGGCGACCAAGACTGAGTGGGCCGACTGCATCCGCCGTCTGCTGGACGCCCGGCGCTCGGTGCCTCTCGGCCCGGCGGCCATGGAGACGCTGACGGTCATCGCCTACAACCAGCCCGTCTCCCGCGCCTTCATCGAACAGGTGCGCGGCGTGGACTCCTCGTCCAGCGTCAGCGGCCTGCTGCAGAAGGGCCTCATCGAGGAGGCGGGCCGTCTCGACCTGCCCGGCCACCCGGTGAGCTTCCGCACCACGGATGTTTTCCTGCGGTGCTTCGGCCTTTCTTCGCTGGCGGACCTGCCGCCGGTGCGCGGAGATCAGGAAGGGGAGGCGGCGACATGATGGGAGTCCTGATGGCTCTGGGCTGGCTGCTGCTGACCCTGCTGAAGATCGCAGGCGTCCTGCTCCTTATCCTATTGGTGCTGCTGGCCCTCGTCCTGCTCTGCCCGCTGTGCGCGGACGTCTGCTGGGAGGGCGGCGTCCTGACCCTCCGGGCCGGTGCGCTTGGGCTCACCCTGCCGGTGTTCCAGTGGCCTGCGCCGGAAAAGCCCGCCGAATCTGAAGAACCGAAAGGCTTCTGGGGAAAGCTGAAAGCGAAGCTCCGCGCCCGCCGCGAAGAGCGCAAACGGAAGAAAGCCGCCGCAAAAGAGGCGAAGAGACCGAAAAAAGAAACAGCGCCGCGCAGGAAGGCGAAGCTGACGCTGAACATCCTCGTGACCATCCTGCGGGGTGCCGGGCGGCTGACGAAAGCCGTCTTCGGCTCGCTGCGCGTCACGAAGATTCGGGTCTGCCTCGGCGTTCGGGGCGAAGACCCCGCCGAAGCTGCCCGCGCCTACGGCAGGCTGAACGCATGGCTCTACTCGTCCCTCGGCGTCATCGACCGCTTCGTCTACCTCGATTTCGACGAGCTGCGCATCCTGCCGGACTTCGGCAGTGCCGAGCCGACGGTGGCCGACCGGGTGTCGTTCCACCTCAGCGCAAGGCTGCTTTTCATCGTTGCAGCTGCTCTGCGCGTTTTGTATGAGTTCTGGCGCGAAAAAGTGCTGGACGTCTTCCTATAAAGTGTGTTACAATAATATTGTATGGTGTATACTCCTATCCAGAGGGAGTTTTCCCGGAAAATAATAGTAGGAGGCCGATTTTATGGCTGAGCATCCGATTCAAGGTTTAATGAACGTCACGATGGACAAGATCCGCCAGATGGCAGATTCCAACACCATCATCGGCAAGCCCATCAAGACCGACGACGGCACCACCATCCTGCCGGTGTCCCGCATCTCGTTCGGCTTTGCTTCCGCAGGCACCGACTTCGACGGCAAGAACGCCGCCAACAAGGACCTGTTCGGCGGCGGCTCCGGCGCGGGCGTCAACATCCAGCCGGTGGCTTTTCTGGTGGTGAAGGACGGCTGCGTGCGCACCATCCAGCTGTCCGACGGCTCCAATACCATTGACCGCGCCCTGACCATGCTGCCCGAGCTGGTGGACAAGGTCAGCGCTCTGCTGAAGAAAGAGGAGAAGAAGGGCGCCGCTGCGCCTGCCGCTCCCGCAGCAGAGTAAACTTTAACCTACGCCGTAACTGTGGACTTCCGACCCGCAGTTTTGATACTGAGGCTGCTGTAATTAACCTCTCCGTCATTGCTTCGCAATGCCACCTCCCCTAACGAGGGGAGGCTTTGGCAGTCCTCGCAAAGTGAATGGTTTCGCCAGAGGCTCCCCTCGGTAGGGGAGCTGTCGAGCGTGAGCGAGACTGAGAGGTTGAGTTCATCAGCAGCCCTATTTGAGCGCCGGGAGGCGCACAAGGAGATTTTATCATGGCAGAAGAACGCATTCAGAAAATCATGAGCGAGCAGGGCCTCTGCTCCCGCCGCGCCGCCGAGCAGATCATCGCCGAGGGCCGCGTGAAGGTCAACGGCCACCCCGTGAAGGTGGGCGACAAGATGGACCCCAACCGCGACGTCCTCCATGTGGACGACGAGCGCATCTATATCCAGAAGAACCAGCAGATGTACTATCTGGCTCTGTACAAGCCCCGCGGCTATGTCACCACCGCCAGCGACGAGCTGGGCCGCAAGACGGTCATGGAGCTGGTGGCCGACATCCCGGCCCGCCTGTACCCCGTGGGCCGTCTCGACAAGGACAGCGAGGGCCTGCTGCTGATGACCAACGACGGCGCTTTCGCACAGGCTGTCACCCATCCGTCCGGCGGCATCTCCAAGCTCTACCGCGTCACCGTCCAGCCCCGGGCCGATGAGGCACAGATCCTGAAGCTCAGCTCCGGCGTCGTGCTGGACGACGGCACCAAGACCATGCCCTGCGCCATCAACGTCGTCACCGACGAGCCGGGCCGCACCGTCATGGAGATGACCCTGAAAGAGGGCAAGAACCGCGAGATCCGCCGGATGTGCGAGGCCGTGGGCCTCGAGGTCATCCGTCTGAAGCGGAACGCCGAGGGCGTCGTCAAGCTGGGAATGCTCCAGCCCGGCAAGTACCGCGAGCTGACCAAGGCAGAGGTGAACGGCCTGCGCGCCGCAGCCGCCAAGGGCCGCGCCCAGACCCGCTCGGCCGCTTTGCAGTCCAAGGCTGCTGCCCGCCGTCCCCGCGGCCCTGTGGGCGGGAACAAAGCCGCTGCGGGCAAAAAGCACAAGTGAGCACAATGTGTCCGAAATTTCCGCTCTTTTTGCCAAATTTGTAACATTCTCTGAAAAAAAGGAATGGAACAAGGCTTGAGAATCTTGGAAAAATCGGGTATAATATACCTAATTTTGAAACTCACACAGATAAGCAGGAGGTCTTACCATGGCTTCAAAGAGTACCAAAGGAGAAATCCTCGCCAAGTTTTTTGATGACGGGGAATACACCGCTCTGTTTGCGGACGGTGCGGTGAGCGCTGCCAGCGGCTATGCTGCCGGTCAGCAGGCTTACGCCGTCTTCCAGAACGGCGAGGCTGTTTCCGTCAAGGACGTTGAGAAGAACATCAAGGTCCTCGAGCTGGCTGCCCAGACGGGCTGCCCGGTCGTCACCTTCTACGACTCCGTCGGCGCAAAGCTGGCTGAGGGTCTGGACGTGCTGAATGCAGCTGCAAAGCTCAACGCCACCATCGCAAAGGTGTCCGGCGTCGTGCCTCAGGTAGCCGTCGTTCTGGGCGTCTGCGGCGGCACCAGCGCTCTGAGCGCTGCCAACGCAGATGTCTGCATCATGGCTGAGGGCGCAGAGCTGTTCTTCACCGCTCCCTTCACCGCTGCGGCTAAGGGCGACAAGGTCGCTGACGCCGGTTCTGCCGCTGCTGCCGCAAAGGCAGGCGTGGCTGCCATCGTGGCCGCTGACGCTGCCGAGGCTGCTGAGAAGGCTGCCCACATCGTGGGTCTGCTGCCTGCCAACAACCTGACCGGCCCGGCCATCTTCGAGTTCGAGCAGCCCACCGCTGTCCTGAGCGCCAACGCCGAGCCTGCAAAGGCCGCTGCTGCCCTCATCGATAAGGACAGCGCCGTGGAGATGTACGCCGGTTTCGGCAAGAACGTCTACACTGCCTTCGCTACCATCGGCGGCAACGCCGTGGGCGTCGTGGCCACCGGCAAGGAGCTGTGCCACAACTGCGTGGCTAAGGCTTCCCGCTTCGTCCGCCTGTGCGACGCATTCAGCGTCCCCGTGCTGACCATCGTGAACACCGAGGGCTTCGTCCCCAGCACTTCCGATGACATCGCCGGCGGCATCCGCGAGGCTGCCCGTCTGGCTGCTACCTATGCCGACGCTACCACCGCCAAGGTGGCTCTCATCGCCGGTAAGGCTGTCGGCCCCGTCTACACCGCACTGGCCGCTGCTGATCTGAAGATCGCTGTCAAGGGCTGCACCATCAGCGCTCTCGAGCCTTCCGCTGCCGTCTCCGTGCTGTACAAGGACGAGATCGACGCTTCCGACAACATCGTCGCCGCTACCAAGGCCAAGGCTGCTGCCTACGTCGCCGAGGTGTGCAGCGCTGACGCTGCTGTGGCCGCCGGTTCTGCCGACATGACCTGCGAGGCTGCCAACGCCCGCGCAAGCGTCGTGGCCGCGTTCGAGCTGCTGAGCACCAAGCGTGCTGCCCGTCTGCCCAAGAAGCACGGCAACATGGCTCTGTAAGAAAACGTACATCTAACGATATAGATTGATTCAGGAGGACTCTTCCATGAAGTACTACAATATTTCCGTCAATGGCGTTGCTTACAGCGTCTCTGTCGAGGAGACCGCTGCCGGCGCTGCACCCGTGGCTCCTGCTGCTGCACCCGCACCCAAGGCCGCTCCGGCTCCCGCTGCCGCTGCTGCTCCTGCCGCACCCGCTGCTCCTGCTTCCGCAGGCGCTGTTGAGGTCAAGGCTCCGATGCCCGGCAACATCCTGGACGTGAAGGTCGCCGCTGGCGCTTCCGTCAAGGCTGGCGACGTGCTGGTCATCCTCGAGGCCATGAAGATGGAGAACGAGATCGTTGCTCCTCAGGACGGCACCGTTGCTTCCATCAATGTCCATAAGGGCGACACCGTCAACTCCGGTGACACTCTGGTTTCCATGAACTAAGAGAGAGGTGACAACAATGGCTAAAAAGCCCATCAAGATCACGGAAGTCGTCCTGCGCGATGCCCACCAGTCCCTGCTGGCCACCCGTATGACGATGGACGAGATGCGTCCCATCCTGCCCGAGATGGACAAGATCCCTTACTTCTCCGTCGAGTGCTGGGGCGGTGCGACCTTCGACAGCTGCATCCGCTTCCTCGATGAGGACCCCTGGGAGCGTCTGCGCATCCTGCGCAAGGAGCTGCCCCACCAGAAGCTGCAGATGCTGTTCCGCGGCCAGAACATGCTGGGCTACCGCCCCTACGCTGACGACGCCGTCGAGTACTTCGTGAAGAAGTCCGTTGCAAACGGCATCGACGTCATCCGCATCTTCGACGCACTGAACGACGCCCGCAACCTGCAGACCGCCATCAAGTCTGCCAACAAGGAAGGCGCACACGTTCAGGGCTGCATCAGCTACACCCTGAGCCCTGTCCACAACAACGAGTACTACGTCAAGTACGCAAAGACTCTGGAAGAGATGGGTGCAAACTCCATCTGCATCAAGGACATGGCCGGTCTGCTGACTCCCTACACCTGCTACGAGCTGGTCAAGGAGCTGAAGAACACCCTGTCCATCCCTGTGGACATCCACAGCCACTACACTGCCGGTCTGGCTTCCATGTCCCTGCTGAAGGGCATCGAGGCCGGTGCTGACATCGTCGATACCGCCATGAGCCCCCTGAGCGGCGGCACCAGCCACATGGCTACCGAGAGCCTCGTGGCCGCCCTGCAGGGCACCGATTACGACACCGGCCTCGACCTCAAGCAGCTGAACGTCGTGCGTGCATACTTTGCAAAGCTGCGCGAGAAGTACATCGCCAACGGCCAGATCAGCCCCAAGTCTCTGGGCGTGGACGCCAACACCCTGCTGTATCAGGTGCCGGGCGGCATGTTCTCCAACATGCTCAAGCAGCTGAAGGATGCCGGCAAGGAAGACAAGCTGGACGAAGTGCTGGCTGAGATCCCCCGCGTTCGTGAGGACGCAGGCTATCCTCCGCTGGTCACCCCCACCAGCCAGATCGTCGGCACGCAGGCTGTCTTCAACGTCATCCTGGGCGAGCGCTACAAGATGGTCACCAAGGAGTTCAAGGGCCTCGTCCACGGCGACTACGGCAAGACTCCCGCTCCCATCAGCGCCGAGTTCACCAAGAAGATCCTGGGCGACGAGCAGCCCATCACCTGCCGCTTTGCTGACACCCTCGCTCCCGAGATGGACAAGCTGAAGGCTGAGGCTGCAAAGTGGGCGATTCAGGAAGAGGACGTCCTGACCTACGCTATGTTCCCGCAGGTCGCGCCCAAGTTCTTTGAGAAGCGCAACGCCAAGGCTCAGGGCGTGGATGCAGACCATGCAGATTTTGCAAACAAGTCTCACCCCGTCTGATAAAACAGCATAAGGCTTTTCAGGCCCCCCGCAGAGATGCGGGGGGCTTTTTGCGTGCTTGGACAAAAGCTGCTGCGAAGTACAACCTCTCAGTCTCGCTGCGCTCGACAGCTCCCCTAGTAGGGGAGCCTCTGGCGAAGAGGGAAAGCTTTGCGGAATGCCAAAGCCTCCCCTACAAGGGGAGGTGGCACGAAGTGCCGGAGAGGTTGTACGAAGGCAGGCCTGAGGAGTATTTCTGTGCTTTTTGACTTGCAAAAAAGCGGTCATCAGAGTAGAATAATAACATATGTATCGTAACATGGGCCTGTATACCCAAACGCGGATACATATACCGTAATTTGTCCGCATATCCACCCATCAACAGAGAGGAAACGTGGAGCATATGATCCTGAGCATGACCGGTTTTGGCCGGGGGACTGCTGTATTGAATGGCCGCGAGATCACGGTCGAGCTGCGCAGCGTCAACTCCCGGTATTTCGAGTATTCGTCCCGCATCCCCCGCAGCTGCAGCTACATGGACAGCCGCCTGAAAAAGCAGCTCAACGAGCGGGTCACCCGCGGCAAGGTCGAGCTGAGCATGACCATCCAGAACGTGGAGGCCGCCGACGCAGAAGTGACCGTCAACATGGAGCTGGCCCGCAGCTACCAGAAGGCCCTGCGGAACCTTTCGGAGAAGCTCTGCATCAAGAACGACGTCACCGTCTCGACGCTGACCCGCTTCCCGGACGTGCTGGCCACCCGCCACGCCGACGTGGACGAGGAACAGCTCTGGGCCGACGTCTCCGCCGTGACGGCTCAGGCGCTGGACAACTTCATCGCCATGCGCGCCGCCGAGGGTGCCAAGATGAAGGCCGACGTGGAGAGCCGCCTGTGCTTCCTCGAGGAGCGGGTGGGCAGGGTGGAGACCCTGAGCGCAGGCCGCGTCGAAGCCTACACCAACCGCCTCTACGAGAAGCTCAAGACCATCCTCGAGGACCGCAGCATCGACGACGCCCGCGTCCTGACGGAAGCCGCCATCTTCGGCGACAAGACCGCCGTGGACGAGGAGACCGTCCGTCTGCGCAGCCACATCGCCCAGTACCGCTCCATTCTGGAGCTGGACGAGCCGGTGGGCCGCAAGCTGGACTTCCTGACTCAGGAGCTGAACCGTGAGACCAACACCATCGGCTCCAAGTGTCAGGACCTGGACATCACCCGCACGGTGGTGGACATGAAGGCGGAGATCGAGAAGATCCGCGAACAGATCCAGAACCTTGAATAAAAACAGTACGGAGGAGTTCAGATGAAGCTCATCAACATCGGCTTTGGCAATCTGGTCAGCGCAGGGCGGGTGGTGGCCGTCGTCAGCCCCGACTCTGCGCCGGTCAAGCGTCTGGTGAAGGAGGCGCGGGAGCGGGGGATGCTCATTGATGCGTCCTATGGCCGCAGCACCCGGGCCGTGCTCATCATGGACTCTGACCATGTAGTCCTTTCGGCCCTGACGCCTGAGACAGTGGCAAGCCGCGCTGCGGGCCAGCCGGAAGGAAAACCGACAGAGGAGCAGTAAAAAATGGAAAACGAAAAGTACCTGTTTGTCGTCTCCGGTGCCGCCGGTACCGGCAAGGATAGTGTGGTCAAGGCCCTGCGCGAGGCCCACCCCGAGATCGAAAAGACCGTCTCCGCCACCACCCGCGCACCCCGCCCCGGCGAGCAGGAGGGCGTGGACTACTACTACCGCACCCGGGAGCAGTTCCAGCACCTCATCGACACCGACCAGGTGGTGGAGCACAACTTCTACAACGGCAACTACTACGGCACCCTCCGCGAAGAGGTGGATAAGCGCCTCGAGGCGGGCAAGCTGGTGGTGCTGGTCATCGACGTCCACGGCGCGGCCAATATCCGCCGGATGTTCCCGGGGGCTACCACCATCTTCCTGCTGCCGCCCTCCGTGGAGGAGCTGGAACGCCGCCTCCGGGGCCGCGGCACCGAGACGGAAGCCAGCATCCTCGAGCGCCTCGACACCGCAAAGAAGGAGCTGGCCGAGCAGGAGAAGTTCACCCTCACCCTCGTGAACGACGAGGTGGACGCCTGCGCTGAGAAGCTCTACGGCATCATCCGCCAGCGGGCCGGCCTCGACAGATAACAAGGAGCCGCGAATGCCAAAAACGGTAGGCGTTGCCGTGAGCAACGCGACCTTTCACTTCGACAAACTCTATACCTACGCCGTCATGCCCGACCAGCAGGAGGCCGTCCGCCTCGGCAGCATGGTGCTGGTGCCCTTCGGGCGGGGGAGCAAGGCCCGGATGGGCGTGGTGCTGGCCTGCGACGAAGAGCCGGAACACGCAAAGCTCAAGTACCTCTTCGACGTAGCTCCCGCCTCGGCCTGCCTGACGCCGGAGCTGCTGCGGCTGGTGCATTTCCTCAAGGAGCACACCTTCTGCACCTACTACGAGGCCGTCAAGGCGGTCATCCCCTATGGGGCGCAGTATAAGCCCGCCCTCGCGGCGGACGGCGTGACGCCGGTGCTCCAAAAGCAGCTCACCCGCCACACCGAGAACAGCTATAAGCTGGTGGGCAGCTTGCAGCAAAAGCCCAGGCCCACGGCCAAGCAGCTGGCGGCAGTGGCCCTGCTGAGCGGGGGAGAGCGCACCCAGAACGAGATGGAGGCCCACGGCATCACCAAAGCCGTGCTGGACAACCTCTGCGCCAAGGGCGTCGTCGAATGCAGCAAGGTGAACAAATCCATCGACCTGTATTCGTCTATCCCGCTGAAAAACGAGCCCATCACCCTGACGGCAGAGCAGCAGGCGGCCTATGACGCCCTGCTGCCCGGCCTCGAAGACACCGCCCCCCACTCGGCGCTGCTCTACGGCGTCACCGGCAGCGGCAAGACGCTGGTGTTCTTAAAGCTCATCGAGCAGTGTCTGGCGCTGGGCCGCCGCGCCCTCGTGCTGGTGCCGGAAATAAGCCTGACGCCTCAGATGATCCTCCGCCTCAAGAGCCAGTTCGGGCGGCGGGTGGCCGTCCAGCACTCGGCCCTCAATCACACCGAGCGTCTGCTCCAATGGCAGATGATACAGGACGGCGGCGCCGACATCGTGGTGGGAACGCGGAGCGCCGTCTTCGCCCCGCTGGAAAACATCGGCCTCGTCATCATCGACGAGGAGCAGGAACACACCTACCGCTCCGAGTCCGCGCCCCGGTACGCCGCCCACGAGGTGGCCCGGCAGCGGGCGGCAGAGAACGGCTCCCTGCTCCTTCTGGCCAGCGCCACCCCCAGCACCGAGAGCTTTTACGCCGCCCAGAATGGCCGCACCCAGCTCGTCCGGCTCACCCAGCGCTACGGCGGCAACCCGCTGCCCAGCGTCCAGATCGTCGATATGCGGGCAGAGCTGGCCTCGGGCAACCCGAGGGAGATCAGCCTTGCGATGGAGGACGCCATCCGGCGCAACCTCGACGCGGGCAAGCAGACCATCCTGCTGCTCAACCGCCGCGGCTACCAGACTATGGCCCAGTGCGACGACTGCCGCGAGGTGCTGAAATGCCCCAAGTGCAGCGTCCCCATGGTCTACCACAAGGCGGGCCATAAGCTGCTCTGCCACTACTGCGGCACCCAGCTCGACCCGCCCCCCAAGACCTGCCCCGCCTGCGGCGGCAAGCTGCTCTACCGGGGCTTCGGCACCCAGAAGGCCGAGGAAGAGCTGGCCCAGCTCTTCCCGGAGGCAAGAGTGCTGCGGATGGACCAGGACTCCACCGCCGCCAAAGACGCCCACGAAAAGCTGCTGGCGAAGTTCGCCCGGCATGAGTACGACATCATGGTGGGGACCCAGATGGTGGCCAAGGGCCTCGATTTCGAGGACGTGACCCTCGTGGGCGTTCTCGGCATCGACTCGCTGCTCTTTGCGCAGGGGTTCCGGGCCTACGAGACGGTGTTCAGCCTCATCACCCAGGTGGTGGGGCGCTCCGGCCGGGCGAAAGACCCGGGCTTCGCCATCATCCAGACCACCGACCCCGACAACCCCGTCCTCAACCTCGCCGCCGCGCAGGACTACGACGCCTTCTTTGAGCAGGAGATCGCCTACCGCAAACTGGGCCTCTATCCGCCCTTCTGCGGGCTCTGCGTCGTGGGCTTCTCTGGCCCGAAGGAGATCGAGGTGGCCCGGGCCGCCGCCCGGTTCTCGGCCCTCTTAGGCCGTCAGGCCGCGCAGCAGCCGGACTTGCCCCTCCGGGTGCTTGGCCCCACCCCCGGCAACATCGAAAAGATCAACGAGAACTACCGCTACAAGCTCACCATCAAGTGCCGCGCCGACAAACGCTTCCGCGACCTTGTCCGCCAGACCCTCGGCCTCTACGAGCAGGAAAAGCTGCCCAGCAAGGCCACCGTGGTGGTGGATATGCATTCTGACGGTGATATTTGATAAGATTATTTGGAGGTATACTTCATGGCTATCCGCAACATTGTAAAAGAGGGCGACCCCATCCTGAACAAGGTCTGCCGCCCCGTGACCAACTTTGACGACCGTCTGGCCACCCTGCTGGACGATATGCGCGAGACGATGATCGCCGCCGACGGCGTGGGCCTCGCAGGCCCGCAGGTGGGGATGCTGCGCCGCGTCTTCGTGGTGTGGGACACCACCGACGCCCCGGAGGAGATTCCCGAGAACTACGAGTACAAGTTCATCGACTTCGTCAACCCGGAAATTCTCGCCGTGTCTGAGGACGAGGAGACTGCCTACGAGGGCTGCCTGTCCTTCCCGGGCCACAACGGCGCCGTGACCCGCCCCGCAGCCGTCAAGGTCCGCGCACAGGACCGGAACGGCGAGTGGTTCGAGCTGGAAGCCGAGGGCCTGCTGGCCCGCTGCATCCAGCACGAGAACGACCATCTGGACGGCATCACCATCATGGAGTCCAGCGAGTTCTTCTATGAGGACACCGAGGAGGGCCGCGCCGCTGCCGCCAAGAAGAAGGAGAACGACTGATGCGCATTCTGTTCATGGGGACGCCGGATATTGCGGCGGACTGCCTGAAAGCCCTGTATGAGGCGGGCCACGACATCTGCGCGGTCTACACCCGGCGCGATAAGCCCGTGGGCCGCAAGCAGGTGCTCACCGCACCCCCGGTGAAGGAAGTGGCGCTGGCCCACGGCACCCCCGTCTTTCAGCCCCGCACCCTGCGGGACGGCGGCGAGGACGAGAACATCCGCGCGCTGGCTCCTGAGCTCATCGTCGTGGTGGCCTACGGCTGCATCCTGCCGAGATCGGTGCTGGAAGCGCCGAAATACGGCTGCATCAACCTCCACGTCTCCCTGCTGCCGAAATACCGGGGCAGCGCCCCCGTGCAGTGGGCGGTGCTGAACGGCGACGCCGAGACGGGCGTCTCCATCATGCAGATGGACGAGGGCCTCGACACCGGCGACGTGCTGGCCTGCGAGAAGATTGCCATCGACCCCGAGGAGACCAGCGGCCAGCTGTTCGACCGGGTCACTGCCGTGGGCGCACGGGTGCTCTGTGAGACCCTGCCTGCCATCGCAGCTGGTACGCTCAAGGCAGAGCCTCAGGCCCACGAGAACGCTTCCACCGCCCCCATGCTGAGCAAGGAGATGGCCCAGTTCCATCTGACCGACAGCGCCGACCACATCCACAACTGGGTGCGGGGCATGAACCCGTGGCCCGGGGCATGGTTCGTGACGGCGGGCGGCAAGAAGGTCAAGGTCATGGAGTGCCGCGTCGCGGAAAGCCACGGCGAAGCCGCTGGCACTGTCCTCGCCACCAAGCCCCTGACCGTGGCCTGCGGTGAGGGCGCTGTCCAGCTTTTGCACGTCGTGCCGGAGGGCAAGAAGCCCATGGACGGCACCTCCTTCGCCGCCGGTCTTCGCCTCAAGGCGGGGGACAGCCTGTGAGCGGCCCGAACCCCCGCGCGGCGGCGGTGGCGGCGCTGGTGCGGCAGGAGCAGGACGGGTTTTCGAACCTCATCCTCGACGCAGAGCTGCGCCGCCAGAAGCTGGAAGGCCGCGATAAAGCATTTGCCAGCGCGATATTTTACACCGTGCTGGAACATCAGGGGACGCTGGACTATATCCTGAGCCAGTTTTTGCCCAAAGGGCTTGCCAAGCTCGACCCGCAGGTGCGGGAAATTCTCCGCGCCGCGCTGGCGCAGGCCCGCTATATGCAGGTGCCTGCTTCGGCGGCGGTCAATGAAGCCGTCAAGCTGACCCGCACCTTCCGAAAAGCCAGCGCCTCCGGCCTCGTGAACGCCGTGCTGCGCCGGGCCATCGGCTATGACCTCGGCTCTGCCGTCTTCGCCGACGAGGTGGAGCGGCTGATGGTGCTGGGCTCGGCGGGCCGGGACGTGGCAGCGTTCCTCCACGAACACTACCCCGACGAGGCGCTGGACATCCTGACCCACACCGCCGACGGCGGCCTGACCAGCCTCCGGGCCAACCCCCTGAAAGGGACGCCGGAAGCCCTCTGCGAAAAGCTGCTGGCCTCGGGCGCGAAGACCGCCGCCCCGGGCCTCCTGCCGGGCAGCGTCTTAGCCCGCTTCGAGGGGAGTCCGGCGGAGAGCGGGCTTTTCCGGGACGGATATTTCCACGTGGAGGGGCAGGCCAGCCAGCTTGCCGCCCTCTGCGTGGAGGCAAAGCCCGGCGATACCGTCCTCGACCTCTGCGCCGCCCCCGGCGGCAAGAGCCTGCTCCTCATCGAGGAGATGCAGGACGAAGGGCGGCTGGTGAGCTGCGACGTCAGCGAGAACCGCGTCCAGCTGATCCGAAAGGCCGTGGAGCGGATGGGGTTTGCCCACGTGGAGCCCCGCGTCTCCGACGGCACCAGACCGGACGCCGACCTGCCCATGGCGGATGCCATTTTGGTGGACGCCCCCTGCAGCGGCCTCGGCATCCTCGCCAAGAAGCCGGACATCCGCTACAAGACCCTCGAAAAAGCGCGTCACGATGAATTATTGGCCACCCAGTCGGCCATTCTGGATACAGCCGCCGCCCACCTGAAAGAGGGCGGGCGTCTGGTCTACTCCACCTGCACCATCGACCCTGCCGAGAACGAAGAGCAGGTGCGGGCCTTCGTGGGCCGACACCCGGAATTCCGGGTGGTGACGCCGGACATCCGCTTCCCGGCCGGGATGACGGTGGGGGACTGGGGTGCGCTTTCCGTCCCCACCCGCACCGGCATGGACGGCTTTTTCCTCTGCGCGATGCAGAAACGTGATTCCTGACAAAAGGAGATTTTCATGGAGACTAAACGCTGTATATCCTCCCTGACGCTGGAACAGCTGACAGCGGAGCTGAAAGCGATGGGCCAGCCCGGCTTCCGGGCCAAGCAGATCTTCCACTGGGTCCACCAGAAGCTCGTGACCGACTTTTCGGCCATGACCGACCAGCCCAAAGCCCTGCTGGCAAAGCTCGAGGAGGCATTTTACATCGCCGCGCCCATCATCGAGCGGCGGCAGGAGGCCAAGGACGGCACCGTGAAGTACCTGCTGCGGATGGCCGACGGCAACTGCATCGAGACCGTCGTCATGCGCTACCACTACGGCAACACGGTCTGCGTGTCCACTCAGGTGGGCTGCCGGATGGGCTGCCGCTTCTGCGCCTCGACCCAGGCGGGCCGGGTGCGCAACCTCGAGGCGGGCGAGATATGCTCCGAAATTTACACCGCCCAGAAGGACATCGGGGAGCGCATCTCCCACATCGTGCTGATGGGCATCGGGGAGCCGCTGGATAATTTCGACGAAGTCATGCGCTTTCTCGAGAATATCTCGTCCCCCGAGGGCGTGAACATCGGGATGCGGAACATCAGCCTCTCCACCTGCGGCCTCGTGCCGAAGATCGACCAGCTGGCCGAGAAGAAGCTCCAGCTCACCCTCTCCGTCTCTCTCCACGCCCCCAACAACGACATCCGCAGCGGCATGATGCCCGTGAACGACGCCTACCCCGTGGAGGTGCTGATGCAGGCCGTGCGTCGGTATCAGGAGACGACGGGCCGGAGAGTGAGCTTCGAATACTCCATGGTGCGGGGGGTCAACGACTCCGACGCCTGTGCTAAGCAGCTGGCCGACCTTATCCGGGGGATGGGCGCTCACGTCAACCTCATCCCCATCAACCCGGTGGACGGCAGCCCTTATTCGGCTACCGACGCCGCCAACGTCCGGCGCTTCCAGCAGAAGCTGGAAAGCCTCGGCGTCAACGCCACCGTCCGCCGCCGTCTGGGCAGCGAGATCAGCGCCGCCTGCGGCCAGCTCCGCCGCGACGAGATGAACGGCAAAGTTTGAGAAGGAGAATCCTATGAAACTTGCAGGAAAAACAGACGTCGGCAGCGTCCGCCCCGAGAATCAGGATGACTACCGGGCAGGTGAGCTGAACAGCGACGCGGCCTGGGGCCTCGTGTGCGACGGCATGGGCGGTGCGCGGGGAGGCCGTGAGGCTTCCGTGAGCGCCTGCGACGTCATCGAGCACAGCTTCCACGAGCAGTACGCCCAGTGCCTGCCCGGCGACGAGGAAAAGTTTTTGACGCGGGCGCTCATCAACGCCAACCGCTTCGTCTTCCAGAAAGCCTCCCGGGAGGAGGAGCTGGCGGGCATGGGCACCACGGCGGTCTGCGCCCTCGTGCGGGGCGGCAACGCCTTTATCTGCCACGCAGGCGACTCCCGGGCCTATCTCGTCCGGGACGGCAGACTCACCCAGCTTACCCACGACCACTCCTACGTGCAGGAGCTGGTGGACTGCGGCACCATCACCGCCGAGGAAGCTGAGCATCACCCCCAGAAGAACATCATCACCCGGGCGCTGGGCGTGGACTACCGCCTCGACCCCGAGTTCACCAGCGTGCCGGTGCAGAAGGGCGATATGATTTTGCTCTGCACCGACGGCCTCACCAACGTCCTGCCCAAGGAAAAGATCGAAGAGATCTTCACGAAGGGCGGGTTCTACGACATCCCCGACCGGCTGGTGGACGCCGCCAACGCGGGCGGCGGCCCCGACAACATCACCGCGCTGCTGCTGGGCGTGGAGCCGCTGGAGGTGAAGCATGGATAATCTCATCGGCAAGACGCTGGACGGGCTCTACACCATTCAGGAGCTCATCGGCGCAGGCGGCATGGCCAACGTCTACAAGGCCGTGGTCTCTGCCCCCGGCGGGCCTGTGCCGGAAGGCACGGTGGTGGCCGTCAAGGTGCTGCGTCAGGAGCTGATGCATGACGCCGACCTCGTCCGCCGCTTCAAGAACGAGTCCAAGGCCATCTCCCTGCTCAACCACCCCAACATCGTCAAGGTCTACGACGTCTCCGTCGGCGAAAACTTACAGTATATCGTGATGGAGTGCGTGGAGGGCATGACCCTCCGGGAGTACCTCAACGAGCGGGGCGGCAAGATCACCAGCCGGGAGACCGTCCATTTCATCGCCCAGATCCTCCGCGCCCTCGACCACGCCCACCGCAACGGCGTCGTCCACCGGGACATCAAGCCCCAGAACATCATGCTGCTGGACAACGGCCAGCTGCGGATGATGGACTTTGGCATCGCCCGCATCTCCCGGGCCGAGAACCAGATACAGAACGGCAAAAAGGCCATGGGCAGCGTCCACTACATCAGCCCCGAACAGGCGAAGGGGGAGGAGACCGACCCCAAGAGCGACATCTACTCCGTGGGCGTCATGATGTACGAGATGCTCTCGGGCAGGCTACCCTTCGACGCCGACGACATGGTGGAGGTGGCCCGCAAGCAGATCCGGGACACCCCGAAGCCGCTGGCAGAGCTTGCCCCGGACGTACCGCTGGGCCTCGTGCAAATCACGGAACGCGCCATGGCGAAGCTGCCGGTCAACCGGTATTCCAGCGCCGCAGAGATGCTGGGAGCACTGGACGCCTACGTGCAGGACCCCTCCGTCACGTTCCAGTATCAATATGTAAAGGAAGAACCTGAAAAGGTGGTGAATGACCCCATGCCGCAGAAACGCAGCATCCGCAGACCCCCGGAGAAACCGGCGGCGAATCCCGCCCGCCCCAAGGCCAGAGCGAAAAAGAAGAAGCGCAGCGCCTTTATGCCGGTGCTGCTGGGCATCACGACGGCCTTTGCGCTGGCCTGTGCGGCCCTGTGCTGGACCATCCTGAACGATTCCAGCAACATCATGACCAAAAGCGACGACATCGTGCTGAGCGATTTCAGCGGCATGACGCAGGACGAGGTGAACGCCTCTGAGCAGGTGGCCTCCGGTCAGGTGGTCGTCAACTGGGAAGAGGAGTACAACAACGACTACGCCGCAGGCTATGTCTACAAGCAGTCGCCGGTGGCGGGCCGCACCGTCCGCGAGGGCCAGAGCGTGACCCTCACCGTCAGCCTCGGCATCCACTACGTCACCGTCCCCGACCTGACCAACTACGTGCAGGCCGACGGCGAACAGCAGCTGAAGGACCTGGGCGTGTCGGTGCTGGTCACTCAGGCCGTGGATGAGTCGGTGGCCGCAGGCTCCATCATCCGCACCGACCCCGCCGCAGGCAGTCAGGTGGCCGCAGGCACCACGGTGGTGATCTACGTCAGCCGCCCGCAGGTGGCCACCACCACCAAAGTCCCCAGCCTCATCGGCATGAACGTGAACGACGCCCGTACCCTGCTGGTGCAGCGGAAACTGGGTCTGGGCAGCCAGACGGAGCAGTACAGCGACCAGCCCGTGGGCAGCATCATCAGCCAGAACCCCGGCGAGGGCGCATCGGCCAAGCTGAACACCCGCGTCAGCGTCGTGGTCAGCGCAGGCCCTGAGCCTGCACCGGAACCCGAAGCACCCAGCGAGAGCACCGCCAGCAGCGACGGCTCTGGCGGCTGGTTGGGCGGCCTCTTCGGGGGCAGCAGCTCTTCCAGCGAGAGCACCGGCGCCAGCTCGTCTTCTTCCACCGGCGGCGGTCTCAGCGACTGGTGGACGTCCTGGCTGGGCTAAAGGAGTAGGTATGACAGGTTATATCACAAAAGGCATCGGCGGATTTTATTACGTTAAGACGTCGGAAGGCATCGTGGAGTGCAAGCCCCGGGGCATCTTCCGCAAGCAGAAGATCACCCCCGTGGCGGGCGACGTGGTGACGCTGGAGACCGAGAACGGCGCGGCGGTCATCGCGGGCATCGCACCCCGGCGGAACGTCTTCGTCCGCCCGCCCATGGCGAACCTCGATGTGCTGTTCCTCGTGGCAAGCACCACCCAGCCCACCCCCAGCACCCTCGTGCTGGATAAGCTCTCGGCCATCGCGGTGGACAAGGGCGTCCAGCCCGTCATCGTCTGCACCAAAAGCGACCTCGCCGAGGCGGAGTTTCTGCGCAGCGCCTACGAAAAATCGACCCTGCCCTTCATCCGCATCGACTACGCCACCGGCGAGGGTCTGGACGACATCAAGCACTGGATCAATGGCCGTCTCTGCGCCTTCTGCGGCAACTCCGGCGTGGGCAAATCCACCCTGCTGAACGCCCTCCTGCCCGACGTGGAGCGTCAGACCGCCGCCATCAGCCAGAAGCTGGGCCGTGGCCGTCACACCACCCGCGAGGTGACCATCTTTGAAGCCTTCGGGGGCCGCATCGCCGACACCCCGGGCTTTGCCAGCCTCGAGGCCAGCCGGGCGGGCTTCATCCCGAAAGAGGGTCTGGAACATGCCTTCCCGGAGTTCGGGCCTTACCTCGGCGCGTGCCAGTTCACCGGCTGCTCCCACCGCTCCGAGAAGGGCTGCGCCGTCCGCGCCGCCCTCGCGGAAGGCAAGCTCTCCCAGACCCGCTACGACAGCTACTGCGCCATGTACGATGAGGTCAAGGATGTGAAGGAGTGGCAGAGGAGGGGATGAACCTCTCCGTCACGGTGGAGCTGTCCGTAGTACAACCTCTCCGTCATCGCTGACGCGATGCCACCTCTCCTTGTAGGAGAGGCCTTGGCAGTCCCCGCAAAGTGAACGGTTTCGCCAGAGGCTCCCCTACTAGGGGAGCTGTCGAACGGAGTGAGACTGAGAGGTTGTACTAAGACGGGCCTTGCTTACGAGTCCTGCCCTGTAAACTTTCTGCACAGCGCTTGACTTTTGCGGGGAATCGCATATACTAAAGATGGGATTGTGAGAAGATTCCATTGGTTTCACTAAAAAAGAAAAGCCCCCAAGGAGTTGCCGCTCCCAGGGGGCTTTCCATTTAGTCGGGCTTACGGTCCTTGTCGAGTCTGTCAAGCCACTTACAGATATAATGTGAAATTATATTTGCCACGGCAGACTCCAAGATTGTGAGAATATGGATCATTGGTTTCACCTCCCTTCCCAAGTGAGATGGGCGGGATGAACCGCAGAACCAGTATACCATAAACATCGACAAAAAGATACAGAAAAAGACACTGTGTTATCATACTTCCCAGAAAGAAGGAATCCCATGTCCCGCTGTGTTATCATTTCCGCCTGCCCGGTCAGCGCCTCGCTGGCGTCGGCCCTGCGGCCCGGCGACACCATCATTGCCTGCGACGCGGGCTACCGCAACTGTGGGCCGCTCCACTGCCGCCCCGACATCATCGTGGGCGACTTCGACACCGCGCCCTGCCCGGCACAGGAGGGCGACGACACCATCATCCTGCCCCACGTCAAGGACGACACCGACACCGAGTACGCGGCAAAGCTGGCCTCCGAGAAGGGCTTCGACGAGGCGCTGCTGCTGGGTGTACTGGGCGGCAGACGCCTCGAGCATACGCTGGCCAACCTCTGCACCGGCCTCGGCCTCGAACAGCGGGGCGTCCGCGCCACGCTTCTGGACGAGCGCAGCCGCATCACCTTCGTGATGCCCGGCGAGACCCGCCGCTACCCTAGGAATGAGTATTTCTACCTCTCGGTCTTCCCGATGGAGGGCAGGGCAGAGGGGGTCTCGGAGCGGGGCTCCTTCTACGAGCTGACCGACGCCGTCCTCACCGCAGGCTACCCCCTCGGCGTCAGCAACGAGTATGCCGATGGCTCCGACTGCATCACCATCTCCACCCAAAAGGGCGCGCTGGTGGTGGTGGAGACGGTGCCGGACGGGCCGATCTTGAGCTGAACCGGAACATTCCGGGCGCGGGACGCCTATAATGGCGTATCAAGCGACGAAAGGTGGTCGGCTCTATGCAGGTGGTCGTTCTCAAAAGCCCCAAGTGCCTGAGAGGCTTGCTCCGGAGGCTGTTTGGCATAAAAAAGGAGAGAGAAGAGTGAAGTGTGATTTCAACCAGGCGGATGCCATGCAGGCCGCAGCAGATGACGATGTGCTGGCCTCTTCGCTGAAGCTGATGGACCGTAACAAGCACGTGTATGAGGAACTTGCAAAATGAAAGCAGCAGGCTTGTAAACTTTCTGTGCAACGCTTGACTTTTGCGGGGAATGGCATATACTAAAGATGGAATTGTGAGGATATTCCATTCGGTACACCAAAAAGAAAAGCCCCCAAGGAGTTGCGACCTCCCCGGGGGCTTTCCGTTTAGTCGGGCTTGCGGTCCTTGTCGAATCTGTCAAGCCACTTGCAGATGTAATGCGACATTACATCTGCTACGACAGACTCCAAAATCGTGAGGATATGAATCATCAGGTACACCTCCCTTCCCAAGTAAGATGGGCGGGATGAACCGCAAAACAAGTATATCATAAACTTCGGCAAAAAGATACAATAAAAGCAACGCCCCCAAGGAGCGGCAACTCCCCGGGGGCTTTCCATCTGCCATGGTTAAATTTTACCCCCTTCGGAGCAACTGCCCCGAGGGGGTTTTTCTCTTTTTCTGCGCAGAAATACGCAGAAAGCTTGCGTTGACTGCACAACCTTTCATAGTTATAATAAAAGCAACAAAACAACTTACGAAAGGAGTTTTTATGCAGAAAAACATGACCGACCGCACCCCGGGCAGCTACGACGACTTCGTGGCCTACCTCGGCACGGTGCGCACCGAAGAGGAGCTGTTCTCCCGGCTGACCTACTGGTTCGCCGGGCAGGACCGCCCCGAGGACGTCCTCAGCCGCTCCGAGCTGGTGGAGGCGAGGGCGAAGGAGCTGGGCTTCTGGCAGGGCCTGACCTTCCGAATGGAGCGCTGGCTGGCCGACGGCAAGAGCGAGCTGGAAGCGGTGGGCCGGGAGGAGTTCCAGAGCCGCATCGCCGAGGACTATGCCGCCTACCGGGAAAAGGCCGACGCGGCCCGGGCGCGCTTCCGGGACCGCCGCCGCGCCGCGCCCCTCAGCTTCACCCCCGACTGCCTCGAGAACGTCCCCATCCAGAACGTGAGCTGGCTGGTGGATGGGCTGCTGCCCATGGGGGAGGTGTCGCTTCTGGGTGCCGACGGCGGCACCGGCAAGGGCATCTGGCAGGCCCAGCTCATTGCGTATGTCACGGCGGGCCGGACCTCCGGCTTCTTCCCCCAGCCGCCGGAGAAGACCGGCAGCGTCCTCCTTTTTTCCGGCGAGGACGACCCCGGCAAGGTGCTCAAAGCCCGCCTGACGGCGGCAGGGGCCGATATGAGCCGGGTGATGGTGGTCACCAGTGACGCCTATTTTGCCCGCACCGGCAGCCCGCTCTGCATCCCGGACACGAGCTTTGCAAAGTACGTGGGGAAGGCCGCGCCCGCCCTCGTCATCATCGACCCGCTGCAGAGCTTTCTGCCTGCGGGGGTGGAGATGGCCAGCCGCAACCAGATGCGCAGCGCCCTGCTGCCCCTCAAAGCCCTCTGCGCCAGGCACGGCTGCGCGGCCCTCATCTCGATGCACACCAACAAGCGCGCCAACGTCTCGGGCCGCGCCCGTCTGGCCGACAGCTCCGACATCTGGGACATCGCCCGCAGCGTCCTCATGATGGGCCGCGACAAGAACAGCGAAAAGCTCTACCTCAGCCACGAGAAGAGCAGCTACTCCGCCCCGGCCCGGACGGCCCTGCTCCACATCGAGCAGGCGCAGGTGGAGGGCGTCACGACGGCGGTGGCCGTCTTTGACAGCCGCACCGACAAGAAGGACGCCGACTTCGTGGAGGAGCGCCGCGTCCGCACCGCCCAGACCAAGGAGGATACCGCGCAGGCCATCCTCAACGTGCTGGCCGAGAGCAAGCTGGGGAGTATGCCCAGCACCCAGCTGAGGGCAGAGGTGATGAAGGAGATGGGGTGCAGTGATAGGACATATATCCGGGCGTATGGCAACCTTATCAAATCAGGCGAGATTATAAAGAAGAATATTCGCCAACAAGATGGAAAAAATCAATGGTACTCATTCCTCTACTGTAGTGAAACAAGTGGCAAAGTTCCTATAAATTAAATGATATATCGTTCAATGTTGATTGTTTGCCAACATGGCAAAGTTCTCCTGATTGGCAAACTACCTACTTTGCCAGCAAACCTTAAGTTTGCCAACGTGGCAAAGTTCGATTTATGACGATGAATCGATGATATTTTGGAACTTTGCCAGATACCCCGCCCCTCTCGGAGCAGCCGTATTTCCCGAAACCTGCGTGAATCGCCCCAAAACCTGCGCGAATGGCCGTTGCAGCTGCGGCGGGAGACGGGTTATAATGGAAGTATCAAAAACACCACAGTGAACGGAGGATACGACCATGAAACTGAAAAAGCTCCTTGCCCTCGCCCTTGCGGGCGTGCTGATGCTGGCCCTGCTCACCGGCTGTTCCGGCGGTGCCAGCGGGACAGAAGAGGACAGGCTCGTCGCGGTGGGCGTCGCCGACATCTTCAAGCGTATCTACCCAAACACCGAAGTCTCTTACGGCGTCCCCGCGCTGACCCGCACCATCCGGCCCGCGTTCACCCCGGACTGGTTCCAGAAGGACGGGGAGGGGAACATCATCTACCTGAAGAGCGACTTCCCCATAGACGCCGGTCAGACGCTGGAAGGCTTCCTGCAAGACAGCCTGAAAGCCTACGAGCAGAGCAATTTCGTGAGCTTTGTTGCTTTCGACTCCACCGGGATGAGCGCCCTTCAGCAGGTAGAGCGGTTCTCCAGCGGTGCGCCGGTGGTCGGGGTGTACTATAAAGATGTGTCGCCCACGGTCAATACCAAGCTGCGTGTCGGCGTCTGCCATAAGACCGTCGAGGGCCGGGAATACTGCTTGGTGGTCATTGTCCGGGCCTGATGATGCGCTTGTAAACTTTCTGCGCAACGCTTGACTTTTGCGGGGAATCGCATATACTAAAGATAGTAAAGGCAATTACTGATTCATCGTCCCACGGAAAGAAAACCCCCTCCCGGAGCTGCAATCTCCGAAAGGGGGTCCTTTTTAGTGCTTACGGCCCGTCAGCCATCCGTCAAGCCACTTGCAACGGCGACGACCGCCGCCAGTGGCGGAAACAGGGAGGAGCTGTTGGGGCCGCGGCCAGCAGGATGCGAGCGGCAGCGAAGCAGACGCTGGGTGCCGCAACCCGGGCTCCTTTAATAAAATGGGCGGGCAAGGCCGCAAACCAATTATAACATAGATTTTCGACAAAAGATATAGAAATAAACAAATCTGCCGTAATGGAAATCCCCCAAGGAGCTGCGACCTCCAAGGGGGATTTTTGTTCTGCTCCCTTCCCACCCCGCATATACTCTCATCAGAGCAAGGACAGGAAAGGAGCATCACCATGGAGCTGAAAGTGTTCCGGGACGTTCTGCCTGCGGCGGGTGCGGACTGCACCGCCAAGGCGGAGCTGCCCCTCGAGACCGAACTACTGATCTCGGACTATCTGCCGCCGGTGCAGCGCATCGTCAAGTGCTTCGCAAAGCCGGTGGTGCTGCAAAAGCAGCTGGCCCCCGGGCGGCTGACGCTGGAAGGATATTTGCGCTGTACCGTGTATTATCAGGGCGAAGAGGGGGCGGGGCTGTGCCAGACCGAGCAGAAGCTGCCCTTCACCAAGGCCCTCGAGCTGCCCAGCTTTGCGGCCACGGCGTGGACAGCCTGCGTCGAGGGCCAGACCGAATACCTCAACTGCCGGGCCGTCAACCCCCGCCGCATCGAGGTGCGGGGGGCCTACGGGCTGGTGGTGAGCGTCCACGCCCAGCTGTCCACCGAGGTCATCACGGCCCTCAGCGAGGGCGGCATCGAGCAGAAGCCGGTCACGCTGGCAGGGGTGCGGCGGGCCGCCACCCTCGAAAAGCTCGTGACCATCGAGGGGGCGCTGACCTTCCCGAAGCCTCCCGCCGCCATCCTCGACATCACCGGCACCGCCGAGGTGCGGGAGCTGAAGCGGATGCAGGGCAAGGCCGTGGCGAAGGGGGTTTTGCATGTCCTCTGCGCATGGCGGGCCGAAGGGGACGCCGCCCTCCGCAGCCAGACCGCCGACCTGCCCTTCAACCAGATCCTGGATGCAGACGGCCTCAGCGAGGACTGCCGCTGCCTCTGCGTGCTGGAGCCGGTGGGCTTTGCGGCGGCAGAAGGGGAGACCACCGAGGACGGCTCTGCCTCCACCACCCTCACGGCCACGGCGATGCTGCGGCTGAGCGGCTGGCGTCCCTACCAGCTCCAATGCGTGGCCGATGCCTTCTCCACCCGCTTCGAGACGACCCTCACGCCCCAGACTCTCGCCACCGAGTCGCTGCTCTGCGCGCTGGACGAGACGACGGTGCTGCGAGGCTCCGGCCCTCTGCCCGACGCAGGAGCGCATATTTTGGCCTGCTTCGCGTCCTTCGGGCCGGTGAGCCTGACGCGGCAGGAGGGGAGAGCCGTCCTGACGGCCCGGGCCGTGGTGTCGGCCTTTGCGGAAAATACCCTCGGGGAGATGGAGTGCTACGAAAAGGCGCTGGACTATGCCCTGCCTCTCCCCGCCGACCTGCCCGAGGATGCCGACGCCTACCCCGAGTGCTGGCTGAGCGTTCAGGACCTGCAATGCGCCAGCGCAGGCGGCGCGCTGGATGTGTCCCTTACCGTCCGGGCCGAGGGCGCGGTGCTGGCGCGGCAGACGGCCTCTCTCGTGGGGGCGGTGGAGCTGGGCGACCCCCTCGCCCCCGCCGACCCGGAGGTGTCGCTCCGCATCTGCTACGCCCAGCCGGGGGAGGAGCTGTTCGCCATCGCCCGGCGCTACCACGTCTCGCCCGGCCAGATGCTGGCCGCCAACGACCTCCCCGACGGCACCGCCCGCCTCGACGAGGCGCGGAGACTGCTTGTGCCGGGGGTGTGAGCGAAGTTGTAAACTTTCCGCACAGCGCTTGACTTTTGCGGGGGGATCGGGTATCCTAAAGTCAGGAATGTCAAGGGTCAAGATTGTCACCCCAAAAAGGAAAAACCCCCTCGGAGTCGCTACCTCCAAGGGGGCTTTTCATTTAGTTGGGCTTACGGTCATCGTTGTACCGGTCAAGCCACTTGCAACGGCGACGACCGCCGCCAGCGGCGGAAGCAGGGAGGATCCGCAACCCGGGCTCCTTCTTGTCATATCCATATTGCATCCGCTTTCATCATATAAGGCCGTTCCAGTCTTTTCTCTTCTGCGCCACATCGGGAACGCTCCTGTTCACTGGCATGAAGAGACTTTTTCTTCCAAGCTTCTATTCCCTAGGCCGAACGTATTAGTTACGCAGTGCTTTTTCACGCACTTCCGGTGTAACTGCTTTCAGAAGATTATAGAGGTCAATAATATCGGTGATTGCCTGCCGGTCCTGCACCGTCCATGTGTAATCAAACTTGCTATAATCCGTTCCCTCGAAACGCATGATAACGGTATCGGCACTCAAAAGGTTTCGCAACCATTCGACTTCACTGTCTTCCATTTCAAAGGTGGCCCATGCAAACCATTTACCAAGCTCTTTGTCGTATCCATAACCGGAGTTATCATAATCGCAAATGTAAGTGTACTTATAATCTCCACCGCGCAGAATGATGTCATCGATATCCAGCTCGGAAGAGCCCATGTAAGTAAAATCTTCCCAGAAAACAATAGTGTTCCCCTTGTCCCAGATATAAAGGTTGGGGCCAATGCCACACGTCTTGCGCTTATCGATGCTGTCATCATGCGGGGTTGTAATCGCCCAGCAGTCTTCTACTGCATCGTAGTTGACATTGCACTTTGCAAGTGCATCCTGAATACCAAGAATCTGCTGTGCTTCTGCCAGCACACCAAAATTGGTGACAGCAGCTTTTCCTGCATCATCCAACTGGTTATAGGCATCCAAAGCGGCCACGATTGCCGCGCGTCTGCTGCGCGTGACAGTACCGATCTGGCTGATCAGCGCTTCTACCTGCTCCGGGGTCACAGCACTATTCTGCTGCGCGAGCACCGCAAAGGGAACGTCCCCGGCGGGGCTGGCGGCCAGCGCAGGCAATGCAGTACCTGCCATCAGAGCGGCCACAAGGCTGCCTGCCACAATAACTTTGCATTTTTCTGTAATTTTCATTTGATTTGCCTCTTTCCTCTTGATTTCAGCTTATAGCTGTTGTAACATAAAATTATAAATACAACAAAAAGGAGCGCTTTGGCATGATGACAAATGAAGAGATCCTTGCTATCCTGCGGCAGTACCCTGATCTGGTCCCCGAGGTTCTGGCCATCCTGACCGAAGCCCCTGCCAAAACAGATCTGCCGTTTGTCGGCTGATTCACTCCGGCTTTGCCCGGGAGCGCAGCAGCGTTTCCACCGCGTGCAAAATAAGTATACCATAAACTTCGGCAAAAAGATACAGGAAGCGATGCCACGAGCCGCAACCCGGCCTTGTCGAACGAAGTGAGACTGAGAGGGCAAGCTCCATAAGTACGACTTATGACGAAAATATGAATAAAAACTCGAAAAAGCCCTACCGTTCCCGGTTCCGGTCTGCTATAATTTTCTATGCTTGTTACAAAAACCTGAAGTGAAGTAAAGGAGCCAGGATATGATAAAAAGCGCTGAACTGGAAAATTCGGCATATGAGTTTGAGGCGAAAATGCCGCTGCGCCACGCTGTCCCGCTGGGATTGCAGCACGTGTTCGCCATGTTCGTGGGCAACCTCACCCCGCTGCTCATCATCACCAGCGCCTGCGGCCTCGCGGGCGGTGAGTTCGCAGACCTGCAGGTGAGCCTGCTGCAGAACGCCATGTTCGTGGCGGGCATCGTCACGCTGGTGCAGCTGTACGGCCTCGGCCCTGTGGGCGGCAAAGTGCCGATCATCATGGGTACCAGCTCGGGCTTTCTGGGCGTGTTCAACAGCGTGGCTGCCACCATGGGCGGCGACGTCACGGCCTACGGCGCCATGATGGGCGCATCCATTCTGGGCGGCCTGTTCGAGAGCGTGCTGGGCGTCTTTCTGAAGCCCCTGCGCAAGCTGTTCCCGCCGGTGGTCACCGGCACGGTCGTGCTGTCCATCGGCCTGTCCCTCATCTCCGTGGGCGTCAACTCCTTCGGCGGCGGCAACGCAGCCAAGGACTTCGGCTCGGTGGAAAACCTGCTGCTGGCCGTCTTCGTGCTGGTGGTCATCCTCCTCTTCAAGCACTGGACCAAGGGATTCCTCAGCTCTTCCTCCATCCTCGTGGGCATCGTCGCGGGCTATCTGGCAGCCATCGTCATGGGCTTCGTCCTGCCCACCACCGGCGTCACCGCCGACGGCGTGGAGTTCACCAAAGCATGGGTGCTGAACTGGAACAAGGTCGCTGAGGCCAGCTGGTTCGCCATCCCGAAGCTGGTGCCGGTCAAGATCGTCTTCGACCTCCGCGCCATCCTGCCCGTCATGATCATGTTCATCGTCACCGCCGTGGAGACGGTGGGCGACATCTCCGGCGTCATGGAGGGCGGCATGAGCCGCGAGGCCACCGATAAGGAGCTGAGCGGCGGCATCATCTGCGACGGCCTCGGCTCTACCGTCGCCGCCTGCTTCGGCGTCCTGCCCAACACCTCCTTCAGCCAGAACGTGGGCCTCGTGGCCATGACCAAGGTGGTCAACCGGGGCGCACTGGCCACCGGTGCCATCTTCCTGATGCTCTGCGGCCTCATCCCCAAGCTGGGCGCACTCATCTCCATCATGCCGCAGGCCGTTCTGGGCGGCGCTGCCGTCATGATGTTCTCCTCCATCGTGGTGTCGGGCATCCAGCTCATCACCAAGGAGAAGATGACTCCCCGCACCCTGACCATCGTCTCTGTGGCGCTGGGCGTGGGCTACGGCATGGGTGCAAACGCCAAGATCCTTGCCAACACCCCCCAGTTCGTCCAGCTCATCTGCGGTGAGAGCGGCATCGTGCCTGCTGCCTTCGTGGCCATCCTGCTCAACTGCCTGCTGCCCCGCGATGAGAAGTAAGCGTTGAACCACTGCGGCCTCCCTGTCTTTGCAGGGAGGTCTTTTTGTGCTATAATTTCCCCAGTCCTATCAGTAAGAGGGAAGGAGGACTCTATGGAACTGCAAACTGCCGCCCGCTATCGTCTTCTGGACGAGCTGCGGGGACTCGACCTCATCAGCATGATGCTCTACCACGGGATGTGGGACGTGGTGTTCCTCTTCGGCGTGGCCCAGAAGTGGTACACCGGACGCCCGGGCTTTGTGTGGCAGCAGAGCATCTGCTGGGTCTTCATCCTGCTTTCGGGCTTCTGCCTGCCGCTGGGGCATCATCCGTTCCGGCGGGGAGCCGTCGTCTTCGGGGCAGGGGCGCTGGTCACAGCCGTCACCCTGCTCTTCCTGCCCGAGGACGTGGTGTGGTTCGGGGTGCTGACTCTGCTGGGCTCGTCCATGCTCCTCACCGCCGCGCTGGACCCGCTGCTGCGCCGCGTCCCGCCCGCCGTGGGCGTGGCCGTCAGCGCCCTGCTGTTCTGGGTGACCTACCCGACGATGAACGGCTTCTGGAACCTGCCGGGCGGGCGTCTGGCCCTGCCGCAGGCCCTCTACGCCAGCTACACCACGGCCTATCTGGGCTTCATGCCGAAGAGCTTTTTCTCCACCGACTATTTCCCGCTGCTGCCCTGGCTGTTTCTGTTCTGGGCGGGGTACTTCCTCCACCACCTCGTGGGCCGCGGACGCCTCGCGCCGCTGCGCAGGTCGGTCTGCCCGCCGCTGGGCTGGATGGGCCGTCACTCGCTGGTGCTCTATCTGCTCCATCAGCCGGTCATCCTGGGGGTGCTGACGGTGGCGTTCCGGCTGGTGAGAGCGGGGTAAAACTTCTGGAAAAGTTAGCCTCTGTGACCGCTTGACAAAGCAGCGGCGCTGTGGTATCCTATGGACGGTTAGAGAAACCTAACTAAAGAGATGCGTCTGAGCCTGCTTCCGACGCATTTTTATGGAGCAAAATGTTAGAAGCAGCTAACCCAATAAATCAAAAGTGAGGCTGAATATTATGAGCAAAGTAGCAATCGTATTCTGGAGCGCGACCGGCAACACCGAGACCATGGCAAACTGCATCGCGGAGGGTGCAGGCGCTGCCGCCACCATCGTCCCCTGCGCCGAGATGGACGCAGCAAAGCTGGGCGAGTATGACGTGGTGGCCTTCGGCTGCCCGGCCATGGGCGCTGAGCAGCTGGAGGAGAGCGAGTTCGAGCCGATGTTCGCGGGCCTCGAAGGCTCTCTGAACGGCAAGAAGGTGGCTCTGTTCGGCTCCTACGGCTGGGGCGACGGCCAGTGGATGCGCGACTGGTGCGAGCGCGCCAAAGAGGACGGCGCACAGCTGTTCAGCGACGAGGGCCTCGTCTGCAACGAAACGCCCGACGACGACGTTCAGGCTGCCTGCCGCAAGCTGGGCGCTGATCTGGCCAACTGGTAAAAAATAACACCGGCCCATCCTGCATCATCCCGCGTCTTTGGGGCAACCTAGGGACAAAGAGGTGATGAATGAATGGAAAACACAGGTGTCCGCTGTGATGTCTGCGAGTGCCGCCACAACGTGGGGAGCTGCAAGTGTGACTTGCCCGAGATCACGGTGACGGAGCGCTGCACCTGCTCTTCTCAGCAGGTGGACATCCCGCACTACTGCCAGAGCTACGAGAAGAAGTAAGCACTGCGCAACAAAAAGACCTCTGCCCGACGGCCTTGCCGGGCAGGGGTCTTTTGCTGTTAGAAGCTGTTTTCATAGGCGGTGTGCAATGCTTATGAAAACGGCTTCTCTAGTGGAGGCTGACGCCGAAGGTGGGCAGGCTGCGCAGCAGGGTGCCGACGTTGTGCATCTCGTAGATGCCGAAGCCCAGAGCGCTGGCGGCTACGAGGTTGTCGGCCCGGTCGTCGATGAAGATGCACTCATCGGCCCGGAGATGGTACTTGTCCAGCAGGGCCTGATAGATGCGGGGGTCGGGCTTGTTGATCTTCACTTCGCAGGAGGCCACGCCGCCGTCGAAGAGGCCCTCGAAGTCCCGGTGCATCAGCAGGTCCAGAACGTCCTCGGGGATGTTGCTCAGGTAGTAGGCGCAGTAGCCGCGCTGCTTGAGCTGCTCCACCAGCGTCTGCATCCGGCGGCGGGGACGGAGCATACTCATCCAGTCGTCCAGCACGCCCTCCACCTCGAAGCCCCGGCCCACGGCCCTGGCCCGCTCGAGCATCCGCTCGTTGGCCTCCCGGCGGGTGATGCGGCCCGCGTCCAGCAGCCGCCATTCTCTGCTGCCGAAGGTCAGGTCGTAGACCTCCTCTTCCAGCCCCCGGTTCCCGAACAGGTCGATGAGGTACTTGTGGGGGTCGAAATCCACCATGACGCCGCCGAAGTCGAACACGATATTTTTATACATCGATGATACCTCTTAAAAAAAAGTTGGGATCGCACTGCGCCCAGTATAGCACATCCGGGGCAGTATTTTCCAGCCCTTTTGCATCGTCCGGCCCGCCCCGGCATAGGATGGGACTGTAAGGGGGCGGGGGAGATGACCTTTCGGGAGCTGTGCAGCAAGGAAGTCGTCCAGCTGAAGGACGGAGCCTGCCTTGGCCGGGTGGACGATGTGGAGCTGGACGCCGACACGGCCCGCATCGGGAGTTTGCTTCTGCTGGGGCGGCCCCGGCTCTTCGGGCTGCTGGGCCGGGACGAGACCCTGACCATCCCGTGGGCCGACATCGAGCGCATCGGTCTGGACGCCATCCTCGTGCGGACGGACATCCCCGCCCCGCCGCCCTCCCACGGGGGACTGCTGGATAAATTGCATCAGTGGCTGAACGGATGAAAGATTTTCACCCGTTTTTTTGCCCGTCAGGTCTGGATTTTGGAGGCGGGAGGATTATAATAGAGGACTGGGGCGGAGTCTGCCGCCTCAAATAATAAGAAAAACGCAGAAGTGAAAGGAACTTCTTTATGACACACCATCCGAGTGCTGCGTCCCTCCGGCTGCATGGGGCGCGGCTGCTGTTTCCGCCTGTGGCCACCCTTTTGTTTCTGGTGCTCACCGAGTACATCGCCCGCGGCGCCCTGAGCGGAGATACCTTTGTGCAGTACATCTTCCCCCACGCAGAAGCCTATCTGCTGGCGTGGGGGCTGCTCTTCCTCGTCTGGATGGCGGTGGACTGGCTCACCCGCTTCGCCCCGCTGGCCACCCTCCTGTCGGCCCTGCTGGGCTGTCTGCCCGCCACGGTGGACTTTTACATCCTGCAGCTCCGGGGCGAGCCCTTCCTCCCGTGGGACCTGATGCAGGTGTCCGAGGCGGCCGGCGTGGCCTCCGCGGCGGGCATCCACGTCCAGAAGAGCATGGTCGTCTCCGGCGTCGTGGTGCTGGCTCTGACCGTCGGCTCCTTCTTCCTCTACCGGGGGCGTCAGAAGCTGCCGTGGGTGCAGCGTCTGGCGGGCTTCGCGGCCAGCACAGCGGCCACCTGCGCCCTCATCTTCGGGGTGTTTTTGCAGCCTGCCGTCACCCAGTCGCTGGGCATCCTGCCCGACGCATGGATGCAGGACCGCTACTACCGCTATTACGGCGTCATCACCAGCTTCCTCACCAACCTGACGAATCTGGAGATCGATAAGCCCGAGGCTTACTCGGAGGAGGCCATCAACGCCATCCTCGACAACGTGGAGGCAGGGGAGAAGTACACCACCGGCCCGGTCTACCCCGGCTCCTACGCCGCCCAGACCCCGGCAGACGAACAGGTGAAGCAGCCCACCATCCTCTACGTGATGGACGAGTCCTACTGGGACGTCTCGGAGCTGGAACAGTACGGCTTCCAGTTCGACACCGACGTCTCGGCCAACCTCCACGCTCTGCAGCAGACCAGCGCCTATGGCCGGGTCTACAGCCCCAGCTTCGGCGGCGGCACCTGTGATGTGGAGTTCGAGGCCCTGACGGGCTACTCGGTGTCCTATCTGCCCAGCGGCAGCAAGCCCTACCAGCAGCACGTGACGAAACCCATGTTCGCCCTGCCCAGCTACCTCAAGACCGAAGGGTATCAGACGGCGGCGGTCCACTGCTTCTGGGCCAGATACTGGAGCCGCGACACGGCCTACCCCAACCTCGGCCTCGACGACTTCATCAGCCTCGAGAAGATGCACGGCGTCCAGAAGGTGCGCCGCCACTACTGGACCACCGGCCTCGTCACCGACGACTCCATGGCAGACCAGATCATCGGCCAGTACGAGACCATGAAGGCCCAGTCCGACGCCCCCGTCTTCCTCCACGCCGTCACCATGCAGAACCATACCAATTATAATAAGGATAACTACCCCGATGACCAGCGGGTGAAAGTCACCGAAGCCCCGGCGGGCCTCAAGGCCAGCACCGTGGGTGCGCTGGAAGACTTTGCCACCGGCATCCGGGACGCCGACGCCATGCTGGGCAGGCTGACGGACTACTTCTCGCAGGTGGACGAGCCGGTCATCCTCGTGTTCTGGGGCGACCACTACAACCCTATCGATTCCAATTACGACATCTACACCCGCAGCGGCTATGCCAGCGGCTCCAGCGCCGACCCCCGCCTCCATCAGACCACCCTGCTGATGTGGTCGAACTACTCCGACCGCGCGGTTGACCTCGGCACCATCGCCGCCTACGACATCTCGCCGGTGATGATGGAGCTGTTCGGCCTGCGTCAGCCCGCCTACTTCCAGTTCCTTGGCCGTCAGCTCCGGGCCGCCTATCGGGCCAACACCCGCGGCACCATCCTGGAAAAGGACGGCACCGCCTCGAACGAGCTGACCCCCTTGCAGCAGAAGTGGAGCGATGAGCACTGGCTGCTCCAGTACGACCTCATGTTCGGCAAAGGCTATGCCCTGAGCCGGATGGGCCTCGAGAGCATCGCCGAGGGCGCAGATTGACGAAAAACTACGATTCTTTTTAGAAAAAAGCACGAAAACCCCTTGCAACGGCCAGAGGTTTGTGCTATTATTACTTAGCATTACACACGCATCACTATGCCCTTTTGTGCCCGGGAGGGTGGAGGGCAGTCTGCAACCGTCCGATACGGCGGCAGATCACGGTGTGCGGAGGCAAAACAAATTTTGGAGGTAATTTTACTATGGCAGTCGTTTCTATGAAGCAGCTTCTCGAGGCAGGCGTTCACTTTGGTCACCAGACCCGCCGCTGGAACCCCAAGATGGCGAAGTATATCTTCACCGAGCGCAACGGCATCTATATCATCGACCTGCAGAAGACCGTCAAGAAGCTGGACGAGGCTTACAACTACGTGAAGGAAGTTGCAGCTGAGGGCGGCGACATCCTGTTCGTCGGCACCAAGAAGCAGGCTCAGGAGTCCATCCGTGACGAGGCTCTGCGCTGCGGCATGCACTACGTCAACGCTCGCTGGCTGGGCGGTATGCTGACCAACTTCCGCACCATCCGCAAGCGCATCGACCGTATGGCTCAGCTGCAGAACATGAAGGACAACGGCACCTTCGAGCTGCTGCCCAAGAAGGAAGTGGCCAAGCTCGAGCTGGAGATGGAGAAGCTGGACAAGTACCTCGGCGGCGTCAAGAACATGAAGACCCTGCCCAAGGCCATGTTCATCGTTGACCCCCACAAGGAGCGCATCGCTGTTGCTGAGGCTCGCAAGCTGAACATCCCCATCGTTGCTATCGTTGATACCAACTGCAACCCCGACGAGATCGACTACGTCATCCCCGGCAACGACGACGCTATCCGCGCTGTCAAGCTGATCGCTGGCGCTATGGCTGACGCTGTGCTGGAAGGCAAGCAGGGCAACCAGGAGGCCGCTCCCGCTGAGGACGCAGCAAACGCCTGATTTCCCGAAATTCTCACAAACCAACAAATACTGTGTAAGGGAGAATACCAAAATGGCTATTACTGCAAAGGACGTTATGGAACTGCGCAAGCAGACCGACTGCGGCATGATGGAGTGCAAGAAGGCTCTGACCGAGGCTGACGGCAACTTCGAGAAGGCGATCGAGATCCTGCGTGAGCGTGGTCTGGCTACCGCCGCCAAGAAGGCAAGCCGCGTGGCTGCCGAGGGCATGGTCTACGCCGATTACTGCCCCGAGTGCAAGGTGGGCGTCGTCATCGAGGTCAACGCCGAGACCGACTTCGTCGCCAAGAACGACAAGTTCGTTGCCTTCGTCAAGGAGGCCACCAAGGTCATCATGAAGCAGAACCCCGCTGATGTCGAGGCTTTGATGGCATGCAAGACCGAGAGCGGCGAGACCGTCGATGAGGCTCTGAAGAACCTCATCCTGGTCATCAAGGAGAACATCAAGGTTCGCCGTTTCGTCCGTTACGAGGGCGTCTGCTCTGCATACGTCCACGGCGGCGGCACCCACGGCATCCTGGTCAACTTCGAGACCACCAACGGCATCGAGGCTAAGGACGAGTTCGCTGCATACGGCAAGGATGTTGCCATGCAGGTCGCAGCTGCCAACCCCAGCTACGTCGATGAGGCTGCTGTCCCCGCTGAGGTCGTCGCCAAGGAGAAGGAGATCCTCCTCGCTCAGATGGCTAACGACCCGAAGAACGCCAACAAGCCCGACGCTGTCAAGCAGAAGATGATCGAGGGCAAGATCAAGAAGTACTTCAAGGAGAACTGCCTGGTCGATCAGGAGTTCGTCAAGGACAGCGACATGACCGTTGGTCAGTACACTGCCAAGGTCGCAAAGGACCTGGGCGGCGAGATCAAGGTCATCAAGTTCACCCACTTCGTCAAGGGCGAGGGCCTGGAGAAGCGTTCTGACGACTTCGCTGCTGAAGTCGCAAGCATGGTGAAGTAAGCCAGCTTCTACTGCTAAAGTTGAAGAAAGCCGCAGTGCCTGTAACAGGGCGCTGCGGCTCTTTTTGTTGGTGTTTGTAAGGGAAACTGAGGATGGATGTATTGCTCCACGACAGCTATACAGGAGTCGGTAGCTTTCTCTTCGGACACGGTTCGGGCCATTCCATCGCCCGCCCTATTGCCTTCGGCAACAGGGTCCCACCCCAGCGGACGGTCCTCAGAGAAACTACCGACTCCATCTACGCACCGGACGACACCCCGCATTGCCGCGTATCCAGCCAGAGCAGGGGAAAACCATCACCACCACACAATAAGAGCAAACAAAAACGCCGCCGACGGTTCAGAAGCCGTCAGCGGCGTTTTGCTTATTCAGTCAGCAGCGGTCAATGGATCAGGCCTTGGCCTCGCTGTTGTGCTCTGCCTTCTTGTAGGCGGAGAAGGAGTGGAACACGATGTTCAGGCCCAGAACGATCAGCAGCACAGCCAGGATGAGCTGCAGGCCGTTGGCGATGAACACAGCGCCCCAAGTGGTCTCACCGGCAGGGATGGTGACAGCAGCGGCATTGCTGATGGCCTTGACCATAGCCATGAGACGCTGCACCAGAGCGGTGAAGGTGACGCAGAGCATGATGACCAGCGGGGGGAAGAGCATCTTGTTGCTGCGGCCGGTGACCTTCAGGAAGACGCACAAGGTAGACAGGACCAGAGCGCTCAGCAGCTGGTTTGCAGAACCGAACAGGGGCCAGATGTTGGCGTAGCCGATCTTGGTCAGGATGAAGCCGAACACCAGAGTGATGAAGGTGGAGAAGTAGACGTTGCAGAGCAGCTTGCGCCAGCCCTCAGCGTGCTCCATGTCGTCCACGCTGAACAGCTCCTGGAAGCTCATGCGGCCGATACGGGCCACGGCATCCAGACTGGTCAGAGCCAGTGCGGAAACGCACATGGTCATAAAGACGGTAGCGGCATAAGCGGGGACACCGAACATCTCAAAGAAACCGGCGACGCCGCGGCTGAAGATCTGGAAGGGAGTGCCGGCGGCGGGGGTGCCGTCAGCAGCGGCAGCAGCACCGGCGACGCACAGAGCCAGAACAGCCAGCAGGCTCTCGAGGATCATGGCGCCATAGCCGACCTTCAGCATATCCTTCTCGTTCTCGACGGTCTTGGAGGAAGTGCCGGAAGAGACGAGGCTGTGGAAGCCGGAGACAGCACCGCAGGCCACGGTGACGAACAGGATGGGGAACATGGTACCCAGCTTCTCGTTGGTGAAACCGGTGAAGACGGGCAGGTTCATGGTGGGATGAGCGACCAGCAGGCCGACCACAGCGCCGGCGATCATGGCCACGAACATAAAGGTGGTCATGTGGTCACGGGGCTGCTTCAGCAGCCACATGGGCAGAACTGCGGCAAAGAAGATGTAGACGAAGGTGATGTAGCTCCATGCAGCCTTGCCCAGAATGATGGGCAGGTTCGCACCGATGACGAAGGACAGCACGATGAAAACGATGCTGATGACGCTCTCTTTCCAGCCGGAGAAGTTGAACTTCTTCTGGATGAGGCCGAAGACGACAGCGAAGACCATGAACATGATGGAGACCATACCGGCAGCGCCGTTGGTCTGCGCAGCCTCCACCAGAGCACCGTCGGCACCGAAGGCGTTGAAGGTTCCGGCCACCATGTCAGCAAACGCTGCAATGACGATGCCGCAGAACAGCCAGCAGAACAGCAGGAACAGCTTGCGGCCGGTCTTGCCGATGTACTTCTCGATCAGCATGCCCATGCTCTTGCCGTCGTTCTTGACGGAAGCGTACAGAGCGCCGAAGTCGGTGACAGCGCCGAAGAAGATGCCGCCCAGCAGCACCCACAGCAGGACAGGCAGCCAGCCGAAAGCAGCAGCCTGGATGGCACCGGTGACAGGGCCTGCACCGGCGATGGAGCTGAACTGGTGTGCAAACACGGTCCAGCCGTTGGTGGGGACATAGTCACGGCCATCCTCGTGGACGACTGCGGGGGTCTTGGCGGTGGGGTCGATGCCCCACTTGTTGGCCAGCCAGCGGCCATACAGCGTATAAGCGCCGAACAGACACACGGCTGCGATCAAAACGATGACCAGCGTATTCATTTCTTTTACCTCTTTCCTTTCTTTCACACCGGCAATGGCCGAAGCAGGACGGCTGTGCCCAAAAGCAGGGCAGGCGAAACGGCCCGGAGGGGTGAAAAAAGCCTCCGTCCTCATGAAAGATAGAGACACAAAAATGTATCCCATCTTCCTCGAAGACGAAGGCCAAACGGTGCATCTGCACCGGTCGTTCTCCGCGGTACCACTTCGTTTGCTGCTTTCGGGAGCAGCCGCTTGCGCGTACAGGCGTTCCTGCCGCCGATACGCCGCCCTGTAACGTGGGCTGAACGGCCATGCACTACTGCCGCAAGCGGGTTCGCACAGGCTGCTCGCAGGTGAGGGCTGATCGCACTGTGCTGCCGTCTTGCACCGGAATGGCGGCTCTCTGAGCGCAGGGAATGCGAAAAGTCATGTCCTGTTCATTGCATTTGCCGAATGATTGTGTATACTTTAGTCCCGATTTCATAATTTGTCAATATATTTTGGGCAAGTTAGGAGACTGTGCCATTTTTGCGGGGGAGAAACTAAGAAAATTTAGGCGATTTTTGTTCAGATGTGAGATGAATAAAACTGAATGCCTCCACAGGTGAAATCTGCTAAACTTCCGGAAAGAAAGACCGAATACTTGACTTTTATACTTTCAAGTGCTAAAGTAACAGAGTAATAGAAAGACCCCCTGCCGCACCCTGCGGCACTTTGCCCTAAAGGAGGCAGCTATGGCGGACAAGAACCCCAGAAGAAACCCCACCACCGACGCACTGTTCGACGCGATCCTGAGTCTTGAGACGAGGGAGGAGTGCTACAACTTCTTCGAAGACCTCTGCACGGTCAAGGAGATCTCCGATATGGCCCAGCGTCTGGAAGCGGCCAAACTCCTGCTCGACGGCAGCACCTACGACCAGATCGTAAAGGCGGTGGAGATCAGCACCGCCACCATCAGCCGCATCAACCGCTGCATCCAGTACGGCTCCGGCGGCTACCGCGACACCATCGAGAAGGTACAGAAGAGCGCAAAGCCGGAGTGACATCCGGGCGGCGAGGCACATAGGATGGACTGCGCCCGATTCCTATTATAGAAAGGAAGGTCCTTCTTATGGCTGATACCACCAACTGCACCCCCTGCGTTTCCTGCGGCTGCCCCGCGTTGCCGAGAGTTTCCTTCGACCAGGCCGTCGTTGACCTGATGGAGAGCATCGCTCTGCAGGAGTCGGCCCTGAGCCACATCCTCTGCGCCGAGACCCAGAAGATGAAAGCCGCCCTCAGCATGGAGGAGCTGGACCTGTGCAAGCTGCTGGAAGTCAACGACTCCGCCACAAACATGGTCCACGCCGTGGCGAACCTTGAGCTGGTTCTGAAAGAGAAGCTGGAATTCATCGCCAACAACCTCTACTACCCCTCGACGGGGAACAGCACCACCACCGAGAGCTGATGTCAAAATGCGACTGCCCGCCCGCAATGGGTGGGCGGTTTTTGCTTTCCGGGGCGGGGCTGCCTAAAAATATGTATAAAAGTCGGAAAAGTGTTTTGTTGGAATTGCTGAATATCGAAATCTGTGCTATACTATATAATGTTTATCCAAAGAGAAAGGGGAACCTGACCTTGCTGCACTACGATGCGATCCTGTTTGACGTGGACGGTACGCTCATCGATTCCGCCCCCGGCATTCTCAATACACTGGAAGAAGTTTTCAGCTCCATGGGCGTTGACGTCGCCCGGAGCGACCTTGGCCGCTACATCGGCCCGCCCCTCCGCAAGAGCTTCGGCGAGCATTTCTCCGACCCTGCAAAAATTGAGGAGGCCACGAAGCGCTACCGCGTGAGCTACGCCGCCAAGGGCTGCCACGAGGGCGGTGTCTACCCCGGCGTGGTGGAGATGCTGGGCCGTCTCAAGGCTGCGGGCCTGACCCTCTGCACGGCCACCTGCAAGCCCACCGACGTTGTGAGGCCCATCCTCGAAGAGCAGGGCCTTGCGCCTTACTTCTCCTTCGTGGGCGGTGCGTCCATGGATGAGAGCCGCGACAACAAGACCGACGTCATCCGCCACGTCCTCGCCCAGCCCGTCATGCAGGGCAAGCGGGTGCTGATGGTGGGCGACCGCCGGGACGATATGCAGGGCGCTGTGAACTGTGGCCTGGACGCCGCCGCTGTGCTCTACGGCTACGGCGGCAGGGAAGAGGTCGCCCCCTTTGCGCCGGTCTTCATGGCCGCTGACTGCAAAGAGCTGACGGACTGGGCTCTCCGCCCGGCGGACGAGCCTTCCCATTCCTGAAACGAGAGGGACTGAATCTATGAGTCGAAAAAAACAACAACAAAACGAAACCATGACTCCCATGCAGCATCGGGCCGTTCTGGTCTGCATCCTCTGCGTGCTGGCGGTGCTGCTGACCTTCGGCATCACCACCATCCTCCTCAAAAAGGAGGAGCCTGCCCCCTCCGTCTCGGAGTCTGTGGCAGACCCCACCTCCGGCGAAGACCTGTCGGGCCACTACCAGATCGACAACGCCTCCACCGCTCTGCTGACGGAGACCGCCGACGCCGGCACGGACTATCTGAACGACACCCTTTTTCTGGGCGACTCCAACACCGTCCGCCTCTATAACAACGGCCTCATCTCCCTGCAGCAGTTCTGCGCCAAAGAGGGCATCGGCACCCAGGTAGCGCTCAGCGAGGGCATCGTTACCTTTAAGAAGGATTCCAACCACTACACCATCCCTCAGGCGGTGGCCATGATGAAGCCCCGCCGTGTGGTCATGACCTTCGGCACCAACGACACCGGGATGGAAGTCTCTGACTTCATCGCCCACTACACGGCCCTCATCCAGGCCATCCAGCAGAGCTACCCCTACACCGACATCATCGTCAACACGGTGCCGCCGGTCCCGGCTGACCACTCCAACTACCCCCACATGGACCAGGCCAAGATCGACGACTTCAACATGGCCCTTCTGGATCTGTGCGAGCAGCTGGGCGTCCGCTTCCTCAACTCTGCCGAGGCCCTCAAGGGCAGCGACGGCTACGGCATCGCGGACTACTACACCAGCGGCGACATCCACCTCAAGAGTGCCGGCCTCAAGGCAGTGCTGAACTATCTCCGCACCCACGCCCTGCAGACCGAGGACCGCCGCCCCGACACCAACAACATCCCCACCCGCACCATGGAGTATGTCTCCAACCCCAGCTCCGCCGTGGCCGCTCCCAGCTCGGAGGCTGTCAGCTCCAGCGAGAGTCAGGCCGAGAGCGCCAGCAGCTCGGAGAGCTCTTCCAGCGAGAGCACCAGCGAGGACAAAAAGTACGAGGCCCGCTACCGTGTGGACAAGAACGGCGGCGGCACTCTGAGCGTCGGCAATGACACCGGCAACAGCTCTGTGACCTACACCGTCACCGACCCCGACAAATCCATCACCGTGACCGCTGTCCCGGCGGAGGGCCATGTCTTCGTCAAGTGGAGCGACGGCCTCACCAGCAAGACCCGCACCGACACCGACTTCAAGCAGAATCTGGACGTCACGGCAGTCTTCGGCACGGCCTCCGTCCACATCACCAGCGAGGGCAAGGGCGCTGTGGGCAGCTCCTACACCTTCAAGGCTGCCTTGAGCGGCAAGTACGCCAAGACCGAGAACCTGCGCTGGTACGCCAACGGTCAGGAGGTCACGCAGGCCGCCGGCAAGTCCAGCATCACTGTGGTGGTGGACAGCTCCATGGCCAACGCTTCTTATAAGATCCATGCCGTCGTCACCTACAACGACTGCAAGGTGAGCAGCAACACCCTGACCATCACCATCGGCAGCGGTGTGACCAGTGAGTCCGGCTCCACCAGCAGTTCGTCCTCGTCCCATGCCGGTTCTTCCGGCAGTACATCCTCTTCCTCTGCAAGTTCGGGCAGCTCTTCCCACAGCACCAGCAGTTCGTCGTCGGCATCGTCCAGTACGTCGTCTGGCAGCTCCAAGGCAGAGTCGGAGTCCGAAAGCAAGGCCGAGTCTAAGGCAGAATCCAAGACTGAGAGCAAAGCTGAGTCCAAGGCCGAGAGCGAAGCAGAATCCAAATCCGAAAGCAAAGCAGAGTCCAAGGCCGAAAGCAAGTCGGAAGCCTCCGCCAGCAAGGAAGCCGAAAGCAAGGCAGAATGACGCCCCGCACCTTCCTCTGCGTAGCCGCATAGGCTGAGCCGAGAGGAGGCGAGCGGATGTTCCGTGAAGAAATGCGAGTCCTCGGCCTGCCCGGCGCAGAAGATGTGACCGACGGCAGCGTGGACTACTACGACATGGATTGGGAAAACTTCGAGAACGGCGTGACGGAGGAGCAGATGGCAAAGTGCATCGCAAAAGAGTGCGCCTGCACGTCGCGCTGTAAGTGCAGCGGGAACCTGCCGGACCAGTCCGACGACGAAGCCTATGAAATGACGTTGGAATGATAAAAAATATGAGAAGCCAGCTCTGCCGGGCGGGGCTGGCTTCTCGCTGTTCTCAAACCGCATCGCAGCCGCGCCCGCTCAAGGCGGCAGGCGGCTCGAAAAATGATAGAGAAGGGAAAGAAACATGGCAAAATATTATTGCATCCTCTTCGATGCAGACAATACGCTTCTGGACTTTGACGCCGCCGAGAACAAGGCGCTGGCTGAGACGCTGGTGGAATACGGCATCGAGCCGGACGCCGGGACGGTGCAGACCTACCGGGACATCAACTCGGAGCTCTGGCGTCAGCTGGAAAAGGGCCAGATAC
Organism: Faecalibacterium longum CLA-AA-H243; assembly: GCF_020687245.1. Classification (GTDB taxonomy): domain Bacteria; phylum Bacillota; class Clostridia; order Oscillospirales; family Ruminococcaceae; genus Faecalibacterium; species Faecalibacterium longum. Next base: position 153,410 of record NZ_JAJEQG010000002.1, on the reverse strand, counting down.
GCCGCGACAAGCTGATGGGGGAGCGCTTCACCCGCTTCCTCAAGGCCATCAACGCAGCCGGTGACGGCGTGGAGATGAACCGCTGCTACCTCGACCACCTGTCCTCCCACCCTGACCTGATGACCCCCAATGTGCTGGACGTCCTCGGGGAGCTTTCCGAGGTGGCGACGCTGGCCATCGTGACCAACGGCTTCGAGAAGGTGCAGAGCCGCCGGGTGGCAGAATCCGGCATCGGGGCCTACCTTGAGGACGTCTTCGTCTCCGAGAAGCTGGACAGCGAGAAGCCCAGCCGCCGCATCTTCGACTCCGCCCTCCGCGCTCTGGGCGTGGAGAACCGGGAGCACGTCCTGGTGGTGGGCGACAGCCTCACCAGCGACATTCAGGGCGGCGTGAACGCGGGCCTCGACACCTGCTGGTTCAACCCCGGCCACGCCGAGAACCCGGGCAAGGTGAGCCCCACCTACGAGATCGCCTCGCTGGAAGAGCTCTACCCGCTGGTGATGGAGCCGGAAGAGCTGGCGAACCTCGGCCTCAAGCACCGCCGTCATCAGCTGTAACGGCGGGAATGTCCCTATCCACCCTACTGGAAAAGAACACGGAAGAACGATATGCTGATTCATTTGGAAAAACTCGGAAAGAGCTTTGGCGAGAAAGTCGTCCTGCACGACGTGAGCGCCAGCGTGGAAAAAGAAGACCGCATCGGCATCGTGGGCCAGAACGGCGCAGGCAAGACGACCCTGCTCAAAATTCTGACCGGCGTCTACACCGACTATGACGGCGAGTTCAGCGTGACCCACGGCGTGACGCTGGGCTATCTGGAGCAGAACGCAAAGCTCGATGTCACGCTGGATATTTACGGGGAGATGCGCTCTTCCTTCGCCCCTGTGCTGGACGCCATGGCCCAGATGCAGATCTTGGAAAAGAAGATGGCGGCCTCTCCCGACGACGCCGCCCTTCTCGAAAAGCACGACGAACTGCAGAACATCATCGACGCCGCCGACGGCTACAACATGGACGTCAACATCAAGAAGGTGCTGTCCGGCATGGGCTTTGCGCAGGATACCTGGAGCAAGAACATGGGCGTCCTCTCCGGCGGTGAGCTGACCCGTCTCCGTCTGGCCAAGCTCCTCCTCGAGAAGCCGGACGTCCTCATTCTGGACGAGCCCACGAACCATCTGGACTTCGCCACCATGGAGTGGCTGGAAAACTACCTCAAGGGCTACTCCGGTGCCGTTCTGGTGGTCAGCCACGACCGCTATTTCCTCGACAACGTCTGTACCAAAATCTGGGAAGTCTCGTTCCAGACCATGACCACCTATAAGGGCAACTTCTCGGCCTATCTGCCTCAGAAGGAAGCCGCCGACGCCCTGCGCCAGAAGCAGCACGACGCCGACGTGGCGCTGGCCGAAAAATTACAGGACTACATCGACCGCAACCTCGTCCGCGCCTCCACCACCAAGATGGCCCAGAGCCGCCGCAGGCAGCTGGAAAAGCTGGAGATCACCGAGGCCCCTCAGGACGAGACCAACCAGCTCAAGTTCCGCTTCGAATACGACGTGGAGCCGTGGAATGAGCTGGTGCTGCTCAAGAACCTGACCATTAAGATCGGCGACCGCACCCTGCTGGAGCCCTTCACCTATACGGTCTGCCGCGGCCAGCGGCTCATCATCGCCGGCCCCAACGGCGCAGGCAAATCTACCCTGATGCAGGTGCTGGACGGCAAGCGCCGCCCCTCCGGCGGCATGGTGCGCCTTGGCACCGGCGCACGGCCCAGCATCTTTGCCCAGCAGCAGAACCGCATCGGCGCGGGCCGCGTCATCGACGTCATCTGGAACAAGTACCCCCGGATGACCGAGCTGGAAGTCCGAAGCCATCTGGCAAAGCTGGGCTTCCGGGGCGAGACGGTCTTCAAGCCCTGCGAGGCCCTGTCCGGCGGCGAGCTGGCCCGACTGCGCTTTGCAGAGATCGTGCTGGAACGCCCGAACCTGCTGTTCCTGGACGAGCCTACCAACCATCTGGACATCTACACCCGCGAGAACCTGACCGAGGCGCTGATGGCCTACACTGGCACGCTGCTCCTCGTCACCCATGACCGCCACCTGATGAACAGTCTGGCCTGCCCCATCCTCTACCTCGAGGACGGCAAGGCGGTCATCTACCCCAGCTATGACGCCCTGATGGGCCGCGCCGCTCCCGCCCCCGTGGCCGAGAAGAGCAGCGAACCCGCCAAGGCGGGCTACGGCAAAGAGCAGCGCCGCCGCCGGGCCGAGCTGCGCGCTAAGATCAAAGCCTGCGAGGACGAGATGGAAGCCTGCGGCGCCCGCGAAGTGGAGCTGGAAAACGAGATAAACTCGCCGGAAGTCTACAACGACCCCCAGCTTTTGCGGGAAAAGAGCGACGAGCTCAGCGACCTGCGCTTCCATCAGGACGAGCTTTTCGCCGCATGGGAAGCCGCTGTCGAAGAGCAGGAACAGTACGAGCAGACCGCCGGCGGTGAAGAATGACCGATGCAGCAAAGGGGGAGAGCCGATGGCAAACCGAAACCATGACCCAAAGAAAACACACGAGATCGCACTTTCCGGCCTGCTGTTCGCGCTGGCGATGGCTCTTTCCTTCATCGAAGGCACACTGGTCATCCCGGGCCTTGCGCCGGGCATGAAGCTGGGCCTTGCGAATATCGTGGTGATGTATGCACTGTTCTTCATGGGGGCGCGGCAGGCGCTCTATCTCGACCTGCTCAAGGCGCTGTTCGTCTTTCTCGTCTCCGGCTGGACGGCAGGCTTCCTCTCGCTCTGCGGCGGACTGCTGTCCCTGCTGGTGATGTGGGTGCTCTACTATAAGCTCCCGTTCCGACCCACATGGTTCATCCTGTCGGTCTGCGGCGCACTGTCCCACAACATCGGCCAGCTGCTTGGCGCGGGGCTCATCCTGTCCTCGGCCATGTCGCTGTACTATGCGCCGGTGATGCTGGTGCTGGGCCTTGTCATGGGCGCCCTCACGTCGCTGACCCTCCGGGCCATCCTGCCCGCACTGGGCAGACTGGGCTACAACACCCGGGAAAAGCGCTGAACAGTTGCATCTGCAAACATTTTTCGCTATAATAAAATGATAGATTTGATATGACCCTACAAAAAAGCCGTCCTTATGGATGACTCGCATCCGAGGGACGGCTGGGAGGTTTTGTACTATGTCTGAAAAAGTTACGGTCAAGGTGGAGCGGAGCGTCCTCCACCTTCCGGCCATCGCCCTGCGCGGGCTGGTGGTCTTCCCCAACAATCTGCTCCACTTCGAGGTGGGCCGCGAGAAGAGCATCGCCGCCGTGGAGTGGGCCGTCAGCAACAACTCTGACGTCTTCCTCGTGGCACAGAAAGAGATGAAGGTCGAAGACCCCAAGGCCGCCGACCTCTATACTTACGGCGTCGTGGCCGAGGTCAAGCAGGTGATGCGGGTGTCGGACGACCTCGTCCGCATCCTGGTCGAAGGCAAATACCGCGCCAAACTCTCCGAGATGGAGGACGACGGCAGCTTCCTGCTGGCCACCGTCCGCCCGGCCCCGGTCAAGATGGCGAAGCCCGAGGAGCTGCCGGAGGCGGACGTCCTCGTCCGCAACGTCAAAAAGAGCTTTGACGACCTGCTGGCTCTGAACCCCCACATCGGCAAGGACGTGGTGTTTGCTATCACTACCAGCACCGACGCCGCCTTCCTGTCCGAGTACATCCCGGCCAACCTCCTGTTCCGCTTCGAGGATAAACAGGCCATTCTGGACGAAGGCACCCTGATGGGCCGTCTGCATCTGCTCATCGAGAAGATGCACCGGGAGCGCCGGATGCTCGAGATCGATAAGGAGATCGCCCAGAAGGTAGACGAGGCGATGGACAAGAACCAGCGCGACTACTACCTCCACGAGCAGCTCCATATGATCAGCGAGGAGCTGGGCGAGGACGACGATACCACCGCCGAGGCCGAGGAGTACCGCCGGAAGATCACAGCTCTCCATCTGGACGAGGATCGGGAAAAGAAGCTTCTCAAAGAGGTGGACCGCCTCTCCAAAATGCAGAGCAGCAATCAGGAAGGCACGGTCATCCGCACCTATCTGGACACCTGCCTCGACCTGCCCTGGAACACCTTCACCGAGGACGATCTGGACATCGCCAAGGCCCAGCGCGTGCTGGACCGGGACCACTACGGCCTGAAGAAGGTCAAGGACCGCATCCTCGAGGTGCTGGCCGTCCGCAAGCTGGCCCCTGATGTGAAGGGCCAGATCATCTGCCTCGTCGGCCCTCCGGGTGTCGGCAAGACCAGCATCGCCCGCTCCATCGCCGAGAGCCTGAACCGCAAGTATGTCCGCATCAGCCTCGGCGGCGTGCGGGATGAGGCCGAGATCCGCGGCCACCGCCGCACCTACATCGGCGCGATGCCCGGCAAGATCATCAACGCCATGATCTCTGCCAAGAGCTCGAACCCCCTGATGCTTCTGGACGAGATCGACAAGCTGGCAGGCGACTTCCGGGGCGACCCGGCGGCCGCTCTGCTGGAAGCCCTCGACCCCGAGCAGAACAGCACCTTCAACGACCATTTCATCGATATGCCGTTTGATTTGAGCCATGTGCTCTTCATCACCACGGCCAACGACCTCAGCGCCATCCCCGGCCCGCTGCGCGACCGCATGGATGTCATCGAGCTGCCCAGCTACACCCGGGTGGAAAAGTACAACATCGCCCGGAAGCATCTGGTCCCCAAGCAGCTGGACGCCTGCGGCCTGACCGGCAAGGTCACCTTCTCCCAGAGCGCCCTCTACGGCATCATCGACGGCTACACCCGCGAGGCCGGCGTCCGCAATCTGGAGCGCACCATCACCAGCGTCCTGCGCAAGTGCGCCCGGAAAATTGCTTCCGGCGAGGCGGAGAATGTCTCCGTCACCGGCACCGGCCTCGAAAAGCTGCTGGGACCCCGCATGGTCAAGCCCGAGTTCCTCAACCGCACCAACGCCATCGGCATCGCCAACGGTTTGGCATGGACCAGCATCGGCGGCGAGACCCTGCCCATCGAGGTGCAGGTCATCGACAACGGCAGCGGCAAGATCACCGTCACCGGTTCTCTGGGCGACGTGATGAAGGAGAGCGCCCAGCTGGCCATCACCTATGCCCGCGTCCATGCCGCAGAGTACGGCATCGACTCCGAGCGCCTCAAGAAGTGCGACCTGCACATCCACGCCCCGGAGGGTGCAGTCCCCAAAGACGGCCCCTCTGCCGGCGTCACCCTGACCACGGCCCTCATCTCCTGCCTGTCCGGCATCCCGGTGCGGGGCGATGTGGCCATGACCGGCGAGATCACCCTCCACGGCAATGTGCTTCCCATCGGCGGCCTCCGCGAGAAGAGCATGGCCGCTTACCGCGAGGGGATGAAGACCGTCCTCATCCCGAAGGACAACGTGTCCGATCTGTACGAGGTGGACGACGAGGTCAAGAAGAACATCGAGTTCCTGCCCATGTCCAACCTGTCGCAGGTCCTCGCCGCAGCCCTCCTCAAGCCCAAGACGGTGTCTGCGGGCCACCCCCGCACCAGGAAGGTAAAGCCCGCTGAGGCTGCGGCCCTGCCGCAGACCGCTGAAAAGCCGCAGCCGGGCACGGTCTGCTGAGACGAAAGGAGCGAAGCTATGAACTATAACAAAGCGGATTTCATTGCAAGCTACGGCATTTCCAGCCAGCTGCCCGAGAGTGACCGCCCGGAGCTGAGCTTCTCTGGCCGCTCCAACGTGGGCAAATCCAGCCTCATCAATAAGCTCTGCAACCGCAAGAATCTCGCCCGCGTGTCCAGCACGCCGGGCAAGACGGCTACCATCAACTTCTACGCGGTGGATGACTGCTACTTCGTGGACCTGCCCGGCTACGGCTATGCCAAGGTGAGCAACGCCGACCGTGAGCGCTGGGACGACCTCATCAACAGCTACTTCGAGGCTCAGCGTCACCACACCCTGCTGGTCCAGCTCATCGACTGCCGTCACGCCCCCAGCGCCGACGACATCCAGATGCTGCATTATCTCCACTACCACAACATTCCCTTCGTCGTGGCCCTGACCAAGGCCGACAAGCTCAAGAAGAGCCAGCTGGCCCAGACGCAGGAGGAGTTCGAAAAGCTCTGCCTGCCCTACGGCTGCCAGAAGGTGGTGCTGACCAGCGGCGAGAGCGGCTACGGCATCCCGGAGCTGCAGGCTGTGCTGAACGCAGCCGTCGCCGCCGAGTACGAGGCAAACGCAGAGGACGCGGAGTAACGCAATGGCTTACAACGAATTTGCTTATTTTTACGATGAGTTCAACGGCGAGGCCGACTACGAGGCCCTGTATGCCCACATCAAAAAAGAGCTGGAAGCCCACGGCATCCATGACGGCATCCTCGCAGACCTGGGCTGCGGGACAGGAGAGCTGACCCTGATGCTCACGCAGGCGGGCTACGATATGATCGGCATCGACCAGTCGGAGGAGATGCTCTGCGTCGTCCGGGACAAGGCTGAGCAGCTGGGCCTTTCCAGCGGCCTGCTTCTTTTGCGGCAGGACCTGCTCAAGCTCGACCTCTACGGCACCATCCGGGGTGCAGTGTCCACCTTCGACACCTTCAACCACATCCCGGACCTGGACAAAGCCATCGCCAACGCCGGTTTCTTTATGGAAAAAGGCGGTGTGCTCCTGTTCGATATGAACACGCCCTATAAGCACCAGAACGTGCTGGGCGAAAATGTCTTTACGTTTGAAGAAGAGGACGCCTCCTGCGTCTGGCGCAACCATTACAGTGCCGCCGACCGCCGGGTGGAGATCAGCGTGGACATCGACTACCGCGAGACGGGGGAGCACTTCCACGAGCAGTTCTACGAGTACACCTACGACCTCGACACCATCCGCGCCGCTCTGGAAAAGCATGGCTTTGCGCTGGAAAGTGTCTGCGACGGCGAGAGCTTTGGCCCTCTGACCGACGAGAGCGAGCGCTATTTCTTCTGCGCAGTCAAACAGTATACCCAACTGGAGGATAAATAATATGTCGAATCTTATCCGCGGCATTTCTGAAAACGGCGGTGTCGTGTTCTGCGGCGTGGACTCCACTGAGATCGTCCGCACGGCAGAAAAGCTGCATACCACCAGCGCCACCTGCAGCGCAGCCCTTGGCCGTCTGCTCACCGGTGTCTCCCTGATGGGTGCGATGCTCAAGGATGATGGCGACTCCATCACCCTGCGCGTGTCCGGCGGCGGCCCGGCTGGCGTCGTCATCGCCTGCACCGACGCACACGGCAACGTCAAAGGCTGCATCGACCACCCGCTGGTCGAGCTTCCCGCAAAGGAGAACGGCCATCTGGACGTGGGCGGCGCAGTCGGCAAAGACGGCGTTCTGACCGTCATCCGGGACAACAAGCTCCAGAAGGAGCCGACGGTGGGTCAGGTGCCGCTGGTGTCCGGTGAGATCGCCGAGGACATCACCAGCTACTACGCCTACAGCGAGCAGATCCCCACCGTGTGTGCGCTGGGCGTTCTGGTGGACAAGGACCTGTCCATCGCCTGCGCCGGCGGCTATCTGCTGCAGCTCCTGCCGGGCGCGACCGATGCCGAGATCACCCGTCTGGAGCAGAACATCGCCGCCATGCCTTCCGTCACCGAGATGCTCCGGGCAGGGAAGACCCCGCAGGATATGATGGAGCTGGCAATGGCGGGCTTTGACCCGCAGGTCCTCGATACCCGCGAGGTGAAGTATCAGTGCGACTGCAGCAAGGGGCGCACGAAGGATATGCTTCTCAGCCTTGGCCGCAAAGAGCTGGTAAAGCTCCGGGACGAAGACCCGAAGTGTGAGGTGGTCTGCCACTTCTGTCACACGAAGTATGAGTTCGACCTGGACGAGCTTCTGGCCGAGACAACCCCGGAAGAGAAGTAACAAAAATCCATAATCACAAATCGCCGCATGGCCGGAGCAGATGTGCTCGGGGCTGTGCGGCGTTTTCATTTGCAGATGTCGGCGGTGATGGTGTAGACGACCCGGTAGTGGAGGGTGCTTTCTTCGACGGAGAAGTCCTCTTTGCGGGCCAGAAGTTCAAAATCGGCCCAATTCTGCTGTAAAGCTTGTTTACTTTGCAGCCTTGCAAGGGCCAGAGCCTGCTCTTCGGTCCGCTCCAAATCGGTGGAGACTTTATAATAATATGTCGTTTCTTCGATAAAAATCGGAACGGGATGTTCGAAGACTTCTGGCTGGTAGTGTCGGACGACGGCTTCGGCCTCTGCCTTGCCTGGAGCAGGATGCAGGGAGGGTAGAGCGATAGCATGACCGTCCCAGAACAGCGTCCGATGCACGGCCTGCTGCCCTGTGAGCTGTTCAATGGGCAGCAGGAGGGCAGTATCCTGCTCGTTTTCCCACTCGAACTGCGCCCGGACGCTGCCCGCCGCAGGCTGAAAGATAAGCGTTCCGTCCCGTTCGGCGCGGGCTGTCCCGATGAGGCCCTGACCGGCTTCTACGGCCTGGCCGGGGACGACGAGCATCGTCCCGCTGACGAGGTTGGTGCGAACGACCGTGCCGGATACCCTGGCCCGGAGGCCGTGGAGCGTCCCGGCAGCGATGTCCGGCACCGGTTTAGCCGCAGCCGCTTCCGCCACCAGCTTTCCCTTCATAAAGTTGAGGCTGGCCCAGGAAAACTCACCGCTCTGGAGCAGGGCGTATTCTCCGGCGGTGAGCTTTTCCTGTGTGACGGCATTTCCCGGGAAAAGCCCTGCCTCCCACAGGACGACGGCGGCCCGCGCCTGCTGGCCGGGCGTCAGGCCCACCGGTTCGACGAACCAGACAAAGCCCTGCAGCCAGAGCAGCAGAGGAAGAAAGACAAGGCATCCGGCCCAGAGCCCCCGCCGCCGGAGAAGGGGACGGATGCAAAAGAAAAGACCCCGCCGTTTTTGGATGCGCAGCCGCACCCGCCGTCTGCGGGCCAGAGCGGCCAGTTTCCGATAATGCCATGCGGCGCACCGGGCCGAGAACCCGCCGGGCCGGGGAACGATGTCGAAGAGGTGCAGCCCGCCTGCGGCCGCAGCAGTCAGCAGACCTTCGACATCACCGTTCTGCGCCGCAAAGGTGATGCCCGCCCAGAGCTGAATCCATTCCATGGTAGAAAGCTCCTATTCCTTTGAAAAATCGGTCCGCAGAATCTGCCCCCGCAGGGTGAGCCTCCGGGCGGAGAGTGTCTCTATCTTCAAATCGTCGCCGTAGACCGTCAGAGTGCCGCGCCCCAGCTCGAGACAGAGCTTGCCTTCTTCGTAGGAGCGGATGCGCCGGAACTGCTCGATCTCCATCCTTCTGCCGCTCAGGTAGACCGAAGCCCGTCCGTAGAAGTCCCCGGGCGGCTGACGGAACATCCGCCGGAACCAGCCGCGCAGGGGATGCGTTTGCTTTCGTTTCCTTCCCACGCTGCTCCCTCCCGCCATGCAAACCGCTGCCAATTACCACATATATATGGAAATGGAGGGTGCGCGTATGATTCAGAAAGAGAAAATCCGGGGCGTGGGGTATTTTTTGATGGCGCTGGCCGCGGGTCTGCTGCCGTTTGCCGCGCCGGATGCCTGCGCACAGGCATTGCGGGAGGGGCTGGCACTCTGCGGCGGCCCGCTGCTGCTGTCGCTGTTCCCGTTCCTCATCGTGTCCACGCTGCTTATCCAATGCCCGGCGGCGGATGTGCTGGGGCTGCCCTTCTGCCCAGTTGCAAGGCTCATCGGGGTCCGCGCTCCGGCGGCTGGGCGGGTGCTGCTCATCGGCTCTCTGGGCGGCTTTGCCCCCGCAGCAAGTGCCGCCGCCGAGGCCGTCCGCTCCGGGCAGCTCACCGCGCGGGAGGCCGATGCGCTCCTTCCGGCCTGTGTCTGTTCCGGCCCGTCCTTTGTGATACTGGCTGTCGGGCAGTCCATGCTGGGCAGTGCAGAGCTGGGCGTCCTGCTGTTCCTTGCACAGGTGGCGGCGGGCTATCTGTCCGCCGCGCTTCTGGCGCGGCTGGGAAGGACGCTTGGGTCAATGGCGCACCCCGCTGTCCCGACCGCTTCGCAGCCTCTCCGGCTGGACGGCATCATCGCGCAGGCGTCCCAGACCTACCTCAAGCTCTGCGGCTTCGTCCTGTTTTTCCGGATGCTGGCCGCAGGAGCGGGGAAAGTGCTGCCCTCCGGTGCAGGCGTTTTCTGCGCGATGCTTTTAGAGGTCTGCTCCGGCTGTGACCTGGCTGCGAAAAGCGGCCGGTTCGCCAGTATGCTGTGCTGCGCGGCGCTGAGCGTGCAGGGGCTTTCTGTTCTGATGCAGGTGCGGACCATCTGCCCGCCCGAGATGACCCTCCGCCAGCTCTACCGCGCCCGGCTGCTCCATCTGCCGCTTTCGCTGCTGATATTCTATCTTCTGCTTCCTCAGCGGGCGCAGGAGACGTTCAGCAGCCTGTGCGGCCGCGTGACCACGATGCGCCGCCTCCCGCCCGACTGTGCGCTGCTGGTGTTTCTCGGCTGCTGCTTTGTGGTCTGTGAGCTGAGCCGCGTCCTTGCAAAGGAGCTAAATCAAACACAGAGGGATAAAGTTGCGAATCAATCTTGACAGCTCCCGGCTTTTATGGTAAAATATCACACGTTGCAGAGATCGCAATGTGCTACTGTGGCTCAGCCGGTAGAGCAGCTCACTCGTAATGAGCAGGTCGTCCGTTCGAATCGGATCAGTAGCTCCAAAGTGAAATCCCCGAAAAGTGGCTTCGCGCCTGGCTTTTCGGGGATTTTTGTTTGGCTGGGACGCCGAGCGTTCTCAATCTCACTCACTCTCAAATAATTCGCGAGGTGTTATATCGAGGATGTCGCAAAGTCCGAAGGCTATCTCTGCTTTGGGGAAGCTTACGCCGTTTTCATAATTGCTGACTGCACCCGTTGTAATGCCAAGCTTATCTGCAAGCTCCTGCTGCGTGAGCCCGGCACGCTTCCGGCCCTCACGGATGATAATGGAAGCGCGTGTGGGTTTGGACATATGTTTCACCTCGAACCAATCATAAAAAGAAAATACTCGAAATAGGAACTCATTATCAAATTTATACCATTTTTATAGTGAAATGACAAGAATCCTCTCAATATGTGTTGCGCGGGCCACAAAAATATCAAAATGCAATCGAAACAGCTGCCCCAGAGACGGCTTTGAAAAGGCTGATAGAGCAGGTTTCGAGTGTTCTGCCAAACCGCCATATGCGGTTGAAAAATTTTGTGCAATTTTCATAGTTTTCTTCGCGCTGTTTTGGTGGTACAATAGAGGCAGAATCTAGTGACATTCAGGAGGAGCCGCATGGCAGAAAAGAGCATTGAATTAGACAGCGTAGAGATCGCAGCCGCCGTATTCGGGAACTGTGACCGGAACATCCGTATGCTGGAGAAAGAATTTTCGGTAACGGCGGTGTGCCGCGGTACGATGCTGCGCATTTCGGGCGAACCGGCCAATGTTGCAGCTGCGGCCCGTGCTGTGGAGGGGATGCTTCTCCTTATCGAGAACCATACACCGCTGGAAGACCAGACGGTGCGCTACTGCCTGAGCCTTGCGCATGACGGTGAGGAAAAGCGCGTCCGGGAGCTGACCGAAGATTTCGTGACGGTGACGGTCAAAGGCCGGCCCATCCGTCCCAAGACCCTGGGTCAGAAAGAGTACCTCAACTCCATCCGGAACAACGCCATCACCTTTGGTGTCGGCCCGGCGGGTACCGGCAAGACCTACCTTGCTGTGGCCATGGCTGTCAAAGCGTTCAAGGCCAAAGATGTTTCCCGCATCGTGCTGACCCGCCCGGCGGTGGAGGCAGGCGAGAAGTTGGGCTTTCTGCCGGGTGACCTGCAGCAGAAGGTAGACCCCTATCTGCGGCCTCTGTACGACGGCCTGTTCGATATGCTGGGCGCAGAGACCTATGAGCGTCTCGTGGAAAAGCAGATCATCGAGGTTGCACCGCTGGCCTATATGCGCGGTCGGACGCTGGACGATTCCTTCATCATCCTCGACGAAGCGCAGAACACCACCCCGGAGCAGATGAAGATGTTCCTCACCCGTATGGGCGTCGGCTCTAAAGTGGTCGTTACCGGCGACGTCACTCAGATCGACCTGCCCGACCGCACCCGCAGCGGCCTTGTGGATGCACTTCAGGTCCTCAAGGGCGTGAACGGCATCGCGCAGTGCTACTTCACTGAAAAAGATGTGGTGCGCCACCGTCTGGTGCAGGAGATCATCAAAGCCTACGAGGCCGCTGCCCACCCGGCTAAACACTGAAAAAAACAACTCCGGCGGCATACCACAGAAATCGGGGTATTCGCTCAATAGAATGTAAGAATGTAGAAACGAAAGGAGCGGACGATTTATGTCCAATAAAGTTTTGATCACCAACTCGCAGAAAGCGATCAAGGTCCCCTCGGGCCTTCGCATCCTCATCCGCCGCGCCTGCAACGCTGTGCTGGAATATGAGCATTTTGACGACCCGGCGGAGATCAGCGTGACCTTCGTGGACAACGCAGCCATTGCTGAGCTGAACAACCAGTACCGCAACAAGCCGATGCCCACGGATGTTTTGAGCTTCCCTCTGGGGGAGAACGGCGTCTATGACGTGGACGAGAACAACGGCTGCAAGATGCTGGGCGACATCGTCATCAGCATGGAACGCGCACAGGAGCAGGCGACTCTCTACGGCCATCCGCTGCAGAGAGAGGTCGCTTTCCTGACGGTCCACTCCATGCTCCATCTGCTGGGCTATGACCACGAGAACGGTGGTCTGGAAGCCATGCGGATGCGTGAGAAGGAAGAAGCTGTCCTCATCCAGCTGGGTTTGCCCCGCACGGTGAGCTACACGGAATAAAAAGACAGGAGTTCTATTTTGAAAAACGAAACACCGATCCAGGGCCATTATGATACATCCTCTGTGTTCGTGGCGGTCATTGGCCGCCCAAACGTGGGCAAGTCCAGCCTGACGAATCTGCTGGTGGGGGAGAAGGTGGCTATCGTCACCTCCAAGCCCCAGACCACCCGTACCCGTATTACTGGCGTCATCACCCGGGGGCCTTTGCAGTACGTTCTGCTGGATACCCCCGGCGTGCATAAGCCCCACAATAAGCTGGGCAAACGGATGGACAAGACGGCCAGCGACTCCATTGCTGACGTCGATGTGTCCATGATGCTGTTCGAGCCCTACGGCGCGCTGAATGAATCGGAGATGGTTCTGGTCGAGGCTCTGAAAAAGGGCGGCCCGGCCATCGCGGTCATCAACAAGACCGACCTCGTCAAGGACCCGGCGGACCTCGAGGCCCGCAAGGCGGAGCTGAAGGCCCTGGGCGTCTTTGATGATGTCTATACCGTCAGTGTCCGCGATAATGACCACTGCGAGGAACTGTTCGACGCCCTGAGCCGCTATGCCGTGGAAGGCCCACATTATTTTGACGATGATGCCTACACCGATATGCCTGAGAAGGAGCTTGTAGCGGAAGTTATTCGCGAAAAGGCTCTGCTCTATATGCGGGACGAGATCCCGCACGGCATTGCGGTCGTGGTCGAGCGCTTTAAGGAGCGCCCCGGCACCGACCTCGTGGACATCGACGTGAACATCTACTGTGAGCGGGAGAGCCACAAGGGCATGGTCATCGGCAAGGGCGGCGCGATGCTGAAGAAGATCGCCAGTGCAGCCCGCACCGACTGCGAGGAATTCCTCGGTTGCCGCGTCAACTTACAGTGCTGGGTGAAGGTCAAAGCCGACTGGCGCGATAACGAGTTCATGCTCAACAATTTCGGCTTTAAGCAGCAGCCCAACCGCTGAGCCTCATAACAGGACAGATTTCCCGGGGATAGCGCAGTACCATAGAGGTGACACTATACCTTAAGGAAAGGAGCGTTGTCCGATGGATGTGGAACTCAGCTGGCAGACGTTTGCCTGCACCGGTGATATTCTGTGTTATCTGGACTACAGGCGGCAGCTCGCTCAGCAGCGGCTCACCGCCCCGGCAGGAGAAAAAACAGATGGATACCATTGTGACCCCGGGCCTTGTCCTGAAAGAGACCCGGTATAAAGAATCAGACCGGATCATCACGCTTCTGACGCCGGGGCTGGGAGTCATCTCGGCCTCTGCGCAGAGCAGCCTGCGGCTGAAAAGCAAACTGTTCAGCGCCTGCGGGCTTTTTTGTTACTCGGAGTTCGTGCTTGTCCCCGGACGGAATATGTATACAGTGCGAGAGGCGGATGTCAAAAACGTCTTCCATGGCATCTCGTCCTCCATCGAAGGGATGAGCCTTGCCATGTATATGGCGGAAATGGCCTCGGCGCTTTCGCCCACAGGAGACGAAGCCGCAAAAGAACTGAGGCTTCTCCTGAATTGCTTTTACATGATAAGCGAGAAAAAGGCCGACCTCCGGGTCATCAAGGCTGTATTTGAGCTGCGCACCATGAGTGAGTGCGGTTTTCTGCCGCAGCTGGTCTACTGCCGCGACTGCGGCACCTACGACGGCCCTGCCTTTTATCTCGACCCGGCGGAGGGCTGTCTGCTCTGCGAATCCTGCGCCCAAAAGGCGGGGAAAAAGTGCAATCTGGACGCCGGGGCGCTGTTTGCGCTGCGGCATATCTGTCTGGTAGAAGATAAAAAGATATTCGGCTTCCGTATTTCCGTCGGCAGTCTGGCGAAACTCTCTACAGCAGCAGAGCAATATGCGCTGACCCATCTGGACAAGCCGTTGAAAAGCTACGCCTTTTTGAGATCCGTCCTGCCATAACCATTTGAAATCGATTTGATATAAGGAATTACTATGGAAACAAGTTATTTGAAAACGCTGGAACTGGACAAGATCATTGCCCGGGCGGCGGAGGGCTGTGTGTGCAAAGAGTCCCGCGAAAAGCTCCTTGCCATTGAGCCTCAGTGCGACCCCGATGAAGTGCGGTATGCGCTGGAACAGACCGATGCTATCAATTCACTGCTCATCAAGAACGGCTCGCCCCGCTTCGGTGGAGTAGAGGGCGTCAGTCAGCTGGCCGCCCGCGCCGTCAAGGGCGGTGTCCTTTCAATGGGTGAACTGCTGATGGTGGCCGGTGCGCTTCGCAACTTTCAAAACCTCGTCAGCTGGTATGGCTCTTCGGAACACGATGCACTTCCGACGGACGACTTATTCTATGCGCTGGCTCCTCAGCCGGGCCTTGAGCAGCAAATTTCGAGTGCCATCCTTGCACCGGATGCGATGGCAGATACGGCATCGCACACCCTGAACGACCTGCGCAAGAAGATTCGTGCGACTGAAAACAGCATCCGCGACCGTCTGGAAAGCATGGTCCGGAATATGGACACCTCCAAGTACTTACAGGAGAGCGTCGTCTCCATCCGAAATGGCCGGTATGTCGTTCCTGTCAAAAGCGAGTATCGCGGAGAGGTGAGCGGTATCATCCATGACGTCTCGTCTACCGGTGCGACCGTCTTCGTCGAGCCTCAGGCTGTTGTGGAGGCAAACGCACGCATCCTTCAGTACCGCGCACAGGAAGCCCAGGAGATCGAGCGTATCCTGGTAGCATTTACCGGTCAGGTCGCAGCCATTGAGCCGCAGTTCCAGTACAGCTATAAGGCCATGCTGGAAATCGACGTCCTGCTTGCAAAAGCCCGCCTTGCACTGGATATGAAGGCGTTCAAACCCACTGTCCGGACGGATACGTCGTTCTCGCTCATCCGGGCGCGTCATCCGCTCATCGACGCAAAGAAGTGCGTTCCTGTCGATATTTCGCTGGGCAGGGAATATGATTCGCTCATCATCACTGGCCCCAACACCGGCGGTAAGACCGTCACTCTGAAAACGGCCGGTCTGCTTTGCGCGATGGCACAGTGCGGCTTCCTCATCCCGGCGGATGAGCGCAGTGAGATCTGTGTCTTCGACGAATTCCTCGTGGACATCGGCGATGAGCAGAGCATCGAGCAGAGCCTGTCCACCTTTTCCGGTCATATGAAGAAGATCACCGGCATCCTTGAGCTTGCCATGCCCCACACGCTGGTGCTTCTGGATGAGCTTGGCGCTGGTACCGACCCGGCGGAGGGTGCGGCACTGGCTGTTGCCATCATCGAAGAGCTGCGCCGCCGCGGTGTGCTCCTGATGGCCACAACGCACTATGCAGAATTGAAGGTGTTCGCTCTCGAGACAAAGGGCGTCGTCAACGCCAGCTGCGAGTTCGATTTGGAGACGCTGCGCCCCACCTATAAGCTCAGCGTCGGCGTTCCGGGCAAGTCCAACGCTTTCCTTATCAGCGAAAAGCTCGGTATCCCGGAGCGGGTCATTGAGGCTGCACAGCAGCATCTGTCCGCAGAAGACAAGCGTCTGGACGCCGTTCTGGGCCAGCTGGATGATTTGAAGCTCCAGCTCAAAGCCAGTCAGGACGAGGTGGAAGGCCTGAAAAACGAGGCCGCCCACCAGCTGGATGCAGCCCGTCAGAAGCGCGATGAGCTTATCCAGCAGGGCGAGAATGAGCTGGAAGCTGCCCGCGCCAAGGCCCGCGCACTGGCGCAGGAGGTCGAGAGCAAGGCTTACGCTCTGACGGATGAGCTGCGCCAGATCCAGAAAGACGAGCGGATGAGCACCCAGCAGAAGGCCCAGCGCGCCCGTGAAATCGCCAAGAAAGAGTCCGAAAAGCTCTTTATGGGGACTGAAGTGGTACACAATCCGGTCAAGGAGTTCGTTTCGCTGAAGGAAGTCAAGGTAGGGCAGGAGGTCTGCATCGCAGAACTGAACCAGCTGGCTACCGTACTCTCTCTGCCGGATAAAAACGGCGATGTTCTCGTACGGGCCGGCATCATCAAGACGAAAGTGCCGCTCAAAGGCCTCAAGCAGCCGGAAAAGCTGGTCAAGGAGACGAAGCCTCAGACCAAGGCACAGCAGCGTTACTCCCGCCTGACCGGCGATGCTAACCGGCCCAATGGCAGGGTAGAGCGCGTGCAGCGCACGGCAAAGATGGAATGCAACCTGCTGGGTCTTACCGTAGACGAGGCGCTGCCGGAGGTGGATTCCTTCATCGACCGTGCGATTTTGAACGGCCAGACTGTGGTATATCTCATCCACGGCAATGGTACCGGCGCACTGCGCACTGCGATCCATAAGCATCTGCGGGGAAACCGAATGGTCAAGAGCTTCCGTCTGGGCCGTTACGGCGAGGGCGAGAGCGGCGTGACCGTCGTCGAGCTGAAGTAAGCCGATGGCAGGACGTTCAAATCCAAGACACGCACGCCGGAGAAAACAGTGCGGCCCGTCCACTGCGACGGTCATCGGCCTTTTGGTGTGCGTCGTCTGCTTCAGTGCAGCATTTTTCCTTTGGAAAGCAGCGCTGTTCGGCTCCGGGCAAAATGAGAGCGGGGAAGAACCTTTCCGGCCTGTGGTGGGCGACCCGCCCTACCGGGTCTGCATTGATGCCGGCCACGGCGGGAGCGACCCGGGCGCAAGGGGAGTCGTCGAAGAAAAAGAGATGACGGCCCAGACCTCCGAGGCTCTGCTTGCGCTGCTGGAGGCCGACCCTAATTACATCCCGCTGCGCTCCCGTGAAAGCTATGATGTCACCGCAAAGCCCAGCGAGCGGGCAGAGGCCATCAATGCCCAGAGCCCGCAGCTGCTGCTGTCCATCCACGGCAACTCCGCGCCGGAAGGATCTACCGCTGCAGGCTTTGAGTGTTATCCGTCCGTTCCGGGCCGTACATGGCATCAGGAGAGCTATTACTTCGCGCAGCAGCTGGCGCAGGGAATGCAGGCCGCAGGCGCAAAGCTCCGCGGCCACGGCGGCATCCGGTACATTTATTATCGGGGCGAGGTAAAGCAGCTTGTAGAGAGCACCCATACCGAAGTAAGGGACGAGCGAAGCTTTACCTTGTTGGAAGATGTAAACTGTCCGGCGGTTCTGGCAGAACAGTGCTTTGTGACCAGCGAAGAGGACGTTGCACAGTTTGGTAGCGAAGAAGGCTGTAAGACAGTGGCGCGCGCTTACTATGAAGCGATCTGCGCGTACTTCGGAACACAGCCGCTGGATACACCGCTGTAAAGTCTGATGCAATGGACGCTCGCATGAAAGCGGTCTTGTCCAGCTGTATTTTATGATGCCTGCTTGGCAGGCGATCCACGCGTCCCAAACGAAATGATATAAAAGAACAGCAGAGGCTCCCAAAACCTGCACCGATGACGGAACGCAGGAGAAGGGGGCCTCTGTTTTTGATTTTCATAATATTTCGTATAATGCAGGTTATACGAAATATAGGGGAGTGAAAAAGCCCTCTTTTCCGAATTTCGGGCCTTTCCGGCGGTTTCTGAGCCTTTTGGGCTGGCTGGGCCGTTTTTTCGCGTTTTGTACAGTTGTGTTATTTGAATGCATTGCTTTGTATGTTTGGTCAGCTTTTTTGTTTTACAATCGTCCGGTTGCTCGTAAAACCTTTTCTAACTCTAATGTCCAGTTCTTTGCCGCTCGATTCGGGTGCGGCATACTTACAACAAGCGTTTCTTTACCTGTGCAGACCAAACTGCTTTTGTAATACCACAATGCAGTCTCTTCATGGGGTCTGATCCATTCAGCATCATCTGCAAATATCTCATCATGTAAAATGTTCGATACCAGCCCCCAGCCGCCGGTCAGGATAATATCCGGCTCATAAAGCTGTATCTGACACTTTAACAGGTCCGCATCTTGCCGGGCGGCCTGCCGTACCGCTTTTGAGCTTGCGATGGCACCGCCCGGACACTTTTTCAGGTTTACCACAGCGATATTCCGCACCATATCGTCCAGCGAAGATTTTGGAACAAATTTCCAGTATGTACCGTTCAAAATCATATTTGCCCAGCGTGCGACATTATTCCACGTCCTGTAGTAGGTTTTGCTGCCTCCATGATAAAGAAACTCCACGAGGCTGCCGTGCAGCCCATTCGTTTCTTTTAACAGTACAACGATATGTTTTCTGTCCGGAAGTGCTGACCAGCGCTCATAGTCCACAACACCGTCGGCATTAAAACAGGCAGACTGCGCCCAGCGTGTCTGCCATTCTGTCATCAGCGAGGCCTCATCACGCCGAAGCTTCTGCGTTTGTACCCATGTCATCATTTGTCGGTGTTCTCCATATCGGCAAGGCTCGACACATCCACCCGGAAACCCTCCTGTGCGGCATCCTCAAAGGCTTCCATCGGGCCGTCCGGTGCATCATTTTCAGGCTCATCCGACGGAGAATCGGCAAATTCTCCCTTGCTCTCCCCTGTCTTCTTTGACGTTGTATCCAAGCTTGCCTTCTTAACTTCACCCAGCGGATTCTGCTCAATCGCTGCACGCACCTGAAATTCCTGCAGGTGTGTATAAATTTGTGTCGTGCCGACGCTGCTGTGGCCCAGAAGCTGTTTGAGGGTCAGAATATCCACGTTGCCAGTCTGATACATCAGCGTCGCGGCAGTATGGCGGAGCTTATGGGTGGAAAAACCGCGCAGACCCGCTGCTTTCATGGCGCCGGTGACCAGCTGCTCTACCCTGCGGTTTGAGATTCGCTCCTTGCGCCGCCGGGTGATAAAGACAGCTCTCTCTTTGGGGTTCAGACCCTCCATCGTGTTGCGCTTGTTCAGATAAATCTGCAATGCCTCCTTGCAGGCATCATTCAGGTAGACCATCCGCTCTTTATGGCCTTTGCCAAACAAACGGATCTGCCGCTGTTCCATGTCGATGTCGCCGAGGTCCATGCCGACAAGCTCCGAAAGACGCATCCCGCAGTTCAGAAACAGCACGACCATGCAGTAATCCCGCTCCAGGAAATCGCTCTGGGTCTGGGTGCTTTCCAGAAGGTCCATGGATTGCTCTGCCGTCAGGTACTTGGGAAGGACTTTATCCTGCTTGGGTGGCTTGATGGATGCCGTCGGATTCTCTTTGAGCAAATCTACCTGATTGACCAGATAATCATAAAAGCCGTGGAGACTTGCCAGCCGCCGGGCCGTCGAAGACTTTTTGTTGCCGCACTCGCTGTTCAGAAAGTACAGATACTCATAAACGTCTTCCTTGGTCACACTGCCCCAGAAAGCCGTATCGAGCCCCTTGGGGTCGATGTCCTTTATTTCGGTATCGTCTGTTACAAGGCCGCGCCGGCGCTTCATAAAGCGGCTGAAATTGCGTAGGTCGCAGTAATAGCTGAAGGCCGTGTTGGGGCTTTTGCCTGCGATGACTTCCAGATAGCGCACATACGCGACGATGTCCGGCGAGGCATCATCAAAAGGCTTATGTTTTTCGGGATTTTTCTCGTCCAGATAAATCGACATAGTTTCCTCTTTTTATGGTCACAGACGGTCGGATTTCAGGGCATGGATGGCGTCCGAGATATAGGCGGCACCGACAAGCTTCATGCCGGGATAATCGGCGGCGTTCAGATGTGCAAGGCTGTGCTTTGGTACGACGGCACGCTCAAAGCCGATACGTTCCGCTTCCCGCAGACGCTGCTCCAGATTCGGTACACTGCGCACCTCGCCGCCAAGGCCGACCTCACCGATGGCAATGAGCTTATCGCTCACGGGGCAGTCCAGAAGCGACGACACCATGCTCAGACAGACGGCAAGGTCGCAGGCGGTATCCCGCAGGGTGATGCCGCTGACGATGTTAATATACACGTCCAGATTGCCGAAGAAATAACCTGCACGCTTTTCCAGCACGGCGATGAGCAGGTTCATGCGGTTGTAGTCATAGCCGCTGCAGGCCCGCCGGGGTGCCGGGAAATTCGTCTTGGTCGCAAGGGCCTGTATCTCGCTCAGAATGGGGCGGCTGCCTTCCATGGTACAGGCGACGCAGTTCCCGGAAACGCCCAGCGGACGGCCTTCCAGGAGCATCTGGGACGGATTTTCGATTTCCTCAAGGCCCTGCCCTGTCATATCAAACATACCAAGCTCGTTGGTGGAGCCATAGCGGTTCTTAGCCGCACGCAGAATGCGGTATGGCAGCATTTTGTCTCCCTCAAAGTAAAGAACCGTATCCACGATGTGCTCCATGACCTTCGGGCCTGCGATAGCGCCGTCCTTGTTGACATGGCCCACGATAAACATCGGGATCTCCTGTTTTTTAGCGACGGCCAGCAGGCGGGCCGCACTCTCTTTCACCTGACTGACCGTGCCGGACGAAGACGAGATGTCCATACACCGCATGGTCTGGATGGAGTCGATGACGACCAGTTCCGGCTTTTCTTTCTCGATGAGGCCGCAGATCTCGTCTACGTCGTTTTCTGCCGCCAGATAGATGTTATCCTGCGGGACTTTCAGGCGGGCCGCACGCAGCTTGACCTGACGGACGGACTCTTCGCCCGTGATATACAGCACCGTGTGCTGGTTGGAGATGGCACCGCAGAGCTGCAAAAGCATCGTAGATTTGCCCACGCCCGGCTCACCGCTCAGCAGTACGACGCCGCCCAACACGATGCCGCCGCCTAAAACGCGGTCAAGCTCGGAAATGCCCGTCAGGATGCGGCTCTTTTCCTCGGTCGTGCTGATGTCGGCCAGACGCCTTGCCGTCAGCGAGGTGACGCCCTCCTGCCGGACAGGCGCAGCGGCTTTGCCGCCGGAAAGCCCGGCCTTGGGCGCTTCGGCGACCACATCCTCATTCATGGTGTTCCAACTGCCGCAGCTGGGGCAGCGGCCCATCCAGCGGGGGCTTGTCTCTCCACAGTTGGAGCAGACGTATACGGTTTTCAGCTTCGGTTCTTTCATTCTGGACTCCCTGTTTTCATTTCATGAAAATCATTTTCTCTATCATACCACATCCGGCCCGAGGCCGCAAGAAAGCCGGGCGCTTATCTGGCCTGCATCAGACGATTTGCAAGACATGCAAGGCCGGTGGCCGCACCGCAGAGCGGGCAGAGACAGACCGCCAGTAAGGCGAATTGCCCCACCAGGAGCCGTGCTCCTGCCGGATGGCTTCCCTTATCCCCTCTACCGAAAGAGAACGCATGGATTCGGCTGCTGACCTGCAGAGCCGAGGCACCGAACAAACAGAGCGCACCCGTCGCCAGCGCGGTCGGCAGGCTGGCGGTGAGCAAAAAGAGAACGAGCTGTTTTGCCCCGAGG
The DNA here is from genome assembly GCF_020687245.1 of Faecalibacterium longum CLA-AA-H243. Taxonomy (GTDB): domain Bacteria; phylum Bacillota; class Clostridia; order Oscillospirales; family Ruminococcaceae; genus Faecalibacterium; species Faecalibacterium longum. Next base: position 131,354 of record NZ_JAJEQG010000002.1, on the reverse strand, counting down.
TTATTCAGAAGCTGCGCCGAGAGCAGGCCGGAGCCTGTCCCGTATAACATCGCAAACAGAAAGATAGGCAGCGGCCCCACTGCCGAGAGCCCCAGCAGAAGAAACACTGCCGCCGCCCCGAGGACGACAGCCAGCTCTGCCCCGAACAGTCCCACCGCCTGTGCTGTACTGGACGCCGCGAACACTCCGCGCCAGCAGTCCAGATAATAGGCCAGCGTCTCCATCTCCTCAGAATCGCACAGTGCCTGCAGGACGCCCGCCATCAGCGTACCGAAGAGATAGGCTGCCGCAAGCAGGATGCAGTCCCGGCTGGCCTGGAAGGGCTTCCGCCGGGGAGCTTTCTGAGGCGGAATCTCCGCCAACGGCTCGGAGACAGGCGTCATGGCTTCTTTTTCTGCCAGAGACTCGCCCGCTGTATCTTCCGGCAGCGTCGGCACAAGCGCCGCTGCATTTGTTTTCGTTTCCTGATAGACCCACATCGTGCTTTTTCCCTCCTGCTTTTGTTGTGTATGGCCGCTGTAGCGTGGACTGAGCATTCAGCGCCGCTTTCGCTCCGCGCGCAGCATTCCGAGGATCCCACCCAGAACCCCTATCAGCAGGACAAGCCCTGCCCGGACGAACTGCATCGTTTCCCACTCGCTCTGGTACAGTGTACCCAGAATAAAAAGCAGCCCTGCAAAGAGTGCTCCTTCCGCTGCACCCCAGACGAGCCCTTTGCCCTTTTGCAGAATGGCCATCAGCAGACCGCTGAGAAAGCTGCCGAGACAGACTGCCGCCGTGGCCAGCGGAGCAGCGGCTTCCTGCGTCAGGCCCTGTTTGACCATCAGCCAGCCGAACCCTGCCAGGCTCACGGCTGCTGCCGCACTGCCCACTCCCAAAACGACCAGCAGCCCTATCGCCGGGAATTTCTTGGTATCAGACATAAAAACGCGCCTCCCTGCACCTACTGTATGCAGGGAGACGCGTTCAAAGCACGAATCCGGAAAATTATTACTTCTTGGGGGCGTTGTCCATGTTCAGCTTCTCGACAGAGCTGATGGCGTTCTTGGTGAAGCGGATCTTCACACGGTCAGCGCCAGTCTCCAGCACAAAGGTGTCGTCCTTGATGGCGACCACACGGCCGATGACGCCGCCGATGGTGGTGACCTGATCGCCGATCTCCAGAGAAGAGCGCATTGCAGCGTCCTTCTTCTCCTGCTTCTTCTGGGGACGGTAGATCATGAAGTAGAGCATCACCAGCATCAGAGCCAGAGTAAAGAAAAGGCTGATGTAGCTTTCGGTCGTAGTCAGAAATTGCATGGGGCAAAATCTCCTCTCAAATTCATATGACCTTATTATACGCGCTTATCCGGCATGTTTCAAGGCTAAATCTCAAATTCGTGTGTCGAGCAGCTTGACATATCGGTCATGGAAGGCGGTAAAGGTGCCTGCATCCAGCTCATCGCGGATGCGCTCCATTAGGTGATTGTAGAACCAGAGGTTATGCATGACGGCCAGACGCATACCCAGCAGTTCCTCTGCCTTGAACAGGTGGCGGATATAGGCGCGGGAGTAGTTCCGGCAGGCCGGGCAGCCGCAGGCGGGGTCGATGGGGCGCTCGTCACGCTCGTACTTGGCGTTCTTGATGTTGATGATGCCGCCCCAGGTGTTCAGGTGGCCGTGGCGGGCATTGCGGCTGGGCATGACGCAATCGAAGAGGTCCACGCCGCGGGAGACGGCCTCGATGATGTTGCCGGGAGTGCCTACGCCCATCAGGTAACGGATCTTATCCTTGGGCATATAGGGCTCGACCGCGCTGATCATCTCGTACATCACCTCAGTGGGCTCACCCACAGCGAGGCCGCCGATGGCGTAGCCGTCCAAGTCCAGGTCGGCGATCTGCTTCATGTGCTCCACGCGCAGGTCGGCGAAGGTGCAGCCCTGATTGATGCCGAAGAGCAGCTGGTCGGGGTTGACGGAGATGCCTTCATGCTTCAGGCGGGCCATCTCATCCTTGCAGCGCTTGAGCCAGCGGGTGGTGCGCTCGCAGCTGGCTTTGGAGTAATCGTGCTGGGCGGGGTTCTCGACGCACTCATCAAAGGCCATGGCGATGGTAGAGCCAAGGTTTGCCTGGATCTGCATACTTTCCTCGGGACCCATGAAGATGCGGTGGCCGTCGAGGTGAGAGGCAAAGGTCACGCCCTCCTCGGTGATCTTGCGCAGCTTTGCGAGGCTGAACACCTGAAATCCGCCGCTGTCGGTGAGGATGGGGCCGTTCCAGCGGGTAAACTTGTGCAGACCGCCCATCTCTGCCACCAGCTTGTCGCCGGGACGCAGATGCAGATGGTAGGTGTTGCAGAGCATGACCTGCGCACCGATGTCCTTCAGGTCATGGGCAGACAGGCCGCCCTTGATGGCGCCGGCGGTGGCAACATTCTGGAATGCGGGGGTCTGCACCGTGCCGTGTATGGTCTTGAACTCGCCCCGCCGGGCGTTGTGCTCCTGCTTGAGCAGCTTGTAGGTCGTCAAAGAAGGCATAATATTTTCCTTTCTGCGCACGGAAAACAGCCGTGCATCCTGCCGCAGGGGGCGTATGCTCTCGCTGCGGATACAGAGTCGGGATATTACAGCGGCGAAGCGCTATAATAGTTACAAGATCAGCATCGCATCGCCAAAGCTGAAGAACCGATATTTCTGCTCGACAGCCACCTTATAGGCGGCCATCGTCTTTTCGTAGCCATACAGCGCCGACACCAGCATGATGAGGGTGCTTTCGGGCAGATGGAAGTTGGTGATAAGGCCGTCGATGCAGTTGAACTTGACACCGGGATAGAGGAAGATGTCGGTGTTGCCGCTGCAGGCTTTGATCTCGCCGTACTTGGCGGCGACAGCTTCCAGCGTGCGGCAGCTGGTGGTGCCCACGGCGATGACACGATGGCCTGCGGCCTTGGTATCATGGATGAGCTTTGCAGTCTCCTCGCTGACGGAGTACCACTCGCTGTGCATCTTGTGGTCGGAGATCTCGTCTTCCTGCACGGGGCGGAAGGTACCGAGGCCGACATGGAGCGTCACCTCGGTGATGTTGACGCCCTTGGCGCGGATGGTATCCATCAGCTCTGGCGTGAAGTGGAGGCCGGCTGTGGGAGCGGCAGCGCTGCCCAGCTCCTTGGCATAGACGGTCTGATACTGGCTCTGGTCGTCCAGCTGCTTGGTGATATAGGGCGGCAGAGGCATCTTGCCGAACTCGTCCAGCTTCTCGTAGAGGGTCTCGGTGTCATAGTAGAAGGTGACGAACTTATTGCCGTCTTCCAGCGTCTCGTCCACGATGGCCGTCAGGCTGCCGTCGCCAAAGCTGACCTTGGTACCGGGCTGCATCCGTTTGCCGGGCTTTGCAAGGCACTCCCACTGGTCGCCCTTCACCTGCCGCAGGAGCAGCAGCTCGCAGACAGCACCCGTGGGCTGCTTGATGCCCACGATGCGGGCGGGCAGGACCTTGGAGTTGTTGACCACCAGCAGGTCGCCCGGCTCGAGGTATTCGGGCAGGTCGTGGAAGATGCGGTGCTGGATGCTGTCGTCTTTCTGGCTCAGGACCATCAGACGGGCCGCATCACGGGGGGACACAGGCTCCTGTGCAATGAGCTCTTTGGGTAAATCATACCAAAAATCTTTTTTTAACATAGTTAGCATTTGCCTTTCCGATGATTGACACGAATGCCGTATCAATGTTATCATAAAATCTGTATAGCGGTATCTATTATATTGCATAGACGTCTGCTTTGCAAGCGGAGTCTTATGCGAATTGGCTTTTTTTGAAAGGAAAGGTGCTGGAAATGGATAAACAATATAAAGTGGGCGTCGTCGGTGCCACCGGTATGGTAGGCCAGCGTTTTGTTACTCTGCTCGAAAATCATCCCTGGTTCAAGCTGACGACTCTGGCCGCTTCCGGCCGGAGCGCCGGCAAGACCTATGAGGAGGCTGTCGGTTCTCGCTGGGCCATGACCACCCCGATGCCGGAGAGCGTCAAGAAGATGGTGGTGCTGGATGCATCCAAGGTGGAGGAGGTCGCCTCTCAGGTGGACTTTATCTTCTGCGCCGTCAATATGCCGAAGGACGAGATCAAGGCTCTGGAAGAGGCTTACGCCAAGGCAGAATGCCCCGTCGTCTCCAACAACAGCGCAAACCGCTTCACTCCGGATGTGCCGATGGTCGTGCCTGAGATCAACGCCGACCACATCGACATCATCCCCGCTCAGCGCAAGCGCCTGGGTACCAAGCGCGGCTTCATCGCCGTCAAGTCCAACTGCAGCCTGCAGAGCTATGTCCCTGCCCTGCACCCCCTGATGAAGGATTTCGGCGTCAGCAAGGCTCTGGTCTGCACCTATCAGGCCATTTCCGGTGCCGGCAAGACCTTCGACCGGATGCCTGAGATCATCGACAACGTCATCCCCTACATCGGCGGCGAGGAAGAAAAGAGTGAGCGTGAGCCTCTCAAGCTGTGGGGTCATATTGAGGGCGACCACATTGTCAACGCCGAGAAGCCTGTCATCACTGCCCAGTGCTTCCGTGTGCCGGTCTCTGACGGTCACACCGCCGCTGTCTTCGTGAGCTTTGATAAGAAGCCCAGCAAGGAAGAGATCCTCAAGGCTTGGGCCGAGTTCCGCGGTCCCGCACAGGAACTGGACCTGCCCAGCGCACCCAAGCAGTTCCTCCACTACTTCGAGGAGAACGACCGTCCCCAGCCCAAGCTGGACCGCAACACCGAGCACGGCATGGCCGTCTGCATCGGTCGTCTGCGTGAGGACACCCTGTTTGATTACAAGTTCGCCTGCATGAGCCACAACACTCTGCGCGGCGCTGCTGGCGGCGCAGTGCTGCTGGCTGAGCTGCTGGCAGCCAAGGGCTATTTTGACTGATCTGCGCGCTTTTTGAACTTCAACGCGCTGCAAAGGAGTTTTTTGCTATGAAGAATCCTGTTTTTACTGGTGCGGGTGTTGCCATCATCACCCCGATGTACGAGGACGGCAGCATTAATTTCGATGAGCTGGGCCGCATTGTTGAGGATCAGATCGCCCGCGGCACAGACGCCATCGTCATCTGTGGCACCACCGGCGAGTGCTCTACCATGACCGACGAGGAGCAGCTGGCTGCCATCAAGTATACCGTGGATCTTGTGAGTCACCGTGTGCCTGTCATCGCCGGTGCCGGTTCCAACGACACCGACCACGGCTGTGCTCTGGCTGCAAAGTCTGCCGCCTGCGGCGCAGACGCTCTGCTGCTGGTGACCCCCTACTACAACAAGACCTCTCAGGCTGGCCTTGTCGCCCACTTCACCGCAATGGCAGAGGCCGGCGGCATTCCGGTTATCCTGTATAACGTGCCTTCCCGCACCGGCCTGAACATCGCCCCCGAGACCGCCAAGGAGCTGAGCAGGCACCCGCTCATCAACGGCATCAAGGAAGCCTCCGGCAATATCGGTCAGGTGGCAAAGATTGCGGCCCTCTGCGGCGACGAGCTGAACATCTACTCCGGCAACGATGACCAGGTGGTCCCCCTGCTGTCTCTGGGCGGCAAGGGCGTCATCAGCGTCGTCTCCAATGTCAAACCTGAGCTTGTTCACAACTGCTGCAAGGCATGGTTCGACGGTGATACCGCCAAGGCCCGCGAGCTGCAGCTGGAGATGCTGCCCCTGTGCGATGCGCTCTTCTGCGAGGTCAACCCCATCCCGGTCAAGTACGCCATGAACGTGCTGGGCTGGGAGGCTGGTGAGTGCCGACTGCCTCTCGTGGAGCCCGGCGACGCACACAAGGAACAGATCGAGCGGGCTCTGCAGGATGCAGGTCTTATCAAGGAATAAACGATTTTATGTGCAAATGCCCGGCGAGACAGATCTCCGGGCATTTGCCGTATGATAAAAAAGAGGATAATAACAATGACGGATATTATCATTCAGGGCATTGGCGGCAGGATGGGCCATGTGCTGTGCGAGATGATCGCCCAGCGTGAGGATTGCCGCGTCGTGGCCGGCATCGACATGAAGGACGGCGAGATGAACGGCATTCCCGTGTACGACAGTCTGGACAAGCTGGACGGCAAGGGCGACGTCGTCATCGACTTCAGCGCCCCGGCGGCTGTCGAGAAGGCTCTGCCCTACTGTGAGGCTCACAAGCTGCCCATCGTGGTCTGCACCACCGGCCTTTCCGAGGAACTGCAGCTGAAGATCGTCCAGCTCTCCCGCAGCATTCCGGTGTTCAAGAGCGCCAATATGTCCATGGGCATCAACGTCCTGTCCGAGCTGTGCAAGCGTGCATCGGCCATTCTGGGCGCAAACTACGACATCGAGATCGTTGAGCAGCACCATCACAACAAACTGGACGCTCCCAGCGGCACGGCTCTGATGCTGGCTAACGCCATCAACGAAGAGAACGATGGCGCATACCACTATGTTTATGACCGTTCCGCTGTCCGCCAGAAGCGCGACCCCAAGGAGATCGGCATCAGCGCCGTGCGCGGCGGCAGCATCGTGGGCGACCATGAGGTGCTGTTCTGCGGCCCGGATGAGGTCATCACCCTCCGCCATACGGCATATTCCCGCAATATTTTTGCAAATGGCGCAATAAATGCTGCCGTTTATCTTGCAAAAAAGGAGCCCGGCCTGTACAATATGAGTAACATGATCGCAGAGATGTAAGCTTTTCTGCGCATGGCATCATAAGGCACGGTATCGTGCGTCAGGAGACGAGCCTATGGCCAAGCACGCAGCCCCTCCCCGCCGTCGGCATTCCGCGCAAAAGCACGCCTCGCATAAGGGCGTCACCCTGTACACACTGGGGGTCCTGCTGGTAGCTGTATCGGTGCTGCTCTCTCTGCGCTTCTGGCCCCGCCGCATCGTGGATGCAGTTCCTCCGGCAGCGGAGGTGGAGTCCCCTGCTGTTTCGGAGGAGCTTGCTGTGCCTGAGCCGCAGCCTGTCGTCACGACATTGCGCTTCTCGGCTACAGGGGACAACCTCATTCATAAGCCCATCTATTCGCAGGCCGCCCGGCGGGCTGCAGAGGGCGAAGGATACAGCTTCGATTACTGCTATAGGAATCTGCTCGATTTCTATGCACAGCAGGACATCAACTGGATCAATCAGGAGACGCTCTGCAGCAAAGAGCTTGCGCCCTCTACCTATCCCTGCTTCTCGACCCCCGGCGAGTGCGCCGAAGCGCTTTACCGGGCAGGCTTCCGGGTGTTCAGTCTCTCGAACAATCACACCTACGATAAGGGAGCTGCGGGCATTGCCGCCACCCTCCGATTCTGGGAGACGATGCCTGAGGATGTGATCACCACCGGCCTGTGGAAGGGCGAGGCGGACTATGGCCGCATCCCCATCCAGACTGTAGACGGCGTAAAGATCGCGTACCTTTCCTACACCGAGCACACCAACGGCATCCCCCGGAACAGCAAGATGACCGCAAACATCATCTATACCAGCCAGCAGGATGTCATGGAACAGCAGGTGCGGGAGGCCCGGCAGGAGGCCGATTTTGTGGTAGTCGGTGTACACTGGGGCGTCGAGGACAGTCACAACATCACACAGGCGCAGCGCACCTTAGCTCAGTCTCTGGCCGACTGGGGCGCGGATGTGATCATCGGAACCCACCCGCACGTCCTGCAGGACGCCGAATGGCGCACCGCAGCCGATGGACGGAACGTATTTGTGGCCTATTCGCTGGGAAATTTCCTGAGCACTCAAAGCAAGCCTGACCAGCTTTTCGGCGCGATTTTGACGTTGGACCTGGAGCAGACCACCGAGCCGGACGGCAGCGTCCATTGCGCAGTGCGCGGCCCGAAGCTCCATGTGACAGTGACCCACTATGACGCCAGAAAGTCTAACGTCCGCACATATCTGTTCCGGGATTACACGCCGGAGCTTGCACAGGCCCATGGTGTTCGCGCCGCGTATCCTTCTTTTGGGTACGATTACATCCGCCAGACGGCACAGACCTACATCAACAGCGAATTTTTGGAGCTTGCATAAAGCTTGTATCAGAACGCCCGATGGGCAGAATGGAGTGTTTACTATGTACGGTGTATCCAAAATCAATATTGAGCCGAGCCTGATGATGATCAGTGTGCAGGATGCCGAGTTCAAGGGCAACACGATGGCACGTTATCTGCAGATCTTCGCCGACACTGGCGTCGTGGTGGATATGATCAGCCAGAGCGCTCCCCACGGCACCAGTATGGACTTCAGCTTCACGGCTTCCAACAGCGACCTGCCGCTGGTCATGAAGGCCATCTCTGCGGCAAATCTGGACAAGGACGCCAAGGCTTCTCCCCTCATCAGTGTGGGCTACTCCAAGCTGAATCTCTTCGGTGAGGAGATGGTCACCAGCTGCGGCGTCGCAGCCCGCGCCCTGAATGCTCTGGCGATGGCAGGCATCGAAGTTCTGCTCATCACCACCAGCGATTTGGATATTTCCCTTCTGGTCCGTTCGGAGAACGAGGACGCAGCCTATGAGGCCCTGAAAAAGGCTTACGAACTGTAACAACGATATTAAGCAGCACCCGTGTCTGATAAAACAGGCATGGGTGCTGTTGCAGCAAAAGACCCGGCGGGTCTCCCCTCTGCGGAGAGAAACCAGCCGGGTCTTTTTATTTTATCAGAAGATTTACAGGCTCACCTTGTGGTAGACCTTCTTGCCTTTCTTGATGACAATGCCCTTGGACAGCTGCTCAGCAGTGAAGCTGACCGTGGGAGCAGCGACCTTCTCGCCGTCCACCAGAACACCGCCCTGCACGACGAGACGGCGGGCCTCACCGTTGGAAGCAGCCAGACCAGCCTTGACCATCAGGGTCAGGATGCCGATGGAGCCGTCGGTCAGGTCAGCCTCGGTCAGCTGAGTGTTGGGCATATGCTCAGCATCACCGGCAGCACCGCTGAACAGGGCGCGGGCTGCATTCTGGGCCTTGGCGGCCTCTTCTTCGCCGTGGACCATCTTGGTCAGCTCGAAGGCGAGGATCTCCTTGGCCTCGTTGAGGCGCTGGTCCTTCCAGGTGCTCATCTCGTCGATCTGCTCCAGCGGCAGGAAGGTCAGCATACGGATGCACTTCATGACATCCGAATCGCCGACGTTGCGCCAGTACTGGTAGAACTCGAAGGGGCTGGTCTTGTTGGGGTCGAGCCAGACGGCGTTGCCGGCGGTCTTGCCCATCTTCTTGCCCTGAGAGTCGGTCAGCAGGGTGATGGTCATAGCATAAGCATCCTTGCCCAGCTTGCGGCGGATAAGCTCGGTGCCGCCCAGCATATTGCTCCACTGGTCATCGCCGCCGAACTGCATGTTGCAGCCGTAATGCTGGAACATGTAGTAGAAGTCGTAGCTCTGCATGATCATGTAGTTGAACTCGAGAAAGGACAGGCCCTTCTCCATGCGCTGCTCATAGCACTTGGCGCGCAGCATGTTGTTGACGGAGAAGCAGGCGCCCACATCGCGCAGCAGCTCGACGTAGTTCAGGTTCAGCAGCCAGTCGGCGTTATTCAGCATCAAAGCCTTGCCGTCGGAGAAGTCGATGAACTTCTCCATCTGCTTCTTGAAGCAGGCGGCGTTGTGGGCGATGTCCTCCTTGGTCAGCATCTTGCGCATATCGGTGCGGCCGGAGGGGTCGCCGATCATGGTGGTGCCGCCGCCGATGAGGGCAATGGGCTTGTTGCCTGCCATCTGCAGACGCTTCATCAGGGTCAGGGCCATGAAGTGGCCGGCAGTCAGGCTGTCGGCGGTGCAGTCGAAGCCGATGTAGAAGGTGGCCTTGCCGTTGTTGATGAGGTCGATGATCTCGTCATCGGTGATTTGAGCCACGAGGCCGCGGGCCTTGAGTTCTTCGTACAGAGTCATAAAAATTTCCTCCTGTTTGTCGGGCAGAGGGAAAATAAAACACCCCCTGCCAAAATAAATTTGGCAGAGGGCGATAAAATTCGCGGTACCACCTCTGTTTGCCGCCTCTTCACAGAAACGGCCTCACGAGTGCGCACCCCAGAGTAGAGTGACACTCCTGCGTTTGTAACGCTCGCACGCGGCACAGCCTACTATTCGTTCAGCCTGCAGCTCAGGGACGTATTTCACCTGCGTCTCCGCAGCCCCTTTCACCAGCCGGGGCCTCTCTGGGCAGAGCGCATCAGGGTACTCGGTTCCCATCTTCGCCTTTCAACGAGATTCAGTTTAGCACATCCCTGCCGGAATGTCAAGCGCTGGCTTTTTTCTTATTTTTCTGCGTTCCGGCCTAGCATTTCTCGGGCATTGGCCAGCGAAAGCTCTGTGACATGGTCGCCGGAGATGAGGCGGGCCAGCGCCTCTACACGGCCATTTTCGTCCAGCGGGTGTATCTCAGTATAGGTACGCTCGTTCGTGATATTTTTCTGGATAAGCAGATGGCAGTCGGCCAGTGCAGCGATCTGCGCCGTATGAGTGATGCAGAGAATCTGATGGCCCTCGGCGCTCTGACGCAGTACCTCGCCGATACGGCTGGCTGCTTTGCCCGATACGCCGCTGTCGATCTCGTCGTAAATAACGGTCGGCACGGCGTCCTTATCAGCCATTGCGTTTTTAATTGCAAGGGTAATACGGCTCAACTCACCGCCCGAGGCGATCTTTGCCAGAGGCTTCGGAGCTTCGCCGGGGTTTGTGGAGATATAGAACTCGACGCTATCCTGCCCATGGCTGGCCAGCGGGCCGCGCGAATGGCGAAGCGTCATCCGCACACCCGGCATATTCAAGAAGTCCAGCGTGCCAGAGATACGCTTGTTCAGCTCATCAAAAGCTTTCAGACGGGTCTGGGTCAGAGCTTCGGCCTTTTCCCGCGCGAGGGTGTAAAGGCGGCGCTGCTCTTTCTGCAAATGCTCTACCCTCTCCTGAGAGGACTGTATCATCTCAAGTTCTTTCCGCGCCCTCTCCCCGAAAGCGAGGATGTCCTCTACGGTGTCTCCGTACTTCCGCCGGAGCTTATAGATAAGGTCGATGCGCTGCTCGATCTCGTCCAGCTCTGCGTCGTTGGTGTCGTAGGCATCCAGACGGCCAATGAGGTCTGCGGCGACATCCTTCGCGGTGTAATAAAGGTCGAGCAGCTGGCCCGCACCGGCAGACAGCTCTCCGTCGAGCTGTGCCGCTGCGTCCACAGCGTTGGAGGCTTCGCCCAGAAGGTCAACAGCTCCCGGGGCCTCGTCGCCGCCGGAGAGCAACGCATAACACTGTGCGATACGGTCTCGGATGGTGGAAGCATTTGCCAGCACTTTGCGGCGGCTTTCCAGCGTCTGCTCCTCCCCTGCCGTCAGGCCGGCATCGTCGATCTCCTGCACCTGATAGCTCAGCAGGTCGATACGGCGCTGCTTTTCGCTCTCGTCGGTTATCATGGCGTCCAGCGCCTTTTTGACGCTGACCAGTTCCCGGTAGATAGCATAATACGCCTGATACTCAGCACTGTTCTGGGCGTAAGCATCCAGAATGCCCTCATGACGGGCCGGGTTCAGCAGACCCACGGAGTCGTGCTGACCGTTGATGTTGATAAGCCCGCCGCACAGCTCCCGCAGGACGGCGGCAGTGGCCGGCATCCCGTTGATGCGGCAGGTGCTCTTACCCTCGGCGGTGATCTCACGGCTGAGCAGCAGGGCCTCCGAGCGCTCATAGCCTGCCTTTTCGAGACTGTCGAGAACAGCAGGCGGCACGTCCTCGAACGCGGCCCGAATGACGGCCTTGGCCGCACCGGTGCGCACAAGATCCTTGGAAGTGCGGTTGCCCAGAATGGCGTTGATGGAGTCGATGAGGATGGATTTACCTGCGCCCGTCTCACCGGTCAGGACGTTGAGGCCCTTTTCGAAATGGACGTTTGCTTTCTGGATAACTGCAACATTTTCGATTTGCAGGCTGCTCAGCATAGTTTCACTCCCGCGTTTATTTCTGCCCGATATGACGGGTCAGTTCCGAACAGATGGTCTTTGCGTCCCGCTCCGAACGGGCTACGATAAGGAATGTATCGTCGCCGGAAAGCGTACCGACGACATTCTTCCATTTCAAGGCGTCGAATACCTCACAGGCAGCGTTCGCCATGCCGGAGTAGCACTTCACCAGCACGACATGTCCGGCAAAATCCACCCCCAGCACAGACTCGTGGAATATCGTCTCAAATCGGCCCTGCATCTTGGGGTTGAGGCTTTCGTTGTGGCTGGAAACATAGCGGTAGCCGTCGGCGGTGGCAGCTTTGACGAGGCACAGCTCCCGGATGTCCCTGGAAATGGTAGCCTGTGTCACCTCGAAGCCCTCCTGGCGCAGATGCTCGAGAAGTACCTCCTGTCGGCTGATGGGATGTTCCTGAATGAGGCGGAGGATCGTCTGCTGACGTTCCGTCTTGCCTTTTGCCTCAGCTGGATTGTTTCGGCCCATATTCCTTGCCTCCTCTTGTTATTATCTCCGGCTGCGCAGCTTCTGGTCGATGGCCTGAAACTGGTCCGCCCTGCTGAAGGTGACGAGCTGTACGATCTGGTCGGAGAGGCGTATCTCCGCCGTTGAGCCGGCGCTGAGCGGATATTCCGCTGCGCCGTCGCAGCTCAGGAACACTTCGTTGTCGATGACCTGCCCCACACAGATGTTTATTTTGCGCTCCTGAGCAAAGACCATCGCAGGGCTGGTCAGACTGTGGGGACAGATGGGAGTGACGACGATGCCCTTGGTCTGCGAGTCCAAGATCGGCCCGCCGGCTGCCAGAGAATAGGCTGTGGAGCCTGTAGGGGTCGCCACGATGACGCCGTCACCACGGTAATGCTCTACGAGGATGTCGTCGCAGTAGATGCTGAAGTCGATGGCCTGCTGCAGGCGGCCTTTCGTCACGACCACATCGTTGAGGGCATGGCCTTCCCAGCCATCCTCGCCCAGCACCCGCACATAGAGCAGCATCCGGCTGTCCAGCATATATTCTCCCCGCACCAGAGCGGCGAGTTTTTCTTCCATTTCATCCACCTCACAGGTAGCGAGGAAGCCGCAGCGTCCGATGTTAATGCCGAGGATGGGTTTTTGATATTGCAGCGTAAAATTTGCCTCGTGCAGGATGGTTCCATCACCACCGATGGTCAGGATGACATCGGTGCGCGGAAGGCATTCTTCCAAAGGAAGGTACTGTACACCTTCCACGTAGCGGGACTCTTTCAGGTCATCCCGCATCAGGACGACAGCCCCCTGCATCAGCAGGAGCTGCGCTGCCCGGCGGGCAGTATCGGCAGCCTGTTCCTTTCCGGGGTTTGGCGAAATGTAAACAGTCATAGGGCGGTTTATTCCTCCGTCTCCCAGCAGATTTACTTGTCCAGAGAGCTGTGGCTTGCCGCTACGACCTGCTCGGCAACAGAATCATCCAGCACACCGGGCTGTTCGCTCTTCTGGACGAACATCAGGTACTCAATGTTGCCCTCAGGGCCTTTGACGGGACTGAAATCCAGTCCGCGCACGACGAAACCGTTTGCAGCGGCATATCCCATCGCATTGTGGAGCACTTCGCGGTGGGTGGCAGGGTCGCGGACGACACCGTTTTTACCCACCTTCTCGCGGCCAGCCTCGAACTGAGGCTTGACGAGGCAGACACCCATTGCGTCGGGCGTCGTGATAGCCTGCGCCACCGGGAAGATATGATGCAGCGAGATAAACGATACGTCCACGCTGAAAAACTCAACAGGCTCTGCCAGCATGTCCAGCGTGACATTGCGGATGTTGGTGCGCTCCATGTTGACGACGCGCTCGTCAGTGCGCAGGCTCCATGCCAGCTGACCGTAGCCGACGTCCACGGCATAGACCTTGACTGCACCGTTCTGCAGCATACAATCGGTAAAGCCGCCGGTGGACGCACCAATGTCCATACAGACCTTGCCGTTCGGCGTCAGAGGAAAGCACTGCATTGCCTTTTCCAGTTTGAGGCCGCCGCGGCTGACATAGCCGATGTCATGGCCGCGCACCTCGACCTTGGCGTCTTCCTTTATCATCTCGCCGGCCTTGTCCACCTTCTGCTCGTTGACAAAAACGACACCGGCCATGATGAGGGCTTTGGCGCGCTCACGGCTCTGGATCATGCCGTGCTGCACCAGATATTGGTCCAAACGAATTTTCAAAGTGTTTTCTCTCCTTTCGGGTCCGCTTCCCGCACAGCCTCGGCCAGATGTGCGGCATCCAGCCCGGTCGCCTGTTTGATTTGAGGCACCGTCGCGTGAGGCAGGCACAGCTTCTTCACAGCACGGTGGATGTACCGGCCCTGCCAGCCAGCATCCTGCAGGGCGCGGGCAAGGTGTTCGCCGATGCCGCCGCAGGCCACGCACTCTTCGGCCATCAGAACGACGGGATAGGCTGAAAGGTCACGAATTAATTCTTCCTCAAACGGGAAGATGCGCACCAGCTTATAAACATCGCAGGAGATGCCCTCTCTGGCCAGCAGCTCTGCGGCAGTGAGAACATCTTCTACCTCATCGGCGTAGCTCACCAGTGCGGCCTTTGCACCCGGTGTGAAAATGAGTTTATCGTATTCCTTGCCCGAGCAGCCGTATTTTGCCAGAGCTTTGCTCTCTCCGCCGCGGGGGTAACGGATGGCCCGGGGACCCTGCATCTCATGGCTCAGCAGGATGGGAAGCCAATGCCGCAGTTCTTCGTAGTTTGAAGGCGAATAGATGGGCATTCCGGTCTGGCTGAGAAAAGCCGGGTCGTAGATGCCCTGGTGTGTCTCACCGTCTCCGGGGACGAAACCTGCACGGTCCACCGCGAAGACGACATTTTCACGCAGAAGGTTGACGTCATGGATGATCTGGTCGTAGCTGCGCTGCAGGAAGGTCGAATAAATGCAGACCACCGGAAGCATCCCCTTGCTGGCCAGACCAGCTGCAAAGGTCACGGCATGCTGTTCGGCCATGCCGACATCGAAGAAGCGCTCCGGATGGGCATGACTGAAAAACTGCAGACCTGTGCCATATTTCATGGCGGCAGTAATGGCACAGAGGGTCTTATCGGTGTCTCCGGCAGCGCTGAGCGTCCGGCCAAAGGCATTCGAGAACGACTCGGCCGGAGCGACCTCGGGGTCAGGGATGCCGGTCAGGTCGAACTTGGAAACGCCATGGTAATTGCCGGGGTTCGACTCAGCGGGCGCATAGCCCTTGCCCTTTTTCGTCACGACATGGAGCAATGTCGGCCCGGGCTGAGCACAAACAGTCTGGAAAATGCGTTCCAATTCCGGCTCGTCGTGGCCGTCGATGAGTCCAAAATAGTGAAACCCCATATCCTCGAACATCGTGGAATGGTACATGGCCCGGCGAATTGCTTTTTTGCTGTTCTGAAGAGCGCTTTTGATGGGCGCTCCGATGACAGGCACACCGTTCAGGAAACTGTTGATATTTTCCTTGGCCGTAAAATAGCCGTTTGTGGTGCGCAGATGGCCCAGATAGCTTGCCAACGCACCGACATTATGGGAAATGGACATTTTATTATCGTTAAGGATGACCAGGAGATTGTCCAGCTTTCCGATATTGTTCATCCCCTCGTAGACCATGCCGCCGGTGAACGCACCGTCGCCGATGATGGCCACCACATGGCCCGGCTCCCCTTTCAGTTTTTTGGCCCATGCGATGCCGATGGCAACAGAAAGAGCCGTATTGCCATGTCCGGCGATAAAAGCGTCATGGGCGCTCTCATTGGGATTCGGAAAGCCCGAAAGTCCGTCCAGCTGCCGCAAGGTGCCAAAGCGCTTATACCTCCCGGTCAGGAGCTTATGGGTGTAGCACTGATGTCCTACGTCAAACACGAAAGCGTCCTGAGGGGTCTCAAAGACACGATGAAGTGCTACCGTCAACTCGACCGCGCCGAGATTGGAAGCAAGATGTCCGCCTGTTTTGGATACGCTGTCCAGCAGAAACTGACGGATCTCGCCGCAGAGCTGCTGGATCTGTGCGCTGTTCAAGCGCTTCAGGTCACGAGGCTGTGAAATATTCTGAAGCAATGAAGGATGCATAAAATGACCGTCCTCCTCACATTTCAAATTCCTGATGTTTTTTTTTCTTAGACAAGGTGCATGGGATACAGGCAGCCGACCACGATGCCGACGACCATGCCGGCCATGACCTGCAGGGGCGTATGGCCGACCATCTCCTTCAGATGCATATTCTGCAAAAACGGAGAGTTCTTTTCGCTGATGTCGATCCACTCTTCGATCATCTGGTTGAGCACTTTGGCCTGCTCGCCCGTCTCGTGGCGCACACCCATTGCATCGTGCATGGTGATGATGGCGACCACACTGGCCACAGCAAAAATAGCCGAGCTGACTCCCTCGCTGCGGGCTGCGGCAATGACCATCGCGCAGACTGTCGCGCTGTGGGCACTTGGCATACCGCCGTCGCCCCACATCCTCTCGAGCTGGAACTTGCCCAGCAGGATAAAGTTGATGATGGTCTTGAGCACCTGTGCAACGAACCAGCCCACGATGGAAACAGTCAATATCTCGTTGACCGAGAACAATTCTTTGATAAATTGCATAGTTTGTTCACCTTCTTGAATTTTATCGCAATCCCACAGCCGACGTCTCAAAAAGCAGCGCATTTGCGATATGTAGTCCTGTGCGATTTCTGAGACGATTTCGGCGCAGAATGCGACCGGCTCAGCTGCGGCGGTTCAGCAGTGTGCGGGCCAGCTGCTCCAAAAACGCACTCTTTTCGC
Organism: Faecalibacterium longum CLA-AA-H243; assembly: GCF_020687245.1. Classification (GTDB taxonomy): domain Bacteria; phylum Bacillota; class Clostridia; order Oscillospirales; family Ruminococcaceae; genus Faecalibacterium; species Faecalibacterium longum. The sequence continues at coordinate 114,671 of NZ_JAJEQG010000002.1, read as the reverse complement.
CGAATGCGTCGCGCAGCGCTGTGCAGGTCTCGTCATTCAGCTTTTCCGCCAGCTGCATGGCACCGTCAACGCCGAACAGGGTGACAAAAGTCGTTTTGCCATTTTCGCTGTCGCTGCCAATGGGTTTGCCCAGCTGCTCGGCGGTTCCGGTCACGTCCAGCACATCGTCCACGACCTGGAACACGAGACCGATGCCATAAGCATATGCTTCCAGCGCCTTACGCTGAACCTCATTGGCCTGTGCTGCAGCACCGCCCATCTGGATGGCTGCATTGATGAGTGCGCCGGTCTTGTGGCGGTGGATGAGACGGAGCTGTTCCTCGGTAGCGGCAAGCGCCTCATATTTCAAATCGAGTTCCTGACCGTACACCATGCCTCGGCTGCCTGCACCTGCGCCCAGCGCCTGTGCCGCGTGGACACAGACAGAAGCGGGAGCAGGCGCACCGGCGACTGCCTCGAAAGCCTCGGTCAGCAGGACGTCACCGGCCAGCATCGCGGTGGATTCGCCGAATGCCTTGTGGCAGGAGGGCTTGCCGCGGCGCATATCGTCGTTATCCATGCAGGGCAGGTCATCATGGATGAGCGAATAGCAGTGCAGCATCTCGACTGCGGCTGCAAACTGCTCAGCTGCCTCGGCATTGCCGTGGAGCATATCACACACGGCCAGCACCAGCACAGCGCGAATGCGCTTGCCGCCGCCCAGCAGGCTGTAGCGCGCTGCGCGGCAGACGTCAGATTCCTCAGGCAGATAGCGCTCACACGCCTGGCTCAATGCCTTTTCAGCACGGGCCAGATATTCGTCATACTGCTTTTTATACTCTGCGCTCTCCATAATGGTTCCTCCCTGCAAACTGTTTGCTTTTATTCTTCTGTTTCGGGTCCTGCCTTTTCGCTGCGGGAAACATCGATCTCCTCCATTTGAAGCGATGCTTTTTCCAGCGCAGCATGGCAGTATTCCATCAGCGAAGCCGCTTCTGCATAGAGCTTGACCGACTCAGAAAGGGTCGTCTCTTCGCTCTGCATCTGGCTCAGGATGGTTTCCAGACGGGCCATGCCGTCTTCAAAGCTTTTGGGTGCTCTCATTCAGTTCCTCCACGGACGTGACCGTACATTCTGCTGTGTGCGCTGCACCGCGCAGGGTGAGCTTATCACCGGTTGCAAGAACATCTGCACTACACAGCCTGCCTTTGCTGTCATATACCATCGCATAGCCGCGCCCCAGTACCCGGTAGGGGCTGAGCGAGTCGGCCAGTGCTGCGGCGTGGCGCAGCTGCGCCTGCCGCTTCTGAATACAGCTTTGCGCAGCCGCCTCGAGTTCTTTCTGCACTGCGGCAAGCTCTGCCTGCCCACCGGTCAGTTTCCGACGGGTCATGTCATAGGAAAGCTGCTGCTCGGCCATCATCAGACGGCCAGACGCTGCATCCAGACGGCGCTGCATCGCGCTCTGACAGCCCTGTTCCAGCTGGGACAGGGCCCGCAGAAGCTCTGCACGATCCGGCACGGCTAATTCTGCCGCAGCCGATGGGGTCGGCGCACGGCGGTCCGCCACAAAGTCTAAAATGGTAAAGTCTATCTCATGCCCAATAGCACTGATAAGCGGCACTTTGCAGCGGTAAGCTGCCCGGGCGATGACCTCGGCGTTGAAGACCCAGAGGTCTTCCCTGCTGCCGCCGCCCCGGGCTACGATAATTTCGTCTACCCGACCGCTTTTGTCCAGCTTTCCGATGGCATCTGCGACCTGCTGCGCCGCCTCAAAGCCCTGCACATTGACCGGGCAGAGCAGGAGTTTCGCCGCAGGCCAGCGCCGACCAATGACATTGCGAATGTCCTGCAATGCCGCGCCGGTCTTGCTGGAGACGACGCCGATGCATTTGGGATACGTGGGCAGCGGCTTTTTGTGCTCTACCGCAAAAAGTCCCTCCTGCTCGAGTTTGGCTTTCAGCTGCTCAAAAGCAAGCTGCGCCGCACCAATGCCGTCCGGGAACATTTCGTTGACATAGATCTGGAACGCGCCGTCCCGCTCATAAAGAGTAGCACGGCATCGCACGACTACCTTCATGCCCTCTTCCGGGCGGAAGCCTAGCCGCCGCGCATCTGAGCGGAACATCACCGCTTTGACACTGGCGCTGGCGTCCCGGAGAGAAAAATAACAGTGGCCGCTGCGGGCGTTCTGTACGAAGTTTGCAATCTCGCCCCGCAGTGCCAAATCGAACAGGATGTCATTTGCATCCAGCAGCGTCTTGACATACTGGTTCAGGGCCGAGACGGTGATCACTTCAGCCATAGCCCGGCCTCCCGTGCGGCGAGGATAGATACGCCGATGGCGTTGTCACTGGAATACTGGCCGGGTACGAAATACACCTGCGGGAGGCGCTGCTGCACCCAGCTGCGAATGATGTCACTGCTCATCACGCCGCCTGCACAGACCACAGCAAGCCCGGGATATTCCTTCTGAGCCGCTTTGGTCATCTTGACCACGGTATCTGCCACGCAGAGCAGGCAGTACTTACAGACATAGGCAGGGCTTTTGCCAGCTGTCAACAAAGCATTGCACTGGTTTTCCAGCCCGGAAAGGCTGCATTCCATGCCTCGGACACTGGATTTCGGTTTTATCGTCACATCACATTCCGCGGCCAGACGAGAGACTTCGACGCCAGCCGGGAATCCAAAGCCCAGCTTGACGCCCACACGGTCCACAGCCTGTCCGGCGTAGAGGTCGGAGCTGGTCCCCAGCGTTTCGATATGCTTCACTTCATCGCAAAGGAGCAGGTCAGTCGTGCCGCCGGAAATATGGAACAGCAGTGTTTTCTCGCGGAAGAACTCTTCACCCTTGGCCGCAAACAGTGCCGCCGCCGCATGGCCCTGCTGATGGGTCGTGCGGACGAGCGGGATGCCCCGGGCCAGCGCGAACGCCTCGGCAGCGCTGACGCCCGCCAGAAAACAGGGCATATAACTGCCCTCTACCGGACGGGGCTTTTCCGACACGCCTACGGCACTGATTTTGGTCAAATCGAATTCACCGCTCAGTTCTTTCAGCATCTCAGGCAGAGCTGCTGTGTGGTGAAAAAGGGCGTCGCTCTGGCGCAGCCCAAGCTGGCCCTCCTTCACCGGAAGGAAACGCTTTTTTGCGCAAACAACCTCTCCGGCTGTATCAAAGACAGCCAGAGAGGTTGCATAATTGCTGGTGTCGATGCCCAGCGTATAGCTGCTCACAGCTGCTCAGGCTCTGCGTCCAGACCCTGCTCGCGTGCCACCGTACCCAGCAGACCGTTGACGAACTGATAATCCTCGTCTGCGCCATACTTTTTGGTCAGCTCGACTGCCTCATTGATGACGACGCCAGGCTTTTTCTCGTCGCCGTACAGCATCTCGGCCAGACCCAGACGGAGCACCGTCAGGCTCACGCGGGGCAGACGCTCCATCGTCCAGTTGCGCAGATGGGCGCTGATGAGGTCGTCCACCTCTGCGGAATGCTCATAATAAGCCCGCAGCAGGCGCTGGCCAAAAACATCCACCGGATGCTCTTCATCGCACTCGTGGTGGTTGTCCAGAGCCTCCTGCAGGGGAATGTCACCAAAAGTCTGAGAAAATGCCAGCAGAAATGCATTTTCGCGTGCTTCACGACGGGGCAAAATATTTTCCATAATGTTCCTCTCACAGCGGCAAGGCCCTCCCTTTTGCGGGAAGGCCGACCGCAATTCTCTTTTACGTTTTGTTTCTCGGCTCAGGCCTGCGGCTCAGCCGCCGGGGCCAGACCGGCAATGACGAGGTCAACGCGGCTGACCGTAACATTGGTCATGTTCTGGACGGCAGACTTGACGTTTTCCTGCACCTTTTCAGCCACAGCCGGGATGCGCGCGCCAAAGGCTGCTACAATTTCCAGAGTGATCTCTGCCGTGCCGTCTCGCATCTCTACGGTAACGGGCGACTGGACGTTGGCGCGCTCGAGAAGGTCTTTCACCTTCCGGTTCTGCTTGCCGCAGGACACTTCTGCCACGCCCTCGATCTCCAGCGCTGCACAGCGGGCGATCTTGCCGATGACCTCTGTGGAGATCTGCAGACTGCCGCCTTTAAGATCCATGTTCTGTAAATCCATTCTATGGCCCTCCATCCAAAATGAGCGAATGCCCATTTTATTTTATGCGTTCCATGCAAAGAGAGTACCCCTTTGCAAAACCTTTGATGTCATTATACCATTTTCTCCGGTTTTATACAACACCTTACTTCACTTCCACCACAGTAATATTCTGCGCAGTCACCTCGCTCTTGCTGAGCACGATGTCCCGTATCTGGGCCACCTGTGCCGCCGTCAGCGCGTCGCCGGAGGTCATCACGGTCAGGTCAGCCCGGCCGGACTGCAAAAAGCAGAGGCAGTCGGCAAAGCCTTTCGCCTTGACCAGCGTTTCTATCTCATTTTCTGCGTTGAGGTCTTCGAGGTTGGAAGTCAGCTGCTGGGTATAACCTTTTTTCTCCTCGGCGGAAAGGCCCGAGGTCTTGAGGGTCTTCTGGATCGTGTCCATCGCTTCATCGTGAGCTTTCTGGCGCTTGAGACGGGCTTCCTCAAAGAATTTTGCGCCTGCGTCGTTGGCCACGCTGACGAGCTGGGCCTCCCCATAATTCTTGTTGGCACTGGATATTGCTTCGGCCTCCGTCATCAGCCCATCGGTAACGGGTGCTGCCACAGGCTCACCCTCCACAGCCACCGCTGAGACGTTGACAGCCTCTTCATCCACACCGATGCCGGTGCGGGCATACTGCCAGTTAAGGTATACCGCCACGACCAGCGCGGCCGCAAGGGTCAGCGCTGTGACCCTGCGTGTGTTTTTGGTGATAGCTCTCATTTGTGTCTCCTCCTTGCATAACTTATATTTCATCGCTGCAAAAAATCATTCCCGGCGCTGCTCTACGCAGATGCGGTTGGACGGAACATCCAGCAGCGCCCCCACCAGCTCGGTGATTCGGGCGGCGACCCGGACATCTCCCCCGCCCTCGCACACCACGGCCACCCCGCACACTCTGGGGGTGCAGACTGTCTGTGCCAGCGCGGTCCCGTCGTCCAGCAGCACATGGGTCTGCTGTTCCTGGGTCTGTCCCGAGAGCGTGTCCAGAGCATAGATGGTCTCCTCTCCGCTTTCCAGTGTTATCATCACGGTGGTCTTTCCCGCGCCCTCTACCTGCGCGATGAGGTCGGAAAGCTGCTGCTCGAGCTGCTGGCGGTAGACGTTGTCATCCGCCGGGGCGGCGCTTGTTGCGGCGGTCTTCTCTGAAGGGGTGAACAGCTCCGACAGCAGGATGAGCAGCATGGCCGCCGCGCCCAGCAAAACCGCCAGCCGGGCGCGTTTTTCCTTCTGCGCGAGGTCCTTCAGCCGTGAAAAAAGCTCGTTGTTCATAGCACATCCTCCCCGCTGGGGCTGTTCCATTTAATGCATTCCGGTCCCAGCTGAAGCTGTCCTTCCAGCAGCGCTTCTATTGCCCGCTTCTGCGAGGCAGTGACGGCGTCCTGAGGGACGATCTGTACCTCAGCCGCTTCCACGCCCTCAGCGGTCTGGCTCAGAATGATATTCAGCCTGAGCGAAACACCCGCCTCGCTGAGACAGCGTTCTTCGAGCGTACGGGAGAGTTCTTCTGCCGTCTGTGCCAGAACAGCATCCTCCAGACTGCCTACCGAGACCGCCGGCACCTGCGGCAGTTCCAATGCGGCAAACTGCGCCTTTGCGCCGGGCAGAGCATCCGCAAAGACTACTAGAATATATAGCCCTGCCACCGCTTTTATGCACTTCTGCCCCCAGCCCTGTCCGACAAAGCGGGAGAGCAGCTCGGCGCAGATACAGGCCGTACAGAAGACCGCCGCTGCCCGTTCCAGTGCCTGCATCATGAACCACCTCCTACGATGAACAGCAGTGTTACCCCTGCCGCCGCCAGCCCGAAGAAAAGCGCCACCACCGCTGCCATACAGCGCACCGCCTCGGCAAAACAGTCGAATAATGCGCGGCAGCGGGAGATGCCAGTGAGACTGCAGAGCAGACTGCATCCCATCAGAAGAGCCAGCTGTATCATCAGCCCCAGATAGAGCGGCACGAACTCCGCGCCCAGCACCGACAGAGCTGCCAGCCCCAGCCCGCTCTTGAGGAGCTGTATCCCTGCGAGGATGGATTCCGATGCACTGCTGAGAGTCTGCCCGATGATGGGAACGCTCCCTGCCAAAAGCTGGCCGGTACGGAGCGAAAAGCGGTCCAGCTGGAATGCTGCAGCCCTCTGCAGGCCCAGCAGAGCCACCAGAATTTTTCCGGCCCAGCCCAGCGCCTGACGGAGCGCACTGCCGACGCCCTTGCAGAAAACGCCGAGGGCTGGTTCAGAGCTGACGCAGCAGGCCATGCTGAGCATCAGATAGCAGTGGAGCAGCGGCTGAACGAAGGCCGCTGCCAGTTGAGCCAGAAAGCAGAGTGCCGTCAGCAGCGCTCCACTGGCCGCACTGCCTGCTGCTCCTTCCCCTCCCATCGTGAGGACACCGGCATAGACGGGAAGGAACCCCAACAGAAAGCTGCGCCAGCTCTCCACCTGTTCACAAAGCTTCTGGGCTTCTTCCAGCAGACTCCCCCAGAGCAGGACGCCGCAGCCGCCTGCCGCCACCAGATCCAGCAAGGCCCCATCGGTGCATTCCCCGGCAAGAAGCCCCAGCACCGCTGTCAGCGTCAGGAACAGGAGCACTGACGTATAGCGACTTGCCGTCTGGCGCACCAGTGCGCCGAAGGATCGGGGCAGAAAGCTTTTCAGTGTTTCCCATGGTGAGGATGCCGCCTTTTCGAGGTCGATGCGGCTCTGCTGCAAATAGGGCTCCCAGAGAGAACTGCCCGGCAGAGCTGTGCTCGAAGCGGCCATCGCCGCCGGGGCCGCGAGTGCAAAGCTCGTCCACAAGAACAGTATTGCCAGACTCAAACGGAAAAGCTTGTCTCTTTTCATCCTGCGATGCTCCCTATCTTCTGGCCGATCTCTTCCAGCAGGGGCCACGCTGCCGCAAGCACCAGCACCCGGCCGGCCAGTGCCGTACACCACGCCAGCGATTCAGCCCCCGCCTCCTCGCAGAGCGAGTGGGCGTAATCGGCCAGCAGGATGATGCCTGTACACCGCAGCAGACAGGAAAAGGCGTCGCCGCCTGCCCGCTGTTCCAGTTTTGTCAGCCCGGAAAGCACGGTCTGCGCCGCTGCGCTGATTTTCCACAGCACAAGGACAGCGGCTCCCATTGAGACAAACAGCCCGAAAGCCGGGGCGCTTTTCTGGAACAGGGTGTACAGCACAGCCCCCATCACCGCAAGTCCCAGCATCGTTAGGGCGCTCATAGCGCAAAGAGGGACTTGATGGTGACAAAAAGCACGCTGATCTGCTTGACCAGGATGGACAGCACTACCACCAACCCCGCCAGTGTGGTCATCATGGCCTGGTCTTCCCGGCCTGAGCGGATGAGCAGCTGGTTGAGCACCGCCACGATGATGCCGATGGCCGCGATCTTGAAAATCAGGTCGATGTCCATACACATTCCCCCTATCTTTCATCAGAGGCAGAGGATGGCCGCCGCCAGTCCGGCAGCAAATCCCAGCTTGTGACTCAATTCCAGCTGAGGGCGGGCGTGTTCCTGCGCCTGCTGCAAAAACAGCGTGAACCGCTCTTGATAAAATGCCAGCCGCTGACACTCCTGCTCTGCCTCCATCCGGCCAAGGCCCGAGAAGCACTCGATGAAACAGTCGCGTTCCAGGCGCGTCAGACCGGGCAGCGGACAAAGGCCCCGGAAGCTTTCGCCCGTGACAAGCCCCTCCTGTTTCAGTCTGCGGAAAAGCAAGGTGAGGTCCGTGTGACGATAGTTTATCTCCTGCCGGACGCGCTGCAAAAGCAAAAGCGTCTTTTCCAGCGCCGCCAGATGCCGCCGCGTATTCTGGCAGGCCGCATCCCCTGCGCACCAGCCGCAGCCCAGCCAGAACAGCGCACAGACGACTCGAAGCGTTTTCACGAAACACGCACCTCTTTCAGCTGCCCCGGCGCAGTGCGGCCTTTCAGAAGCACTGCCACATGGAGCGCACCGCACTTTTGCAGATACTGCACCTGCGGGCGGCGGGCAGCTTCTTCCCAGCTGGCAGCGTGAAGTGTGGCGATAAATTCCACCCCGCTGAAAAGTCCCTGCTCCAGCGCGTAAAGCTCGTCCATCCCGCCCAGCTCGTCCAATAAGATGACCTGCGGCGAGAGGGTGCGCAGAGCCATCTGCACCGCCTGTCCCTTGGGTATGCCGCTGAGGATGTCGAGCGGAAGCGCCGCGCTTTCCTCCGAGGGGAATATCTCTCTCCGCTCGTCGATGACGGCCACGGCCCTATTCTGTTTTGCAAGTTCCCGGGCGACACCTCGCAGAAGGGTCGTTTTGCCGCTGTCGGGTTCCCCCATCAGGAGCATCCCGATAAATCGCTGCTGTAGAATATCCCGGAGTTTCTGTGGCAGAGGAAATTCCCGGTTCCGGGCAACGCGGACATTCACCGAGCGCAGCTCCTGCAAGACGGCGCTCTGCCCCGGTGCGCAGTAAAACTGTCCGGCCAGCCCGGCGCGGCACCCACAGCTGAGCGTGACATAGCCCACCGCAATTTCTGTCTCGTGGCTGTGTACCGACCCGCCGCAGAGGGTGACGAATATCTCTTCCATCTGCAAGGGCGTCAGCCGGAGCTTCTGCAAAGCAGGCAGCTCCGCCGGGCAGCAGGGCTTTCCGCCGATGGTCAACTGTACTCCACAGCCGACCCGGAGGCGTATCTCATGTACCTGTTCTGCAATGCCCGGCGGCAGGGCGCTCAAAGGCCGTGCCAGCCATGCGGGCAAAGCCCGAACAGCGCGGTAATACTCGTCCATCTTGTTTCTCCTTCGGTCTCGTCATTTTGGCTTCTTGCTCCTACTGTATGCGGCGTCAGAGTTTTTAGAACGCAAAAAAGGCCCACACAGCGGGGACACCCACTGCATGAGCCTTTTGAGTCTATTCTATTTAAGCTTCCGGTTCATCCCGCAGCATGGCAAGGAATTCTTCCTCCGTCAGCACAGGTACGCCGAGGGCCTGTGCCTTGGTCAGTTTGGAGCCTGCTGCTGTGCCAGCCACAACGTAAGCCGTCTTTTTGGAGACTGAGCCGCTGGCTTTGCCGCCGTTTTTGACGATGAGAGCCTCTGCCTCATTGCGGGAGAGCGTCTCGAGGGTGCCGGTGACGACCAGCGTCATTCCCGCCAGCTTGTCGCCCTTCGGTTCGCCCTTCCAGGCCATGTTCACCCCGGCGTCAGCCAGACGATGGATAAGGTCTGTGGTGCCGTCCTTGGCGAAGAACTCTACCACGCTCTGGCCCATCACGCCTCCGAAACCGTCGATCTCGCTGATTTTTTCAATATCTGCCTCCCGGATGGCTTCCAGTGTGCCGAAGTGCTCAGCCAGCAATGCAGCGGCCTTGTCGCCGATGTTGCGGATGCCGAAGCCGAACAGCAGCTTGTCAAGATTGTTCTGCTTGGAATTTTCGATGGCGTGGAGAAGATTCGTTGCGCTCTTCTCCTTGAACTTTTCCAGTGTCAGCAGCTGCTCGAGCGTCAAATCATAAAGGTCTGCCGCCGAGTGAACGAGGTCCTTTTCCACCAGCTGTGTCGCTACGGCAGTTCCCAAGCCGTCGATGTCCATCGCATCGCGGGAAGCAAAATGGATGATGTTGCGCAGAGACTGGGCCGGACATTCCGGGTTGACACAGCGCAGGGCAGCTTCATCCTCGAGATGGACGACCGGTGCGCCGCAGGACGGGCAGGCTGTCGGCATCCGGTAAGGCTCCGCGTTCTCCGGGTGATGGACGACGCCGATGACCTCCGGGATGATGTCGCCGGCTTTCCGCACCTGAATGGTATCGCCGATGCAGAGGCCGAACTGGCGGATGAAATCCTCGTTGTGGAGGGTCGCGCGGGCCACCGTCGTACCGGCGAGGAAGACCGGGTCGAAGCAGGCGGTCGGGGTCAATACGCCTGTGCGGCCCACAGCGACCTCGATGCTGCGCAAGGTCGTCTCCTTGACTTCGGGCGGATACTTAAACGCGATGGCCCAGCGGGGGAACTTATTGGTAGAGCCCATCAGGTCGCGCTGGGCGAAGTTGTTGACCTTGATGACCGCACCATCCATGTCGAAATCGAGCTTTGAGCGGTTCTGTCCGATCTGCTCGATTTCCTTGATCGCGTCCTCAATGTCGTGGACGATGTGGTAGCGGGGAGAGACCGGCAGGCCGAGACTTTTGAGGTAATCGAGGCTTTCCGCGTGGGTAGTCAGCTCCTTGCCATGCACCTGCTGGACGTTGAAAACAAAAATCGAAAGGCCGCGGCTCCCGGTGATCTTGGCGTCCTTCTGGCGCAGCGAACCGGCGGCGGCGTTGCGGGGATTCTTGAAGGGTGCCGCGCCCTGCAATTCCTGCTCGGCGCAGAGGTGCTGGAACGCCTCATGGGGCATATAAACCTCGCCGCGCACCTCGAGAAACTCAGGGGCATTTTTCAGCTTTTTCGGTATCTTTTTGATAGCCCGGACATTGGCGGTGACGTCCTCGCCTACGACACCGTCGCCGCGGGTAGAAGCACGGACCAGTTCACCGTTCTCGTACTCAAGGCTGCAAGAAAGACCGTCGATCTTGATTTCAACGACATACTCCGGCTCGATACCCGCGTCACGCACTCTGCGGTCGAAATCACGCAGTTCATCGTAGGAAAATGCATCCAGCAAACTTTCCATCTTGACGGCATGTGTCACTTTTGCGAAGCGCCCACTGGGGGTGCCGCCGACATGCTGGGTGGGCGAAGCCGGAGTGACCAGCTCCGGGTACTGCGCTTCCAGCTCCTTCAATTCCCGCGTCAGGGCGTCGTATTCAAAGTCCTCGAGTTCGGGGGCGTCCTGGTCGTAATAAAGGCGGTTATTCTTCTCGATAACAGCGCGCAGTTCCTCTACGCGCTTCTTGGCTTGTTCCAGTTCCACAGTTCCACTCTCCTGCCTGACGCGGGACAGAGCGCCGCGTCTTGATTCTCTTGCGATAGTATACCACAAAACTTCGGGTTGCGTAAATATAAAAAGCGGAGCTGCACTTTCCGATGTCATGGAAAACACAGCTCCGTCGTATGTTCAAAAAATCAAATCGAAATCGTATTGCACACATCCACGAGGACCGGGTCGATGCTCTTGGTCATCTCGAGGGCCTCATCTACGGGGTAATCCACCAGCTCCTCACCCTTCATGCCGACGATGCGGTTATACTTGCCCTGCTCGAGCAGGCAGACAGCGTGATAACCCATAGCAGAAGCGTTCACACGGTCACGCAGCGTGGGAGAGCCGCCGCGCTGGACGTGGCCCAGAATGGTGGCACGGGTGTCGATGCCGGTGCGGGCCTGGATCTCGTTGGCGATCTCCTGAGAGTGGCCGATGCCCTCTGCGACGATGACGATGAAGTGACGCTTGCCGGTGCGCTGGGTCTCGACGATCTTATCGAGGATGTCGCGCTGCATATCGAACTCCTTCTCGGGCAGCAGCACGGCCATAGCGCCGGAGGCGATGGCGACGTTCAGGGCAATGTAACCAGCGTTGCGGCCCATGACCTCGACGACGCTGCAGCGGTCATGGCTCTGGGTGGTGTCGCGCAGCTTGTCGATCATCTCCAGAGCGGTGTTCATAGCGGTATCGTAACCGATGGTGTAGTCGGTGCAGGCAATATCGTTGTCGATGGTGCCGGGCAGGCCGATCATCGGGATGCCGCGGTGTGCCAGCTCACGGGCGCCGCGGTAAGAACCGTCGCCGCCAATGACCACCAGCGCGTCGATGCCCAGCTCACGGCACTTGGCTGCGCCTTTATCCTGGCCCTCTTTGGTCTTGAACTCAAGGCAGCGTGCGGTGTAAAGGATGGTGCCGCCGGCAGAGATGATGTTCGAGACACTGCGCAGGTTCATTTCGAAGCACTCACCGTTCAGCAGACCGTTATAGCCGCGCTGGATGCCGATCATGCGGAAGCCCTTGTGCAGGCCGGTACGGACCACGGCACGGACAGCTGCGTTCATGCCAGGGGCGTCGCCGCCGCTGGTGAGAACACCGATCGTCTTGATTTGCTTTTCCATAGAGAGATTCCCTCCAATTTGTTTCTTCACATACCACTCGGGGCGCGCGCATCCCCTTCTTCCACAGATGCGGCCCGACTCGATGCAACATATTTGCTATGGCTTGCCTTAGACAAGTATATCACAAAGTTAATCATTTGAAAACAGCGCGGGCATAATGATTGATGCACAGAAATGTCATTTTGTTGCAACATTGCGTTCACCAAGCAGACGCTTCAGCTCCTGGAACAGTAGTGGATGGCCCGAAGCATAGAGTCTCCGGGGCGCGGCGAGCTTCTGCTTGACATCCTCGAGATAGAAAATGACGGGCATATCGCCGTCGAATATCTCAAGGAGATTGATGACCTTTGCATACTCGGGGCAGCTGCGGGACGGCAGGCGGACATAGAGCCGCTGGGCGGCATCCCGCATGAGGTTGGGGCGGTTGGCCTGCGGGCGTTTGGGGTCATAGCCCTCGATGGGCGAGATGTTCTCAGCCATCAGCTTGGAAGGCTCATCTTCACGCACGGAGAGGCGTCCCTCGATGACCACGACGGCATTCTCCTTGAGCGCATCGCGGAAAGTATCCAGTACCCGTGGGAAGACGATGACCTCCATCGTACCGGTCAGGTCCTCCACGCTGGTGAAGGCCATCATCGTGTTGGATTTGGTGGTCATCATCCGGTTTTTGACGATGGTACACACGATACGGACATGATTGCCGTCCAGCTTGTGAGCGTCCTCGCCGGTGAGCTCCTTGATGCTGTTGGACGCAAAGCGTGCCGACTGTTCCCGATAGGCGTCCAGCGGGTGGCCGGACAGATAGAGGCCGCTGACCTCTTTCTCCTGCTGGAGCAGTTCGGTGTGGCTGTACTCCGGGAAGGGCTTTATCTCGTAGCTGTCGGTGTCAGCAGTCTGAGATTCTCCGCTCATCACCGAGAACAGGTCCAGCTGTCCCTCAAGATTGCGGCGGGAGTCGCTCTCCACGCTCTTGATGATGCCGTCTACGGCTTCCACAAGGCTGTGGCGGTTGACGCCCATACTGTCGAAGGCACCCGCCTTGATAAGACATTCCACAGCCCGGCGGTTCAGCTCAGTGCCGTGCATCCGCTTACAGAAATCATAGAGGCTCGAATAAGGCTTCTCTTTTCTCTCTTCCACGACTCGCTCGATGAGGTTGCGGCCCACATTCTTGACCGCATTCAGGCCGAAACGAATCTTGCCGTTGTCCGCCGTGAAGCCGCCGTTCGAGATATTGACGTCCGGCGGAAGCACCTTGATGCCCAGGCGGGCGCATTCGCCCGAATACTCGATGACTTTGTCGGTATTGTCAAGCACACTGGTGAGCAATGCGGCCATAAACTCGCTGGGGTAATGACACTTGAGATAAGCCGTCTGGAATGCGACGTAAGCGTAGCAGGCCGCATGGCTTTTATTGAAGGCGTAGGACGCAAAACTTGACATTTCATCGTAAATTTCGTTGGCAACTTTCTCGGAGATGCCATTGGCGACACAGCCCGGGCATTCGTGACCCGGCTCGGTGCAGCCGTGGACAAAATGCTCGCGTTCTGCCTCCATCACCGCGTGCTTCTTTTTACTCATGGCACGGCGGACGTTATCTGCCTGTCCGAACGAGAAACCGGCCAGCTCACGGAATATCTGCATGACCTGTTCCTGGTAGACGATGCAGCCGTTGGTGACGTCAAGGATGTGGGCCAGCTGAGGGGTCTTATAGCTGATTTTATCCGGCTCGTGGCGGTTGCGCAGGTAGGTCGGGATGGAGTCCATCGGGCCGGGGCGGTAAAGACTGATAAGAGCGATGACATCTTCAAGGTTCTGCGGCTGCAGACCCACGAGAACCTGTTTCATACCCGAGGATTCGAGCTGGAACACGCCCTCCGTTTCACCCTGACCCAGCATCTTATAAGTCGCTGCATCGTCATAATCCAGCTTTCGGATGGAGAAGGACGGGTCTTTTTTCTGGATGGCCGCCTCCGCGTCCCGGATGACCGTCAGGGTACGCAGGCCGAGGAAGTCCATTTTCAGCAGGCCCAGCTCTTCGATCTCGGTCATATTGAACTGGGTGACAGGCAGGCCGTCGTTGGTGGCCAGGGGCAAATAATAGTCTGTCGGTTCCGGGGTAATGACGACGCCGGCCGCATGGGTGGAGGCGTGGCGGGGCATACCTTCAACTTTCAGCGCAGTGTCGATAAGTTCTGTGACCTGCGGGTCGCTGTCGTACATCCGCTTGAGCTCCGGTGAGACCTCCAAGGCGCGTTTCAGCGTCATTTTCAGCTCCATCGGCACCTGCTTTGCCACCACATCCACGCTCTGGTAGGGCATACCCATCACACGGCCCACATCGCGGATGGCGTTGCGGGCGGCCATGGTGCCAAAAGTGACGATCTGGGCCACATGGTCTGCGCCGTACTTCCGGTTGACGTAGTCGATGACCTCCTGACGGCGCTCATAGCAGAAATCGACGTCAAAATCGGGCATACTGACGCGCTCGGGGTTCAGGAATCGCTCGAAGATGAGGTTGTAGCGGATGGGGTCGATGTCGGTGATACCTACACAGTAAGCCGCGATGCTGCCCGCGCCCGAGCCACGGCCCGGGCCTACCGGAATGCCCTGACTCTTGGCGTAGTTGATATAATCCCAGACAATGAGGTAGTAGTTGGTATAGCCCATCGACTTGACCACGCCGATCTCATAGGTCAGGCGGTCCTTATTGGACTGTGGGACGTCCGAGCCGTAGCGGCGCTCGAGGCCGTCCCAGCAGAGTTTCTCGAAAAACTCCTGATTGTCCATCCCGTTCGGGGCTTTGTAATATGGAATTTTGGTGTGTCCAAAGTCGAAGTCAAAATTGCACTGGTCCGCAATTTTCTGGGTGTTGGCACAGGCTTCCGGCACCATTGCGAACAAATCATACATTTCATCCGTCGTTTTAACGTAAAATTCGTCGGTCTGGAACTCCATCCGGTCGGCATCCTGAATGGTCTTGCCTGTCTGGATGCAGAGCAGGATGCTCTGCATCTTGGCGTCATCCTTCCGCAGATAGTGGGAGTCGTTGGTGGCTGCCATCGGGATGCCGGTCTCCCGCGCCAGTTTGATGAGCTGGGGCAGGACGATAGTATCCTCTTCGAGGCCGTGGTCCTGCAGTTCGATGTAGTAATTGCCCTTGCCGAACAGCTCCTGATACCACAGGGCCGTGGACTTTGCCCTCTCGTAGTCTCCCGCCAGAATGGCTTGCGGGATCTCGCCTGCGAGGCAGGCAGACAGGCAGATAAGCCCCTCATGATACTGCTCAAGAAGCTGCTTATCTACACGAGGCTTGGAATAAAAGCCCTCCACGAAGGCAGCGGACACCATCTTGATGAGGTTCTTATAGCCTGTCTCATTCTTGCAGAGCAGGATAAGATGGTTGTTGCCGTCGATTTTGTTGACTTTATCGAAGCGGGTGCGGGTGGCCACATAGACCTCACAGCCGATGATAGGCTTGATGCCTGCCTTTTTTGCGGCCTTATAGAACTGGACACAGCCGTACATGACGCCGTGGTCTGTGATGGCGATGGCGCTCTGACCACACTCCTTGACGCGGTCCATAAGCTGGTCGATACGGCAGGCACCGTCCAGCAGGCTGTATTCGGTATGGATGTGGAGATGAACGAAGTCTCTCCCCTGACGGTTACCTTCGGTCACATCGCTCATGCTCCTTCCTCCTCTGTTTCAGTGTGTTCTTCGAGCCGCTGACGCAGGGCGTCGGCCAGCGCTTCCAGCTTTTTCATCCGGTGAGAAAGGCCCGATTTGCTCATGGGCGGGTCAAAGCTTCCGCAGAGCGCCGTCAGCGATAAATCAGGATATTCCAGCCGCCGGGCTGCTGCCTGCTGCAGCGCCTCGGGCAGCGTTTTCAGCGCCCCCTGCTCTTCCAGAAAGCGGATGGCTTTGAGTGTCTGGGCGTTGGCACGGGCCGTCTTGCCCAGGTTTGCGGTATCGCAGTTTGTGTGGCGGTTGATTTGGTTGCGCATCTGCTTGACAGCCTTCTGAGCGCTGAGCTGGGCCGATGCCTCCGCTGCTCCCATAAAGGAAAGGATGCGCTCCACGTTGTCGCAGCTCTTGACGTAAACAAGGTTCACGCCGTTGCGGCGGGTGCGGTGGGGTGCAAACTCGTGCTCCGCCAGCAGGGCTTCGAAGTCGCGCGCAAGGTTCGTGCGGCTGGTGAGAAACTCGATGTTATATTCCTTTTGCGGGTCAGTGACCGTGCCGCTGCACAAAAAAGCTGCCCCGATGTACGCGCTGACGCACGTCTGGCAGCGAATCAGTCTGGGGTCTATCTGCAGGCTCGTCTCGGTGCCGGTGGTGCCGAAAAGCTCGTGCATCCGCGCCACCTGCTCCGGTGCGCGGATGCTGAACTCATAGACCACCCCGCTGGGACGTTGCTTCTCGATGATGTCGCCCTGTACGCCGCAGCGCGCAAACAGCTGGGAAGCCACCTGCGTCGTCAGCTCCTGTTCCGTCTGCAGCACCAGCCCGCTGGCGTCGAAGTACTTGGCGAAGCAGGCAATTCCATAGGCAGCAGCGCGGACGCAGCAGTCCTTCTGCAGACTGCGCCGGGCGATCTCCTCCCTTGCCTGGGATGCAAAACTCATGATATGTTTATCCTTTCAACGGACAGAATCGCGGTGCTGGATGCCGGGCTTGTAGCCAAGCTTTTCGCAGTATTCCGCGATTTTCCGCGCAAATGTGATGGAGCGATGCTTGCCGCCGGTGCAGCCCACTGCGATGGTGAGCTGGCTTTTGCCTTCCTTGACGTAGAGCGGAAGAGCATATTCCAGAAACGATTCATAGCGCTTCAAAAGCTCCTGCGCCTCCGGGTGGCTCATGACAAAATCGACGACCTCTTCATCAAGACCTGTTTTATGCTTCAGTTCCGGGACATAAAAAGGGTTGGGCAGACAGCGGACATCCAAAACAAGATCCGCCTCCGGTGGGATGCCGAACTTGAAGCCGAAGGACATGACTGTCAGACGCATGGCGCTCTTCGCGCCGCCGTTCTGGTTGAACAGGTCGCAGATGCGCTCTTTGTTCTGCGAGGTGGAGAGCAGGCCGGTATTGATGGTATAATCTGCCCGGTCTTTGAGGGGCTGCAAGATCTCGCGCTCCCTGCGGAAGGCTTCCCGGGTGGAAAGACCGTCGGAAATGCTCATCGGATGGCGGCGGCGCGTCTCACTGTAGCGGCGCATCAGCACATCGTCCGGGGCATCAAGGAACAAGATCTCATATTCTATTCTCTGCGCGTCCAACTGAGAAAGAGCTTCTTCGATTTCTTCCGGCGTGCGGCAGCCGCGGATGTCCATACAGAGAGCCACCCGCTTGAGCTGGTTGTCACCCGCTTTCGAAAACGCCGTGATGCTGGGCAGCAGTGCCGCCGGGATGTTATCAATGCAGAAAAAGCCGATGTCTTCCAGTGCATTCATGGCGACAGATTTGCCTGCACCGGAAAGGCCGCTGACAATGAGAAGATTCATTTTGCACGCCTCTTTCTTTTATGCTTCCACCACACGAATTTCTTTTTCGAGGTCGTAGCCGGTCTTTTCTTTCACGATGGCACGCACCTCATCGCACAGAGCCAGCACATCTGCACAGGTCGCTCCACCCAGATTGACCACAAAGCCGCAGTGCTTGTCACTGACGGCTGCGCCGCCATGGCGGTAGCCCCGCAGACCGCACTGGTCGATGAGGGCTGCCGCAAATGCGCCCACCGGCCGCTTGAAGGTGCTGCCTGCGCTGGGCTTGTCGAGAGGCTGTTTGTCTTTGCGACGGGCCATCAGGTCGTCCATCCTGGCGCGGATGTCGGCGGCATTGCCTCTTGCAAGGTGGAACTTTGCCGAAAGGATGCAGCCGCCGTTTTCTTCGAAAATGCTGTGGCGGTATCTGAGGTCGAGCTGTTCTGCCGGTATCTCAACGGTCTCCCCTTCTTCGGTCAGATACCGCACGGAGACCAGCACGTCCTTCATCTCGCCGCCGTAAGCTCCGGCGTTCATGTAGACCGCCCCGCCCACCGTACCCGGGATGCCGTAGGCAAACTCAAGACCGGTGAGGCTGTTTTCCAGCGCCGTCATGCAGAGCGACGAGAGCATCTTGTCCGCACCGACAACGACAGCATCGTAAGTCAGGGCCGGATCTTTGCCCGGGAAACAGATGTTTTCAAGAATGCCGATCGCGCTCTTCATGGCCGATACATTGATGACAGCTCCCCGGTAGCCTGCATCCTCAAACAGGATGTTGCTACCGTTGCCCAGTAGATAATATTTGATATTCGCTTCCTTCGCCAGCTTGATGGCGGCGCAGAGCTGCGCCTCATTTTCCGGCAGGATAAAGACATCTGCCGGGCCGCCGATACGGAAAGTGCAGTGTGCGCTGAGCGGCTCATTTTCTTTGTATGCAATGCCCGCAGCGGACAAAGCCTGTTTCAATCGTTCCATTCGTTCTTCCTCTATCGGTAGAAAATCAGTCCATCGTGTCGTTCAGGCCCAGACGGATGAGCAGCTCCTTGGCGGCGTTATAACCCATCTTCTTCTGGCGGTTATTGATAGCCGCCGTTTCCAGCACGACTGCGAGGTTGCGTCCGGGCGAAACGGGGATGATGGTGCTGGGAATGTTGACGCCCAGAATGTCATAATACTCGCTTTCCAAGCCGGTGCGCTGATAGTTTTTGGTGGGGTCCCATGCTTCCAGTTGGACGACGAGGTCGAGGCTTTCACTCACCTTGACCGCGCCCACACCGAACACGCGGGCCACGTTGACGATGCCGATGCCGCGCAGCTCAATGAAGTGGCGGATGTTTTCCGGCGCAGTACCCATGATCTGACGGTTGGAGACCTTGCGCAGCTCCACGGCATCGTCGGCGACGAGGCGGTGACCGCGCTTGACCAGCTCGATGGCCAGCTCGCTCTTGCCGATGCCGCTGTCGCCGAGAATGAGGATGCCTTCACCGTAAACTTCCACCAGCACGCCGTGGCGGGTGATGCGGGGAGCCAGTTCAAGGTTCAGCATGCTGATGAGGCTGCCCATCATGGTGCAGGTCGTCTCGTTGGAGCGCAGCAGAGCTACCCCGTGCTGCTTTGCAAGCTCCTGCATCTCCGGGAAGGGTTCCAATTCCTCGCTGCGGCAGAGGATGACGGCCGGAGGCTGCTGGCGGAACAGCTGGTCAAGGCGCTCACGGCGCTTTTCCGCCGTAAGACCGGCCAGAAAGTTCATCTCCGCAAGGCCCATGATCTGTAAGCGCAGCTTATCGAAATAATCGTAGTAACCGGCCAGAAACAGACCGGGACGGTTGACCTCTGCGATCTCGACGCTGATCTTATCCAAATCGCAGGGCGTGTAGATAACCTCGAGGCTGACCTTCTCGACCAGCCGCTTGAGCGAAACGGCGAAATTCCCCATTCGTTTTTCCTCCTGCATCCTCTGTGCTCTGCCATACCAAAAGGCAGCACAGTTTATCCTTCCCTATATTATAATCGAGACGGACAGCAAAAACAACAATTCTTTCAGGAATCTTTTCTGGTTTTACGCCAGCGCTTGCATCCGGGGGCCAAAACCATATAATAGGAGGCAGGGATAGAGTTTACTTTACATGAGTTTTACATTTCGCCGGTTTCCGATTTTACATTCCGCTCGTATACTCATAATCAGGGATAGGACCGGTGAAATCCGGTGCAGGTCGTGTAAAAAATTAAGACATGATCCTGCACGGGTCCTCTACGGCCGCTGTCGATGTATAAACGCAAGCTTCAACAAGTGAGGAGTAAAACATGACTCTATTCAATGTCTTTTCTCTGCTGGGCGGTCTGGCTCTGTTCCTGTTCGGCATGGACATCATGGGCAAAGCCCTTGAGAAACAGGCCGGCGGCCATCTGCAGAAGATCCTGAGCAAACTGACGGATAACCCCTTCAAGGGCTTCTTCCTCGGTCTGTGCGTGACCGCTATCATCCAGAGTTCCAGTGCTACCACCGTCATGGTGGTCGGCTTCGTCAACAGCGGCATCATGGAGCTGCATCAGGCCATCGGCATCATTATGGGCAGCAACGTGGGTACCACTGTCACCAGCTGGCTGCTGAGCCTTTCCGGCCTGCAGGGCGACAGCATCTGGATCCAGATACTCAAGCCCACCTCTTTCAGCCCCATACTCGCCTTCATCGGCATCCTGCTCTATATGGGCAAGAATGAGAAGAAAAAGGGCATCGGCACTATCCTCATCGGCTTTGCCATCCTGATGACCGGCATGACTACCATGTCCAATGCCGTCGAGCCCCTGCAGGGTGAGGCATGGTTCACCAACCTCTTCGTCCGCTTCTCCAATCCCATCCTCGGCGTTCTGGTGGGCGCACTGGTCACCGGCGTCATCCAAAGTTCCAGCGCCAGCGTTGGCATCCTGCAGGCGCTGAGCGCTACCGGCGTCATCACTTACGGCAGCGCTATCCCCATCATCATGGGTCAGAATATCGGCACCTGTGTCACCGCGCTGATTTCTTCTGTGGGCGCAAATAAGAATGCCCGCCGTGCCGCCATGGTCCACCTCTACTTCAACATCATCGGTGTCACGGTCTTTCTGGCCGGTTTCTACGGTCTGAACGCCGTGGTCCACTTTGATTTTGTGAACGAGACCATCGCCGCCTGGGGCATTGCTGTGGTCCACTCCGCCTTCAACATCGCGGCCACCCTCATCCTTCTCCCCTTCGCAAATGGTCTGGAAAAGCTGGCCATCCTCACCATCCCTGACGACGCCGAAAAAGAGAGCTTTGCTCTGCTGGATGAGCGTCTACTGAACACCCCGGCTGTGGCCGTGGCCCGCGCCCACTCTGCTACTGCTGACATGGCCGAGCTGGCCCGTGTGGGCGTCATGCAGGCCATGAGCCTGACCCACACCTGGGATGATACGCTGGCCCAGAAAGTCCGGGATGAGGAGAGCAAAGTTGACCAGTACGAAGATGCTCTCGGCACCTATCTGGTCAAGCTGTCCAGCCGTGAGCTGAACCATGCGGACAGCCAGAGCGTGAATACTCTGCTCCACACCATCAGCGATTTCGAGCGCATCAGCGACCATTCCGTGAACCTTCTGGAATCCGCACAGGAGATGCACACCAAGGAGATCAACTTCTCCACCGACGCCCGCGAAGAACTGCAGGTGCTTGAGGACGCCGTGCAGGACGTGCTGAACCGCACCACTGACGCCTTCCGCAAGGATGACCTGCATCTGGCAAGCAAGATCGAACCTCTGGAGACCGTCGTGGACGAGCTGGTGCGTGCCATCAAGGCACGGCACGTCGCCCGCCTGCAGGCCGGCAGCTGTTCCATCGAGTATGGCTTCGTGCTGGAAGACCTGCTGACCAACTACGAGCGCGTCTGCGACCACTGCAGCAACGTGGCAGTTGCCCAGATCGAGGTGGCACAGGACAGCTTCGACACCCACGCCTACCTCAACGATCTGCGCAGCGGCCATGCCTCCACCAAGGAGAGCGAGCAGTTCCAGCGCCGTCTGAACCGCTACCGTGAGCGCTATCTCTTCCCCGACGAAAACGTCACCGAAACGGAGGACAAACAGGCATGATCTATATCGTAGAAGACGATTCAGCCATCCGTGAATTAGAACAGTATGCATTGCAGTCCAACGGCTACGAGGCCGTGGGCTTCGAGTCCTCAGAACCCTTCTGGCAGGCCGTCCACACTACGCCGCCGGAACTGGTCATCCTGGACGTGATGCTCCCCGGTGAGGACGGCTTCTCCATCCTGAAAAAGCTCCGCGCCGCCCCTTCCCTGCGGCGTCTGCCCATCATCATGATAACAGCCAAGTCCAGCGAGCTGGACACCGTGCGCGGCCTCGACTGCGGCGCAGACGACTACATCACCAAACCTTTCGGCATCATGGAGTTCCTGAGCCGGGTGCGGGCAGCTCTCCGCCGGGCAGAGCCCGAGGCTCGGCCCAATGTCTACAGCTTCCGGGAGATCCTGCTGGACAATGCCCGCCACAGCGTCACCGTCAGCGGCGCACCGGTGGAGCTGACCTACAAAGAATACAGCCTGCTCCGCCTGCTGCTGGAAAACACCAACCTTGTCGTCACCCGCGAGACTATTTTGCAGGTGGTGTGGGGTACTGACATCTCGGTGGAGAGCCGGACCGTGGATATGCACATCCGCACCCTGCGCAAAAAGCTGGGCGACGCCGGAAAGTACATCTGCACAGTACGGAAAGTGGGCTACAAGCTGACGGACAGCGAGGAGGAGCTCGAGCAATGAAACCACGCAGCATGGAAGAAAAAATAAGTTATCTGCTGTTTCTGATGGGATTTGCAGGGCTGGTGTGTACCGCTGCACTCTGCATCTTTGTGTTCCACAAGGCGTTCCGGGAGCAGGCCTGGACAGCCCTTGAGCGGGAAGCCGACCTTGTGGCTGCCGGCTGTGCGCAGGTGGACGCCCCCAGCCAGCTGGAAACTTATGTGGACGGCTCGCTGCGCATCACTCTCATCGCCTCGGACGGCAGTGTGCTTTTTGAGTCGGCCACCAACCAGCCGATGGAGAACCATCTGAGCCGCCCCGAGATACAGCAGGCCATGAAGAGCGGTGTGGGCCGCGACTGCCGCGACTCCCAGACGCTGGGCTATGAGACTTATTATTACGCCATGCTGCTGACGAACGGAGACATCCTCCGGGTGGCGCAGGACTCTGAGACTATCTGGTCGATTTATGACGCCGCTCTGCCTGCCATCGTGCTGAGCTGTTTCCTGATGATGGGCGCAGCCGCTGTCATTGCCGGACTGCTGACCAAGAGCCTTGTCCAGCCTGTGCTCAAGATGACCGATGACCTCGACCACATCCAGGAGAATGTCCCCTACAAGGAGCTTATCCCCTTTGCTGAGAACATCCACTCCGACCGGATGCTGCGGGAAAATAACGAGAAAATGCGGCAGGAGTTCACGGCCAATGTCAGTCACGAGCTAAAAACGCCTCTGACCAGCATCTCCGGTTATGCAGAGCTCATCGAGACCGGCATTGCAAAACCCGAGGATACGCCGGGTTTTGCCCGCAAGATCCATGTAGAGGCCAGCCGGATGATCCAGCTGGTCAACGATATTCTGCAGCTCTCCCACCTCGACAATGTGAGCGAGACGGGTGCTGCGCCTGCAATGGAAACGGTCGATCTGTTGGATGTGGCCCGCGAGTGCGTGGAGCGCCAGAAGGTCAACGCCCGGCACTCCTATATCTCCCTGACCTACCTCGGCGAAAGCGCCCCTGTGACAGGCAGCCGCGTCCTGCTGGATGAGCTGTGCCAGAACCTCTGCGACAACGCCATCCGCTACAACCGTCCCGGTGGAAAAGTCCAGATCATCACGGCCTGCACCCGGGACGGTCATTGCACCCTGACCGTGAAGGACAACGGCATCGGTATCCCGAAAGAGGCGCAGACCAGCGTGTTCGAGCGCTTCTACCGGGTGGACAAGAGCCGCAGCAAAGCCACTGGCGGCACCGGTCTGGGTCTGGCCATCGTCAAACACATCGCCCGCATCCACAACGCCCGCATCAAGCTGGACAGCGTTGTGGACGAGGGTACCACCATCACCGTGATCTTCGAAACGGCTTCTTAAAATTTCATGAGCTTCACGTCTGCCCGAATTTCAGGGCAGACGTTTTTTGTTGTAAGCGCAAAATGACCGTCACACAGCGCCTGATGCGCACCGAATCCGGAGATGTCCAGTCCCAGCGTCCAGCAGCGGCGGACGGTGTCCACACAGAGAGCTTCCAGTTCTGCTTCGGCGTCTGCGGGCAGGGCATTATTGCGTGAGAGCGCGTTCACCCGGAGAAGGAAGCGCTCCCCTTCCCGCTCCACGCCGCAGAAAGTCCGGCGCAGGCGAAGCGGCCCGGCTTCCAGCGCAAAGCGATGCTCCCCTGTATCCGTCCAGCTTTTGCCCTGCAATAAGAGCGCCATTTCCGTCTGGGACTCGGTCAGCTGGCCGGTCTGTTCAGGGGTAACAACGAGGGCTTCGAGCCTGCAATGTGTATCCTCGTCTTCCAGCTCCACGACAGGCAGGATGAAGCCGCTGCTCTGCTGATAGAGCCGGGGCGCGGCTTGGGCAGCGTTTTTGATGCATTGCAGGAGATTTTCAGGCAGGACTTCTGATCCATCGGCCCGCTCTTTCAGTGTCTCTACCGAAAAACTTCTCCCAAACACGCGGGACGCCAGCCGCCCGTAGGGTCGATGGAGAAACAGTTCTTCACAGGCGGCCAGCGTTCGCCGTACCGAATCCTGCCCGGCCAGAAGATACTCACAGAGCCGCCAGTCCGCCCGCTGGGGCAGGGCTTCCTCAGCGGCAGAAATGGCAGAAGGAAGCTCGGGGCCTCGGCCAATACAGAGACGGATAGCGGCTTTGGCCTCGGAGGAATCGGCGGAAGCTTCCGGGAACTGGTACAGCAGACCCACTGTCCAGCTGTCGCCGTTCGTCTCGACGAGAAGGGCGCGTATCATGCTTTTTTCGGTGTTATCCCAATGCAAAAAGAGGCAGAGCCAGACGACGAGGACGCCTGCGGCCATCAGCCGAAGCCAGCTCCGGCGGGTCATCGTGCAGCCTCCGCATTTACAGGCCCTTCGGCAAGGCGCTCACAGAGCAGCCGGACGGCACGGACGATAAAGCCGAAGCGGAAAATCGCCGCCGCCAGCCAGAGGAGCAGGAACGCGGCATCAAAGCGGGAGATGCCGCCGAAGCTCCACGCCCGCAGCAGCTCATAGCCCGGGTAAGCCTGCGGTGCGCCGAAAAGAAGGGCCAGCCCCAGCGCATAACCTGAGGAAATGACGGCAGCGATGATTGGAAGCCATACGATAGGCTTTTTACTGATTTTCGCATTATTTTTACTCATACAGAGAAGCGGAAAGGAGAAATATTCCGGGTAAAAAGTGGCATCCGGAAGAACAAACGAATGTGCCGTCTCACCTGTCACGAGCACCTGCCATTGCAGCTGTCCGGCCAGCCCCAGCACACAGAATACGATGCCCAGCACTACGAGCCACCCGAGGACGGAAGCCATCCGGTCGTACAGCTCACAGCCGAGGCTCCACCCTGCCCAGAGAAAGAACGGCAGCAGACCGATGAAGGCCATAGACGCAAACTGTTCCCAGCAGGCTTGTTGGAGCATTGCAGCCGTCCGGACAAGCTCGAAGAGATACCAGAGCAGAAAGACGGCACAGATGCACTTTCCTGCAAAGCCCGGGCGGTTCAGACGGGAGGCGTTGACCGAGGCAAGCGCTGCAAGGAGCACGAAGGCCGCTGCCGCCAGCACATTGCTCAGCAGGACGGCACGGACGGAGCCGGTCTGCCCTGCCCCGAAGATGGCGCGGCCCAGCTCTGCCGCCGCGACGCTGAGTGTCAGCGTCTGGGCCGAGAATGTCTGTTTTTGCTGCATTCAGGAACCCCTCCTTTGCCAGATGGTGAATGGGCGGCGGGACAGCGTTCGATAGTTGCGGCGGACGACGCCGTCACCCGAAAAGACTGCGCCCGAAAGATAGGGCACCCCCATCGCGGAGATGGACGTCAGTGCGGCCAACACGCCCAAAGCCGCACACACCAGTCCTACCGGACCGGCCAGACCGGCGGCCAGCGTAACGCCCAATCGCAGCAATGTGGCCGGTTCGTACAGCGAGGGCGTCACAAAGACCGAGATGGCCGTGATGCTGGCTACGAGGATGACCGGCGTGCTCAGCAGTCCGGCCCCGATGGCGGCGTCACCGATGATGAGCGCTGCCACAAGGCTCACCGAGTGGCCCAGCGTCTGGGGCATCCGAAGCCCGGCCTCCCGGATGATCTCCAACAAGATGATGACCAGCAGCATCTCGGCAAAGAGCGGCAGAGGCGTCGCCTTTTCTGCCGCCGCGATTTTGAATAATAACTGCGGTGGGATGAGCTCGGGCAGATAGACCGCCAGACAGACAAAAACTCCCGGCAGGAAGATGCTGAGATAAAATGAGCCATATTTCAGGACACGCAGGAACGACGAAAAAACTGCCGTGGTGGCGTAGTCGTCGAGGCAGTCGAAGTTCTCGCAGAAAAGGGACGGCAGCACCAGCGCCGAGGGGCTGCCGTTGACAAGGATGATGATTTTCCCCTCACAGAGCTTTGCGGCGGCGGAAGGCGGGCGCTCGGTATAGCTCACCGGGGCGAACAGCCGCCACCTGGCCGGGAAAAGCCACGGTACAAAGTAGCTGGAATCCAGCAGAACCTCCGGCTTTGCCTCCTGGAGCGTCCGGCGCACCCGCGCCACCGCCGTCTTGCTGGCCTTGTCTTTGCAGTAGCAGATGGCATATTCGGTCTTCATGGCACAGTCGGCCTGTGCGGTCTCCATTACAAGGGTGTCGGTACGGATGAGGCGGCGCAGTAAACTCAGGTTGACCCGCAGCAGGTCGGCAAAGCCCTCCCGGGAACCACGAAGGTTTCCTTCCCCGGAGGGCTCTTCCACCGAGCGCGATTTCAGCCCCTGAACCGAGAAGACAAGCCCCTTTTTGCACCCGTCCAGCAGAAGCACGGCCATTCCGGCGGTCATGCGGCGGATGAGGTCGTCCATGTCCTTGACCGGGCCGTCCTCGGCGGGCAGACCGGAATGGTTCATCAGCAAATCATACACCTGCGTGCCGGTGTGAGGCATCCGCTCCGGCTCGAGGCTGGGCGTATGCCGGGTAGCGGCGTCCAGTAAAAGCGACCAGAGTGACTCGAGGCTGGCCATATTGTCGAAAAGGACGATGGCCCCCGGGCAGTGATAAAGCTCAATGCGCTTGGCATAAAAATCCGCCGAAGCGCCAAACCTAGCGTTGAGCGCCGCCAGATTTTCTTCCAGCGACGAGGAAAGCTGCAGCATACGGTATCCCCCTTTGCCTGCCAGTATTCCCTCGCCGGCGGCGCTTATTCAACCCACAAGGAGGGCCTTCTCGTGAAGCTTCTGATTTTCCGTACTCTGCTCATCTATCTCTGCGTTCTGTTCGCCATGCGGCTGATGGGCAAGCGTCAGCTGGGCGAACTGCAGCCCGAAGAGCTGGTATCTACTATCCTCATCTCAAATCTGGCGTCCATCTCCATCGAGTCGGAAGAAGTGCCGGTGACGGTCAGCCTCATTCCCCTCTTCCTCATCGCGGCTTTGGAGCTGCTGGGGTCGGCGCTGAGCTTCCGCAGCCAGAAATTTTTCAACCTGATGTCGGGCCGCCCCAAGACGGTCATCTTAGACGGACAAATCGACCAGAACGCTCTGCGCACTCTCCGGCTGACGACTGCTGATTTGATGGAAGCGCTGCGTGGCAAAAATATCTTCGATCCCCGGGACGTCTCCTACGCTGTAGTGGAGACGAATGGCAGTCTTTCGGCGGCACTGCGCCCCGAAAAAGAGACCGCTACCCTCGCCGACTTACAGCTGAAAGTGGAGCACAGCCATGCGACCATCCCTTTCGTGCTGGACGGACAGGTGCTCGAGGAAAATCTGCACTGGTGCGGCAAAGACCAGGACTGGCTCGAGCGGACAGCGCAGGCCAATACCCTGCTGCCGGAGGAAATTCTGCTTTTAGTGGGCAACGAGACGGAAGACTATTTTCTGCTGAAAAAAGAGAGCCGCCGCAAGGGCAGCTCCCGGTGAGAGGTGTAGGATGAAGCGAATTTATGCGTGTCTGTGCATCGTGGCAGTGCTGCTGGGGGTGGCCTTTTACAGCAGTTGGCGGGTGCAGAAGTTTGCAGAGGATATTTCGGACGACATCGACGACGCCATGGAGGCTATCCGGGACGAGGACCTTCCTTCCGCGCGGCAGGCACTGGCCGAGGGCGCTGAACTCTGCGACAAAATGCGGGAAGGGATGAATCACCTGCTCCGCACACAGGACTTCACGGAACTGGAAGCCGCCCTTCGCGCCGCGGACGGACATCTCGAACTGAGCGCCCCCGAGGAAGCATTTGGTGAACTGCGCCGGGCGCAGGTTCAGGTGGAGACGCTGGAATGGCTGTCGCGGAGGCTTGTATAATTAAATCGTTCAGACGTAGTTATATTTCGTGTAATCCATATTATTCGAAATATAGTCATTCTGCTCTAGTCCAAAATCAGTCTTATAAGAAGGATTTCATTTATAGTTATTTCGCGTTTTTTGCTTTGTCACCGATATTTTATAGTGTAATAATTTTGTTTTGTTCAAATTCGCATCGGTGGTTCCAGGCTATATGATTTTTTATATAGTGCGAAATCATGCCCCCTCGTTTGCCTTCTGCCACGATAAAAAGCACATGCCCCCAAGCTGGCAAAGGACCACCCACAACAGTTGTTTCGCGCTGTTCGGCCATGCCACATCGATGAAGCCCGCCAGGCATGAGGGCACAAAAAATCACCCCATCCCCTGCCCTGCGGCAGAGAATGGGGTGCTCGTGCTTTTTACACTTTATTTCTTACGGTCGCCCATCAGCTTTTTCAGCTCATTGAAGAAGCTTTCGACGTCCGCAAACTGCTGATAGACCGAGGCAAAGCGGACATAGGCCACCTCGTCGATTTTCTTCAGTTCCTGCATGGTCAGCTCACCGATGCGCACACTCGTCACCTCGCGGTCATAGGTGCTCATTAGGGTCTGCTCGATGCTGCTGACGGCGCGTTCCAGAGACTCGTAGCTCACCGGACGCTTGGCGCAGGCCCGAAGCATCGCGTTGAGCAGCTTCTGCCGGTCGAACGGCTCACGGGAGTTATCCTTTTTGATGACGATGAGCGGCACCGTTTCCACGACCTCGTAGGTCGTGAACCGCATATGGCAGTTCAGGCACTCCCGGCGGCGGCGGATGCGCTCGCTGTCTTCGGTAGGGCGGGAGTCGATGACTTTGGATTCCTCAGCGCCACAATAGGGGCATTTCATGGTCGTTCCTCCTAGATTCAGGACAGATTTGCGTCAGGATAGAAGCTCAGTTTTTCTTTGCGTTTTTGCGCTCGCTCCAAGCCACCCATGCGGAAGTGGAGACACACAGCGAAGTGTACACGCCGCTGAGCATACCCATCATCAGGGGGAAGGCAAAGGTGAAGATGCTGTCCAGACCGTACAGCTTGGAGACGATGCACATCACACCCAGAGCCATCACCGTGGTGACGGTGGTAATGATCGTGCGGCGGGCAGACTGGTTGACGGAATGGTTGACCAGCTCTTCGAAGCTGGCCTTCTTGCCCAGCAGGCCGCGGTTCTCACGGATACGGTCGTAGACGACGACGGTATCGTTGATGGAGTAGCCGAGGATGGTGAGCATGGCGGCGATGAAGTTGCCGTCCAGCGGGGCGCGCAGCAGCACGAAGATGCCGAACACCACCATCAGGTCATTGAGCAGGGCCAGAACAGCCATCATGCCGCCGGTGAGGCCGCCGATATTCTTGAAGCGGTAGGCGATGTAGGCGAGGATGAGCACCAGTGCGAACACCACGGCCACCAGACTCTTCTGGAGGAATTTGGTACCCATTGCGGCGCTGACATTGCTCAGAGAGAGCTGTGCAAAGGAGTTATCCGGGTAGCTCTCATTCAGGGAGTCCAGCAGGGTCTGCACTTCGTCGGTGGTGACAGTCTCGGTGCCGGGCATCGAAATTTTCAGGGTCTGCTCCCCTGTCGCGACGTTCTCGCCGGTCTGCAGGGTCAGGCCGTTGCTGCCCAGCGCTTCGGAGGCGGTCTTCTGGACGGCAGACATCTCAAAGCTGTTCTCGTAGCTCAGAGTGATCATCGCACCGCCGGTGAACTCGGTGTCCAGATGGACGCCCAGCACCACAGCGCAGAGGACGATAGCTGCCATCAGGCAGGCGGAGAAGGTCAGGAAGCGCTTGCGCAGGCCGACGAAGTTGACCTGCTTCTTCTCTGCCGGGGTCTTGCCGGGAGCATCGGCACCGTAGAGGCGGGGGTCACGCAGAGCCTTGATAGCGGCAGCGCCCCGGATCATGGTACGGGTAGCGAAGATACCGAACACGAAGTTGAGCAGCACACCGGTGAGCAGCGTGTAACCGAAGGCGTAGATGGTGCCTGCGGTCGAGGGGCCGAAGGCGAAGAAGACGAAGTGCAGGGCCTTGGCGAAGAAGCCGTCAGACGGGCCGAAGGCACCCATCAGCACGATGGCGACGATGACGATGGTCACGTTGCCGTCGATGATGGGAGTCAGGCCGCGGGCGAAGCCGCTCTTGAGGGCGCCGTCGAGGCTCTTGCCGCTGCGCAGCTCTTCCTTGATGCGCTCGGCAGTGATGACGTTGGCGTCAACGCCCATGCCGATGGCGAGGATGATGCCGGCGATGCCGGGCAGGGTCAGGGTGAAGCTCTCAAACACCGGGAAGTAACCGGAGACGAAGGCCAGCGTAGCCGCCACCTGACCAGCCAGAGCGATGCAGGCCAGGAAGCCGGGCAGACGGTACAGAGCCGTCATCAGAACCACGATGAGGGCGAAGGCGATGACGCCGGCCAGCACCATGGCGCTCAGGCTGTTCTCGCCCAGACTCGGGCTGATGGTGGAGTAGCTGTCCACCGTCAGCGCAAAGGGCAGAGAGCCGGAGTTGATCTGGCGGGCCATCTTGACGACGTCCTCCTGCGTGAAGGGGTTCGACGCAGAACTGGTGATGATGGCAGAGCCGTCGGTGATGGCGGCGTTGACGCTGGCGGTGCTGACATTCTCGTCATCCAGCCAGATGCTGATGGTGCCGCCCGTCTGATACAGGCGGGTGGTCGCGTCGCCGAATGCCTTGGCGCCCTCATCGGTAAACTTGAGCGCCACATAGTACTCGGAGCTGCTGCCGTTGACGGGGCCATACTGGGCAGCTGCGCTCTCCACCATCGAGCCATCGAGGACGAGCTCACCGTCTGCACTGCTCCCCTCGCGGAAGGTCAGATAGGCGGTGGTGCCGATCTCCTCAATGGCGGCTTCGGGGTCGAACTCCGTCTCGCCCGACTGCCACGGGAACTCGAGGATGAGGCTGTCGGAGTTATTGTCCACATACAGCTCATAGTCGGTCACGTTGAGGGCGACCAGACGGTTCTCGATGACCAGCTGAGCTGCCTCGAGCTGGTCGTCGGTGGCGTCGTAGCCGTCAGAGGGGACGAAGGTGACGTTGACGCCTCCCTTGATGTCCACACCGAAGCGGATGTCTTTCGCGCCCTTGATGTAGGTGGTGGTCACATCACCGTACTTGACTGCGACGCCAAAGAATGCCGTATAGACGAACGCCGCGATCAAAAGCACAGTGAGGACAAGTTGCCATGCTTTGCCTTTAGTTTTCATATGAATCGGGAAACCTCCAAATATAATAAGAAGCTGTTTTCATAACCATTGCACACCGCCTGAACTGCCTTTTGGCGCACTCTGGCTATGAAAACAACTTCCAAATCCCCGCTGCGCCGTCAGAACGGCAGCACAGCGGGGATCTTGTGCGATGAATCAGGCGTTCTCAGCCAGCAGCTTCTCGACTGCGGCCAGACGGACGCAGACACAGAGCAGGTCGGACGCAGTCTCCACTTCGTCCAGGCTGGGATAAGTGGGCGCGATGCGCAGATGGGCATCGTCCGGGTCCTTGTGATAGGGGTAAGCGGAACCTGCGCCGGTGAGGGTCAGGCCGCAGTCCTTGCACAGCTGGGCCACACGCTTGGCGCAGCCGGGCATGACGTAGAGGCTGATGAAGTAGCCGCCCTTGGGGTTCGTCCAGTGGGCGATGTCTCCGCAGGGAGTCAGCTCCTCGTTGAAGGCCGTCTTGACGGCATCAAAGCAGGGTACCAGACGGCGGCGGTGCTTTGCCATATGGGCCAGAACGCCTTCCTTGTTCTTGAGGAAGCGGACATGGCGCAGCTGGTTCATCTTATCATAGCTGATGATCATGACCGAGAAGCGCTTGCAGATGTACTTCATCATAGCTTCGCTGCAGGCTAGCGCAGAAACGCCTGCGCCCGGGAAGGTGATCTTGCTGGTAGAGGTGAACATGAAGACACGGTCCTCAGTGCCGTACTTCTTGCACTCGTTCAGCAGGACAGGAGTCTCGATGATCTCGTCCGTCAGGTGGTGGACGATGTAAGCCTCATCCCAGAAAATTTTGAAGTCGGGAGCGGCGGTCTTCATCTTGGCGAAGCGGTCGATGGTCTCGTCGCTGTAGGTGTAGCCGTCGGGGTTGGAATACTGAGGCACACACCAGATGCCCTTGATGGTATCATCCTCAGCTACCAGCTTCTCAACAACGTCCATATCAGGGCCGGTCGGGGTCATGGGAACGTTGATGAGCTCGAAGCCGAATTCCTCGGTGATGGCGAAGTG
Organism: Faecalibacterium longum CLA-AA-H243; assembly: GCF_020687245.1. Classification (GTDB taxonomy): domain Bacteria; phylum Bacillota; class Clostridia; order Oscillospirales; family Ruminococcaceae; genus Faecalibacterium; species Faecalibacterium longum. The sequence goes on along the minus strand of NZ_JAJEQG010000002.1, from coordinate 82,247 downwards.
GCGGTCATAGCCGGGTACCGGGCAGAGGAACTTGCGCTTCTCTACCTGAGACCAGGGACAGGGAGACTCGGGGAAGCCGAAGCAATAGCCCATAGAGATGAGGTTGTACATGATCTGCAGGCTGGAGTTGCCGCCCACAAAGACTTCCTCAGGCTTGACACCCATCACATCGCCGAACAGCTCACGGGCCTCGTGCAGACCCTCAAGGTCGCCGTAGTTGCGGGCATCGGTGCCGGCGTCGGTGGTGTAATCGGTCATCTGCAGCAGACCCATTGCCAGGTCCATCTGGTGAGGGCCGGGCTTGCCGCGGGCCATATTCAGCTTCAGGCCCATTGCCTGAAATTTCTTGTACTTTTCTTCCAGAGCTGCCTTCTCAGCAGTCAGTTCGTCGCGGGTCATCTCAAAATAATTTGCCATAACACACACTCCTTTATTGTACTTTCTGTTTCCCACAAAATGTCCGGCGCTGCCATCCGCAGAGCAGTCCCATGCCAGTGGGCCGTCCCGGTATTCTCCTTGCAATTCCAGACTTTTATAGTTTACTACAATTTGGTCTCGGAAACAAGTCAGATGGCACAAAAAAGCCCCGCCAAAAAGCAAAAAGCTTTCAGCGGGGCTGCTCTTCCCTGCTGTGCGCTGACGCTCAGCTCAGGGAAGTCTGACTCTTATAGCGCTTGCGCACCGCACCGTACTCCATGTGCGCTTCGCCGCCCTCCACGGTGTCCTCGTCGATGGTGACGCGGATGATGGTGGGGTCGTTCGGCACATCGTACATGATGGGCATGAGGATGTTCTCCATCACGCTGCGCAGGCCGCGGGCGCCGGTCTTGCGCTCAATGGTCTTGCGGGCGATGGCATGGAGAGCCTCGTCGGTGATGTCCAGCTCCACATTGTCCATCGACAGCAGTTCTTTATACTGCTTGACCAGACTGTTGCGAGGCTCCTTCAGCACGCGCACCAGTGCATCCTCGTCCAGGTCGTCCAGCACGGTGATGACCGGCAGACGGCCGATAAGCTCGGGGATGAGGCCGAACTTGACGAGGTCGTGGGGTTCGACCTTCCGCAGCAGGGCCTTTTCAGCCTCGCTGGAGTTATCCTTCAGCGCACTGCCAAAGCCCAGTGCGGACTTGTCGGTGCGGCGGAGGATATACTTATCCAGACCGTCGAACGCACCGCCGCAGATGAAGAGGATGTTGGTGGTGTCGATTTGGATGAACTCCTGCTGGGGGTGCTTGCGGCCGCCCTGCGGGGGGACATTGCTGACGGTGCCTTCCAAGATCTTCAGCAGAGCCTGCTGCACACCTTCACCGCCCACGTCGCGGGTGATGGAGGGATTCTCACTCTTGCGGGTGATCTTGTCGATCTCATCAATATAGATGATGCCGATCTGAGCTTTCTGGACGTCGAAGTCTGCGGCCTGGATGAGCTTGAGCAGGATGTTCTCGACGTCCTCGCCCACATAGCCGGCCTCCGTCAGGGTGGTAGCGTCTGCGATGGCGAAGGGAACGCCCAGCATCTTGGCCAGCGTCTGGGCCAGCAGGGTCTTGCCGACACCGGAGGGTCCCAGCAGCAGGACGTTGGACTTCTGCAGTTCAACGTCTGCGCCCTTGCCGCTCAGGATGCGCTTATAATGGTTGTAGACCGAGACGGCCAGCACACGCTTGGCCTCGTCCTGACCGATGACATACTGGTCCAGACCCTCCTTGATCTCTGCGGGGGTCTTGATGTTGATGGCGAGATCATCTGCGGGCTGGATACGCGCCCGGCTGGCGCTGCCACGGCTGGGGCGGGAGCTGTTGCTGCCCGGATGATCCGGCTTGTCCGAGAGCAGGTCGGCGCAGAGGCCGATGCATTCGCTGCAGATGTTCACGCCGGGGCCGATGATCATCCGCTCCACTTCGTCCTGATGTTTGCCGCAGAAGCTGCAGACCAGATCCTTTTCGTTTTTATCTCTGCCGGAATTGTTATTAGCCATAACCGTTTTTCCTTATCCTGGGTGTATTGCTTTCTGCCGCTCAGCGGTGGGTGATGACCTCATCAATGAGGCCGTATTCTTTGGCCTCCTGCGCAGAAAGGAAGTTGTCGCGCTCGGTATCCTGCTCCACCTTTTCCAGCGGCTGGCCGGTGTACTCGCTGAGCAGCCGGTTCATCTTGGCGCGGGTGCGGATGATATGGTCCGCGTGGATCTTGATGTCGGTAGCCTGTCCGGACAGACCACCGCCCTGACCGCCTGCAATCAGCGGCTGGTGGATCATGATCTCAGCGTTGGGCAGAGCGAAGCGCTTGCCCTTGGTGCCGCTGGCCAGCAGGAATGCGCCCATTGAGGCAGCCATGCCCATGCAGATGGTGGAGACATCGCACTTGATATACTGGATGGTATCGTGGATGGCCATACCTGCGCTGATGGAGCCGCCGGGGCTGTTGATATACAGGCTGATGTCCTTATCGGGGTCCTGCCCTTCCAGATACAGCAGCTGTGCCACGACAAGGCTGGCAGAGGTATCGTTGACATCCTCGCTCAGCACAATGATGCGGTCGTTCAGCAGACGGGAGAAAATATCGTAGGAACGCTCCCCGTGCGCCGACTGCTCGACAACGTAAGGAACAAAACTCATAGGGTTCGCCTCCTGAATGAAAATTATTGTATTTGCAAAATTGACCGATACGGCAAGCGCACATGGGCCGTAGCCGTATCGGTCAATTTCAACAACCTTAGCTTACACAGAGCCGGGATTACTCCCTGCCCTGTGTGACCTTGTGCGCCAGAATTACTGAGCGTCCTCGGTCTTCTCGGCCTCAGCGGCCTTCTCCACGACGTTAGCGTGGCTCTTGATGAAGTCGATAGCCTTGTTGATGGCCAGGTCGTGCTTCACCTCATCGACATTGATGAGCTCGCGGACCTTGTCCTCTTCCATCTTGTACTGGTCAGCGATGCGCTTGACCTCTGCGTTCAGCTCGTCCTCAGAAGCCTCGATGTTCTCGGCAGCTGCAACAGCCTCCAGAGCCAGACGGATCTTGACCTGCTTCTCAGCCTGAGGCATGAAGGAAGCGCGGAACTGGTCGATGGACTGACCCATATACTTCAGGTAGTCCTCGAGGCGCAGGCCCTGCTGCTCCATGCGGAAAGCAAAGTCGTTGACCAGCTCGTCCATGCGGACATCGTACATAGCCTGGGGGATCTCAGCCTCCATGCCGTCGATGACCTGATCGACCAGAGCGTTCTCGACAGCCAGGTCATCCTGCTTGTCCAGCTGCTCCTGATTGTTCTTGCGGATGGAAGCCTTGAACTCATCCAGAGTGTCGTACTCGGAGCAGTCCTTAGCCAGCTCGTCGTCCAGAGCGGGCAGCTCCTTGTACTTGACCTCGTGCAGCTTGATCTTGAAGACAGCGGGCTTGCCAGCCAGCTCAGCAGCCTGGTACTGCTCGGGGAAGGTGACGTTGACGTCGAACTCCTCGCCAGCAGCGTGGCCGACGATCTGGTCCTCGAAGCCGGGGATGAAGCTGCCGCTGCCCAGGGTCAGGCTGTAGTGCTCAGCCTTGCCGCCCTCGAATGCGACGCCATCCACAAAGCCCTCGAAGTCGATGTCCACGATGTCGCCGTTCTCAGCAGCACCCTCGCGGGTCAGCTCACGGGCGTTGCGCTCCTGCACACGCTTCAGCTCGGCATCAACAGCCTCGTCAGAAACAGTATGGACAGTCTTCTCAACGGTCAGACCATTGTATGCGCCGATCTTGACTTCGGGCTTGACAGCGACCTTGACGGTCAGGGTAGCGCCCTCAGCCTCGCTGGCGGAGTCAACGCTGACCTCAGGACGGCCGACCGGCTCGATGCCGGCAGCCTTGACAGCCTCTTCGTAAGCTGCGGGGAACAGCTCGTTGATGGCGTCGTAGGTAAAGACATCAGCGCCGTACATCTTCTCGATGAGAGCCTTGGGAGCCTTGCCCTTGCGGAAGCCCTGAACAGGGTACTTCTTGCCCTCCTTCTTGAAAACATCGGCAACTGCAGCCTTGAAAGCCTCAGCGTCGATGGAGAACTGCAGCTCTGCCATGCTCTTCTCGAGCTTTTCGCACTTGATGAAATTCATTTGTGTATCCTCCACTCAAATATTCTATTGCGTTGGGGCAGCGGGAAAACTGCCGCCTGCAACCGCGCACCGCGTCCTTGCTGTTTGCGAAATGCGGGGACGCGCGCGCTCAAATTGGGTGCAACAATCGCGTCACAACTTATTATAGCACGGTCGTGATAGAATTGCCACCCCAAATTTTGACTTTTTGTCATTTCTGCTATTTTGGTCTCTGCCTCAGTTGATGCGGTAGGGACAGAACCGCAGACCGTCAGCGCTGACAAGCTTGTAGCGGATGCCGTCCACATCGCCCTGCACCGCATAGCGGATGGCATTGCCGTGCAGATGGCCATAGTAGCAGGTCCTGATGCCGTAGGCTCTCAGCGTCGCCACGATCTCGGGGGCGCTGGTGCCGGTGTAGACCGGCGGGTAATGCAGGAACACCAGCTTTTCCAGCCCGGGTTCTGCGGCGTCGAGGCTCATCTTCAAGCGGCCTATCTCCCGGTTCATCACCTTTTCGTCGTGAGGCTCCCCCACATCGAACAGCCAGCCCCGGGTGCCGCAGATGGCGTAGCCCTCCACAGAGTAGGAGTTGTTGTGCAGGATGTGGAGCGTATCGAAGCCCTCGGCTTTCAGGTAGGCGTTCATCTTGTTGGCGGTGGTCCACCAATAGTCGTGATTTCCCTTCATGATGAGCTTCTGGCCGGGCAGCTGCTGCAGAAATCCGAAATCTTTGCGGGTATCGGTGAGACGCATGGCCCAGCTGATGTCGCCTGCAAGGACAATGGTATCCTCGGGCTTTACGAGCTTGCGCCAGTTGGCCTCCAGCCGTTCCACATAGCCGTTCCAGCCGGGGAAAACGTCCATCGGCTTGGAGCCGCCCAGGGAAAGGTGGGTATCGCCAAGCACAAAAAGTGCCATAGTTTATTTACTCCTGTTCTGGTTTTCGTCATGCCTGACAGCCCAGTGCCACCTCCGCGATCTGAGCCGGGTCGATGACGGTGCTGAACCGCTCGGCCTTCTGCCGCAGGACGGCGAGACTTGCGGGAGCGGTGCGGCCGGTAGCCTCTTCCAGCGCCTGCATGGCCTCGAAGTCGTTCTCCGGGGCAGTGTGGCCCAGAGCTTCCAGCACGCTGCGCGGGAACTTGAAGGGCGAGGCGGTGGAAAGCACCACCATCGGCACGCCGTCCCGTTTCTTCTGAGCGGCAACATGGAAAGCCACCGCCGTATGGGTATCGCAGAGGTAGCCGTCCTTCTCGTAGCGGGCGCGGATCTCCCCTGCCACCTGTTCCTCACTGCTCCAGCCGCAGTCGAAGCTCTCCTGAATGGCCTTCAGCGTCTCGGGACGGACGGTGTAGCGGCCCGTCTCGTTCAGGCTCTTCATCAGGCCGGCCACTTCGGCATCGCTGCCGGTGACGTGGTAGAGCAGGCGCTCAAGGTTCGAGGACACGAGGATGTCCATGCTGGGCGAAGTAGTCTTATAGAACTCCCGCTTTGCAGTGTAAGTGCCGGTGGAGAGGAAGTCGGTCAGGACGTTGTTCTGGTTGGAGGCGCAGACCAGCTTGCCGACGGGCAGGCCCATCTGCTTTGCATAGTAGCCGGCCAGAATATCGCCGAAGTTGCCGGTGGGGACGCAGAAATCGACCTTGTCGCCGAAGGCAATTTTCCCCGCCTTGAGCAGCTGGGAATAAGCGGCGAAGTAATAGACGATCTGCGGCACGAGGCGGCCCCAGTTGATGGAATTGGCACTGGAAAGGCGGATGTTCCGCTCGGCCAGTCTGGCCGCAATGGCTTTATCACCGAAGACCTTCTTCACGCCGGTCTGGGCGTCGTCGAAATTGCCGCGCACGGCATAAACGGCGACATTTGCACCCTCCTGCGTAGCCATCTGCAGACGCTGGATCTCGCTGGTGCCGCCCGTGGGGTAGAACACGGCGATCTCGACGCCCGGGATGTCGTGGTAGCCGTCCAGTGCGGCCTTGCCGGTGTCGCCGCTGGTCGCCACGAGGATGAGGGTCTTTTCGGTGCGGGAGAGGTTCTTCTTTGCCTCCACGAGGAGTTTCGGCATCAGCTGAAGGGCATAATCCTTGAAGGCGCAGGTCGGGCCGTGCCACAGCTCAAGGGCATAGGTATCGCCCTCCACCGGGGCCAGATAACCGGCCTTGCCGCCGAAGGCCTCACCATAAGTCGTGCGAGCAGCCTCAGCGAGGAAGTCTCTCGAGTAGTCGGTCAGATATTCGCTGACGACGGCAGCGGCCAGCTCCGGATAATCCAGCTGGCACAATGCCTCCACGTCCACCTGCGGAAAACTTTCCGGGACGAACAGGCCGCCCTCATCCGACAGGCCCTGTGCGATCGCCTGAGAGGCGGTCACAATGCGGGAATGGTCTCTCGTGCTGAAAAATTTCATCGTTATCGCTCCTTTTTGCCAAAAGGCCCATCACTTGGCCTCGTCGTGCGGCAGCGGCCCAGAGCCGTTTTCTGCCTTTTCCCACCGGCACTTCCTGCTATTTCGCGCAAAAAGCGCCCTTTATAATATGTACCATCCAGCGCCCGCTGTCAAGAGGGACGACTTCGGCCACGTCGAAACGCACCGGCTCGTCGCTCTGATGGGTGCTTTGGAGATACCATGCGGCGGATGCGATGATACGGCGCTGCTTGGCGGCGTTGACCGCCGCAGCGGGGGTATCCAGAGAGTCTTTGGCGCGGGTCTTTACCTCGCAGAACACCAGTGTTCCGTCCGGTTCCCGCAGGATGAGGTCTATCTCCCCCATCCGGGTGTGATAATTGTGGGTGATGAGGGCCGCGCCCTGTTTTTCGTAGAAACGCGCGGCGGCTGCTTCTCCCCTGCGGCCTGTCTCGGCCCGGTCCATCACTTGCCCTCGGGCCAGTAGCCCTGCTTTTTGAGGAAGCTGCGGCGGTAGAACGGCTGAATGCCATACTGGGCAATGAGTTCGTAGTGGAGCTTGGTGCCGTAGCCCTTGTGCTTTGCCAGCTGATACTGGGGATACTGCTTGTCCAGCTCCAGCATATAGCGGTCACGGCTGACTTTGGCCAGAATGGACGCTGCGCCGATGCTGGCGCTGGTGGCGTCGCCCTTCACCACCGGCTGTGCGGGCATAGTCAGCCCGGCCGGGATGCGGTTGCCATCCACAAGGACGAGGTTCGGCACGATGTCCAGCCCCTCCACGGCCTGACGCATCCCGCTCATGGTGGCATTCAGGATATTGTCGCGGTCGATGATGTCGGGGCCGACGAAGACGATCTTGTAAGCCAATGCCTTTTCAACGATTTGGTCGAAAAGAGCCTCCCGCTTTTTCTCGTTCAGCTTCTTGGAGTCGTTGATGCCGTAGACCGGATCCTCGGGGTCGAGGATGCAGGCGGCCACACAGACCGGGCCGCACAGCGGGCCGCGGCCTGCCTCGTCTACGCCCGCAAAGCAGCCATACTGCGCCCGGATGTCGGCATCGTAGGCGTAGAGCGGCGCGGAGATTTCCTCATCCGTCCGGCGCTTCATTCCTCGTCCTCCTCGGCAAAGTCGGCCATGTCGTCCCGCTGGGGCGGGCGCTCAAGGGAGATGCGGCCCCACTTGCAAGCGCGGAACTCATCCACCAGCATCACGGCACAGCGCTCGGTGTTCACCTCGCCGCCCCGCACCAGCAGACCTCGCTTGCGGCCGATGGCCTCCATCAGCTCGTAGGGCGGCAGAGCCAGCGTCTCGGCGTCCAGCTTGTAGCGCTGGGCCACGAGGTCGGGATAGTTGCGGCGCACCTCATCCAAAAGGTTCATGGCCAGCTCCTCGACATCAAGGATGTCATCCTTGATGGAGCCGATGAAGGCCAGATTCGAGGCGATGGTCTTAGAATCAAACTTCTTCCAGAGCACACCGGGCATATCCAGCAGGTCGAACTTTTCGGTGCTGACCCACTGCTTGCCCTTGGTCACGCCGGGACGGTCAGCCGCCTTGGCGCGGGCAGAGCCTGCGAAGGTATTGATGAAGGTAGATTTGCCCACATTGGGGATGCCGCAGAGCATGACCTGCGTCTTGGCACCGGCCATGCCGCGGTTCTGGCGGCGTGCCAGCAGGCCGGACAGTTCCTTTTCGATCGCGGCCTTGACGGCGTTCGCGCCGCCTTTCTGCTTGGCACTGATGGCGACACAGCCCGCGTCTGCCTCGTGGAAGTAGCGTATCCACTCTTCCGTCACGGTGGGGTCGGCGAGGTCCGCTTTGTTCAGCGCATAGAGCTTGGGCTTGCGGGCCGTGATGCGCTCGATCTCCGGGTTGAGGCTGGACAGTGGGATGCGGGCGTCCAGCAGTACAAGGCTTGCGTCAACGTGCTGGATCTCCTGCTCCATCATCCGCAGCGTCTTGGCCATATGGCCCGGGAACCACTGGATGGCATATTGGTTTGCAAACCGGGTGTCCTGATTGTTCATTTTACCACTCCAAAATCCGAAATGGGCAAAAAGCAGAGCAGCACTTTGCCCAGTATATCCTGTTCGTCGATGCAGCCGACATAGCTCGAGCGGCTGTCCAGCGAGGCGTTGCGGTTGTCTCCCATCACGAACACCGTCCCCTCAGGCACAGTGTACGGGAACTCCACATCATAGCCCAGATAGGTCGGCTCTGCGATGTAATCCTCTTCCAGCACCTTTCCATTGACCTCTACCGTTCCGGTGGCATAGTCGATGGAGATGGTGTCGCCGCCTTTGGCGATGACACGCTTGACCAGGGGGCGGCCATAGCTGGTGTAGCTGTCCACGATGACCACATCGCCCCGCTGAGGCTCATAGCCTGCGCCCCAGACGACGAGTTTATCGCCGTTTTCCAGCGTAGGCACCATCGACTCGCCGTCCACCTGAATGATACGGAAGAAAAAGGAAAACACCAGCACCAGCACCAGCGCCGCCGAAATAAGCGCTTCGTACCATTCCAGCAGGCCCTGACCACGGACAGCAGACTGTGACTGTTCCATATCCGATGCACCTCTTTATCCGGGCTTCTGCCCGTTTTTATTTTCTCTGTCTCTGCGCCAAAAGCGCCGTATAACAGAAAAAAGGGGACAAACGAGTTGTCCCCTTTTCTCCCGCTTTGAAACGGGGAATCATCAAATATCGCTCTTGACCTTGGCAGCCTTGCCGGTACGACCACGCAGGTAGAACAGCTTTGCGCGGCGGACCTTGCCCTTACGGACAACAGTGACCTTCTCGACGAAGGGGCTGTTGATGGGGAAGACACGCTCGATGCCGACGCCGTAGGAAACGCGACGAACGGTAAAGGTCTCTGCGACGCCGCCGTGCTTCTTAGCAATGACGGTACCCTCGAAAGCCTGAATACGCTCGCGCTCGCCTTCCTTGATACGAACATCAACGCGGACGGTATCGCCGACGTTGAACTGGGGCTTCTCAGCCTTGATGCTGCCTTCAGAAATAATCTTCAGTGCGTCCATTTTGAATTCCTCCATTTGTTTTTAGACGTTCATACACGGCGAACTGCCGTCAGAGGACCGCCCGTTTAATGATATGTGTCATTAACCCCGCTGTGGTCTCAGCGGACACTAACGCCTTAATAGGATAGCACAAACCACCCGTAAAAGCAAGTGTTTCGGGCAAATTTATGCAAAAATTTTCGCTCTGGCTTTGATAGACCGTTCTTACTCGAACTTCTGCTTGTCTGCCGTCAGAAATTCGGTGCGCAGGATAGAGGCGTTTGCCGCCGGGACCCCGAATTTTGCTTCCAGCGCCGCCGTCAGCAGCGAGGGATTCAGGTTCAGGTCCTGCGAGGCAGGCAGGCAGACCGCAAAGCTTACGCTCTCCCCTTTCGTCTCAAGCTCGAGAGTGGGGACATACTCCTTCATCTCGACCATCCTGACGCCGCGCTTGCTCTTTTTCTCCACCGGCACGCTGTCGAGGGCATTGTACTGTGCAAGCTTTTCCGCGGCGTCCGCCGGGTAGCGGATGCGGTAGCAGGCGTAAGCGATGGCGTCGGCCTTCATCTTCACCGGTTCCACGCGGTAGACCTCGATTCCGGCAGGCATGATGGCGTTCAGCGCCGTCTGCCACTGGGCAAAATCGGGGTTTTCGGCCTCGGTCTTGACATCCACGCACTCGCACTGGCTCTCCTGCCCCAGCGAGAGCGGGCAGGCAAAAGTCATATAGATGTGGGGATTAAAGCCCAGCGTATGCCACACCGGCAGGCCGCTGCGCTTGAGCACCCGCTGCATCACCCGCTGCATATCCAGCAGGGAGATGTAGGAGGCTTCGTTCATCTTCTTAAACGAGATCCTTACTGTAATCAAAGCACGGTCCTCCTAACAGATGGTTTGCGCCGCAGCCGTGGCAGGCACGGTTGCAGGGCTGAGTGGTCTGAGCCGCGAGGGCCTTGTTGTACTCCCGCACCAGATATTCGTGGGTGACGCCGTAGTCCATGTGGCTCCACGGGGTCACTTCGTCCAGACCGATCGCGCGCTGGCAGTAGAACTTGGGGTCAATGCCCATGTCCTCGAAGACCTGCATCCAGGTGTCGTACTTGAAGCACTCTTCCCAGCCGTCAAAATAGCAGCCGCGCTTGTAGGCCTCGAGGATGACGGGAGCCAAGCGGCGGTCGCCCTTGGCAAATACGCCTTCGAGGAAGCTGGTGGTGCTGTCGTGGTAGTTGACCTTGATTTTGCGGCTGTGGACGCTTTCGAGCAGGTGCTTCTGCTTGGCCTGCAGCATCTCTTCGGTATCCATCGGGACGAACTGGAAAGGGGTGTGGGGCTTCGGCACGAAGCAGGCGCAGCTGATGGTCACCTGCACGCCGCGGCCCTTGGCGTGCTTGGGATTGGAGTAGAACAAATCGACCACTTTCTGAGCGGTCTCGGCGATGCCCTCGATGTCCTCCATCGTCTCGGTGGGAAGGCCCATCATGAAGTAGAGCTTGACGGAGGTGTAGCCGTTGGCAAAGGCCAGCGAGCAGGTCTTTTCGATTTCGTCCCAGGTGACGTTCTTATTGATGACGTCGCGCAGGCGCTGGGTCCCGGCCTCAGCGGCAAAGGTCAGGCCGCTCTTGCGCACCTTGGTGGTTTTTTCAATGAGGCTCTGGGAGAAGTTGTCCATCCGCAGAGAGGGCAGCGACAGGCTGACGTGCTCTTTCGGCGCCCACTCGTTCAAATCGTCCAGCAGCTCTTCGAGCTGGCTGTGGTCAGAGGTGGACAGGCTGGAAAGGCTCAGCTCCTCGTAGCCGGTGTTGGCGCAGAGATCCTGTGCGGCCTTGTTCAGCAGGTTGGCGTCGCGCTGGCGCATGGGGCGGTAGAGGAAGCCTGCCTGACAGAACCGACAGCCGCGCACACAGCCGCGCAGCACCTCGACGCTGGCGCGGTCCTGGATGGCACCCACCATCGGGACGACGAAGTTGGTCGGGGGCGCAAAGTCGTTCAGGTTCTTGATGATGGCCTTGGTGATGACCGCCGGGATGCCCGGCTCGTTGGGAGTGATGGACTTAACACGGCCATCCTCGTAGTATTCGATGTCGTAGAAAGCCGGGATATAGACGCCGGGGATCCTGGCGATGCGGAGCAGCAGCTCTTTCTTGGAGACGCCGCCCTCTTTCTTGGCCTTTTCGATTTCGGCGCAGATGCCGGGCAGCTGGTTTTCGCCCTCGCCCAACTGGACGACGTCGAAGAAGTCGGCGATGGGCTCGGAGTTGCAGGCGCAGGGGCCGCCCGCCACGATGAGGGGCCAGCTCTCGTCGCGGTCTTTCGAATAGAACGGGATGCCCGCCAGATCCAGCATGGCGAGGATGTTGGTGTAGGACAGCTCATATTGGAGCGTAAAGCCCACAGCGTCGAAAGCCGTGAGGGGGTCTTTGCTCTCCATCGTGTAGAGGGGCAGGTTCAGGCGCTCCATCTCAGCCTTCATATCCAGCCACGGCATAAAGGCGCGCTCACACCACCAGTTTTCGTGGCTGTTCAGCAGCTCGTAGAGGATTTTTTCGCCCAGAAAGGACATGCCCACTTCGTAGGTGTCCGGGAAACAGAACGCGAAGCGGACGTCTACCTCGTCTTTATTTTTATAGACGCTGCCCGGTTCGCCGCCGGTGTAACGGCCCGGCTTCTGCACCCGGGACAGCGCTTCTTTCAGTTTCGGATCAAACATCAAGTTCCTCCATTTAACAACACGGATTGCATGTTTATATATATTACCCTATTTGGTCAAAGATTGCAACAGACATCTCAGCATTTGAGCTCCATCCAGCGGTGGGATAGGCAGAAGGTTGAACGCCCCGGTGAGCAGATTGGCCGCAAGGAACGCACTGCCCCGGATGGTTGCACACTGCTCCATCCTCATTGCCCAGATGGTGGCCAAGAGGCCATTCATGCCCGGCCCAGCGGCAGCGAGCAGAAAGGTCTGCCCCCGGGTGAGGGTCTGACCCCATGTCCGCATACAGAAACCGGTCATGGTCACTTCGATGACGGGAAAACGCCGGAACAGGAGCAGATAGACAAAGATATGACCTATTTCGTGGAGGATGGCGGCGCACAGACCGATGCGCAGGAAGCCGCTGGCGTCGAACCAGAGCAGCAGATACAGCGCCCCGCAGAGCAGCAGCGGGTCACGGAACACCAGCGGCCCCAGCCGGACGAGCCGCCTCATGGCAGGCCCAGCAGAGCCCCCGCATCATAGCGGACGCCCTGTTCCAGAAGCTCAAAATGAAGGTGCGCCCCGGTGGAGCGCCCCGTCTCCCCCGCTGTCCCCAGCGGCTGACCTGCCTGCACAACTTCTCCGGCCCGAACGAAGAGGTATTGCAGATGAGCGTAAAGCGTCTCCTGCCCGCCGCTGTGGCTCAGGCAGAGGTAGTTGCCGTAGGTCGCGCTCCGCCGGGCGGCAATGACGACGCCGTTCATTGCGGCCAGCACCAGCGTGCCTTCCGAACATGCAAGGTCAGTGCCGCGATGGAACGCCTCTTCGCCGGTGATGGGGTCGGTGCGCCAGCCGTAGGCGTCCGAGACCCGCCATGCCGTCGTACCCAGCGGGAACCAGGCCGTCTGCGCGGGTCTTACCCGTTTCAGCGAACAGCCCTCGGGCGCGGCTTTTGCGGCACAGGCCCGCAGAGCGGCCACGCAGAACAGGACAGCGCAGAACACCGCAAAAATCACCCATCCTTTTGTTTTATGCTGTCTTGTCCCCATCGGCGTCCCTCCTGTTTCCTGTACTGTATGCGGCAGGACAATATAAAATGCCGCCGGCCTTGCGGGCCAGCGGCATCGGGGATTATTTCAGGAAGTGCTCGAGCAGGCGGCTCAGCAGACCGGTGCGGCGGGGGTGGCTCTCGGTGACGACGATGGGCATCGGGGCGGGAGCGGCCTTTTCCGGCTGTACTGGCTGTTTTTCCGGTTCTACGGGTTGAGGTACTGCCTCTGCCGGTACGGCAGGCTTTTCCGGAGCCTTGACGGGCTGGGGCTTCGGCGTCTCGACGACAGAGGCCGGTGCAGGCGCTTTGTCGCGGGCCGTCCAGTCGTCACGGAGAAGGTCGTACATTCCCATCTGGCTGTTCACCAGCGGCTCGCCGGGGGCGGGCTTGACTTTCTGGTAGCTGCCGTCCGGCTGCATCTCGCGGGCGTTGACGTTGTCGCTGAGCTGGAGGCGGAGGATACTGTCCAGCTTCTCCTTCAGCACGGGGTCTTCTACCCGGACGCCGACTTCCACGCGGCACTCGGTGTTGCGGGTGAGAAAGTCGCCGGATGCGATATAGATGCGGGTGTTCACGCCGTCATAGAAGCTGTAGATTCGGCCATGCTCGAGGTAGCGGCCCACGAGGCTGCGGATGTGGAGGTTTTCGGTCTTGCCCGGCACGCCGGCACGGACGCAGCAGATGCCGCGGACGATCATGTCGATGCGGACACCGGCACAGCTGGCTTCCTCAAGCTTTAAGATGATGTCACGGTCAGAAATGGAGTTGTTCTTCAAAATCATGGAAGCCGGGCGGCCCAGACGGGCAGCGTTGATGACCCGGTCCATCTCATCCAGCAGCACGCTCTTGAAGCGGAGGGGTGCCACCAGCATTTTTTCGCTCTCTTCCGTCAGTTTCTGCACGGCAAGGTTCTGGAAGACGTTGGACGCTTCCTCGCCGATGCCGAGGTCGGCGGTGATGAAGGAGTAGTCGGTATAAAGCTCACTGGTCTTCTCGTTGTAGTTTCCGGTGCCGATCTGGGTGATGTAGGAGTAGCCGTGGGCGCTCTTTTTGGTGATGAGAGTCAGCTTGGAGTGGACTTTGTAGTCGTCAAAGCCATAGATGACCGTACATCCGGCCTCTTCGAGGTGCTTCGACCAGTCGATGTTGTTCTGTTCGTCAAAGCGGGCGCGCAGCTCCACCAGCGCCACGACTTCCTTGCCGTTCTCGGCGGCTTCCACGAGGGCCTGTACGATTTGAGATTCACGGGCCATGCGGTAGAGCGTCATCTTGATGGAGATGACGTCGGGGTCCTGCGCGGCCTTTTTCAGCATCGCAATAAAGGGGCGGATGGACTGGTACGGGTAACTCAACAACACATCGTGCTTTTCCACCTCGGCGGCAAGGTCGTAGTCCTGCGGAGGCAGCATAGGCCGGGCAGGCGTATAGAACAGCTCGGGGTGGCCGTCGGACTCCATGCGGGATGTGAGTTTGTAGAAGAAACTCAGGTCAAGAGGACTCTTCTGGACGAAGACCCGCTTGTGGGTCAGCTCAAGACGGCTGCAGAGCAGCTGAGCGACCTGCGGTGCGGCGGGGATGACCTGCAGACGGACGGCGGCCAGCTTGCGGCGGCGCTTGAGCAGATCGGCCATGATCTCGCGGTAGTCGATGTCATGGTCCATCATGCCCTCTTTCACGTCGATGTCGGCGTTGCGGGTGACCCGGAAGAGGCACTTTTCCTGCACGTTCTCCTTGCCGAAGATGAGGGCCGCATAATGGAGCACCAGCTCCTCCGTCAGGGCAAAGCAGGTCTCATTGTCCTTCCGGACGAAATGCATCCGCTCCATCTGGCTTGAGATGGGTACGATGCCGAGGGTATGCTCCGAGGTGTGTTTTTCGTGAAGGAGGACGCCAAGATAGATCTCCTTATTGCGCAGGAACGGGAACGGGTGGCGGCTGTCCACGATCTGGGGGCTGAGGATGGGGAAAAGCTCGCTCTGGAAATACTTTTTCCAGAAGTGCTCGTCTTCTTTGCTCAGCTTGTCGAAATCCACCTTGCGGTAGCCGCAGGCAGCCAGATTTTCCAGCGCTTTGGCGTAGTATTTGTCGCAGTCCTCCTGGAGCTGAGCGGTCTTGGGCATGATGGCGGCAAGCTGCTCTTCCGCCGTCATGTTCGTCTTGTTTTCCCGCTTTTCCTTCTTGCCGCGCATGAGGTTGGCGCGCTCCTGGAGCGAGCCGACGCGCACCATGAAGAACTCGTCCAGATTAGAGCCGTAGATGGCCAGAAACCTGAGCTGTTCGGCCAGCGGGACATTTTTATCCTTGCCCAGCACCAGCACGCGGCGGTTGAAGTCCAGCCAGCTCAATTCCCGGTTGATAAAAATGCTCTCTTCACTCATGATAACTCCTTTTTCCCGAGAAGGTCTCCCCTCTCAGCTCACATAGGCGAGGCCCTGCCATTCGTCTATCATATCCTGCGTAACGCCCGGCACCTGTGCCACCTCATCGAGGCTCTGGAACCGGCCATGGGCAAGACGATATTCCAGAATGGCTCTCGCCTTCTTCTCCCCGAGGCCGGGCAGTGTGGTCATGGCGTCCACCCCGGCGGTGTTGAGATCCACGCGGAAGGACTCCCGCAGAGGCTCGACTGCCGCTGGCGAAGCCTGCGCCGGGGACGGCGGCACGGCATACCAGAACGCCAGACTGACAATGCAGACCGCCGCTGCTGCCGCCAGTGCCAGAAAGCGGCGCTCACCAGGGCTTAACATAGTTTCTCTCATTGTACTCGAAATCCTTCCAAAAAGAAAGTCTCCTGCGGAAAATTTGCAGGAGACTTTACACAATCTTTACGATGCGGCTTCGGCACTTCGCACAAGGCCATAGAAAAACTCTGCGGCTGCGCCGGTGTCGTGGTCGGTCAGGGTCGTCTGGCTGGCAGCAAGGCGCAGCTCCACCGGGGCATCTGCCGGAACGACGCTCTGCTTGGCCTGACGGACCAGCTCGAGCATCTGGCTGCACCCGGCGGCGACGGTGAGCTGGTCAGCCGTGCAGTTGACGGGCAGACAGACTGCGCCCAGCATAGCTTCCGCCGAGACGGCACCCGGTGTCAGCACTATGACATCCATGCCGGTGCGCTCCGAGCGCAGCATGGCGGCATTGTCCCCCAGCGCCTTTTCCAGAAGGGCCTGAATGGGCAGCTGCTGACGGTCCTGATAGAGCAGGATGCGCAGCACGTCCTCGCCCTTGACGTCGGCGGGACTGCACAGCGTAAAGGGGGTAAACTCCCGGCGCAGATGGCGCTCGAGGGCGATGCTCATCCGCAGCACACGGGTAGAGCCGTCGGCCATCTGCAGCGCAATGCCGAGGCCCACAGCTGCGGGCAGCTTTTTGAAGATGGATTCCTCACAGCCCGCGAAGCTGCACAGCGGCTGGCCGCTGCCCTCCGAGAACCGGTAGGCCAGCGTACCGCCGCAGGTGAGCGCGGGCGCAGCAAGGCGCAGCCCACCCAGCACGGCGCGGACGGCCCGGGGCGAACGCTGGCTGAAGACCGTCAGCCTGCCGCCCCGGCTGGAAAACAGCTGGAGCACATCCCGCACGACCTGCGGCATGTTGCCGTCACCGGCCAAAAGGAGATGGTCCAGATCGCAGAGTACGAGCGTAGAATCGAGAAGTTTCGTCATACAGTCCCCCTCCTGAGCGATGCAATAAAGTGGGTGAAATACTCCGGAAGCTCCGAGTCGAAGCGGAGATGTTCCCCTGTGATGGGGTGGATGAAGCCCAATGTCTTTGCGTGGAGACACTGGCCGTGGAGCTTGGTGATGCAGTTGTGGGGGCCATACACCGGGTCGCCCGCCACGGGATGCTGGATGGACGCCATGTGGACGCGGATCTGATGGGTGCGGCCCGTCTTGAGGCGGCATTCCAGCAGGGTGAAGCCGCCGAAGCGCTCCAGCACCTTATAGCCGGTGTAGGCATACTTGGTGTGGGGCTCGCCGGCCGGGTAGACCGCCATCTTCTTGCGGTCGGTCTTTGAGCGGCCCAGATTTGCTTCCACAAAGCCCTCGTCCTGCGCAAAGCCGCCGTAGACAACGGTCTGGTAGGCACGCTCCACGCTGTGGACCGCCATCTGCTGGGACAGGCCGATGTGGGTGGCGTCATCTTTCGCCACCACCAGCAGGCCGCTGGTGTCCTTGTCGATGCGGTGGACGATACCGGGGCGTATCTCACCGCCGATGCCCGAGAGGCTGCCCTTGCAGTGCCAGAGCAGGGCGTTCACGAGCGTGCCGTCCGGGTTGCCCGGGGCCGGGTGGACGACCATGCCCTTGGGCTTGTTCACCACCAGAAGGTGGTCGTCCTCATACACGATGTCCAGCGGGATGTCCTGCGGCACAGCCTCGATAGGCTTTGCGTCAGGAATTTCCAGCAGGATGGTGTCCCCCGCCTTGAGTTTGAGGCTCTTGGCGATGCTTTTGCCGTTGCAGAGCACATGACCGTCAGCCACGAGGCCTTGCAGCGCACTGCGGGAAAGGCCGGTGTCCTCCCCGCTGAGGAAGCGGTCGATGCGCTGTCCTGCGGCCTCCGCTTCCACGATAAATTCACGCTGTTCCATGGTTTACCGCTCCTTCGAGGGCTTATCTTCCACTTCTTCCAGCAGGATGACCAGCACCCAGAGCGCTACACCGACGCAGACGAGGATGTCGGCAAAGTTGAAGACTGCAAAGTCGATGAACAGCGGGTTGATGTAGTCCACGACCTCACCGTTCAGCACACGGTCGATGAGGTTGCCGATGCCGCCGGCCAGCACGAGGATGAAAGCGATCTGCTGCAGGAGCTTGCCGCGGCTGTGGAAGAACAGCAGGTAAGCCACGAGCAGCAGCGCGGCGCTGGTGGCGAGGATAAGGAAAAGCTGCTTTCCGCTCAGCAGGCTGAACGCCATGCCCTGATTGAGCACGAAGCGCAGCTCCACCACATGCGGGATGACGGTGATGGCCTCCACAGGGGCCAGATACTGGGTAGCCCAGAGCTTGATGGCCTGGTCGATTCCCACCAGCGCGGCCACACAGACCAGATTCAGAATGACATATGCCATAGTTTCTCCTGATTTTTTGAAAAAGGCGGCGCCCCCTTTTGCGCCGGGTGCGCCGCCAGAGATACAAAATGGTTTAGCCCTCCACAACAGCGGCACAGCGTGCGCACAGGGTGGGATGAGCAGCGTGGGTGCCGATGTCTGCGGAGTACTTCCAGCAGCGCTCGCACTTGTCGCCGGTGGCGTGTGCAGCAGCAACGCCCAGACCCTCGACGGCGCTGGCTGCGCCGCCTTCACCCTTGACCAGCTCCACATGGGAGACGATCATCAGGTCGGCCAGCTCGTCCATCGGGATGCTGTTGAGCAGGTCGTAGACGGCGTCATTGCAGTACAGGGTGACGGAAGCCTCGAGAGAAGCGCCGATCTGCTTATCTGCACGGGCCTGCTCGAGGACCTTCTTGACCTCGTCGCGGACAGCAATGAGCTGCGCCCACTTGGCCTTGAAGGCATCGTCAGCTGCGTACTGGCCAGCCTTCGGCATATCCTCGAAGACAACGTACTTGTTCATAGCCTCGGTCTTGGGCAGGAAGTCCCAGATCTCCTGGCTGGTGAAGCAGAGGATGGGAGCGATGATCTTGTCCAGAGCGACGAGGATCTTGTACATCGCGGTCTGCGCAGCCTTGCGGCCAGTGCCGTTGGTGCAGTACAGGCGATCCTTGGTGACGTCCAGATAGAAGTTGGACATGGCCACGACGCAGAAGTTGTAGACAGCGTGGTAGACCTTGTTGAAGTCATACACAGCATAGCCAGCGTTGGTGTTGACGATGAGGTCGTCCAGCGCAGCCAGAGCCCAGCGGTCGATGTCCTGCAGCTGGTCGTCAGCCACACAGTCGGTGTTGGGGTCGAAGCCGTCGAGGTTGCCCAGAATGAAGCGGGCGGTGTTGCGGATCTTGCGGTAGGCCTCGCTCAGCTGCTTGAAGATGTTCTTGCCGGCACGCACATCGACGGTGTAGTCGGAAGAAGCCACCCACAGGCGGATGATGTCTGCGCCGTAATCCTTGATGATCTCGCTGGGCTCGACGCCGTTGCCGGCGCTCTTGTGCATCTGCTTGCCCTGCTCGTCCACGACCCAGCCGTGGCACAGAACGGACTTATAGGGTGCGCAGCCCTTGCTTGCGACACTGGTCAGCAGGCTGGACTGGAACCAGCCGCGGAACTGGTCGCCGCCCTCCATATACATATCGGCCGGGAAGCGCAGCTCGGGGCGCTCTTCCAGAACGGCAGCATGGGTGGAGCCGGAGTCGAACCAGACGTCCATGATGTCGGTGTCCTTCGTCCACTCGGAAGCGCCGCACTTCTCGCAGACTTCACCAGCGGGGATGATCTGCTCAGCGTCGTACTTATACCAGGCGTCGGAACCCTCCTTGCGGAACAGGTCGCTGACGGCCTTGATGGTGGCGTCGGTGATGTGGTAAGCGCCGCACTTCTTGCAGTAGAAGGCCGGGATAGGCACGCCCCAGGTGCGCTGACGGCTGATGCACCAGTCGTTGCGGTCGCGCACCATGCCGTGCATACGGTCGTGGCCCCAATCCGGCATCCAGGTCACGGTGTCGATGGCCTTGTAGACGTCCTCACGGAACTTGGCGATGGAGCAGAACCACTGCTCGGTAGCACGGAAGATGATGGGATTATGGCAGCGCCAGCAGTGCGGATACTGATGCTTGATGTGCAGCTGGCCCATGACAGCGCCGGCGGCGGTCAGGTCGGCCAGAATGGTCTTGTTGGAAGCCCAGACACGCTGGCCTGCGTACTTGCCGGCCTGCTCAGTCAGATAGCCGCCGTCGTCCACAGGGACGGTGATGGGGATCTGGGGGTACTTCTGGCAGACGTTGAAGTCATCGACGCCGTGGCCGCCGGCGGTGTGGACACAGCCAGAGCCGCTTTCCAGCGTGACGTGGTCGCCGAGGATGACCCAGCCTTCCTTGGGCAGATAGACGTGGTTATAGCGCATCAGCTCGAACTCTGCACCGCTGACAGGCTCACCCACCACCTCATACTCGGTGATGTGGCAGGCATCCATGACGCTCTTGACGAGGTCAGTGGCCATGATGTGGAACTCGTCGCCGATCTTGACGAAGGAGTACTCGAACTGGCCGTTCAGGCAGATAGCCTCGTTGGCTGGCAGGGTCCAGGTGGTGGTGGTCCAGATGACGAAGTAGGTCTTCTCCATCGGGATGCCGTGCTTTGCCAGAACGCCATTGGGGTCCTGAGAGACGTGGAAGCGGACGAAGATAGAGTCGCACTCGTCCTCGCCGTACTCGATCTCGGCCTCAGCCAGAGCGGTGCGGCAGTCGGGGCACCAGTAGACAGGCTTCAGACCCTTGTAGATATAGCCCTTCTTGGCCATCTCGCCGAAGATCTCGATCTGGCGGGCCTCAAACTCGGGCTTGAGGGTCAGATAGGGATGCTCAAAATCGCCGATAACGCCCAGACGCTTGAACTGGTCGCTCATGATGTCGATGTGCTCGGTGGCGAACTTCTCGCAGATCTGGCGCAGCTCGAGCTTGGAGATGTCCTTCTTCTTCTCGCCGACGGAGGACAGGGCCTTCAGCTCAATGGGCAGGCCGTGGGTATCAAAGCCGGGTACATAGGGAGCCTG
This sequence comes from Faecalibacterium longum CLA-AA-H243, assembly GCF_020687245.1. GTDB lineage: Bacteria > Bacillota > Clostridia > Oscillospirales > Ruminococcaceae > Faecalibacterium > Faecalibacterium longum. Next base: position 61,347 of record NZ_JAJEQG010000002.1, on the reverse strand, counting down.
GAAGCCCTCCATGTTCTTCTCACGGATGATGATGTCCTTGATGATCTTGTTCAGCGCGGTACCCATGTGGATATTGCCGTTGGCATACGGAGGGCCATCGTGCAGGATGAACTGAGGTTTGCCCTCGTTGTGCTTCATGAGCTGGTTGTACAGGTCGTTGTCGTCCCAATCCTTGAGCATGACCGGTTCCTTCTTGGGCAGGCCGGCGCGCATCTCAAACAGGGTCTTGGGCAGGTTCAGAGTACTGTCGTACTGAGACTTATTCTTAGCCACTGGTTTTACACTCTCCTCTATTGGTTTTGCAATCGCAAACAGCGCAGCTACGCGCTTATTTTATCAAAACAGCTTTACGGCACACAAATGATGCCTTGCTGTCGATGCTTCGGGAATTATTCGCTGAAGTTCACGCCCTGAAAGGCAGCGTTGGGGTCTGCCGGGGGCGGGTCGAGCTTGAGCTGAGATTCGTCCTTCTCCCAGAAGTCCTCGCTGGCCTTCTCGAGGGCGGCGTCTTCCGTCTCGGCAGCGTCCGCAGCGGGTGCTGCTTCCTCGGTGGTATCGGCATCCTCGGTTTCGGGCAGCTCAGCCTCGGCATCCTGTGCGGGGGCCTCCTCCTTCTGCTGGAACTCCGGCAGACGGCTCAGGGACTCCACATGGGTGCGGTAGAGGTTCAGCACGTCGGACTTGAAGCGGGTGACCTCGAGACGAACGCGGTCATATTCACGCTCTTCGGCCAGCTTTTTGTCGTTGGCGTCACTGATGATCTCGTCGGCGCGGTCGCTGGCCTTCTGCAGCAGCTCGTTGGCATCCCGGATGATGTCGTCGCCGCGCAGATTTGCACGGTGCAGGATGTCTTCGGCCTTCTGGTTGGCCTCGCGGATGACGTTTTCGCCCATGCGCTGCGCATTGATGAGGGCGCTCTTGAGCATATCGCCGTCGGCCTCATAGCTCTGCATATTGCGGCGCAGGGTCTCGTTCTCGGCAGTCAGGTCGGCCACCTGCTTGCGCAGGGCCTCCATCTGCTCCGCATCCTGCTCGAGCTGCTGCTCTACCTTATCCAGAAAGTGGTCAACATCCTCGGTACGGTAGCCGCGGAGGTTCTTTTCGAATTGGACAGAGCGCACGTCCTGCGGTGTCAGCATAATGATCTCCTCCAGTTTATCCAGTCGTCCTTCTCAATATTGGAAGAACTCAATGATTTGTCGGTCTTTTTTGCTCTTTCCCGGCAGGGCCGTGAGGCGGAAGCGCCCTTTGCCCCGCACTGTGAACACATCAGATTCGTATACCGGCGCATGGGCGCTGGAAACGGGCAGATGGTTGATCTCTACCCTTCCCGCTGCCACAAGCTCTGCGGCCATGCCCCGGCTGCACCGCAGCATGGCGGCAAGTACAGCATCCAGACGCAGCGACGATACGGTCGCGGTCTGTAACTGGCGCTCTGCCTGTGCAAACTCCGGTACTTCGTCCAACGCCAGCTGCTGAGCCGTCACCTCGGTGCGGCCCACACTGCGCAGCTCCTGACAGATAAGGGCTGCAGCAGGCTCCAGCGCGAACAGATAAGCGGTACCCGGCTCCTCCGGCGGCAGGACGATGTCGCCCAGCGCCTCGCGGCGAAGCTCGAACCCCATCAGGCTGCCCAGATAATCCTTATGGACGGGCAGCTGCGCCCCGGCCAGCGCACGACACCTGAGCCGGACGCAGCAGACAGGGCTTGCAGGGTAGCAGTCTTCCGGCTCGAGGCAGAGCACCCGGCGCTCGGCGTCGGGCCAGCCGCCCTCGAAGCGGCAGCTTTCCTCCGGCGCACCGGCACGGTTGAGTGCCGCCTGCGCCAGCTGCTGTTCCCTGTCGCTCAGAAACGCCGAATAACGGGCGATGCCCCGGCCAAAGGCGGCGCGGGCCAGGTCCTCGACATGACGCATGAGGAAGCGTTCCTCATCGTTCTGCGCCGGGACGAAGCCCCGCACGGCGCTTTGCTGGGTATCAATAGAACGCGCCATTGTTCTCCAGCTCGTCCAGCAGGTCGCCCATGATGTCTACATTGTAGGGAGTAATAATGAAGGTGCTGTTGGCCACCCGCTTGATCTGGCCGTTGTTGGCGTAGGCCACACCAGAGAGGAAGTCCACCAGACGGCGGGAAACTTCCTTGTTGGTGGATTCCAGATTCAGCACGACGGTGCGCTTGTTGTTCAGGTGGTCTGCAATGGTGCTGGCATCCTCAAAGTGCTCGGGCTTGACCAGAACGACCTTGAGCTGGGTGGTAGCATGGATGTTGACCACCTTGCCGTTCCGCTTGGGGGCTGCGCTCTCTTCGGGCTCGTCCTCTTCTCCGTCGCCTGCGACGCCGAGACCGCTGTTGTTATTCACCATCTGAGGACCGTCGTCCATGTACTGATCGTCGTAATCGTCCTCACTGCCGAAAAGCCCTTTTTTCAGGCTGTCCACAAAAGACATAGAAACTTGCTCCTTTCATTCGGGCAGCTCACGCTGCCTGGCACCCCTTTGTGAAAAAGAGTTGCTAATAGCTTTTTCTATTATCTGATTTTTTGCGTCAGATGTCAATAACTACAAAAGCTTTCCATCATACAAATTTTGTCCGGAGACGATGATCTCGTCGTAAAGTCGGACTTCGCTGACGGTTTTTGTCTTATCCGAGCTGCTGGGCATGACGATGCGGTACTCGCCGTCCGTCACCAGCGGATGGTCATTATCCACGGGGTCGATCTTGCAGAAACGGGCAAGATTGCCGTATTTGACATAGACGCCCGGGATGTAGTTCTCGCCCTGTGTCTCAGACTCAGTACCGTCCTCTTTCAGGTAATGGATAGCGTCGATGGGGACGCGCAGGCCGGTGGTCTCGCCCACGATGATCTGGGCGCTGGCCCGGTTGAGCCGCAGCACATCGCCGTTGATGATCTCGCAGGTGATGACAAAGCAGGCCAGACCGGTCGCTTCGTCGATGGTCACCTCGGAGACGGAGGCCTTGAGGGGCGTTTCCATCTGGCCGGGGAACTTTATCTTCACCGAGCGGGTCAGGGGCTTGCCGTTGTCGCCCAGCAGCTTCTCCCCTTCCTTGGCCGAACAGAGGCCGACATACCGCCACGCAAAGCCCGAGACGATCTTGCCCGCGCAGCCGTCCAGCGGCAGCTCGGGGTCAGAGTTCAGATACGCCTGCAGGTCGGTGGTGTTCAGCGCGAGGATGTCGTCTGCCCCGGCGTTGAGCCGCCCGGTGGCAGAGTTACGGATGAAGTAACCCGTCTGAGGGGCGGTGATCTGGGTCGGCTCTCCCAGCTGGGCCTGCACCTGCGCCGACTGCTCAGTGAGGGAGGCGATCTGGGCCGAGAAGTCCGAGACTTCACCCGTGATGACCCAGAGCTTGTTCTGAGCGAGGATGTAGTTTTCTTCGCCCTGGGCTGTCTCGTCGTAGGCAGAGCTGTCCAGCGCATCCATCATATCATAAAGCGCGGACGCCCGCTCTTTTTTCAGAGAATCCAGCTGGGTGGCGGTGGTATTCTGAGAGCGCTGCAGAAGCTCGATCTGGTCGTTCAGACTCGTGAGCTGCTGGCGGAGGCCCGCCTGTTCCGGGCTGCTGTAGATCTCCGCTACTGCAGCCCCCGCCGAGACGCGCTCGCCGTCGGCCGCGAGATAGCCCAGCGTTCCGCCGCCGGGAACATAGACCTCATCGAAGAGGAGAACTCCGTCGGCGTCCACCGTATCCGCCACGGTGGCAAGAAGTGCCGTCTCATAGGTGTTGGGCGGGAAGAGCACCTGCAGGGCCTGATAGCCCACATAGATGCCCGCCAGCACCACGACGGCGATGACGAAGCCTGCCAGCTTGCCCAAAGCGCTGGACGCGCCGGGATCAGAGCGTGGTCTATCCATCATAAAAGGTCACCCTTTCGCTAAAAATTCTTGGGTCAGCTGCACGGCCCGGGCTGTAACGTCCGGCGCAGAGGCGTCCAGCCAGACCACGCCGTCCATATGGCGGAACCAGGTCAGCTGGCGCTTGGCGTAGTTGCGGGAGGCCTGCTTGAGCTTTTCGGTGCAGGCATCCAGCGGGGCCGTCCCCTCAAAATAGGAGAAGAACTCCTTGTAGCCGATGGCCTGCGCTGCCGTGCGGTAGGTCTGGCGGTGGTCATAGACCAGCTTTGCCTCATCGAGGAGGCCGGCGTCCAGCATCTTGTCCACCCGCAGGTCGATACGGCGGTAGAGCTGGGTGCGATCGGGAAAGTCCAGACCCAGCACCAGTGAACGATAGGGCCGCTCCAGCGGGAGGGACTGGGCTTTCTGCTCGCTCAGACGCTTGCCGGTGGCCCGGAAATGTTCCAGCGCCCGCAGGACCCGCACCTGATTGTTCGGATGGATGGCGGCGGCGGCTTCCGGGTCGGCAGCCTGCAGCTCTTTGTACATGGCCTCTGGGCCTTTTTCAGCCAGCTCAGCGGCCAGCTGTTCCCGCAGGCCGTCCGGCGTCTTCTCGGCGGCGAAGCGGACACCGTACAAAAAGCTCTGGACATAGAGGCCCGTGCCGCCCACGAGGATGGGCAGACGGCCCCGGGCGGAAATGTCAGCCTCGAGCGTTCCGGCCAACGTCACGAAATCCGCCACGCTGAAGAGCTCATCCGGCTCCAGAATATCCACCGCATGGTGCGGGACGCCGTGGGTCTCGTCGGGCGCGACCTTCGCCGTACCGACGTCTAATCCTTTATAGATCTGCATCGAGTCGGCGCTGATGACTTCGCCCTCGAAAGCTTCGGCCAGCGCCACGCCGAGAGCGGTCTTGCCGGTGGCAGTGGGGCCGACGACGGCCAGCACCGGATGCTTCTGATTTTTATCACACGATTCGGCCAAACTGCTTTTCCAGCTCCTTTCGGGTAAGTTTTAGAACGCAGGGGCGCCCATGGGGGCAGAAAGGCGGCACTTCGCCGGAAAGAATTTTTTCGGCCAGCGCCATCAGCTCCTGCGGCGAGGTGTGGTCGCCCGCCTTGATGGCGGCGCGGCAGGAGATGGAATGGAGCACCCACTCTGTCCGCTCGTTCAACGCGTCGCGGCTGCCGTGGGCCAGCTTTGCCGCCAGCTCGACCAACAGATCTTCGGCACTGCTCTGCTCCACATCAGCGGGGACCGAGCGCAGGCAGACCGAGCTGCCGCCAAAATCGCTCACCTCGAGGCCGGCGCTTTCCAGCAGGTCGAGGTTGGCCAGCAGAACGGTCTTTTCCTCGGCGGAGAGCTCCACCACCAGCGGCTCCAGGAGAAGCTGACTGGGGACATCGCCGTAGTGGGCGGCCAGTTTCTCGAAGAGCTGGCGCTCATGGGCGGCGTGCTTGTCAATGATGCAGATCTCGTCGCCCCGCTCCGCGAGGATATAGGTGCGGAAGATCTCGCCCACATACCGCAGAGGCTCCGGGCCATCCTGAACGTCAAAGCCCAGCTGCTCCGGGGCTGCGCTCTGCTGAGGTTCATCCGAAGCCTCCGGCAGCGGCGGACGCTCCGGTTCATCCGGAACAGGCTCCCACGCGGCCATATGATCGCGGGTGACATCCGGCAGGTCGATGTCTGCCTCGATGTCCAGCTGTGACTCACTGGATGCAGCCCGGAAGGGCGGCGGCTCAAGGACACTTTCCTTCTGCGGCGGCTCAGGACTGTGAAGGGCAGCGTTCATCGGAAGAGGCTCGAAGGCCGCAACTGTTGTCCATGTGTGTTCCGATGCCGGCGCAGCCTTTTCCGGAGCTTTTACGGGCAGCGGGAGGATGTCCCGCTCCGGGGCAGAGGGCTGTGTCGTGCGGGGTGTCACAGACGCTGCCGGTGCCGCTTTTTCCTCCGGGTGCGGCAGGCTTCCCGGCTCTGCCTGACCCGAAATCACCGCTGAAAGTCCTGTAAAGTTATTGTTCTTTACAGTATTTTCTTCTTTATTTCCGCTATTTTCATGTTTGTTGGATACATTATTCTCTTTCTCACTGTCAAAGACGAACTGTCTTTCCCCTGTACCAGGCTGGCTCAGCGCCAGCTTGACAGCATGGTAGACGAGGTCGAAGATGTCGTTTTCCCGGGCAAAGCGGACTTCTGTTTTTGCCGGATGGACGTTGACATCCACAAGGTCGGCAGGCATCTCAAGAAGCAAGATCCCTCCAGGAAACTTGCCCTGCATCGTGGTACCCTTGAACGCCATCTCCATGCCCGCCATCATGGTGCGGTTGCGGACATATCGGCCATTGATATAGAAATACTGCATACTGCGGCTGGCGCGGCAGCTGCGGGGCTGGGTGATGAGCCCCCAGACCCGGTAAACACCCTCACGGTTATCAACCTCCACGAGGTCACGGCTGAACTCCCGGCCCAGCACGGCATAAGCCGCGCTGCGGAGCTGGCCGTCACCGGGGGTGACATACTGCAGTTTGCCTTCGCGGATGAACTTGAAGCTCACCTCGGGGTGGCTCAGGGCCACATGGCCCATGATGTCGGCCACGAAAGTACCCTCGCTGGAATCCTTTTTGAGGAATTTCATCCGGGCAGGAGTATTGAAAAAGAGGTCACAGACCCGGATGGTGGTGCCGACGCCTCGCGCACCCGGCTCGATGGGCTGCTCTTCCCCGCCCTCAATACGGTAGAGGGAAGCGCACTCGTCGGCCTCGGTGCGGGTGAGCACTTCGACGCGGGCCACGCTGGCGATAGAGGCCAACGCTTCGCCGCGGAAGCCCAGCGTGTGGATACTGGTGAGGTCGTCTTCCGTCCGAATCTTACTGGTGGCATGGCGGATGAAAGCCGTGGGGATGTATTTTGCCTCGATGCCGGTGCCGTTGTCGCTGATTTCAATCAGACGAACGCCGCCCGACTCGATCGAGACGGTGATTTGAGACGCACCGGCGTCGATGGAGTTTTCCAGAAGCTCCTTGACGACCGATGCGGGCCGCTCAACCACCTCACCGGCGGCAATAAGTTCTGCCGTGTGCTTGTCGAGAACGTGTATCTCTGCCATTCGTTTCCCTCCGTTTCAAATAAAATCAGCCATTCAGGCTGCCGCTCAGGGTCTTTTTCAGCTCATACAGGAAATTCAGTGCCTCGATGGGGGTCAGGGTCTCAACGTCCAATGCCTCGAGCTTTTCCATCATCTCGCTGGGGACGGCAGGCGAAGAATACTCCTGCAGGGCGTCGAAATCCATCTGCTCCACCTTGTTCTTCGGAGCAGACGCTTCCAGAGTGCGCAGCACCTCGTGGGCGCGGCGCGTCACGGTGCCGGGCAGACCGGCCAGCTTCGCCACCTCGATGCCGTAGCTGTCGTCGGCGGGGCCGCGAATGATGCGGCGGAGGAAAGTGATGTCCTCTCCCCTCTTTTTGACCGCGATGTTGTAGTTTTTGACGCCCTCGATGGCCCCTTCCAGGTCAGTCAGCTCGTGGTAATGGGTGGCGAAGAGGGTCTTGCAGCCGAGGCCCTTGGCCGGGTCGGAGATGTGCTCCACGACGGCCCGGGCGATGCTCATGCCGTCGAAAGTAGAGGTGCCGCGGCCAATTTCGTCCAGCACAACGAGGCTCTTGGGTGTGGCGTTCTTGAGAATTTCGGCCACCTCGGTCATCTCGACCATGAAGGTGGACTGGCCGGCGGCAAGGTCGTCCGATGCGCCAATGCGGGTAAAGATGGCATCCACGACGCCCACATGACAGCTGGACGCTGGGACGAAGGAGCCGATCTGTGCCATCAGAGCGATAAGGGCGTTCTGGCGCATATACGTCGATTTGCCTGCCATATTCGGGCCAGTGATGATGAGACAGCGGTCAGTGGTGCAGTTGAGCCTGGTATCGTTGGGGACGAAGAGGCTGCCTTTCAGCATCTGCTCGACCACCGGGTGGCGGCCCTCGGTGATGGTCAGCTCGTCGCTGTCATCCACCACAGGGCGGCAGTAGTTGTTTTCAGCGGCCACCTGCGCCAGCGCCGCCAGCACGTCCAGCTCGGCCACAGCATTTGCCGTCCGCTGGATGCGGTCGAGCTGACCGCCGATCGTTTCCAGCAGTTCCGAGAAGAGCCGGTGCTCCAGCGCAATGAGACGCTCATGCGCACCTAAAATCTTGCTTTCCAGCTCTTTCAGCTCCTGGGTGATATAGCGCTCACCGGAGGTGAGGGTCTGCTTGCGGATATAGGTCTCGGGGACCATGGATTTATAGGAGTTGCTGACTTCGATGTAGTAGCCGAAGACGTGATTGTAGCCGATTTTCAGCTTGGGGATGCCGGTCTCCTGCCGCAGGCGCGTTTCCAGCTGAGCGAGGACGCCCTTGGTGTTGTCGCGGATGGAGCGCAGCTCGTCTACCTCGGGGTGGTAGCCTTTGGCGATGACGCCGCCGTCCTTGAGGGTGGAGGGCGCTTCCGGGTCGATGGCGGCAAGGATGGCCGTCTTCACATCGTCCAGCAGGTCGATTTGTCCCGCAAGCGCAGTCAACTCCGGGCAGCTGCAGCTCTCGGCCTGCGCCCGCAGTTCCGGCAGGCGCTCACAGGTCTGGGCCATCGTGTAGATCTCCTTGGGGGTGGCGGAGCCGTAGACCGCGCGGGTCATCAGGCGCTCGAGGTCAGCGATGTAGTGGAGCTGTTCGATCAAATCGCCCCGCTGCATGGTCTGGTTCACGAGGCTTTCCACCGCGTTGAGGCGGCGGTTGATGGCGGCGCTGGAAATGAGCGGCTGCTCGATCCAGCTGCGGAGCATCCGCTTGCCCATGGCGGTGCTGGTCTTGTCCAGCACCCAGAGCAGCGTTCCCCGCTTTTCGCGGCCCCGCAGCGTCTCGGTGAGCTCGAGGTTGGCCCGGGTGACCTGCGACAGCCGCATGAACTGGGCTTCATTATACGTGATGACCGTTTTCAGGCGCTCGACGCCTTTAATTTGCGTATCATGGAGATATTCCAGCAGCGCGGCCATTGCAAAGCGGACAAGGCCGTCTTCTGTGATACCGGTCTTTGCGGCCCAGTCGCGGCCAAACTGGTTCTCGAGGGAGATGGCCACGAGGCCCGGGGCGTACCGCTCCTCTTCCACCAGCTCGACGGCGCAGTTCATATTTTTTTTGATGTAGGCAGTGATCTCCCGGCAGTCCAGCAGGCCCGGATTCATCAGCACCTCGCTGGGGTTGTAGCGGCAGAGTTCCGCAATGACCGCCGGGGCGATCTTCTCTCGCTTGAGCTCTGTGATATGGGCCGTGCCGGTGGAAACGTCCGCGAAGCAGAGGCCTGCTGCACCGCCTTTCAGGAAAACACTCGCAATATAGTTGTTTTTGTCATCCTGAAGCATACTGCTCTCAATGACGGTGCCGGGCGTGACCACGCGGATGATGTCGCGCTTGACGAGGCCCTTGGCCTTTGCCGGGTCTTCCACCTGCTCACAGATGGCGACCTTATAGCCCTTCGAGATGAGGCGGGCCACATAGCCCTCGTAGCTGTGGAATGGTACGCCGCACATGGGCGCACGCTCTTCAAGGCCGCACTGCTTGCCCGTGAGGGTCAGATCCAACTCCCGCGAAGCTGTGAGCGCATCGTCGAAGAACATCTCGTAGAAGTCACCGATGCGGTAGAATAGAATCTCATCCTTATGTTGTTTTTTGATCTCCAGATATTGCTGCATCATGGGCGAAAGCTCTGCCATGACCGTTCACCTTCCTCCCCTAGTTGTCGGTTTGCCATCCAAAACCGCCTGTTGCAAGCAAAACGCGGCCCTGCATTGCACAGCCGCGTTTTGTGTTTCATGGTTTAAGCCTTAGTGGCAGCCGCCGCAGGTGGAGCAGCTACCGGTGCAGGAAGCGGAAGGCTCCTGCACGGTCATGGGGTCGCCGCCGTTCATTGCAGTGTTGATGATGGCGTCGATATAGTTCACGAGGGCCTCACAGTCGCGCTTTGCCTCGTTGTAGGCCACCATGCCGTCGTCGGCCATGATCTTGCCGTAGAGGTCGTTCACCTTCTGGTTCAGCTCGGCGATGCGCTCATCGCTGCGCTCGGGCTTGCCGATCTCGTTGTTCAGGTCCATACGGGCCAGATTGAACTCACCGATAAGGTTCTGCAGTTCCTCGTCCTTGTCGTTCATCTTGCGGGCCTGGTCCATAGCCAGATAGCGGGAGTCGGTCTGAAGTGCCATGGCGGCACGCTTGAAAAGGTCGATGCAATCCATTGTAATAGTCTCCTTTTATCGTTCCTGTGTTATATATTAGGATGGTGTATCCAGAATATCATTATTCAACCAATTCGCCCAGCAGGACGGTGGCACGGGCGCCCGTGAGGCGCACCATTGCATAGCTGCCCATGAGGGCGGGGTCAGCCTTGAACTCGACGGTAAGGTTGTTGTCGAGACGGCCCGAGAGGGTGCCTTCATTGCGGCCATAGCCCTCCACGAGGACGCGGACGGTCTGGCCCACCTGAGCCTTCACGAGGGCCATTGCGATGTCGTCCTGAACTTTGAGCAGGCGGGTCATACGGTCGGTCTTCTCCTTGCGAGGGGTGGGGTCGGGCATATCTGCCGCCTTGGTGCCGGTGCGCTTGGAGTAGATGAAGGTGAACAGCTGCATATAGCCCACCTTCTGCACCAGCTCAAGGGTCTTCTGGAAGTCCTCTTCGGTCTCACCGGGGAAGCCCACGATGATGTCACTGGAGAAGGTAATGCCGGGGACCTTCTTCCGGGCATACTCGATGAGTTCGAGGTAGTGCTCCACGGTATAGCGACGGTTCATCTGGACGAGCAGACGGTCAGATCCGCACTGCACCGGCAGATGCAGATGCTTGCAGATCTTCGGCTGGGCCGCGATGGTGTCGATGAGCTTGAAGCTGGCGTCCTTCGGGTGGCTGGTCATGAAACGGATGTGGTAGTCGCCCGGGACGGTGCAGAGCAGGTTGAGCAGGTCGGAGAAATCCACCTGCTCCTCGAGGCCCTTGCCGTAGCTGTTGACATTCTGGCCCAGAAGGGTGATCTCCTTATATCCTGCCTCCACGAGACTCTTGAACTCGGCGAGGATGTCGCCGGGCTTGCGGCTCTTTTCGCGGCCGCGGACATAAGGCACGATGCAGTAGGTGCAGAAGTTGTCACAGCCATACATGATGGGCAGCCAGGCACGGAACTCGCTCTCACGGCGGATGGGGATATTCTCCACGATGACGGGGCGCTGAGCCGGCTCCATGAGCACCCGCTTGTGCTTCTGCAATTTCTGAGCGATGAGCTGGGGCAGCGTGTCGATGCCGTCCACACCGAACACGAGGTCCACGTAGGGGTAGCTCTGGCGCAGCTTTTCTACAACGTGCTTCTGGTTGGCCATGCAGCCGCAGAGGCCGATGATGAGGCCGTGCTTCTTCTCTTTCAGGCCCTTCAGAGCGCCCACGTTACCGAAAACACGCTGCTCGGCGTGCTCACGGACGGCGCAGGTGTTGAAAAGGATGAGGTCGGCGTCCTCAGGTTTGTCACACAGGCCGTAGCCGATGTCCATCAGCACACCCTTGATGCGCTCGCCGTCGTTGACATTCTGCTGGCAGCCGTAGCTGTGGACGAAGGCCAGCGGCGGGGTGTCATAGGCCAGCTTGACCAGCTCTGCCGCCGCGTTGTTATGTTCAAATGCTATGTACTCCAATGAAACCATCCTTCTCTGCCGCTGGGGACACACCTCCGGCAGCAGACATACTGATACTATAAAGAAAGCTCTTTATAGTATACCCTTTTTGGCCTTGGAGGGCAAGAGTTTATTTTTACTGAGCCTGCTTGCCGGCGCACGCCTCGCACAGGCCGAACAGCACCACGGCACAGTCCTGCACGACGCCCTTCTGGTTGCGCACCAGCTTCATCACCTGCTTTTCGTCCACGTCAGCGTCCACGACGCCGCCGCAGCAGTTGCAGTAGAGGTGGCTGTGCCAGCCCAGAGTGTGGTCGAAGCGGTCAGCCTTGCCCGGGATGGAGACGCGGCGGACGCGGCCTGCATCTACGAGGCTGTTGAGGTTGCGGTAGACGGTACCAAGGCTCAGGCCGGGACATTCCTTGGCTGCGAGGTCGAAAATCTCCTCGGCAGTAGGGTGGTCGCAGAGCTGCTCCACTTTCTGCAGTACCAGCTCGCGCTGTTTGGAATAACGCATGGTCTTTCTCCTTTTTATGATGGGGTGTGTATCGGGATAAAGGCCGGGTTCAGAGCTTGTCTTCCCCCTTGATCTTCGCCCAGTAGGCCCGGGCGGCCTGTTCGGTGCGGTTGTCGCCGAACGTATAGTATTTCACGTCCTTGAGCAGGTCGGGCAGATATTGCTGGTCCACCCAGTGGTTCTCATAGTCGTGGGCGTACTTGTAGTTCTGGCCCTTGACGGCAGCATCCTCGCCGTCGAAGTGCTTGTTCTGCAGCTGGCGCGGGATGGGGCCGGTACGCCCCGCCTGCACATCGGCGATGGCCGCATTGATGGCATCATGGGCGCTGTTGGATTTCGGGCTGGTTGCCACGAGAATGACAGCATCGGCCAGCGGGAGCCGGGCTTCCGGCAGACCCACCATGTTGGCTGCGTCCACTGCCGCCTTGACGATGGGGATGATCTGCGGGTATGCAAGGCCCACGTCCTCACAGGCGCAGACCATCAACCGGCGGCAGGCCGAGGGCAGGTCGCCCGCTTCCAGCAGACGAGCCAGGTAGTGGAGGGCGGCGTTGGGGTCGGAGCCGCGCATGGACTTCTGGTAGGCCGACACAATGTCGTAGTGGTCGTCGCCGTCCCGGTCGTACCGCATGGCCGTGCGGCGGGTGACCTGCTGTATCATCTCGAGGGTGATGTGCTTTCCAGTTTCGTCCACGGGGGCCGCCGTCACCACGAAATCGAGACAACCCAGCGCCTTGCGCAGGTCGCCGCCCGCACTCTCGGCGAGGTAGGCGCAGGCGTCCTCGTCCATCACGACAGGCTGTGATTCCGACTCCGAGAGCTTTTTCAGGGCGTTGCGGATGCCCCGCTCCACATCGGCGGCGGAGAGGGACTTGAACTCAAACACCGTACAGCGGGACAGCAGTGCATTATAGATGTAAAAGTAAGGGTTCTCGGTGGTGGATGCAATGAGGGTGACAGAACCGTCCTCGATGCACTCCAGAAGGCTCTGCTGCTGCTTTTTGTTGAGGTACTGTATCTCGTCGAGGTAGAGCAGGATGCCCCCTGCCCCGGCCAGCGTGCCGATGTCCTTCAGCACTGCTTTGATGTCGCCGGTGCCGCAGGAAGTACCGTTGAGCTTATGGAGGGTCATGCCGCTGTTCTCGGCGATGATGCGGGCAACGGTGGTCTTGCCCGTGCCGGAGGGACCGTAGAAGATCATGTTGGGGATACGTCCGCTCTCTATGGTGCGGCGGAACACCTGTCCCTCGGCCAGAAGATGCTGCTGGCCGCAGACATCAGCCAGCGTTTTGGGGCGCAGACGCTGCGCCAGCGGTTCGTTCATAGGTCTTCCCTCCAAAAATGATCATGAGAATCCTTCTCTTTTATAGTATAGCGCATTTTGCACGCCGCGGCAAGAGAAATAATGAAAATGATTCTCAGATAAACGACAAAGCATTTACAAATTTCGCAAAACATGATATGCTTGTGCCATTCCAATCAAGAAACGAGGGGAAATGTATGCGCGGAAAGAATGTCTCCGCCGAAGACCTGACGGCCAAAAAAGAGCTGGCTCTGGAGGTCATCCGGCGGCTCAAGGCGGAGTATCCCGACGCAGGCTGCACGCTGGACTACGACCACGCCTGGCAGCTGCTGGTGAGCGTCCGGCTGGCGGCCCAGTGTACCGACGCCCGGGTGAATATCGTGGTGCAGGACCTGTTTGCAAAATATCCGTCGGTGGCCGCGCTGGCCGAGGCAGAGCCCGAGGACATCGAAGCCATCGTCAAACCCTGCGGGCTGGGCCGCAGCAAGGCCCGGGACATCTCAGCCTGTATGCGGATGCTGCGGGACAAGTACGACTGCAAGGTACCTACGACCTTTGAGGAACTGCTGGCACTGCCCGGCGTGGGCCGCAAGAGCGCGAACCTCATCATGGGCGACGTGTTCGGCAAGCCCGCCATCGTCACCGACACCCACTGCATCCGCCTGTGCAACAAGATCGGCCTTGTGGACGGCATCAAGGAACCGCAGAAGGTGGAGATGGCGCTCTGGAAGATCGTCCCGCCCGAAGAGGGCAGTGATCTGTGCCACCGTTTCGTGATGCATGGCCGGGCCGTCTGCAATGCCCGGAAGCCGGAGTGCGAAAAATGCTGTCTTTCGGACATCTGCCGCTGCGCGCGGGAGGAAGCATCCAACGTCTGATTTTACATATTTCAGGAGGTTTTTCTTATGTTTAGTTTTATCTTCAGTCTTCTCATCGGTGCGCTGGCCGGTTCCATTGCAGGCCGCATCATGGGCAGTGAGACCAGCGCCCTGCGCAACATCGTGCTGGGCATCCTGGGCAGCTTTGTGGGCGGCATCCTCTTCGGCCTCGTGGGCCTGTCCGCTACCGGCCTCGTGGGTGAGATCATCGTCTCGGTCATCGGCGCCTGTGTCTGCATCTGGGCTGGCCGCAAGCTGTTCAAGTAAGCAGTCCATCTTGAAAATGCCACAGCTTTCAGGGGTGAAAGCTGTGGTTTTTTCGTTTCAGACCGATGTCATTTTCTCTCGAACTATGCTATAATAGGGTTTGTGTTTGAAATTGGAAAGGAGCTTTTCTCATGGAAACTACGCATGAGTCGTCGAAACAGACTCTCTGCTCCGCACAGCCCGCCAAACCCTACGCTTTCAGCCGCAAGGTGTTCTGCGAGGGGATGCGGGACGGTGTGCCGATCGCGCTGGGGTATTTTGCGGTGTCGTTCTCGCTGGGCATCGCGGCCCGGACGGCGGGCTTTACACCCCTGCAGGGCTTCGTGGCCAGCCTGCTCAACAATGCTTCGGCGGGCGAGTACGCCGCCTTTGCCCTCATTGCCAGCGGCGCGACCTATCTCGAGGTAGCAATCATCACCCTCATCGCCAACGCCCGCTATCTGCTGATGAGCTGTGCACTGGCCCAGCGGTTCGCCCCCGGTACACCGTTTTTCCACCGGCTTATCATCGGCTATGACGTCACTGACGAGCTGTTCGGCATCACCATCGCCCGGCCGGGTTATCTGAACCCCTTCTACACCTACGGTGCCATCGCGCTGGCCGCGCCGGCGTGGGCTTCGGGTACGGCGCTGGGCATCATCGCGGGCAATCTGCTGCCCCTGCGGGCCGTCAGCGCACTGAGCGTGGCGCTCTACGGCATGTTCCTCGCCATCATCATTCCTCCGGCCCGGAAGGATAAGATCGTGGCCGCGCTGGTGGCCATCAGCTTTGCGCTGAGCTTTGCCTGCACCTATCTGCCGGGCATTTCCGCCCTGTCGGACGGCACCCGCACCATCATCCTGACAGTGGCCATTTCCTGCGCAGGTGCGCTGTTATTTCCCGTCAAGACCCAGAGTGAGGAGGCTGAACAATGATTCGCAGCAACTGGCTTTACATCGCAGTGATGTTCGCCGTATCCTACACCATCCGCATCCTGCCGCTGACCCTCATCCGGAAGCCCATCAAAAACCAGTTCATCCAGTCGTTCTTGTACTACGTCCCTTACGTCACTCTGGCGGTCATGACCTTCCCGGCCATCGTCAACGCCACCCAGAGTCCGGCAGCTGGTGCGGTGGCGCTGGTGGTAGGCATTGCGGCGGCATGGTTCGGGGCCAGCCTGTTCCAGGTGTCAGTGGCCTGCTGCGCCGTCGTCTTCGTGCTGGAACTGTTCCTTGTTCACTGAGGTGACTGCCCTATGAAACGAGTTCTTGTGACCGGCGCAGGCGGCTTTGTGGGCGCGCGCATCCTCGATATGTGGCGGGGGAAGTTTGCGCTCTGTGCCTTCCCGTCCGACACCCTGCGCACTGCCGACGAAAACGCGGTACTGCGCTTCATTTTAAAGGAGCACCCGGACGTCATCGTCCACACAGCGGCCCTCTCCAACACCCAGTACTGCCAGCAGGAGCCGGAGGACTCCTTCCGCGCCAACGTCCTGCTGCCCGAGTGGATAGCGAAGGGAGCGGAGGAGGTGGGCGCAAAGCTGCTCTCCTGCAGCTCCGACCAGGTGTATGCAGGCGTGACGCAGCGGGGGGCGCTGGCGGAGACGCTGCCCCTCTCCCCTTCCAACGTCTACGGACAGCACAAGTTCGAGGCCGAGGCCCGGGTTCTGGCCCGCTGCCCGGATGCTGTGGCTCTCCGCCTGCCCTGGATGTACGACCTCCCGGGCTATCATCTGCCCATCCGGGGCAACCTGCCGCTGAACATCCTGAAAGCGGCAAAGACCGGTGAAGTGCTGCGCTTTTCGCGCAATGACTACCGTGGCGTGGGCTATGTGCGGGAGGTCATCGAGAACCTCGTCCCTGCGATGGAGCTGCCCGGCGGCGTCTACAACTTCGGCAGCGAGTGCGACGGAGATATGGTCGAGACAGCACGATGCTTCGCCAATTTACTGCAGGTGGATGTAAAGATCGAGGAATCCGATCTCCCCCGCAACCTCGCGATGGATACCGGGAAGCTCCGGGCTCACGGCATCGAGTTTTCCTCGACGTGGGGCGCACTTCGGGTGTGTCTCGGGGATTACCGGCTTGGATATTTGATGTAAAAAAGGAAGGGACTGTCTTGGGCAGTCCCTTTCCTTTTTATTATTTCCACAGATTTGCCGCGATCAGCTCCAGCACACTTCCCGCGATGCAGCGCGCCTTATCGGAGATGAGGAAGCAGTTTTCCAGCTCCCCCCGGCGGGGGTCCACGTCAGCCACCTTGAAGTCGGGCGTGACGGGGTAGCCATCCCGCAGCAGACCGCGCAGGATGCCCGCGATGCGGGTCGTCACCGGAGTGCGGATGCCGTCTGGCGTTTCGATTTCTGCGATTGTTTCACCCGCCGACACAATATCTCCGATGGCACACACATTCCGGAAGATACCGGCCTTTTCTGCGTGGATGACACGCTCAGCGCCATAGCCGCCGATGACTCCGGGGACGCCCGTGTTGGGGATGGCCGCACCCTCCCGGATGATACGGCCCAGACGGTGGCCGCGCTTGGTCTCCACCACGAAATCAACATCCACACCGGCATTAAAACCCGGGCCGAGCGCGATGGTCAGCGGAGCCATATCACGCGTTGTTCCAAGATTTTTCTTTGCAAGGATGGCATCAACGAGCGCGGCAGGCTGCACCTGCGGGATGAGTTCTCCCTTCGGGTCCACCATCACCGGCACGTCGCCGCGCTGCCAAACCACAACGGCCTCATCCAGCGTTTTTACAAGGGCAGCGCGCATTCCCTCAACGACAGCCCCGCCCTCATACACGGCCTCACTCACCGAGACCTGGCGGCGGATGGCGGCAGGATGCTCTGCCTCGAGCACGAGCACTTTCAATCCCGCCGACCACAGCCGATGGATGGTGCCGGTGGCGAGGTCGCCGCCGCCGCGCACCAGGATGACGTCATCACGCTTCATTATTTTCTTCCTCCTTGAGCAGCTGCAGGAACACGTTCATCGAGCCGCCGCAGGCAGCCAGCGCCGCATCGTCCTCTTTTGCGCTGGCCGAATACTCTGCCAGCTGGCAGGGTGCAGCCTCGCCTGCCTGCATTTTTGATGCAAGCTGCTGCACACGGTATTCCATAATGCCGCCGCCCACACTGCCCACGGATCTGCCGTCCGGCAGCACCAACATCTTTGCTCCCACCTCCCGGGGGGTCGAACCGTGGCGGGAAACGATGGTCACAAGGACAGGAGCCTTTCCCTGTCCCGTGCAGGCATCCAGCGCATTCAGCAGCTCGGGCGGGAAACCTTCCGTCTGCTGACGGCCATTTTTCACTTCAACGATCTCCGCGAGGATGGATAGTGCGATTTCCTGCGCTGTCTGTGCCTTGATGGCGAGGCCGATGGGAGCGTGGAGTGACTCAGCCTTTTCCGGGGCAGTTCCGGCCTCGATGAGCTGGCGGCGGACAAGGGCCGACCGGCTTCGGCTGCCCAGCATACCAACGTAGGCAAATCGTTTCTTGTATATTTCGGTAAGGCATTCCACGTCGAAGGAGTGGGCGCGGGTGGCGACAACAAAGTAGGTCTCCGCACTGCCCTCCACCTGCGTAAGATTTTCGGCATAAGGACCGCAGAGGACCTTTTCGGCCCCGGCACGGCGAAGGGCGTCAGCGTACTCCGGCCGCTCCTCGAGACCGGTGACGGGCAGGCCCAGCATCACGGCCAGCCGGACGACGGACTCGGCCACATGGCCTCCGCCGCAGATGACGAGCCGGGGCGCGCCTCCGAATTTCTCGACGAAGATCCGCTTATTTTCCAGAGTCAGGATGCCGCTTGCACCACATCCGGCCAGCGCCGGGAGATTCCGGGCCAGCAGCCCCTCCGGTCTTGAGGGCCAGACGGGTACGCCTTCACAAAGAAGAAGCCGCGCTCCGCTTTCCGGCCCTTCCAGTACGGAGGCCAGCGTATGCTGCCCCTGTGTGCTGCGCAAAGCGTCCAAAAACTCACGAATCGACATAGAATTTCTCCATTATGGTTTATTGCTCCACCGGTGTGGCAGCATCGTAGCCTGCATCGTTCAGCTGAGACTGCCACGCCTGCCAGTCCTCGGGCAGCATCCGCCAGCCGAGCCCGCAGCCTGCCGTGATCTCACTGGGCAGCGGGATGAGCCGCCCCGGGATCCCCCGGGCGGCGCACTCTTTCTCCCAGCCCATCGCGCGGGCAGTAGAGGCAAACGAAAGAACGATATATTGTCTTTTGCGGCGCATATCAGCCCTCCTCGGCCAGCTCACAGACCGCCTCGGCGGCTCTGAGCACCTCGGCCTCTGTGTTCTGGTGGGAGAAGCTGAATCGCACCATCCCTTGCTCCACGGTGCCGAGGGCTTTATGGATGAGGGGCGCACAATGAGCGCCCGCCCGGACACAGATGCCGTAGTCCTCCCAGAGGATGTCGGCGGCACGGGCTGCGTCTGCATCCCCGAAGTTTAGGGAGACGATGGGCGCACGGTCTGTTTCGTCGAAACTGCCGTAAATTTTCACGTCGGGAGCATGGACGATTTTCTCATAAAACAGGCGTGTCAGGGCCATTTCTTTTTCATGCAGAACCTCGACGCCCTGCGAAAGTATCCACTCTACGCCTGCCCCGAGGCCCGCGAGGCCGGGAACATTCAGCGTCCCCGCTTCCAGCGCTGTGGGCATTTGAGAAGGATGCGTTTCGTCGAAACTGTGGATACCGCTGCCGCCCACCACAAGGGGGGCCATGGTCAGCCCGGGGCGGACATACAGCCCGCCGGTCCCCTGCGGACCCAGCAGCGCCTTGTGTCCGGTGAAACAGAGAACATCCACCCCCAGCGCCTGCACGTCGATGGGCCGTGCGCCTGCGGTCTGGGCCGCATCCACGACAAGCGTAAGACCGTGCTTTTTTGCAAAAGCGGAGACGAACGCAAGGTCCGTAAGATTGCCTGTGACGTTGGAAGCATGCGTCACCACGACAAGGCGGGTATTGGGGCGGAGAAATTTTTCGAACTGCTCATACCGCAGCCGCCCGGTGTCGTCCACCTCCACAAAACTCACTTCTGCCCCCTGCTCCCGCAGGCGATAGAGCGGCCGCAGTACTGAGTTGTGCTCGCAGACCGTTGTGATAACATGGTCGTCGGGGCGGACGAGGCCGCAGAGCGCTGTATTGAGCGCCTGGGTCACGTTGGCCGTGAAAGCAATGCAGTCCGGGCTTTCCGCATGGAGAAGTGTTGCAAGTGTCTCACGGGCATGGTAGACGATACGGGCCGCGTGAAGGGTCGGCTCATGCGCCCCGCGGCCCGGATTGCCCGCATGTTCCAGTGCATCCAGCATAGCCTGGCCCACGCAGGGCGGCTTTTGCAGGGTGGTGGCGGCGTTGTCGAGGTAGATCACGGCTTGACCACGTTCCCGGCGTTCAGCATCTTCTCGGCGATAACGTACATATTCGTCACGCCGCCTACGGCCAGCTTCTCAGTCAGGCCGTAGAAGTTCAGGCAGGTGCCGCAGGTGAGGATCTCAACGCCCTCAGCCTCCAGCGCCTTGAGGTCGTCCAGCATGGGCGAACCCTCGCAGGTGAGGTGCGCACCGCTGTTATAGAGGAGGATGGTCTTGGGCAGCTTGTCCTGCTGGGTCAGCGAGAAGATAAAAGCCTTCAGCAGAGTCTTGCCCAGCTCCTCAGCACCCTCGCCCATCTTGTCGGACGCGAGGACCACCACCGTATCGGTGCGGGCGTCAGGGGCGCAGGCCGGAGCTTCCTCTTCTTCTGCCGCAGGCTCACCCACGGTGAACAGAACGCGGTATTCCCGCTCGGCCAGCTTTTCGGCGGCAGACCGGTAGCCTTTCTGCTGGGCCATTTTGGTGAGGTTCTGGACGGCGATCTCGTTGTCCACGAGCACTTCGACTTCGCCTGCGCCATTTAGTTCAGCAATCGCTTTCTTTGCCTTCACTACAGGCAGCGGGCAAGCGTCCCCTCTGGCATCAACTTTCAGCATAGTTTTCCCTCTCTATCGTATGTTTTATTCAGGATAGGACACAACTATTTCGGCGTCCTGCTTCTCTGTGATCTCTCCCACGATTTGTGCGGGGAGGCCGGCTTTTTGCAGCTCGTCCCGGAGGTGTTCAGCCTCTTCCGGAGCCACGGCAAGCAGCAGTCCGCCCGAGGTCTGGGGGTCGAACAAAATTTCCTGCATGGCAAACGGCACATTTTCGAACTGGACGAAAGGCCCGGTGTGGTTTCGGTTGCGCTGACCGGCGGCGGTATAAAGGCAGTCGTCAGCGGCCTGCCACGCACCCGGAAGGACCGGCACAGCGCTGCCGTCGATACGGCAGGACAGCCGCCCGCCCATCATCTCGTGGAGGTGGCCGAGGAAGCTGAACCCGGTCACATCGGTGGCCGCGTGAACATCATAGCTTCGACTTATCTCGGCGGCAGACTTGTTCAGAGTCGTCATGGAGGCCACGGCGGCGTCCATGGCGCCGGGGGCAGCTTCGCCCACGCGGTTGGCTGTGCAGATGAGGCCCACCCCCAGCGCCTTGGTGAGGATGAGCTTGTCGCCGGGCTTTCCCGTATCATTAGCAGTGAGGCGGCGGGGGTCCACGAGACCGGTGACGGACAGGCCGTACTTCACACCGGTGTCGGCGATGGAGTGGCCTCCCGCGAGGATGCCCCCCGCCTCGGCCACTTTTTCTGCGCCGCCGCGTAAGATCTCACCGAGGATGTTCAGATCCATGCTCTCAGGGAAGCAGACGAGATTCAGTGCAGTCTTTACCTCGCCGCCCATGGCGTAAACGTCACTGAGGGCGTTTGCCGCCGCGATCTGGCCGAAAGTGTAGGGGTCATCCACCATCGGCGGGAAGAAGTCCACCGTCTGCACCAGCGCGATGTCGTCGGTGATGCGGTAGACAGCCGCATCGTCCCGGCTGTCGTAGCCCACGAGAAGGTCAGGGTCTTTCTCACCCCGGGGCAGCTTTTCCAGAATATGGCTCAGCACTCCCGCGCCGAGCTTGGCGGTACAGCCGCCGCCCGTGCAGAAGACGATTTTGTCCTCTTTTGCCATCAGGCTCTCTCCTCTTCCTCGAAGTGTGTCAAATATCCTGTTACATCGTAATTTTCTTTCAAGATGGCAAGTGTCTGTTCCCCTGCTGTACGGCGGGCCTCGTCGTCGGCCTGATTGAGGACGGCGTAGAATTTCCGCGTGCCGACGCACTTTCTTCCACCTGCTTCACTTACCAGCAGTTTTGCCAGCAGAGCGGGCGTCAGGGGCGTCTCGGGCGGCACGGCCAGCAAGGTGCAGGCCGCTTCAAGGCGGAAGCAGACGTCTTGCAGTGGTTTCCCCACCGCCGACAGCCCGGCTGCCACCATCACGATGTCGCTTGACCGCAGGAGCACCGGCTCATGAGCGGCCGGAGCCTTGCAGGGATGGCGCTTCGCTCCGTCAGCCTCAAGCAAAACAGTGTCGGCCTCGGCCATCCAGTCGTCCAGATAGGGCGGCATGGTCAGCTTCCCGCCTTCGGCAGGCACCCCCGACACGGCGTAGGTACCAGCCTGCCAGAGGGCGTCCCGCGCCGCCTCATCAGTGGCGTAGTTTGCGTCCGGACGCTGGATGTGGGTCGTGGTGGAGACGAGCACCCGCTGTCCCTGCGCCGAATACCAGCGGGCCAGCGCATAGAGCAATGTTGTCTTCCCTCCGCCGCCCACGAGGGAGATAACATGTCCAGTTTCTCCGAGGAATGGCAGAGCCTCGAGGCCGGTCATCAGACCGCACCCTCTTTTTCGGCCACTGCCATTGCGATTTTTTCGGGCGTGATGGGCAGCTCGTAGAAACGGGTGCCGATGGCGTTGTAGATGGCATCCGAGATGGCAGGAAGCGGCGTGTTGATGACCACTTCGCCGATGGATTTCGCACCAAACGGGCCGTTGGGCTCATAGCTGTTCTCGAACTCGACCCGGACCTTGCCCACGTCCACACGGGTGGGGATCTTATACTGCATGAGCGAATTCTCCATGGGCCAGCCGCGCTGGTCGTAGGTGACGTTCTCGGTGAGGGTCATGCCGATGCCCTGCAAAATACCGCCCTCGGCCTGCACCCGGGTGAGGTTCGGGTTGATGGGGGTGCCGCAGTCCACGCAGGCGTCAAATTCCAGCAGCTTTACTTCGCCGGTCTCGGTGTCCACTTCCACCTCGGCCGCGCCCACCATGTAGGGCGGAGGCGACAGGGGCGACATGTGGGTCTCGGTGACTTCCAGCGGGATGTCGTGGCCGAACATGGAAGCCGTGGCAATATCACCCAGCGAGACAGATTTAGACGGGTCAGCCGAGGTAAATACCGTTTTACCGTCAAATTCTACGTCATTTTCGCTGCAATCCAGCAGCTGTGCGCCCAGCTTGCAGATCTGGCTCCGCAGCTTCAGCGCGCACTTCTCAACGGCTTTGCCGGTGATGTAGGTGGTGCTGGACGCGTAGGAGCCGGAATCGTAGGGCGAGGTGTCAGTGTCCGCACCGAAGACCGTGATATTGTCGAGGCCGCATTCCAGCACCTCGGCAGCAATTTGGGCCAGCGTGGTGTCGCAGCCGGTACCCATATCAGCGGCACCGATGAGCAGGGTGTAGAAGCCCTCGTCGTTGACTTTCAGGGTCGCGCTGCCCACGTCCATGCCCGAGATGCCGGAGCCCTGCATCGCCATGCCCATGCCGACGGCACGGATCTTCCCGTTGCCCATGTCGCGGCGGGGATACTTTTCGTTCCAGTTTATCATCTCGTGGACCTTTGCAAGGCACCGGTCGAGGGTGCAGCTGGTGTTCACCGCACCGTAGTAGGCGGGCATGACGTCGCCCTCGTGGACGATGTTCATTTCCCTGATCTTGAAGGGGTCCATATGGAGCTTCGCGGCCAGCTCGTTGACGGCAGATTCCACCGCGAACAGGCCCTGGGTCGCGCCGTAGCCGCGGTATGCGCCCGCCGACATATGGTTGGTATAGACCACATCATAGGTAAAGCGGAAAGCCTCAGCGTTGCTATAGAGCGGGATGGATTTATGTCCCGAAAGTCCCACCGTCGTGGGGCCGTGCTCGCCATAAGCGCCGGTGTTGGAGAGGGTGTAGAGGTCGAGGCCCCGGATGCGGCCATCCTTGTTTGCGCCGAGGCGAAGATGGATCTCCATCTCATGGCGGGGCGTGGAGGCGATTTGGCTCTCCTCCCGGGTGAAGATGAGCTTTGAGGGCTTCCTGGTCTTCCAGGTCACGAAGGCCGGGTAGACCTCGCAGACAGCCGTCTGCTTCGCGCCGAAGCCGCCGCCGATGCGGGGCTTCGTCACACGCACCATGGACTTCGGGATGTGAAGCGCGTTTGCAATGATGCGGCGGGCGTGGAAGACGATTTGAGTCGAGCTCAAGACGTTCAGCCGGCCATAGAGGTCGATGCTGCAATAGGTGCGGAAGGTCTCCATCATGGCCTGCTGACAGGCTTTGGTATGGTAGACATGGTCGATGACCACATCGCAGTCGGCCAGCACGGCGTCGATGTCGCCGCTGCCGCACTCGTCGTGGGCGCAGAGGTTGCGCTTGTTATCGCCCCCCACAGGGCAGAGGCTCTCCCAGTTGTCTTCCGGATGGACGAGGATGGGGTTATCCTTTGCGGTGTGGTAGTCGAGCACAGGTTCCAGCACCTCATACTCGACCTTTATCATTTTCAGCGCCTTATCGACGCATTTATCGTCTTTGCCTGCCACGATGGCCACCACGTCGCCCACAAAGCGTACGTGGCGGTCGATGAGAAGGCGGTCATAGGGGCTGGCCTCGGGGTAAGTCTGGCCGGCCTGGGTGTAGCGGCGGGCATCCTGCGGCACGTCCTCCCAGGTGAAGATGGCCTCAATGCCCGGCACCTTCTTCGCCACAGCCGTATTGATGCTCTTCACGATGGCGTTGGCGTGGGGAGAGCGCAGGAGCTTCACGATGAGGCAGTCGGCGGGGACGAGGTCGTCCATATAGACGGGCTGACCCGTCACCAGCTGCATGGCATCCTTCTTGCGGAAGGGTTTGTTGACTGTGTTCATTCTGCCGTCTCCTTTTTCGCCTTTTTCCACGCGAGGAAGTTCCGGATACCCCGCAGCTGACCCTCATAACCAGAGCAGCGGCAGAGATTGCCGGAAAGATACTCTTTTATTTCCTCGTCGGTGGGGTACTCCTTTTCCCGGAAGAGGGCGAGGGCGTTCATGATGAAGCCCGGGTTGCAGAAGCCGCACTGCTCTGCACCCTGATCCGCGATGAAAGCCCCGAACTCGGCGGCTTCGTCCTGCAGACCCTCCAGCGTGGTCACTTTATGGCCATCCGCTCGGGCCGCGAGAACGGAGCAGGACAGCACCGGCTTGTCGTCGAGGAAGACCGTGCAGAGGCCGCAGTTGGACGTCTCACAGCCCCTCTTGACACTCAGACAACCGTGGCTGCGCACGAAGTCGATGAGCAGAGTGTCGGGGGCCACGTCGGCGGTAAGCTTTTTATCGTTCAATGTAAGTGTTATCTGCATGGTGTCCTCCTCAGCCTTCCAGACGACAGACGGCG
Source organism: Faecalibacterium longum CLA-AA-H243 (assembly GCF_020687245.1). Classification (GTDB taxonomy): domain Bacteria; phylum Bacillota; class Clostridia; order Oscillospirales; family Ruminococcaceae; genus Faecalibacterium; species Faecalibacterium longum. Next base: position 36,299 of record NZ_JAJEQG010000002.1, on the reverse strand, counting down.
CGTTTCGTCAGCACGCCAGCCAGATGGCGGCGGTATTCGGCGCCGCCGCGAAGATTGCTTTCGGTCTTGATGTCGGCCTTTACCTCGGCGGCAAAGCGGGCAGCAAATTTCTCGGCGGTCTCCCCCGCCTCAGGCGCTGCGGTGTAGAGCACAGCCTTGCCCGGACGCGCACCGATGGCGGCGCGGATGCTGCCGTCCGCCAATTTTGCGGCAGCGCAGGTCAGCACCGGGAAGTCCGTCTGGCTGTTGCGCACCGACTGGTAGACAAAGCGGGAGTGCTCCTTCGGCACGAGGACACGCACGAGGATGTCCCGGTCGTAGGGGCGCTGGGCGTACTCAGCAAGCGGCACGACGCCGCCCTTATAAAGCTCTACGGAAGCGTTCAGCGCGAGGAACATGGTGAGTACGTCGGAGAAACCGAAGCGGCTGTAAATGCTGCCGCCCACGGTGGCGAGGTTGCGCAGCTGGACGCCCACGATGTGGCGCACCGACTCCCGCACGGCACCGTCCGTATAGGCGGCGAGGCCGGGGTGCAGCTCGAGCTGGCGCAGCGTCACCATCGCTCCGATGGAAAAGCCCTCGTCCGTCTCCTCGATGGTGTCGAGGCCGAGGCCCGACAGGTCGATGGCCGTGCCGACATTGATATTCTCCATCTTGAGCCATATCATGCCGCCGAGGACACGGTTGGGGCGCTTCTGGTTGAGCTGCCAAGCCTCCTCGAGGCTTTCAGCCCGCTTGTATTCCCGAATGGTCATCATATGCAGTATCCTCTCTTTTTCCTGTGACCTTTTTCTTTTATTTTATCACAAAATCCGCTATAATACTACCGTCAGAAAGCATCAATTCGGCAACGAACAACAACGGAAATTTCGGGAGGTCTGCGGGATGGAGTACACAGAAAACACAGCGGTGGGCTGCGTCATCATGGCGTCGGGGCGGGCGGTGCGGTTCGGCTCCAATAAGCTGCTGGCCGACTTCGGCGGCGCGCCCCTCATCGCCCAGGTGCTGGACGTAACAGAGACGCCCGCCCTCGCGGCCCGGGTGGTGGTGACCCGCTCACCGGAAGTGGCTGAACTCGCGTGTAAGGCGGGCGTGAAAACCATCCTTCACAGCCTGCCGGGCCGGAACGACACGGTGCGCCTCGGCCTCGAAGCGCTGCTTTCGGAGCTGCCCGGCCTTGCGGGATGCATCTTCCTGCCCGGGGATCAGCCGCTCTTGCGGAAAGAAAGCCTCGAGGCGATGGCGCGCGATTTCTCAGCGCTGGACGAAAAAGAACGGGCCATCCTCCGGCTGGGCTTTCGTGCCGAGGACGGCACGGAGCGGCTGGGAAGTCCCGTTCTGTTCGGAAGCAGTTATTTCGGCGCCCTGTGTTCCCTGCCCGAGGGCAAGGGCGGCGGCGTGGTCATCCGCCAGCATCCGGAGTCTGTGCGGGCGGTATATGCGGCACGGCAGGAAGAGCTGGAAGATGCAGATACCGTAGAAGAGCTGGAGCGACTGCGAAAACTTTTGTAAATGCTTTACCACAAAAAAGCCGCCCCGGCAGCAGCTGCAAACTGCACGCCGGGGCGGCGTATTACAATAACTGGAGTACCCTTGCTCAGACTTCCGTGTTGAAGTAGCGCTTCAGCAGGCCCTCGAAGCCGCGGCCATGACGGGCCTCATCCTTTGCCATCTCGTGGACGGTGTCGTGGATAGCGTCGAGGTTCAGAGCCTTAGCCTTCTTAGCCAGGTCCATCTTGCCGGCGCAGGCGCCGCACTCGGCCTCTGCACGCATCATCAGGTTCTTCTTGGTGCTGTCGGTGACGACCTCTCCCAGCAGCTCGGCGAAACGGGAAGCATGGTCTGCCTCCTCGTAGGCATAGCGCTTGTAAGCCTCGGCGATCTCGGGGTAGCCCTCACGCTCGGCCACGCGGGCCATTGCCAGGTACATACCGACCTCGCTGCACTCGCCCTCGAAGTTGGCGCGCAGACCATCGACGATCTCCTGAGGAACGCCCTCAGCCTTGCCGATGCCCACAACGTGCTCGGTGACATAGGTGTTGCCGGTCTTCTCGACGAATGCGGAAGCGGGAGCCTTGCAGACGGGGCACTGCTCGGGGATGGTGCCTTCAGCGATGTAGCCACAGACGGTGCAAACGTACTTCTTCATAAGATTTATCCTCCATTAGGTTTGTTCTTTTTTAGGGGTCTGCTCTGGTACAGCAGACCTTGTTTCTGACTCTATTATAGCGAATGATTCCTAGTTAGTCAAGGCTTATTTTAAGAATTATTCTCATTTATTTTGAAGTCTCGCACATTGCCCAAAGAACATTTCAAAAAGCTGTCACTTCTGCCGAAGAAGGGGCTTCCCTGTCGAGGTCAGACCTGCAGGTTGCCGCTGGAAGGAGCATCGGCACCATCGGCAGCGTCGAACTCGTAATCGTTGCCGGGGAGGATGGCGTTGAGCAGGATGCCCACGATAGCAGCGATGGCCAGACCGGACAGGTTGATAGACACACCGGCGACCACGAAGGTCAGGCCGCCCACCGAGTTGAAGCCCAGAGCAGACACCAGAATGACAGCGGCGATGATGAGGTTGCGGCTGTTGGTGAAGTCCACCCGGTTCTCGACCACGTTGCGGACACCGATGGCGGAGATCATGCCGTAGAGCACGAAGCTGATACCGCCGATAATGCCGGTGGGGATGGTGTTGATAACGGCCTCAAACTTGGGGCTGAAGCTCAGGATGATGGCCAGCACAGCGGCGATGCGGATGACGAGGGGGTCGTAAATTTTGCTCAGCGCGAGGACGCCGGTGTTCTCACCGTAGGTGGTGTTGGCCGGGCCGCCCAGCAGGCCGGCCAGAGTGGTGGCGAGGCCGTCGCCCATCAGGGTGCGGTTCAGGCCGGGGTCGTTGATGTAGTTGTGGCCGACGGTGGCGCTGATGGCGGCGATGTCACCGACGTGCTCCATCATGGTAGCCAGAGCGATGGGGATGATGGTGAACAGGGCGCTGATGAACTCGGGGCTGCCGTCGATGGCAAAGAGGCCCATGGCTTCCTTGTGGAGAGGGATGCCAAACCATGCGGCGGAGGCAATGCGCTCAAAGTCCACGGCACCGGTCACAAGGGCCACTGCGTAGGAGACGAGAACTCCGATCAGGATGGGCAGGATCTTGACCATGCCCTTGCCCCAGATGTTGCAGACGATGACCGTACCCAGAGCCACAAAGGCCAGCAGCCAGTTTGCCTGACAGTTGCTGATGGCCGAGGGGGCGAGGATGAGGCCGATGGCGATGATGATGGGGCCTGTGACCACCGGCGGGAAGAAGCGCATGATGCGCCGGATGCCGAAGGTGGAGATGAGCAGGCTGACGGCCAGATAGACCAGACCCGAGAAGGCCACGCCTGCGCAGGCGTAGGGCAGCATCTGGGTGTTGGCGATGGTCAGATTGCCGTCGGCGTCAGCCAGCATGGGGGCCACGATGGAGAAGCCGCCCAGATAGGCAAAGGACGAGCCGAGGAAGGCCGGGACCTTGCCCTTGGTGATAAAGTGGAACAGCAGCGTACCCAGACCTGCGCAGAGCAGGGTGGTCGAAACGCTCAGGCCGGTGAGCAGGGGGACCAGCACGGTGGCACCAAACATGGCGAACATGTGCTGGACGCCCAGGATCAGCATCCGTCCGGCACCCAGCTGGCGGGCATCGTAAATACCCTTGGAGTAATCAATATTCTGACTCATTATTTCCTCCTTCTATCTGCGGCCCAAAAAAAGAGGCACTACCGCGGGAAAGCGGCAATGCCTCAAAAATCGGGACCAAATCGGAAACGGAAAATACAGCCGATGCGTGCAAAAGACGATTTCTTTTTCAGCATCCCGCTCTCCCCTTTCCTTTCATTCTTCGGCATAGTATAGCATAAAAGAAGGACGCTGACAACCTTTTTCCTGTATTTTGCGGCGATTTTCTGTCGGCGGAGGCCGTACAGCCTTGAAATATGCCGCATTCCGCACTATAATATAACCTATTGCCGCAGTTGGTCACTGGGCCGGCGGCATCCGAAACGACAGCAGTTGTACCACTTATTATAGAAGGACACTTATGATATATCTGGATTATTCGGCCAACACCCCCGCAGACTCCCGGGTGCTGGAGCGTTTTTGTGAGGTAGAGCGCAGCTGCCCCGGCAACGCGAACTCCCGCCATCAGGCAGGCCGGGACGCAAAACTGGTCATTGACCACGCTACCCAGAGCATCGCGGGGCTGCTGAGCGCACAGCCCGCCGAGGTCATCTATACCTCGGGAGCCAGCGAGGCCAACAACTTTGCTCTCAAGGGGCTGGCAAAACTCTCCCGCCATCTGGGCAAGCACATCATCTCCACCCCGCTGGAACACTCGTCCGTCAGCGGCACCCTGACCGCTCTGCAGGAGCAGGGCTATGAAATCGACCTCGTGGACATCAGGCGAGACGGTACCATCGACCTCGAGCACCTGAAAGAACTTCTCCGTCCCGACACCATTGCTGTAGCGGTAACACTGGTGGACAGTGAGCTGGGCGTCGTGCAGCCGGTGAAAGAAATTTCGGAAATTTTGCAGGCTTGGCCCAACTGCCACCTGCACGTAGACGCCACCCAGGCCGTGGGCAAGATCCCCGTTTCCTTCGAGGGCGTGGACACCATGAGCCTGACAGCCCACAAGTTCTACGGCCTGAACGGCATCGGCCTGCTGCTCAAGCGGCGGCGGCTGGCGCTTGATCCTCTCATCCACGGCGGCGAAAGCACCACCATCTACCGCAGCGGCACGCCTACGGTGGCTCTGGCGGCTTCCCTCGAGACGGCTCTGAACTCTGCGGTAAATGAGCTGCCAGAGCGTTCTGCCCGGGTGAAAGAGGCAAACCTGTATCTCCGCACTGCTCTGAGCAAGTACCCAAAAGTCCGCATCAACAGCCCGGAGAGTGCCATCCCCCACATCCTGAACCTGAGCGTTGAGAACGTCAAAGGCACCGTGTTCCAGCGGGAGCTGGACGCGGAGGGCGTCTGTGTCTCGGTCAAGTCGGCCTGCTCGTCGGACGGCCTGCCCTCCCGGGCGGTGTTCGCCGTCAGCCGCGACCGGAAGAATTCCCTCTCCTCGTGGCGCATCAGTCTGAGCCACCTGACCACGCAGGAGGAGCTGGACGGCTTTCTCCGCGCCTTTGACGCCTGCTACACCCGGCTGACCCAGCTGTGAGAAAAAAGAAAGGACAGAGCCATGAAACGCGAAATGGAACCTTACCAGCTCATTGAGCGGAGCATCATCAAAAAATACCGCAAGGAGCTGTGGACCCCCTTCATCGTAGCGGTCAAGCGCTACGAGCTCATCAAGGCCGGTGACAAGATCGCCGTCTGCATCTCGGGTGGCAAAGACTCGATGCTGATGGCAAAGCTGATGCAGGAGCTTCAGCGCCACAGCGATGTGCCGTTCGAGCTGGTCTTCCTGGTGATGGACCCCGGCTACAATGAGATAAACCGCCAGAAGATCGAGTCCAACGCCGAGCTGCTCCACATCCCTGTGACCATCTTCGAGAGCAACATCTTCTCTGTGGCCAACAACACCGACAAAAACCCCTGCTATCTCTGCGCCCGGATGCGCCGCGGCCACCTCTACAGCAAGGCCAAGGAGCTGGGCTGCAATAAAATCGCACTGGGCCACCACTTCAACGACGTCATCGAGACGACCGTTATGAGTATGTTCTACGGCTCCCAGCTGCAGGCCATGCCGCCCATGCTCCACAGCACCAGCTTCCCCGGCATGACCCTCATCCGCCCGATGTACTGCATCCGCGAGGAAGATATTCTGGCGTGGAAGCGCTACAATGAGCTGGAATTCATCCAGTGCGCCTGCCGCTTTACCGAGAACTGCACCATGTGCGACAACGGCGGCGGTGGCTCCAAGCGGCAGGAGACGAAAATTCTGCTCCGCCGCCTCAAGCGGGACAACCCCAACATCGAGAACAGCATCTTCCGCAGCATCCACGCAGTGGCTCTGGATACCATGCCCGGCTACAAATCTGAGGGTGTGGAGCACAGCTTCCTCGAGCGGTTCCATGCGCAGGAGGAAGCATTCAACGAAGAGTAATAAAATACCCCCTTGGATGGAGCGGATACCGGTCGGCAGTATCGTTTCCTTCCCGTTTTATCGCAAATCAAGAAAATAACGCAGCCTGATAACAGCATATCTGTGATATGCAATTCAACGCTGTTGCTGTTGCATTAAAAAGTTGAATTGCTATAATACACAAAAAAGCCCCGGTAAATGCATTTCTGCACTTACCGGGGCTTTTCCATGCCACCGGCGGGGCTTGAACCCGCACTCTGTCTCCAGAAAGGGATTTTAAGTCCCTCGTGTCTGCCAATTTCACCACAGTGGCTTCTGAATGAGCTGCTGCTCACGATCTTGCAAGCAGCAGCTCATATAATACAATAGAAATGCTGTTTTGTCAAGTTTACACTTTGCCGCCGTGCAGCTCTGCGTACATCTTGGAGCGGCACTCAGCCACAGCAGGGGTCATGTTGACGTAGTGCTTGTGAGGCATCTCGATGCGCAGCTCGCTCTCCCAGGTCTCCTCGGTGAGCTGCTTGGCGATATAGGCCTTTTTCTCCGCAATGGAGGGCAGCTCGATGGCCAGCTCACCGTTCAGGATATGCGGCACCAGCAGCTGCTTGACGCGGGTGGGAACGATGGTGACGGTGCGCTCGATGGCATCAGAGTCGAGATTGACCATCGTGACCGGCTTGCCTGCCTCGATGACCTCGCTGTCCATGGCGATAAGGTCGCACTGCGCCTGGCCGTTTTCATCGTAGAGACGCCACGGCATCTTCTTGCCGGGGATGATGGCCTTGCTGGCGGAGTCGGAGCACTTCATCTTGGGCTGATAGCTGCCATCGGGGCGCTTGACCGCCACCAGCTTGTATACGCCGCCGAACACGGGGTCCGAGGCCGAGGTTATGAGGTTCTCGCCCACGCCGTAGGAGTCGAAGTGTGCGTGCTCGTACAGCTCCATGTTGGCGATCTTCTTCTCGTCCAGACCGTTGGAGGCCACCAGCTTGATGTAGGACTTCCCTGCTGCATCCAGCGCCTTGCGCAGGCGCTTGGAGCCTCGGGCCAGGTCACCGGAGTCGATGCGGGCGCTCTTGACGCGGCGGTTGGGGTTATCAGGATATTTCTCAATGAGGTAGTCGTCCAGCTTGATGAGGTTGGGCAGACCGCTCTCCATGATGTTGTAGGTATCCAGCAGCAGGCTGACGGAATCCGGGTAGGTATCAGCGAATGCCTTGAAGGCATCGAACTCGGTCGGGAAGAACTCGATGAAGCTGTGGGCCACAGTACCCACAGCCTTGACCTCAGAGCCGTACTTCATCTCGGCCAGACAGTTGGCCGTGCCGATGCAGCCGCCCAGAACGGCAGCATAAGCGCCGTCGTTGCCTGCGCTCTCGCCCTGTGCGCGGCGGGTGCCGAACTCCATGACGCTGCGGGGGGTGTGGGTGTTGAGGCCGGTGATGCGGGTGGCCTTGGTGGCGATGAGGCTGTGGAAGTTCATGGTCTGGAGCAGGTAGGTCTCGATGAGGATAGCGCCCACGAGGTCGCACTCGATGCGCACCATCTGCACATGGGGGTAGCAGACCGTGCCTTCGGGCAGAGCGTACATATCGCCCTTCCAGCGGTACGTGCGCAGATACTCGCAGAACTCCTCACTCATGCCCTTGGTGCGCAGCCAGTGGACATCCTGCTCATTGAAGTGGTAGTTCAGCAGGAAACGGGTCAGCTTGCGCTGGCCGGCGCTGATGGAGTAGCCCTGGTTATCCGGGTTCTTGCGGAAGAACATATCAAACACAAGGGTCGTATCCTTAAAGCCGTTCAGAAACAGGCAGTTGGCCATAGTGAATTCGTAAAAATCAACGACCATTGCCGGATTGTCGTAGTCCTCATCCGGGATATACGGCACAACTTTGATCTCGCTCATGAAAAGTTTCCTCTCTTTTTCCGCGCACCCCTGCGGCGGGTGCAGCCAAACAAACTCTGCGCTGCCGCGCGTTTTGCCCTGTCATGACAGGATGTTTGTACCACTATAGCATCTTTGGCGGGCAGACGCAAGAGGTTTTGGTAAAAAATGACGACAGAAAGAAAAAATGTTTTTTACGAAATCTTTACCAGCACCTCCGGCAGTGCTCTTCTGTCCTCGGATAAATCACGGGCATCGATGCCGCCCGAATATGCAAAAACACCCGCAGCGCCTTTTCGTGCTGCAGGTGTTTTGATATTTCAGATTCAGCCGTTCATGATGCTGGGGGTAGCATTCTTCAGCACGACGTCGTGGCTGCCGCCCTCAACGATGGAGGTAGAGGAAACGACGGTCAGCTTGGCCTTCTGCTGCAGTTCGGGGATGGAGAGTGCGCCGCAGTTGCACATGGTGCTCTTGACCTTGTACAGGGTGGTCTGGACGCCATCGGCCAGCGGACCGGCGTAAGGAACATAGCTGTCCACACCTTCCTCGAAGCTCAGCTTGGTGGAGCCGCCGAGGTCATAGCGCTGCCAGTTGCGGGCGCGGTTGGAGCCTTCGCCCCAATACTCCTTCATATACTGGCCATTGATACGCACCTTGTTCGTGGGGCTCTCGTCGAAGCGGGCAAAGTAGCGGCCCAGCATGACGAAGTCAGCGCCCATGGCCAGTGCAAGGGTGATGTGGTAGTCGTGGACGATGCCGCCGTCGGAGCAGATAGGCACATAGATGCCGGTCTCCTTGAAGTACTCGTCACGGGCCTTGGCGACCTCGATGACGGCAGTAGCCTGACCACGGCCAATGCCCTTGGTCTCGCGGGTGATGCAGATAGAGCCGCCGCCGATGCCGATCTTCACGAAGTCTGCACCAGCCTTTGCGAGGAAGCGGAAGCCCTCGGCATCCACGACGTTACCGGCGCCCACCTTCACGGTGTCGCCGTAGTGCTCACGGATCCAGCCGATGGTGCGGCTCTGCCACTCGGAGTAGCCCTCAGAGGAGTCGATGCAGAGGACATCCACACCGGCCTCCACCAGAGCAGGCACGCGCTGGGCGTAGTCGCGGGTGTTGATACCGGCACCGACGACGTAGCTCTTGTTCTTGTCCAGCAGCTCGTTGGCATTCTTCTTGTGGGAATCGTAGTCCTTGCGGAAGACGATATACTTCAGGTTGCCCTCGGCATCCACCAGAGGCAGGGTGTTGATCTTGTTGTCCCAGATGATGTTGTTGCAGTCGTGCAGGGAGGTGTTCTCCGGGGCAGTGACCAGCTTCTCGATGGGGGTCATGAAGGTGGTAACAGGAGCGTCATCGGGGGTGTGGTTGACGCGGTAATCGCGGGAGGCCACGATGCCCAGCAGCTTGCCGTTAGGAGTGCCGTCGGCGGTGATGGCGATGGTGGAGTGGCCGGTGCGGGCTTTCAGCTCCAGCACATCGTGCAGGGTGGCAGTGGGGGCCAGGTTGGAGTCGGAAACGACGTAACCGGCCTTGAAGCTCTTGACGCGGCGGACCATAGCGGCCTCGTTCTCGATGCTCTGGGAGCCGTAGATGAAGGAGACGCCGCCCTGACGGGCCAGCGCGATGGCCAGCTTATCGCCGGAGACAGACTGCATGATGGCGCTGATCATGGGGATATTCATTTCCAGCGGGCAGTTCTCCTCGCCCTTGCGGTACTTGACCAGCGGGGTCTTGAGGCTGACAGCTGTGGGGACATTCTCAGCAGAAGAGTAGCCCGGCACCAGCAGGTACTCGCCAAAGGTACGAGAGGGTTCTTCGTAAAAATAAGCCATATTCAAACTCCTTTTCTCTTAACGCATCCGCAGCGGATCATATCAAACAACATCAAAACAATTTCATGTTTTCGACTTAGGAATTGATTGTATATACTTTACCACAAACCCACGCGGAATACAAACCCCTGCCCCGCCAAACTTTATAAATGTCCTTTGCAGAAAAACAGGCAAATTGACCTAAGGTCATACTTTCCCTCGCTGTGGGCCGATTTCTCCGGATTTTTGGACGCAAAAAAGCCCGTCCGAAACCAGACGGGCTCTTTTGCACACGAAGCGGAATATCGCCTGTGCGGTGTCGGCCGACAGCTGCGAAGGAGAACAGCCGGAGGAGGATGGCGGACACCCGATATTCCAAAAAACAAGAAGAAAAAGATTTCATGATCCAGAAGGGTCTTGCCCTTTCTGTAACCATATTGTAACTCTTTTGAAGGACTTTTGCAATAGTTTTTTGTAATTTTTCTGTAATTATTTTTGTAAAGATTCTGTGACAGAGCTTCCGAATTCCAGATAACACTCAAAAGCCGCGTGCTCTTCCCTCCGGCCCAGCACATACCAGCCGTTTCCTGAGGGGGCATAGAACACCTGCACGGTCTGGCCCATCGGCACTTCACGGTGGTACTTGATGGAAGCGAAGGACAGCGGCGCAGCCTCCACGACCTCCTGCGGCAGAGCGTCGCAGGCGATGTCCAGATAGAGGGAGTTGTTGATATGGCCGTTGAGGTCACACATGGAGTAGCTGGCGCGGCTCTCCCCTGCCGCCGTCAGCGGCTGGCTCTTGTGGACGATCTGGGGCAGTTCTTCGGGCAGGTCGTCGTTCTGGAAGTCCGGCATCGTCCAGCCGGGGGTGCGCAGGATGCGCCCTGCCTCAGTGTCCACGATCATCCAGCGGCAGTCCACGAGGGCCAGCTTCTCCCCTGTTTCGCTGGTGATGGTGGTCAGCCGCTTCATCGTGCCTTTCTTGAACACCTCGCAGGCCGTGGTCAGGTTGATCTTCTCCGCACGGCCGGGCATCCGCCAGACCCTGAGGGCCTGCTTGCCCACGAGGAATGCGCTGTGGCGCTCCCTGAAAAAGGCGTGGTCCATGCCGTAAGCCCGGGCATGGTCTGCCGACACCTGCTCCACATACCGGAACAGAGCGCTGGGCTTCAGGCAGCGGCGGAAGTCGCTGTCGCCGTCCAGCACGGTCATCTGCTCCGTATAGCTTCTGTATTCACTCATATTCTTTCCCTTTCCTTATAAAAAGGGGCTGTACGCCTCCGCACAGCCCCCTCAGGTTCAATACATATTGCGCGTTTTCCTGCGCACCTTGCGCCAGATATTGAAGCAGGCCAGAGCCAGCATCGCCGCCAGCAGCATCAGGAACAGATACCCGCTGCCGCCCTCGTCGTAGCTCTTCATCTCGCTCCACTTCACGTCCAGCTCGCTGTTGACCTCATCGCTCAGGGCAGTGAACACCTCTTCTTTGGCCGCAATGTCCTCGGAGGGGTACGCGATCTCGCTGTACTTGAGGTCTTCATCCAGAAGCTCCCACACACAGTGCATGGGGGTGGTGTAGCCGATATACTCGATATTGGCCTTGCCGACGTCCGGTGCACACATGAAGTTGATGAACATCTCTGCAGCTTCCTCGTGCTCACTGGTGGCGGGGATGGCCATGCTGTCCACCGACAGCACCGTTCCCTCCTCAGGGAACACCCAGGCCAGATCGGGGTTGTCGTCAATCATGGTGATGGCGTCGCCGGAGTAGTAGACGCCGACGGCCGCCTCGCTGCCGATCATCTTATCGAAGATCTCGTCCATGACATAGGCCTGCACCAGAGGCTTCTGGGCTTTCAGCTCGTCCACCACAGCATCCACACCCTCCGTGGTCTGGGGGTTGACGCTGCTGCCGCTCTTGAACGCACCGATGGCGTAGGCGTCGCGGCTGTTGTTGAACATCAGGATGTTGCCTGCATACTTCTCGTCCCACAGGTCTGCCCAGCTGGTGGGGGCCTCGTCTACCATCTTTGTATTGTAGATGATGCCAGTGGTGCAGAGGGTGTAAGGCACGGTGTAGGCGTTCTCGGGGTCATAGTCCCCGTTGCGGTACTCCTCGTCGATGTTCTGGAAGTTCGGGATGTTGCTGTAGTCCAGCGGCATCAGCATTCCTTCGCTTATCATCTTGGCGACCATATAGTCCGACGGAATTATGACATCGTAGTTGGCCGCGCCGGACTTCAGCTTGGCGTAGAGGGACTCGTTGGAGTCGAAGGTGGTATAGTTGACCTTGATGCCGGTCAGCTTTTCAAAGGCCGCCACCACGTCCACGCTGTCGTCGGAACCGTTGGAGATATACTCGCCCCAGTTGTAGACGTTCAGGGTGACATTCTGGCCCTTGAAGCGGGTCCAGTCGTAGTCATCTGAAACAGAAATGTCCTCTGTGACCTCGATCTGTCCTGCGGCCAGAGCCGACAGCGGCATGGTCAGCGCCAGTACAGCCGTCAGCAGAAGAATGACGAAACGCTTCATTTGACATCTCCCCCTCTCAGTGCGCGCTGGTCGCGGCGGTAACCGCGGCTCTCCATGGCGTTGGAGATGAGGATGATGCTCAGAATGACCACGAACATGATGGTGGACAGCGCGTAGATCTCCGGACTGACCTTCTTGCGGGTCATGGAGTAGATGGCGATGGGCAGTGTCTCCACCGTACCGCAGTTGAAGTAGGAGATCATGAAGTCGTCGATGGAGTAGGTCAGGCTGATGAGGAAGCCCGACAGGATGGCCGGACTGATCTCGGGCAGGATGACCTTGAAAAATGCCTGCCGGGGGTCACAGCCGAGGTCCAGCGCCGCCTCAAACAGCTTGATGTCCAGCTGTTTGAGCTTGGGTGTGACATTGAAGATGACATACGGCACGTTGAACGCGATATGGGCGATGAGCAGCGTGGGAAAGCCCATGATGTTGTCGGGCAGGAAGTCCAGCTCAGACGCAAAGCGCTGGTATGCCACAAAGAGCATCATCAGGGAGATACCGGTGATGATCTCGGGGTTGACCGTGGTGATATAGGTGATATTCGTCACCAGCAGGCGGCTCTTGCGCCCCATGGAAGCGATGCCCAGAGACGCCGCAGTCCCCAGCACGGTGGCGATGACCGCCGAGAACAGTGCCAGATACAGCGACACCCACAGCGCGTGCAGGATGGACTCGTTGTGGAGCAGGCTGGTGTACCACTTAAAGGTAAAGCCGGTAAAGAGGGCGTAGCCCTTGCTCTGGTTGAAGCTGAACACGACCATGTACGCGATGGGCAGGTACATGAAGCAGAAAAACAGGATGACATAGGCGCGCTGCATCAGACGCAGATGTTTCGTTTTCATCAGGACACACCCTCCATCTCATCCTCGTCGAAGCTGGACGTAAAGCTCATGCAGAGCAGCACGATGACCATCAGCACGAGGCTCATGGCAGAGCCGACATTGAGGTTGTAGCTGTTGCCGAGGAACTGCATCTCGATCAAATCGCCGATGAGCAGGTTGGAACCGCCGCCCAGCATACGGCTGATAACGAAGGTGGACACCGCCGGGACGAACACCATCGTGATGCCGGTGCTGATGCCGGGGATGCTCATGGGGATGAGCACCCGGAACAGAGTCTTGGTGGTGGAAGCGCCCAGGTCCTGCGCCGCCTCCACGATGCTCTGGTCGATTTTGGTCATGCTGGTGTAGAGGGGCAGGATCATATACGGCACATAGTTGTACACCATGCCCAGCACCACAGCGCCGGAGGTATTCAGCATGTTGTAGGGTCCGAGGCCGAAGACGCCCAGAACGGCATTCACAGGGCCGTTGATGCTCAACAGACCCATCCATGCGTAGGTACGGAGCAGAAAGTTCATCCACATGGGCAGCATCACCAGCATCAGCATGATGTGCTGCTTGTTGACGCGCAGCCGGGAGAGGAAATAGCCCACCGGAAACGCGATGATGAGGCAGACGACGGTGGAGATGATGGCCAGCAGCAGGCTGCGGGCGAACACCGAGCCATAGCCGCTGACGGTCACCAGATTGTCCAGCGTAAAGCTGCCGGTGGAGTCGGTGAGGGCGTAATACACCACGATGAATAACGGCACCACCGTGAACAGCACCATCCATACAAAGTACGGATAGGCCAGTTTCTTATCGTAAATCTTCATGCGGCCTCACCCCTCCGAACGCGACATGATATGGATCTCGTTGGGGCCGATGCGCATACCGATGGTCTCACCGGGCGTGCAGGCGCGGGTGGAATGGATGAGCCACTCGCGGCCCTCACACTCCACATGCATCTCGAAGTGGACGCCCTTGAAGATGACGTCATTGACGACGCCCACCAGCTGGCCTTCCACCGGGGAGACCACTTCAATATCTTCGGGGCGGACGACCACCTGTACGCTCTCCTCCCGGGCAAAGCCGCGGTCCACACAGGGGAACTCGACGCCCGAGAAGGAGACGAGGAAATCACGGTGCATCACGCCGTCCACGATGTTGGAGTCGCCGATGAAGTCAGCAACAAAGGCGTTCTTGGGCTCGTTGTAGATGTCCTCGGGGGTGCCGATCTGCTGCACCTTGCCGCCGTTCATGACGACAACGGTGTCGGACATGGTCAGGGCCTCTTCCTGGTCGTGGGTGACGTAGATGAAGGTGATGTTCATCTCGCGCTGCAGGCGCTTGAGTTCCAGCTGCATCTCCTTGCGCAGCTTGAGGTCGAGGGCACCCAGAGGCTCATCGAGAAGCAGGATCTCCGGCTCATTGACCAGGCTGCGGGCGATGGCCACGCGCTGCTGCTGGCCGCCGGACATCTGGCCGATGCTGCGGCGCTCGAAGCCCTTCAGGCCCACGACTTCCAGCATATCCCGCACCTTGCGGCGGATGGTCTCTTCGTCCATCTTCTTGAGGCGGAGGCCGAAGGCCACATTCTCAAAGACATTCAGGTGGGGGAACAGCGCGTATTTCTGGAACACGGTGTTCACCGGACGCTTGTAGGGCGGTACACCTGTGATGTCCTCTCCTTTCAGCAGCACTTTGCCGGACGTCGGTTCCAGAAAGCCCGCGATGAGGCGGAGGGTGGTGGTTTTGCCGCAGCCGGAGGATCCCAGCAGCGTCACAAACTCTTTGTCATGGATGTCGAGGTTCAGCCCATCCAGGATGCGCTGACCATCAAATTCCACTACGATGTCTCGCAGCGAAACGATCACCGAGTTGTTCATTTCTTTCCTATATCCTCCTTGTAACTCAGATACGAAAAAAGACAGGGGTTTACTCCCCCATCCTTCTATCGCATTAGGGTGACTTTGAGTCTATTCCCACAACCATCCCACACCGTCTGAACGGCCTTTTTCGTGTCATACCGCGTCGTTCTCCCTTGCAATCCGTCAGGATTGCTGCGGAAGCCCTCCTTGTCTGACGCAAAAACGCCTCGCCCATCCAATATGTGCTGGCTGTGGGAGCAGACTCATCCCCGCACAACATCCATGACGACCGTAACATTGCGCAGTTATTCTGCCCTGTCTTGTCTATCTTAAACAATCTTTGTCAAAATGTCAATCACTCTGCTGATGTTTGCCAAAACTTTGACTCCGAGGGGGCTTTTCCCACCCGGGTTTTACATCAATTTTTCATATAGCGTTTTCTTATACAGCATAAAAGCACCTACAGTGCAGAACTGCAGGTGCTTTTGGGATAAATTCTCAGGTGTCGGCTTTCAGCTGCCGGGCCGTCAGGCAGAGGGCCTGCACGGTCTGGCCGTCCACGGTGTAGACAGAGCTGTCGCCCGACACCATCATATAATAGCCGTCGGTGCCGATGGCATACGTCAGGGTGACAGTGCCGTCTGCCGTCGTCACCTCTGCTGTCACCAGCGGGGCGTCAAAGCCGCAGGCGGAAAGGTCGGCGGCAGTGTCCTGCCCGGTGACATAGCTGGCCAGTGCGGCCAGCAGAGCGTCCGCCTTGTCGGTGTCCAACGCAGCATCCGGCTCATCTGTGAGCTGCCAGACGGTCTGGTAGGTGGTGCTGTCGGCCTCCGTGGGCTGGGATACGGATTGCAGCTTGATCGTCTCGCCGCTTTGGAGGGTGTAGCTCACAGCCTCGATGTCCGAGACTGTGATACCCGCCGGACTGAACGCCCCAAAGAGCTCCGCCTTCGTCTGCTCCATGCAGCGGAACCTTGCCGCGTCCACGGTATAGACAGCGTCGCTGCCCTCCCGCCGGACGTACACATCCCCGGTGACGGGGTTCTCCGCTCCCACGGTAAGGGTGGTACTCTCCCCCGCCGCCGAAACATTTACAACAAGCCGGGGCGCGTCGAAGCCGTAGTCCTCGCCGGGCTGCGCCTCGAGCTGGCGCCTGGCCTTCATGCCTGCCAGCGCGGTCCGGATGGTGTTGCAGGCCGAATCATCCAGATGGTAGGCCGGGTCCTCGGTCAGCGTCCAGCCGTCGTCAGAGGGCCGGAGCGTCAGCGTCTCACCGCCATACTGGATGGAGACGCTTTCCAGCGTGGCGGTGGTCACATCCAGCAGCGGAATGCTGCCGTCCTCGGCCTCACTGGCGGCCTGTTCGGCTTTCTGCTTCGCGTGGGTCAGCAGGGCCAGCGCCGCCCCGGAGGCAAGGACGAACACCAGCAAAACGATGAGGGTACGCTGTTTTGCTTTCATGGCGTGCCTCCTTACTTGCGGCGTCGCAGCAGCACCACCACTGCGCCCACGGCCAGCACAGCCGCCGGGAGGATGAGGACGAACACCAGACCCAGCACAGCGGCGGTGTGGCCCGAGATGGTGATGGGCGCAGCTTCCAGCGCCTTGGACTCCACGAGGGTGGTCCCCTCCTGCCCGGCCAGAGAGGCTGCGCAGCCCTGCAGGAAGGTCACGTTGCCGGGAACAGTCTGGTAGACGGCCTCGTTGTCCATGTTGCCGCAGTTGACCCAGATGACCTCTGCGCCGGTGCTGTTATTGGAAGCATAGGCTGCCAGTGCAAAGGGGCCGTCGGGGTCGCCGTCTTCCTGCTCGGCGGTGGTCATCTCATAGCCCGCCGCCTTGCTATAGGAGCTCTCGGTACTGACCAGCAGAGCTTCCGAGGCGATGCCTTCCGTTTCAGTGATGGTGATGCCCTGCGCCATCTGCAGCAGGACGCGGCGGCTGGTGTCGATGCCGTCCAGCGTGCCGCTCTCGGTGTCGGTGGCGTAATCCGGCAGCAGATAGTAGGGGTAACCATTCAGGTAATGGCCGCTGTCCCCTTCCACCACAAGGCCGGTCGTGCGGGTCAGTCCAAACTCGGCCATCAGGGCGTCAAGATTCGGGGTGGAGTAATAGCTGTCGGTGGTGAGCATCAGATGTCCGCCATTTTTCAGGTAGGCGCGCAGGGCCGACATTTCATCCACGAGGCCGCCCGTCGATGCAAAGTCCTGCTGCGGGTCATTGATGATGAGCAGGTCGCAGTCGTCCGGGATGGTGTCCGTCAGCAGGTCGAGGGGGCTGACGGAGAGGTTCTGGCCTTCCAGCGCATCGGTCAGGGTGTCGGTGAGACGCTGTTCGCCGTGGTTCGTCGTGTAGTAGGCGTGGAGCTCTTCGCCGCTGGTGATGCGATAGATGGCAGCGGTGAGCTTATTTTCGCCGCCAAAGGTCACACTGTAGCTGCCGGTGGTGTAGTAGTCGGAGTAGTCATAATCGTAGAGGTCGGACGCCGCCAGCACGGCGCTCTTCTCCCCCGAGACGAGGATGAGACTGCCGTTCTCAGCCGACTGCACACCGTACTGGGCGGCGAAGGTCGGGTAGACGGCGGGGTCTTTCGTCTCCCATTTGATGTGGCCGCTCTCGGAGGCGTAGCGGTCCAGCAGCTTTGTGATGATGGCGTCCTCGCTGCCCGTCTCGGCCAGATAGTAGATGGTGACATCCTGCGTCAGGGCGTGGGCGATGTCCTTGGAGCTGTCACTGAGGGTGTAGAGTCCGGCCTCCGAGAGGTCGAACTCGGTGTACTTCGTCGGAATGGCCCGGACGATGAGGTTGAGCAGGACGGCCAGCACGACCACCAGCACCGTGACCGCCGAGGCATAGATGCCGCTGCGCATCCGCAGACGCTCCAGCGAGCCTGCGCTCTTTTTCTCAAATTTCTTCATAGTCTTCCCCCTCTCAGTTCCAGCGGCGCTTCTCGATGCCCTGCGCCGTAAAGAAGAGGAAGAGCACCGTCACCGTCAGATAATAAACCAGCGTCGGGATGGAAAAGCTGTTGTTGACGAACTCCTCAAAGGGCGCAAACAGGCAGAGGGCGCTCAAGACAGCACTGAACGCCTCGGTGAGCCATGCGCTGCGCAGCAGGAACAGGGCGCTCAGCCCGGCACAGAGGGCCGCAAAGCAGAAGCAACCCAGCGTGAAGCTCCGGGTGCGCAGGCCCACCGCAAGGGAGGCTCCCGCCGACAGAGCCGTAAAGACCACCAGTGCCACGGCGCTCCCGGCGTTGAACATACTGCGGAGGCTGGGCATCATATAGGCCAGCAGCAGGGCCGAAAAGCCCATGACTGCCGCGATGATCTGGTTCTCCGTGAGGCCGGAGCAGAACTCGCAGACGGCAATGGCCGCACAGCCCAGCAGGAAATAGCACAGCAGCGCGGCGAAATTTGCCCCGCAGGCCGAGGCCGTGCCGCCCAGCAGCCAGAGCACGACGATCATGACGCCGTCGGCCAGACAGGGCAGCGCGAACACGGTGCAGAGTGCCAGATACTTGCCCACCACGATGCCCCACACGGACACCGGGCTGGTGAGAAGCAGCTGGTCGGTGCGGGCGCGGCGCTCTTCGGCCAGCGAGCGCATGGCCAGCACCGGGAAATAGAGCAGCAGCATGAAGATCGTGCGGTAGAGCGTATAGTAGCCAAAATCCGTCAGGCCGTAACCGAGGTTCAGGGCCAGAAAATAGATGCCGGAAGCCGCCAGCAGAAAGGCCGTGAGCACATAGCCCATCATTCCGTGAAAAAAGCTGCGCAGCTCCCGCTTGTAGATGGCAAGCATCGAATCAGTCCTCCTTTTTATCCGAAGTCTCTTCCAGAGCCGTCAGCTCAAGGAAGAGCTCTTCCAAATCGCGCTCTTCAGCGGCAAGGTCCACGACAGCGGCCAGATGCCCCTGCGACAGGATGAGCGCCTTATCACAGACGGCCTTCACTTCACTGAGGATGTGGCTGGACAGGATGACCGTGTGGGTTCGGCCCAGCTCCCGGATGAGGCGGCGCAGCTCGATGACCTGCGCCGGGTCGAGACCCACGGTGGGTTCGTCCAGAATGATGAGCTGCGGACTGCCCAGCAGCGCCTGCGCCACGCCCACCCGCTGGCGGTAGCCCTTCGAGAGGCTGCGGATGAGCCGGGGCAGAACGTCTTCCAGACCGGTACGGCGGGCGGCAGACTGCACCTGTGCCGAGCGGTCTGCTTTCTTGACGCCTTTCAGTTCGGCGGCAAAGTCGAGATATTCGGCCACCGTCATCTCCGGGTAAAGGGGCGGCTGTTCCGGCAGATAGCCCACGCAGGCTTTGGCGGCGTCGGCTTCCTCGGGCAGCGGATGGCCCGCCACCGTCACCTGTCCCTCCGTGGCGGCGAGATAACCGGTGAGGATGTTCATGATGGTGGACTTGCCGGCACCGTTCGGCCCCAGCAGGCCGTAGATGACGCCGTCCTCCACCGTGAAAGAGATGTCGTCCACTGCAAGGCGGCTGCCGTATTTCTTGGTGAGGTGGGATACTTCTATCACAAAAAACGCTCCTTCTCTGCGGGTGTCCCCGGGAATATCTGCATCATTTTAGCCCGAAAATGTGTCAGAAATAAGATAAACCTGTGTGCGTTTCCAAATATTGTTTCTTTTGCGCTGATGCGGCAGTTTTCGCGGCCGGACGCAAAAAGAGCGCCGCTCCCCGCATAGGGAACGACGCTCTTGGAAGCCTTGTAATTGTTGCAATTACTTACGGCCGAAACGCTTGTTGAAGCGCTCAACACGTCCGCCGCTGTCGACCAGCTTCTGCTTACCAGTGTAGAAAGGATGGCACTTGGAGCAAACTTCGACGTGGATCTCGGGCTTGGTGGAACGAGTCTTAATGACGTTGCCGCATGCGCAGGTGATGGTGCAGTCAACGTAGTTCGGATGGATACCCTGTTTCATTCTTTTCACCTCATTTCTGGTTCTGACTTATTGGGGCCATATTTAATGTATGTGCCCATCACAACCTTCAATATCGGCTACCCCCTCGAGCGGCCTTGGAAACGATTGCCTTAATATTATATCACTCTCCGGAAAAATTGCAAGAGGATATTTTGACTTTTTTGCACTTTTTTCTGGAAAGTCCTTCTCTCCGCCCCGGAAAACGAACAAGCCCGGCAGAAAACTCTGCCGGGCCGTTTCTGATTCCTCCAGCCTCACCTGGGAATGGGCGTTCCGGCTCCCGCAGGACGGCTGCTTTCCGCAAAAGCAGCCGTCAGAGCCAGAGTTCCAAGACAAGGCTTATCTGCATCGCATCTGAAAGACACGATGAAACGAATTTACTGGACAAAGTAAATGCCGTCGGCACCCTCCACATCCGAGATGGCGACCATGAGCAGCTCGCCCTCGTCCGTCCAGGTAAAGATGCAGGCGTAGCGCAGCTCCTCGCCGTTGTAGTCGAAGATGACGCCCACGCTGCCGTCGTCGAGATACTGGTAAGTGCCGTTCAGCGTACCGCCGCCCTGGATCATCTTTGCGCCGCCTGCGGCGTCAAAGGTGAACTGCAGCGTGCCGCCGTATGCCGCCAGAGACTCGTCCATCTCGGCCTGAGTCATCTCGCTGCCGTCGATGTAGCCGCCGGCAAACGACCAGACCGTGTTGCTCATGTCCGGCGTATCTGCCTGCGGAAGCTCCCACAAAGAGTTTTCCTCTTCCAGTACAGCTGCCGTAGGGGCCGCATCCACAGAGATGGCCGGCGCGGCCAGCACCGGTGTCGAAAGCGAGGCCAGAAGTGCCGCGCTGAGTGCAAGAGAAGTGATACGTTTCATAAAACTTTTCCTCCTTGTGCGATATTCGGAGAGCACATTTTGTCTGGTTCCAGTATACTCTTTTCTGCCCCTGCGGCGGACAGTTTGACACGATTCGCCCCGAAACTGCGCTCAATCGACCCGGCTCACAGGGAAACGCGGAGGATGAATCTGCCGTCCTGCACCGAGAAATCCGAAAGCCCTTTATATTTTTCCACGATAGCGCAGATGCTGCGCACACCGATGCCGTGTCCTTCGGCGTGGGTCACCGGCAGGCCGTTTTCAAACTGTATTCCCTCCGGACAGGGATTGACGAACTGCAAAAAGAGATGCCCGTTCTTTTCCCGGGCAGTAACTTCAATGTATGCAGGGCCATTCTCTGCTTTCATCCTGCGGCAGGCCCGGAGCGCATTTTCCAGCGCATTGGAGAGCAGCACGCAGAGGTCTGTCTCGGCCACCGAGATAAGCTGCGGGATATGAGCCTGAATGTTGAGCGGCACACCACAGTTCTCCGCCCGGCCTGCAAAGGACGAGAAGATGAGGTTCGCAGCCTCGTTCTCGCAGTAGGTCGTCACCTTGCTGGCCTCTATCTCGGAGCAGATGCTTTGGATGTACTCCTGTGCCTGCTCTCCCCTGCCGTTCTCGATGCAGGCGGAGATGTATTGCAGATGGTGGCGCAGGTCGTGGCGGTAGGCGCGGGTCTGCTGCTGGGAGGTGCGCAGGGCCTCGATCTCCCGCACCGCCTGGCCGACCTGCAATTTGAGGTTGTTCCGGGTCTGTTCCAGCTGGCCGCGGGTGCGCTCCTCTGCCGAGACCCGGAGGACAAAGACGATATACGCCACGCTGCACACGAAGGGCATGAATTCCACCGCCGCCTGATTGCCCTGGGCGAGAAGGTCGGTGTAGATGCGGGTCACATAATCGAAAAGGTAACCTGCCAGCGGCACTACGCCGAACAGAAGCTGCATCGAGCGCGGATACCGGGCAAAGCTGCGGGCCGCCGGTGCAACATAGCGCAGCAATACTGCCAGCAACGGCAGCGTAACCACCATCTCGACGGCGGGCTGCAGCCAGTCGATGCCCGGCACCATCGCAATGACCAGCAGCGCCACCCAGCGCCGGAGCTGACAGCACAGATACGCCGCCAGCACCGAGATGGTGGGCCAGAGCCATTTTCCGCTGAGGACACTGAGGATGATGGCGAGCGGCAGATGGGTGGTAAGCGGATACGCCTCCTGCATCGCCATCCAGCTACCCTTATAAGTAATAAGCGCCTGCATCAAGAGCATGGCTGCTGAGCCGACCGCCAATATAATGCAGTTTTTCTTCGTCCAGTGGATGTCACAGAACGCCGCCGAGAGTGCGATGCCAAAGAGCGCCACGGCAACACCGTTTGGTACAGTAAGAGCGTTCACTACATGACCACCTGCTTTCGGTCAAAAATATAGCTCAGGTAGCGGTCCTTCGTTTCCGAATACTTCCCGTGGGGCAGCGGCACCACGGCTCCGTCCTGCATCGTAATGGAGCGTGCTGCGATGTTGGCGATATACTCCATATTGATAAGGAAGGAGCGGTGGGGACGGAGGAAATTCGGGTATTCCACGAGCTGGTCACAGAGGTCGTCCAGCCGGCCCATGCTTTCCAGCACGACGCCGTTGTTCAGGTGAAACGTGAGCGTCCGCCCCATCACCTCGCAGTAGACCAGCTCTTCCAGCTCCAGGCGGACGATGCCGCTCTTGCTCCGGAGGATGAGGCTGTGCTTCTGCTCCCTGGTGCAGGCCGCACAGGCCGAGTCCATCAGGCGGAAAAAGTCCTCTCTCCGGATGGGCTTGAGCTGGTAATACCATGCATCCACCGCGTAGGATTCCACCGCAAACTCCGTGCTTGAAGTAAGGAAGATGATCTTCACATTCGAGTCATATTCCCGTATCTCCCGGGCCGCAGCCATCCCGTTTTCGCCCGGCATCAGGACATCCAGCAGGATGATGTCGAAGCGCGTTCCCTTCTCCACCTCCGCCATCAGCTCGACCGGGCTTTGATAAGACGTATGGGCAAAGTCCTGCCCGCGGTCAGCAGCATATTCTTCCAGCAGAGCTTCCAGCCGTCTGGTCTCTTGGTTCTCGTCGTCACAAAATGCGATCTTCAGCATAAGGGGATCTATCCGTTCCCTTCTTTGTTTATTCTGTTCTATAGTATAGAGATTCTTGCTTTTTTCGTCAAGTTGTGATGGCAGCCCACTGGGCTGATTGCTTGCCGCCTGCGGGTGGCCGTGCTGATCCGCCAACGATCACTTTTGCACATAAAACGAGCCTCCTGCATTGGAAAATTGATGCAGGAGGCCTGTTATTACCATATTATGAGGGAACCGTAATTTATAATTTCGCACCCGGCAACAAATGAAAAATACCACAGGAAAATGACGCAGAAAAATATTCTTTTCAACCCGCCTGCTGCCGCTTATCCAGGCGCATCTTATCCGCAATCATCGCGATGAACTCCGAGTTGGTCGGTTTACCGCGCAGGTTGTGGATGGTGTAGCCGAAGTAGCTGTTCAGGGTGTCCACATCGCCACGGTCCCATGCCACCTCGATGGCGTGGCGGATGGCGCGCTCTACCCGGCTGGCGGTGGTGCCGTTTTTCTTGGCGATCTCCGGGTACAGGCGCTTGGTGACGGCATTGATGTACTCCGGCTCGTTCATGGTGAGCAGGATGGCATCCCGCAGGAACTGGTAGCCTTTGATGTGGGCAGGGACGCCGATCTGATGCAGAATGTCCGTGACCTTCAGCTCGTCGCTGTCCACGCTGGCCGTGATAAGCCGCTTCTGGTGGCCGTGGGCGACTTTGAGCACCCGGCTGGCAAGGACATTCTCGTCGAAGGGTTTGACAAAGTAGTAGGCGAAGCCCTCATCCAGCAGCTCCTGGACCATTTCCTCGCTCTGGAAGGCGCCGGTGACGAAAAACGTGGTGTGCGTTTCGCCGGCGGCGACATATTTCTGCTTGACGGCCAGAGCATCCAGCCCGGGCATGAAGGCATCCAGCAAAACCACCTGCGGCCGCACCACAAGCATCTTCTGCAAAACCTGAAGGCCGTCTTTTTCCACGACGGTCACTTCTACGCCTTTTTGCTCCAGTGCCTCTCGACAGGCTGCCGTAACATCCGCACTGGTATCCGACATCAAAAATCTTACTTTATCCATCGTACTATCCTCCAATGTGTGCAGTTCCCTTTACAGTCTAGATTTTACCATATTTTACCATGGATTGCAACAGGAAATTTTTACATTTTCTGGAATTTTCACAAAAAATCTTCTTGTTCATTCTGCGGTCTGCGCTTCGGCACCGCTTTGAACGGCGTTTTTTGCCTGTTCGAGCATCGTCTGGGCGAAAATCCCGTAGCCTCGGGTGGGGTCATTGACCAGAACATGGGTCACAGCACCCACGAGGCGCCCATTTTGGAGGATGGGGCTTCCGCTCATGCCCTGCACGATGCCGCCGGTCGCAGACAGAAGCGAAGGGTCGGTCACCCGGATGACCAGATTCCGGCGGGGGTCGGCGTCGCTGACCCGCTCGATCTGGATGCGGTAAGCGCGGGGCGCTTCCCCTTCGATGGTAGCCCATATCTCAGCGGGGCCGGTGACGACTTCCTGCGCGAACGCGATCTCCCGCAGCTGGCCCGAGAAGTGGGTGCGCGTCGTGCCGTAGACGCCGTTCTCGCCGTTGATGCGGATGGTGCCGATGGCGTGGGCGCTCAGGAAATGGCCCTTTAACTCACCGGGGCTTCCGGCCGTTCCGGCACTGCAGCCGGTTATCTCGCAGGGAACGATCTCGCCGCTGCGCAGGGCGACGCTTTCGCCGGTGTCGCTGTCGCTGATGGGGTGGCCCAGTCCCGCAAATACGCCGAGCTCCTCGTCAGCAAAGGTCAGTGTACCCACACCGGCAGAGGAGTCCCGCACCCACATTCCGGCCCGCCACTGCCCGGCGGCACCGTCCCACACCGGGGTCAGGGTAGTCAGCTTCTGCTCACCGCTGCGGATATACACGACCTCCACGGACTGTCCCTCGGCAGCGTCCAGGGCTTCCTTTACGGCTTCATTGCTCTCGGTGCGGGTCTGCCCGATGCAGATGACCCGGTCACCGAGGCGAAGCCCGGCCTCCTTGGCGGGATTCGATGTCCCGCCGCCAGCCTGCCCGATCTCCGAAAATCCCACGATGAGCGCCCCTTCGGAGAACATCTTGACGCCGAAGGGTGTACCGCAGACGGTCACTCTGGGCCGCTCTGTCACCACCGCCCGGATGGTTTTGATGGGGAGCCACCCGCCCAGCGTCAGCGTCGTCTGGTAGCTGCCCACCGCCCGGGTGCTGGCAACATTCTGGCTCCCATGGCCGCGCTGTGGCTCGACCCATGCAAAGCGGGGGAGATATAAGGCTTGTCCCGGCTCCAGATAGACCCGGTCCGGCAGACAGCTGTACAGCCAGCCCAAAGCTGCCGCAAGAGCCAGCAGCAGATATGCCGCCGCAAGCTTTGCCCGCTGCATTCTCTTCACGCCCATGGCCTCCCTCGCTGTTTTTGGGGTTATTATGCGGAGGCAACGAGGGAATTATCCTTCGGCAGTTGACTTTTGCGGCGAATCTTGCTACTATAAATAAAGTTTCCGTGCGGGAGTGGCGGAATGGCAGACGCGCTGGTTTTAGGCACCAGTTCCAACGGAGTGAGGGTTCGACCCCCTTCTCCCGCATAAAAAATGGCCCCAAGCTCAGGCTTGGGGTCATTTTTTATCTTGCAGTAAAGCAATCCAAATCCGAACCATTTTCCTTTGATGCGGCTTGGGCCGCTTCCTCAAACGTGATGGTCTGTGTACCTTCTTTATAGTTAAAGGTTATCAAAACCTTATCATCGTACAGATAAATCGAATTGATGAACGTATCCACCAACGCTTGCCTCTGGTCTTTCAGGCTCATGTCCAGTTTACGGAAGCGCATCAGCCAGAAACGGATAAATTCCTCTTTGATTTTTGGCTTTGCCAGCTTTTCTTCCGCAATGCGGGCTTCAAGCTCACGCTTGGTTTCTTCGAGCTGTTCCAACCGTTCCTTGGTGGAACTGGTGAGGATTCCGGCTTGAATTGCGTTGAGCATATTCTGGATACCCGATTCTGCATCCCGGAGCTGTTTCTCATAGAGAGGAAGGTTGGTGTT
The DNA here is from genome assembly GCF_020687245.1 of Faecalibacterium longum CLA-AA-H243. Lineage (GTDB taxonomy): Bacteria > Bacillota > Clostridia > Oscillospirales > Ruminococcaceae > Faecalibacterium > Faecalibacterium longum. Next base: position 10,320 of record NZ_JAJEQG010000002.1, on the reverse strand, counting down.
CTCTCGGTCTTGCAGCTCCATGACCTTGGCGATAATGGATTCCATGGCGGCATCGTCCCGGACAAGCTGCATGGTCTGGTTCACCACCAGATCTTCCAGCCACTGTTTGCGGACAGTTTTCTTCTTGCAGCCCTTCTTCTTTTTGGCCGTGGCACATTTATAGTAGCGGTGGACTTCTCCCGTCCGGCTTGTGCCGCTTTCGCCAAACATCAGCGCACCGCAGCAACCACAGTGCAGCTTGGTTGTCAGCAGGTAATCGTCCTCTGCCTTTCTTCGGGCAGGGGCTTTCTTGTTTTTGGCAATCTTTTCCTGCACATCATCGAACAGTTCCAGCGGCACGATGGGCGGAATCGCATCCGGCACGACCACATCCCGGAATTTCAGTTCTCCGATATAACGCCGGTTTTTGAGCATGTGCTCCACGCTGTTGTAAGTAAATTCGCCTCCGACCGGGTTCTTGATGCCGTTTTCATTCAGCCAGTCCCGAATCTCTTTCATCGTGAGGCCATCCCGATACTTCGTGAACGATTCCAGCACGAAAGGGGAGGCAAGCGGGTCGATGTGAAATTTCCGCTCGGAATCCAGCGTATATCCAAACGTTCCACGACCACCGTTGCAGCGGCCTTTCAGGATGTTCTCTGTCTGTCCACGGACAACCTTTTCGGCAAGGTCGGCAGAGTAGTATTCTGCATAGCCCTCCAGAACCGATTCCAGAATGATACCCTCTGGCCCCTCGGAGATGATCTCCGTAGCCGACATGAGCTTGACACCGTTCTTCTTCAGCTGGGTCTTATACCGGGCACTGTCGTAGCGATTCCGGGCAAAGCGGTCAAGTTTCCAGACCAGAACAATATCAAACAGCTTCTTGTCGCTGTCCTTTATCATCTGTTGGAATTGAGGGCGATTATCCGTCTTGGCAGAGATGGCGCGGTCAATGTAGTGCTTGACGATAGTGATGTCATTCTTTTCGGCATAGGCCGTGCATTCACGAATCTGGCCTTCGATGGATTCTTCGCGCTGGTTATCACTGGAATAGCGGGCGTAGATTACAGCGGTCATGACGGACACCTCTCATTCTACATCATTGAACGGTGGAGCGTTCTTTCAAAGCACTGTTTCGTATAATGTATATACCATGTTTTGATGGAGAAATCAAGACTTTTTATTATCTTCAGTTTTTCTTTTTGAACAATTGACCCAACAGCCACCCCTCTCGTTGAAATGAGGTGACTGTTGGGCCGACTTGCTCGGATTCCTTTATTCTTCGTTTAGCTGGACGATGGTATTATAAAAGATTTTGTTTGGAATAACGACTTGAAGAACACCCTTTTTCAAAAGTGCTTCTATGCGTTTCATGACATACCAGTCACTTACCGGAGCAGAAATCGCTTTTAATACGTCTGCGGTAAGTTCACCAACCGAAATAGGAATTCTCGATACTAAACTAATAATTCTCTGGTCGAAATAATCTATGTTAACGCTTTTAACATCGTTCGCATGCCAAATACGCATGGAGGTGTTTTCGTTTAATAGCTTTCCCCATCTTTTGGCATACTCAGTAATAGTTTCTTCCGTCAAATACTTTTGTGAGATCTTATCGGTTTTCCCTTCCATAAATTCTTTCAGACCTTCTCTGGATGCAAGCAAAATTCTATTTGTACCATACTTTGCTGCATAGTAACAAATATAATAAATGCCGCACCAACAATCGGCAGAACTCCTGACCCAAACACGCAGTGGCTTATGATTTATCATATCACATTGAACCGCATTCGCTGTACCATGATATTTCGACCACAGTTGTCTAGCTTCAATTTGGCTGTCAGGATAATATTCTGAAAGGCAATTCACGAATTGTTTGCAACGATATTCTGAATCGCAAGCATATTGAAGTTCTCCCATTGATAACATAAACGGAAACAACTTTACACTTTCGACGATGCCTAAAGCTGCTAACATATTGACATCACTGGGTTCAAAAACAATTTCATCCATAGCTGGTCAAAATCATAATTTCGGGATGGTAACTTGTGTAGTTGCACTCCAATAGATTGGTTTGCTTGAGCCAACCACTCCAAAATAACACCCAACGCTGCAATCAAGATAAGTTCCAACATCATAGAAGTCATATGTATAGGTTGTATTATATATACTTTGTTCTGGAACTAGTGCTGTCGTTGAAAATGGGCAGCTTCGTTCGATGTTATCGGAATAGCTCGTGTAGTAATCCGTTCCTGAAACATTTTTTATTAAATCCGGGCCAATACCGACGGTAGTTCCACTCATATAAAAGCCCAATCCATTGGCCTTTGTATAAAGAACTCTCCATGTTCCATCAATATACGATACAACTCTTGAGCCGTCTGTATTAGAAACAGGAATGCGCATTGGAACCTCGGCCAAAACATAAAATCCGAGATTCTCTTGTTCTTGCACAGAAAGATTGAGAAGTTCTTCTATCGAATAATCATCGATCTTTCTCTTATTTCCAGTTGCAAATGCTGGCTGAATGGTCAGGAGAAATAAAACCGTGACCAATAGAATGGAAATCAGCCGTTTGATTTTGTTAGTCATAGTATACTGCCTCCTAATTTATTTTTTTTCTTCACTCAATACACTAAAGCTCCATTGGAATCACCTTCATTAAATTTTCCCCTTCAGGTGTATACTCCTCGGCAAATAAATGTGAACCATACAAATGCTGAAACTACTAGAATACTGCTGGAATAGAAAATATTGTGACCTTACACTGCTTTGGGTGATTACTTTGCTTTCCTTCATTGAATAGCTAGAACAACAGCTACTATCAAGAACAAAGTTGAAAGCCCAAGCTGAACCCATGCAATTTTTTCGTTTTCGGCATTGTTACAGCCTTTGGAGGATACTGCCACTTGGATATAATGCACTGCTACGATTCCATATGAGAAAAACAAAGAAGCCCAAGCATAAGGTACTGCGCTTTTATCTGTCAATCGGACAAGATTACTAGTCCATACTGAAATGCAGCCCCAAAGGGCAAAAGGAGCAATAAGAAAAAAGTTGCTTTTGCCTTTTTTCATTCTTAGCCTCCCACAGCTTGATGGTACGATTTTGTAGTATCCATAAGGTGTCCACCGGAATCATACGAATACAAAATATCATGATTTTGATTTGATTGCTTTTACGACTAAATAAATGACCAGTATGCCGATGCAGAGCGAAATAATTGTCAATGCCTCTGCCGTTGCATTAAGGCAAGCACCAATAAAATAAACCAATACCAAAAATGCAACAAAAGCGATAAGAAGCAGCACCCATTTGTTTTTTTTCATGTTATCACCTCCCTATCTACAAAAGTTGGCATTAAATTTTTGTTGAACCAAAGGAATTGTTGAGAATACAATCAATACCCATTTGGAGAGATAGTAGCAAACTACATGACGTGTATACGGAAGCACATTAAAAATGGCAAGCAGGAAATCTATTGACGAAAGAACAGATGCGACCATCTTGTAACTTGACCGCTTCTTTTCACTTAAAGGCTTATTCTTTGCTTCGATAGGTGAGAGAAAGATAGAGATGCCCAAAAGAGCTACTGTTGTCAGGATACGGAAAAGGTGATTTGCTGCGATTGCCTTACTTAGCAAAATGCAGATAAGTGCCAGTCCGGAGAATGCCAAATAGCATCTGGTGTGCGATGTTGCATGGTATCCGCCAATGTAGATTCGCTGTGGGATAAACCCAATCAAAAATGAAAGTGCGTACCGCACATCACCACACACAACAGCGATTAAAACAACAAGCAGAACGCTCACAACAGATGATATGAGCAACTCGTACCCATAGACATACGCATCCGCCTTTGCTTCATCTATCACTTTTTGCTCGCAGAAAAGACGGACTGATTTTTGAGACAGCGTGCGTTCCCACATTGCAGTTGCGCCACCTTATCTTCTGATTTTTGCTTCACTGTATCATAAATTTCAGCAAAATCAAGAGGTTTGGCAAAACTGGTCGTTCTGGTGACAAAAGTGGTAGGTCTGGCTACTTGTAAGGAGCCTTTGCACAGTCTATAATAGTAGCAGGACATTATTTTGTGGAGGTTGTCGAAATGCTGAAGTACCACGTTGCAGTCTGCGATGATGAGAAATCAGACCTTGATGGCATTGTTCAAAGCGTCCAGCAGTACGATGTGCAAGGCTGCTTTGACATTGAAACTTACATGGATGGAAACGAACTTCTGAGCGAATTGCAAATGCAGAAGAAATCCTTTGATCTGCTTCTTCTCGATATCGAGATGCCATCCAACGGTTTTCAGCTGGCGCAGTCTTTGATTCAGATGGAGAAGCATCCTTTGGTGGTATTTGTCACGAAGCGGCATGAGTACGCTGTGCAGGGATATGGCATTGCATTCCGCTACCTTGTCAAACCTTTGGATCAGACGCTGTTCGCTGCGGCAATGGATGCCGTCCTTCAGGAACTGAACTCCAAACATTTCACGATCGAATACGATGGTGTTACCATGTCCTTGGAAACATCGGACATTTACTTTCTGGAAAGCCACGGACATAAAGTTCTGATTCACTGCAAGGAGCAAGACCTTACATTGCGAATGAGCATTCCTGAAGCCTTGGAGCAGCTTCCCAAACGGTGCTTTGTGTCACCACACAAAAGTTATCTCGTCAACATGGAACACATTGTTTACGCTACGGGAACCGCTGTTTTTCTTTCCAGCGGACATCAGCTGCCGATCAGCAGGAGGAAGCGTCAGGAGTTCAATCAGATCTTCAACGCTTATTTGGGAAGATGATGCTTTATTATTTCGTTGAGTTTGCAGGGAGCTTTGCCAACATTGCCCTGTTGCTGCTTTTTATCGGTCGGCTGTTTCCCAAAAAGGAACCCGTCTCAAGGTGGTTCTATGCGTCATATGTTGCACTCTTGATCGCTGGGCAGTGCGCTTTGAGTTTATTCCCGGATTGGGTAACGCAGCGCACGATTTATCTTTTAGTTGGCGGATTTCTCCTTGCATTGCTGTTCTATGAGGAGCGACCGTGGCAGGCGGTTTTCGCAAGCGGAGCCTTCTTTACACTGGCTGCTTTGGTGGAAGTGCTTGCAATGCTCCTGATTGGTCTGCGTATCCCGGATACCGACATTCTGATGCAGGCTGGGGCAGCACGGTTGGTCTATATTGTTTTTTCAAACCTGATTCAAATTCCACTCGTAGTTCTGATTTCACATTTTTTCAGCCGAAAGGGAAATGCTCTGCGCATCCTATGGCTGTTGCCGATCATTGCGATTCAAATCGCAAGTATCGCGGTCTGTTATGTGGCACAGTATCATGCTGCGGATGATTATTTCCCTGATTATATGGTCGGCCTTATGGCTGTACTTCTCCTTATAAACATCCTGATCGTGTTCTATGTGGAAGCTCTCCGGGAAAATGAGCTAGAAAAATTCAAAGTCAAGTTCAATGAGCAGCAGTACAACCTTCAAATGGAATACTACCAGCAGCTCAAAGAACGTCAGGAAGAAGTCCGTTCTCTACAGCATGATGTGAAGAAATACATTCTGGCGATGCAGGCAGTTGCAGAACACGGTGATACCGAAGAACTTCACAAGATCGCACAGGCCGCCACGAATGTTTTCGAGCGTTCCACAAATATTTCTGCTGTCGGAAATCCTGTTGTTGATGCTCTTTTGAATTATTACTTACGAATTGCGGAAAGGAATAACATCAAAGTCAAACTGGATGTGACGATTCCTGAAGTTCTGACGATCTCATCGTTGTCTTTGAGCATCATCATCGGAAACACATTTGACAATGCCATTGAAGCCTGCTGCGACTTGCCAGCAGAACAGCGAATCATTCATCTACAGCTGCGCAAGCAGTATCGCAGTCTCTTTTACCGGCTTGAGAATCCATACAGCGATACCGTTCGCAGCATCCGCATCGGAGAGTATCACGGTTACGGACTAAAGAACATAAATCGTATCGTTCAAGAGAACCATGGCGACTTCTACACAAAGAAGAAGGACGGTGTGTTTACCGTCCAAGTCCGCCTGAACTGCGAAAATTAAAACATTCTTCTAAAACGCAGCCTTGCTTTCGCTTGTACTTTGTGTGTTTCGTTCATCTGATGTATTCATTATCCTGAAGTGTTGACACGCATTCGTACTTATGTTATCATTCCCAACAAATCCACAGAGATTTCTGTAAAGAAACGATTCTGTGCGGTTTTATTTCCTGCGAAGATTTACCGCCCCGCAACACACCCGATCATTTTGCCGTCTGTTTCACCCGACAAAATCCTTCGCCTGTACTGCGTGGGCGGTATTTTTCTTTTCCGGGGAAGATTGCACCTTGAAAATTTCATGAGCCGACCGAACGTGATACCGGCTCTCCAGTCAACGCCGCTGCAAAACAGGGGCAGGAACTTCGTTCGGGGCAAACGGCGATTCACATATATGAGCAGTGGAACTCTCTACTTATTTTTGCGTCTTAACAATTCGGAAACAACTTTCGGAAATACGTTTTGAGCGCAGCAGTGGAGAGCAAGAACCGTCCCGTGGCCACAAATTTTCAATTCTTGAAAATTTCCTGTCCATCCGGGACTTCACTTCTCAAACTCTTGCGAGTTTTCCAAGTGATCTTGTTGGGGCGTGCCTGCCCCAAACCCTGCCGAGTAACAATAAAGTTCATAATTATTCCATGGACTGAGTATAACACGTCCTTCGACGATACACTACTCCTCTTTTTTGCAAAAATCCAATTATCTTCGGTGACCTGTCGTGAGATGCAATTATTTCATGTCGCTTCACCAATCACTTGACTTGGTTTGAAAAAACACAGAGCATATGATACAATAGAACAAATAATGTTGTCTACCGAGAAAGGAAGTGTCTTTCCATGAAAAAAATCCATAAGTTCTTTTCTAAAGATTTGCTCCATATTCTTGGTGCTGTTGGGATTTTTGTTGCTTTTCTGATTTCTATCGCCTATAAGCAAGTTGGAATCGGGGCACTCATAGCTGCGTGGCTTATTGCTATGGCAATTATCGGGGTAGCATGGATTACAGACATCCGCAAAGCAGACCTGCTGAAAAACGGAAAGATTGTTTCCGGAAAAGTTAATGCAGTAAAAAGGGTTCACATAAAATTCCACATGAGTACCTATCACCTTGCTGATGAAGATGTAATTTATCCTTGGGTGATTCGGTACCAATACAAGATTGGAAAAGACACTTATTATGGACAGTCCCATTGGTTTTGGTTCAAGCCTCTCGTGAGCAAGGGAACACCTATAAAGGTGACTATTGACCCTCAAAACCCAGAAAGAAGCATTGTTGCTGCATGGGAAAGTTAATAGATTGTTTCTTTCCTCTATGATGACGGAAATTTCAAAGGAGCGTAATCTCCTTTGGCACACGACTTTGGAACAAAGTCTAGTGTGTTACACCTCGATAGAGGTGTGCCGCTCCCAGACACAAAAAGTCCCATGGCCAACACCTCGGCGGTGTGGTCATGGGACTTAATGCTTTTTAGGCCTAGCGGAGTGAACAGTAACCAATCCTGACATCCAGTTGCCGTGTCATTTGTTGAATACTGTTTTACGAACAGTCTGCGGACGTGAAGACCCACCATTATATCATCAGCTTCGACCCGAAGGACGCAGTAGAGAACGGCCTGACCATGGAGCGGGCGCAAGCCCTTGGCTTGCAGTTCTGCAAGGACAACTTCCCCGGTCATCCCGCCATCGTCTGCACGCACCCCGATGGACACAACCATTCGGGAAATATCCATGTCCACATCGTAATCGGCAGCATCCGAACACGAGAGGTGGAACGCAAGCCCTATATGCAGAAACCCCGCGACTGGCTAGAAGGCATGAAGCACTCCAGCACAGCCCAGACCATGCGGCACCTGCGTGTCGCAGTCATGGAAATGTGTCAGGATGCCAAGCTGTACCAGATCGACCTGCTCAGCTCGAAAAAGCGTGTGAGCGAAGCTGAGTATTGGGCAAGGCGGCGCGGGCAGCAGAAACTCGACCTTGCAAACGCAGCCCTCACCGCAGCTGGACAGCCGCCCCAGCAGAAGAAGTTTGAAACCGCAAAGGAAACCTTGCGGAAACAGATCTCGGATGTGCTGGACACCGCAATGAGCTTTGAAGATTTCTCGGACAGGCTCTTGCAGCAGTACGGAATCACGGTCAAGGAAAGCCGTGGTCGGCTCAGCTATCTGCCTGCCGGAAGGACAAAGTTCATCCGGGCGCACAGCATCGGTGACAAGTTCGATAAGGCGGCAGTGCTTGCCACGTTGCAGGCAAACGCCGAACGCGAACCCAAGGCGCAGTTCAAGCAGGATACCATCGGGAAACTGATCGACATCCAGTCGAAAATGACCGAAGGCAAGGGCATTGGCTATAAGCGTTGGCTCACGAAACACAATCTCAAAGTTATGGCACAGACCGTGAAGCTTCTGCAGGAAAAGAACTTGACCGACGAGGACGCCCTGAACCAGCGCATCGCTGAACTGGAAACCAAGTATCACGACGCACTGGCGGTGGTGAAAGACCTCGAAGGTCGCATGAAAACCAACAAAGAGCTGCGCTATCACGTCGCAGCCTATGCCAGCACCAAGACAATCGCACAGCAGTTAAAGACTGCCAAACGACCCGCAGCCTTTGAGGAGCAGCACCGTGCAGAGCTGACAGCATACCGGGCAGCAGCAGCCTATTTCAAGGCAAATGACCTCACCAAGCTGCCCAGCCCGAAAAAGCTGGAAGCCGAGTATGCGCAGCTTGCCTCCGAAAAGGCAAAGTTCTACGAGCAGTACAAGGAAGCTAAAGAGGAACTGCTCAAACTGAAAACCGCAAAGCAGAATGTTGCGTCCTTTTTCCGGGAGGAAGAACAGACGCAGCAGGAGAGATAAAGGAGTGTGCGTATGATCAATCTGAAAATTGACCCGGAGTTCCAGTCCCAGATTCCGCCGCTGACGGACGATGAGTACAAGCAGCTTGAAGAAAATATCCTGAAAGAGGGCAAGCTGATCTCTCCTTTGATCGTGTGGAATAATACCCTTGTTGATGGTCACAACCGTTATGCGATTCTTCAGAAGCACCCGGAGATTTATTTCTCTACCATGCCGCTCCGATTTGAGAACCGCGAAGAAGCCATTGCGTGGATTTGCCGGAATCAGTTGGGACGGCGAAACCTGAGTCCCGAACAGAAACGCTATCTGCTTGGGAAGCAGTACGAAGCCGAGAAGAAGGCTGCAAAAATCTTTCGGGGCAATCAGTACACTTTAGCAAAGAAAAGTGGTGGTGCTCACGATGATAACCACCACTCCGGGAAGAAAACCTGCGACCGAATCGCAGAAGAAAACGGTGTCAGCCGTGCCTCTGTTCTCCGTGCCAGCCACTATACACGAGGCATCGACATTGCGGACAACCTCTCTCCCGGCATCAAGCAGAAAGTCTTTTCCGGTGAAGTGAAGTTCACCAACGAAGAAATGTCCAAGCTTGTGCAGGCAAGTGTCGAGCATCGTTCAGATGTCCTTGCTCAAATCCTGCATCCAGAGGCATTGGAAGTGTTGGAATCTGCCAGCGCTGAATTTGAGCCTGAAAAAGCGGAACCCGTTCCCATGCCCACGCCACAAACAGAAGAATTCCGGTGCTATCATGTGCCGGACGAGTTTATGAAGGTTTACAAATCCTTGAGCCGTGCGACCGAAATGATGAAAAACTCATGGAAGAAAACGCTCAAAAACAATCCCAGCTATTTCACTGACCCGGAAAAGCAGAAGGTTCTCCGCTTCGCAATGCAGAGGCCTGCTAACTACCTGACTGAAATCGAAACCTATCTGGAAAAGGCTCTTGCAGAAGCCCTTGAAGAAGAAAAGACCGCATAACAACAGACACCTGTAAGCCATCAACGAGCCCCCAGCCGCAAGTGCAGGGCGGAAAGCATCCGCGCCCTTGCGCCTGATAAAAATTGGAACTTTGATTTTCTCGCCCGGCTTTGCCACGGTGGGACGATCAAAGGAGCGTGCGTTTGAACAAAAAGAAAAAGTCCACAAACATTTCCCCTTACCCCGATGATGTCATCGACCGTCTGGCACGGGCGTTCTACCCGGCCATCCTTGCCTGCTGGAACAGCGAGGAAGGCCAAAGGGAGTTTGCCGCGTGGCAGGCAGAACAAGCTCATCATGCAAACAACGAAAAACAGGAAGTTCCCACTTGCTGGGTATCCGTAAAACAGTTTTCGAAAAATGACACGGCAACTGCCTGTCAGGATTGGTTACGGAGTACCCGGCTAGGCCGAGGAAGCATCAAGTCCCATGTCC
>NZ_JAJEQG010000029.1 GCF_020687245.1 Faecalibacterium longum CLA-AA-H243 | reverse complement strand
CCGCCAGTGGCGGAAACAGGGAGTCGTTGTTGGGGCCGCGGCCAGCAAGACGCAAGCGGAGCGCAGCGGATGCTGGGTGCCGCAACCCGGGCAGTGGCACGCCGCAGGCGTGACGGAGAGGTTGAACACGTAGAGTATTGCTGAGTTTGTCATATATCATTGGTATTGTTTTAGAAAAAGTCTGGAGCTGATTACAAAAATGAAGTATGATTACAAGGCCGTGGAGGCCAAGTGGCAGAAGGTGTGGGAGGACGAAAAGACCTTCCACGTTGAGATCGACCACAAGAAGCCCAAGTTCTATGCACTGGTGGAGTTCCCGTATCCCTCGGGCGCGGGCCTGCACGTCGGCCATCCCCGCAGCTACACTGCGCTGGATGTCGTGAGCCGCAAGCGCCGCCAGAACGGTTATAACGTGCTCTACCCGATGGGCTGGGACGCTTTCGGCCTGCCCACCGAGAACTTCGCCATGAAGAACCACATCCATCCGGCCATCGTCACCAAGAAGAATGTTGACCACTTCCGGGAGCAGCTCAAGGCACTGGGCTTCTCCTTCGACTGGGACCGTGAGATCAACACCACCGACCCCGAGTATTATAAGTGGACCCAGTGGATCTTCCTGCAGCTGTACAAGAAGGGCCTCGCCTACAAGAAGGAAATGAACGTCAACTGGTGTACCGGCTGCAAGTGTGTGCTGGCAAACGAGGAAGTCGTCAACGGCGTCTGCGAGCGCTGCGGCAGCGAGGTCGTCCACCGCGTCAAGAGCCAGTGGATGCTGAAGATCACCGCCTACGCGGACAAGCTCATCGATGGTCTGGACGGTCTGGATTACATCGAGCGCGTTGCCACCCAGCAGAAGAACTGGATCGGCCGCAGCCACGGCGCAGAAGTCAACTTCGGCACCACCGCCGGCGACACCCTGACCGTCTACACCACCCGCTGCGACACCCTGTTCGGCGCTACCTACATGGTCGTCTCTCCCGAGCACGCCATGCTCAAGGAGTGGCTGGAAAAGGGCATCATCAAGAATGCCGACGCCGTCAAGGCTTATCAGGCCGAGGCTGCCCGCAAGAGCGACTTCGAGCGCAGTGAGCTGAACAAGGAAAAGACCGGCGTTCAGCTGGACGGCGTCATGGGCATCAACCCCGTCAACGACAAGGAGATCCCCATCTTCATCTCCGACTACGTTCTGGCTACCTATGGCACCGGTGCCATCATGGCCGTGCCTGCCCACGATACCCGCGACTGGGAGTTTGCCAAGAAGTTTGGCCTGCCCATCATCGAGGTCGTCAAGGGCAACACCCCCTCCAACCTCGACGAGGCTGCCTTCACCGACGTGGCCACCGGTACGCTGGTCAACTCCGGCTTCCTCGACGGCCTGTCTGTCACCGACGCCAAGAAAAAGATGATCGAGTGGCTGGAAGCCAACGGCAAGGGCCGGGATAAGGTCAACTACAAGCTCCGCGACTGGGTGTTCAGCCGTCAGCGCTACTGGGGCGAGCCTATCCCCATGGTCAAGTGCGAGAAGTGCGGCTGGCAGCCCCTGCCCGAGAGCAGCCTGCCTCTGACCCTGCCCGACATTACCGACTTTGAGCCGGGTCCCGACGGTGAGTCTCCGCTGGCCCGCCACACCGACTGGGTCAAGACCACCTGCCCCTGCTGCGGCGGCCCCGCGACCCGCGAGACCGACACCATGCCTCAGTGGGCCGGTTCTTCCTGGTACTTCCTGCGCTATATGGACCCCCACTGCAAGGACGCCCTTGCTTCCAAAGAGGCGCTGGAATACTGGTCTCCGGTGGACTGGTACAACGGCGGCATGGAGCATACTACCCTGCATCTGCTCTACAGCCGTTTCTGGCATAAGTTCCTGTACGACATCGGCGTCGTGCCTTCTCCGGAACCCTACCAGAAGCGCACCGCTCACGGCATGATCCTGGGCCTGAACCCCCACAGCTTCGTCAACCTGCCCGCTGAGGAGCAGGAGAAGCTGCTGAAGGAGTACGGCAGCCAGAAGGCCGCCGAGAAGGCTCTGGAAGAGAAGTACGGTGAGATGGCCCGCCACCCCATCGTCAAGATGTCCAAATCTCTGGGCAATGTCATCAACCCTGACGAGGTCGTGGACCAGTACGGTGCTGACACCATGCGTCTGTACGAGATGTTCATGGGTGACTTCGAGCAGGCCGCACCCTGGCAGACCTCTGCCATCGCCGGCTGCAACCGCTTCCTCGACCGCGTGTGGGCTCTGTCCGACAAGCTGGTGGAGGGCGAGGGCTATCGTCCCCAGCTGGAGACTCTGCTGCACCAGACCATCAAGAAGGTGGGCGCTGACATCGAGGGCCTGAAGATGAACACCGCCATTGCACAGCTCATGACTCTGGTCAACGCCCTGTACGACAACGGCGGCGCTACCAGGGCCGAGTTCGAGACCGTCGTCCAGCTGCTGAACCCGTTCGCTCCCCACATGACCGAGGAGCTGTGGGAGAAGCTGGGCCACAGCCACGACGAGCAGCTGGCCTACTACCCCTGGCCCAAGTACGAGGAGGCCAAGTGCGTTGAGAGCACGGTTGAGATCGCAGTACAGGTCAACGGCAAGGTCAAGGCCCGTCTGAAGGTGGCCGCAGACATCACCTCTGAGGACGCCATCGCCGCCGCAAAGGCTGACCCGGCTGTCGCCGAGGCTCTGTCCGGCAAGACCGTGGTCAAGGAGATCTACGTCAAGGGCCGTCTGGTCAATCTGGCCGTCAAGGGCTAAACCTCTCAGTCTGCTTTCGCAGCCAGCTCCCCTAAAAAGGGGAGCCAAAGAGGAGTATGCTTTTTCGAAAAGTTTCAAAAAAACTTTCTGAAAAAGGTTGACGAACGCATGAAAATGCGCTATACTGTCTACTGTTAGTTACCATGTAACAACGAAATTCCTGCCTCACGGTCCAAGGGAGGGAATAAGATGTCGGAAATTCGTGTTAAAGAGGGCGAGTCGCTGGAGAGCGCACTGCGTCGCTTCAAGCGTAGCACTGCCCGCAGCGGTGTGCTCGCAGAGGTCCGTAAGCGCGAGGCTTACGAGAAGCCGTCTGTTAAGCGCAAGAAGAAGTCCGAAGCAGCCCGCAAGCGTAAGTTCAAGTAATTAACTGCTTGGAATCGCATTGTTGCTTTAGATTTCAAACGCGTTGCTAACGCCGATGTAGGGGAGCCTGTATTGCAGGCTCCCCTATTTTCATTGCAGGGAGAAATACTATGCTCATCACCCCCGAATATGTGTTCAAGGATGTTACCCACATCACCCCGGAGTTTCTGGCGGGCAAGGGCATCCGCGCCCTCGTGCTGGACATCGACAACACCCTGACAGCTGACCGCAGCCAGGAGTTGCCGGACGAAGTGGCCGGGTGGCTGGCTCAGATGAAGGAAGCCGGCATCGGCCTCACCATCGTCTCCAACGGTGCGGAGAAGCGCGTCCGGCCCTTCGCCGAGAAACTGGGCCTCGCGTACCTCTACCGTTCCGCCAAGCCTCTGCCCTTCGCGCTGATGGTAGCCCGCCGCCGGATGGGCGTGAGGCGGAAACAGATGGCCATGGTGGGCGACCAGCTCTACGCCGACCGGATGGCGGCGGCCCTCTACGGCATCCCGGGCCTGATGGTCATTCCCCGCGGCCCCGACCTCGGCGCGCAGGTGGTACTCAAGCGCAAGTGGGAAAAGCGCCACTGGCAGAAGTATTATGACCGGGGAGGGAAGACACTGTGAGCGAGTGTGACTGGAAAATCCGGTTTGGCACTGCCGGCACCAGCGACAGCTTCGAGGCGAAGGGCTACAAGTCCAGCCTCGACATCCCCGCCTACACGGCAGAGATGGGACTGGACGCTTTCGAGTACCAGTGCGGCCACGGCGTCCGCCTCGGGGTGGACAAGGCCGGGAAGATGGCCGCAGACGCCGCAGAGCGGGGCATCCTGTTCAGCGTCCACGCACCTTATTATATCAGTATGTCCAGCCTCGAGGAAGAAAAGCGGCTGGGCAGCGTCCGCTATCTGCTCCAGAGTGCCGAGGTCTGCCGCGCGCTTGGCGGGCGGCGCATCATCTTCCACTCGGGCAGCTGCGGCAAACAGAGCCGCGAAGCCGCCCTTGAAAAGGCGCTGGACACCATGCGCCGTGCCGTGGAAGCGCTGGACGAAGCCGGTTACGGCGATATGACTCTCTGCCCGGAGACCATGGGCAAAATCGGCCAGCTGGGTACGCTGGACGAAGTATTGGCCCTCTGCGGGGTGGACAAGCGCATCACGCCCTGCATCGACTTCGGCCACCTGAACGCCCGGACCTTGGGCGGCATCCAGTCCAGGGCCGACTACGCCGCCATCCTTGACCGGATGGGTGAGGTGCTGGGCGACGAGCGCGCCCGGCGGTTCCACGTCCACTTCTCCCGCATCGAGTTCTCTGCCGGCGGCGAGAAGCGCCACTGGACCTTTGCTGAGACCCAGTTCGGCCCGGAGCCCCAGCCCCTGATGGAGCTGCTGGCAGAGCGCCGCCTCGAGCCGGTCGTCATCTGCGAGAGCGCCGGTACTCAGGCCGAGGACGCGCAGGCGATGCAGAGGATGTACGAGGCGGCGAGGGGGGAGCAACCTCTCCGTCAGCGCTGACGCGCTGCCACTGCCCGGGTTGCGGCACCCAGCATCCGCAGCGCTCCGCTTGCGTCTTGCTGGCCGCGGCCCCAACAGCGACTCCCTGTTTCCGCCACTGGCGGCGGTCGTCGTTGTTGCTCCTACCGAGGGGAGGCTTTGGCATATCGGAAAACTTCGCCTCTTCGCCAGAGGCTCCCCTACTAGGGGAGCTGTCTGCGGAGCAGACTGAGAGGTTGTACGAAGGAAAACTTACCTTGTGTTCCACACTTTTTGTCATTTTCATCGTCTTTTTTACCGAAACCCCTTGCCAAATGGCGTGGGATTGGGTAAAATAAATAGAGATATGCGTAATGCATCTGAGACATTAAACTAATGGAGGAATTCCTATGATTTCTGCAGGCGAGTTTCGCAATGGCGTGACCTTTGAGCAGGACGGCCAGGTTCTTCAGGTCGTTGAGTTCCAGCACGTCAAGCCCGGCAAGGGCGCTGCCTTTGTCCGCACCAAGACCAAGAACGTCATCACCGGCTCTGTGGTCGAGACCAGCTACAACCCGACCGCTAAGTTCCCTCAGGCTTTCATCGAGCGCAAGGACGTGACCTACAGCTATGAGGATGGCGATCTGTACCACTTCATGGACAACGAGACTTACGATGACATCCCCGTCAACGCAAGCGACGTCCCCGATAACTTCAAGTTCTGCAAAGAGAACGAGCTGTGCAAGCTGCTGAGCTACAAGGGCAAGGTCTTCAGCGTCGAGATCCCCAACTTCATCGAGCTGGAAGTCACCCAGACCGAGCCGGGTGTCAAGGGCAACACTGCCACCAACACCCTGAAGCCCGCTACCGTCGAGACCGGTGCTGAGATCCGCGTCCCCCTGTTCATCAACGAGGGCGACCACATCCGCATCGATACCCGCACCGGCGAGTATATGGAGCGCGTCTAATTTTCTGACGACGATAAGACCGGGCAGCGGGTGACCGTTTGCCCGGTTTTTTCTTAAAAAGAAGAGCTGTTTTGCGATAGGAGGTATTCCCTATGAAGGAAAAAGCTGCATACCTGAAGGGCCTGATCGACGGCCTCGGCATTGATGAGAACACCAAAGAAGGCAAGGTCATCAAGGCCATGAGCGAGCTGCTGAGTGAGATGGCAGAGA
Organism: Faecalibacterium longum CLA-AA-H243; assembly: GCF_020687245.1. Lineage (GTDB taxonomy): Bacteria > Bacillota > Clostridia > Oscillospirales > Ruminococcaceae > Faecalibacterium > Faecalibacterium longum. The sequence goes on along the minus strand of NZ_JAJEQG010000029.1, from coordinate 21,163 downwards.
CCGTGGACAGCATCGACGAGGATGTCACCCACGCCTACGACCAGATCAACGACCTGAGCGAAGAGCTGGAAGACCTTGAAGCAGACCTGTACGAAGACGAGGATGCCGAGGACGAAGAGGACGACTCCGACGACTCCGACGACGAGACCGAGTCAGACGACGATGACGACAACGCCGACGTGGCCGGTGAGCCTTATTATGAGGTGGCATGCCCTGCCTGCGGCAAGACCGTCTACGTGAGCGAGGACGACCTGGACGCCGGTGAGGCCATCTGCCCCAGCTGCAAGGTGGCTTTTGAGGTGGCTCTGGAAGACCCCGAGGACGACGAGGCCGCTGAGAACGACGGCCCCGTGCAGTACGAAGTGACCTGCCCCGCCTGCGGCGCCACCTCTGTGGTGGACGAAGAGGCCCTGCTGGACGGCGACCCTGTCTGCCCCAGCTGCGGCAAGCCGCTGGACTTTGAGGTAACGGAGGAGTAATTCTCCGCCTCCCGAAAGCACAAGACAAAAAGCGCCCCCGGAACTCAGATTCGAGTTCCGGGGGCGCTTTGCTTTTTATAAGGTACGGAGAAGCGGCTTACATCTTCTCAGGGACGTTGATCTTGAACATGGTGAGCACGTTGAAGATGACGTTCTTGACGCCGATGCAGAGGGCCAGACGGGCCTGCTGGACGGCGGGGTCTGCGCCCTGGATGCGGCAGCTGCCGTAGAAGCGGTGGAAGGCGCTGGCCAGGTCGATGACGAAGCGGTTGATGCGGCTGGGGTCGTACTTCTCGGCGGCCATGACGATCTCCTGCGGGAAGGCGGCCAGCATCCGGATGAGGTCCATCTCGGAAGGCTCGGTCAGCAGGGTGGCGTCGATGTTCTCAGCGCCTGCGAAGGCCACGCCCTCGCTCTCCATCTTCTTGAGGATGGAGCAGATGCGGGCGTGAGCGTACTGGACGTAGTAGACCGGGTTGTCGTTGTCGGTCTTGACGGCCTGGTCCAGGTCGAAGTCGATGCCGCTGCCGGCGTCGTGCATATTGAACAGGAAGCGTGCGCTGTCGATGGGAACTTCTTCCAGCAGGTCGGTCAGGGTGATGGCGTTGCCGGTGCGCTTGGACATACGGACGGGCTGACCGTCACGCATCAGGTTGACCATCTGCATCAGCACGACGTCCAGGTCCTCGCCGTGGAGGCCGATGGCGTCCATGGCACCCTTCATGCGGGCGACGTGGCCGTGGTGGTCAGCGCCCCAGACGTCGATGGCCTTGGCGAAGCCGCGGGTGGCCAGCTTGTTGTAGTGGTAGGCGATGTCGGCGGCAAAGTAGGTGGGGATGCCGTTGGCACGGACGAGGACTTCGTCCTTGGCCTCCTCCTCGGTGCCGTCGTCGGTCTTCTTCTTATTGACGGTGCCGTACTTGGCAGCGTACTGTGCGCTGCGGTACATGATGGCACCGTCCTCGGCCTTGTAGCAGGCACCCAGCTCCAGCAGCTTGTCCACCACGGCCAGCACAGCGCCGGACTCGTGGAGGGTGCTCTCGTGGAACCAGACATCGTAGTCGATGCGGTACTTGCCCAGGTCGCGCTTGAGGGCGGCGATGTTCTTGGGCAGGGCGTAGGCAACGAGGGCGTCCTTCAGAGCTGCGAAAGCCTCGCTCTCGAAGAGGGTCTCCTCGTCCATGCCTTTGCAGGAGGCAACGTATTTGTCGCCGTTCAGCTCAGCGAACTCACCGGCCAGCACCTTGATGTCGCCGCCCTGATAGCACTCGGCAGGCAGGGGATAAGCCTCCTCGCCGCAGTACTTCTGCAGGTAGCGGACAGCGAGGCTCTTGCCGAACTTCTGGATCTGGTTGCCTGCGTCGTTGATATAGAACTCACGGGTCACGTCGTAGCCGGACCAGTCGAGGACAGCGGCCAGACAGTCACCCAGAGCGCCGCCGCGGGCGTTGCCCATGTGCATGGGGCCGGTGGGGTTGGCGGAGACGAACTCCACGTTGTACTTGGCACCCTTGCCGTGGTCGGTGCGGCCATACTCCTTGTTGGAGCAGGCACCCAGCACGACGCCGGCCCAGAAGGAGGGGGCGAGGAACAGGTTGATGAAGCCGGGGCCGGCCACCTCGACTTTGGCGAAGACGCCGCCGTCCAGTGCGGGCAGGTGGGCGATGAGGGCGTCGGCGATCATCTTCGGGGCCTTGCGCCAGGTGCGTGCGCCGGCCATGGCGATGTTGGAGGCGATGTCGCCGTTCTTGACGTCGGCGGGGATCTCTACGATGAAGGCGGGCAGCTCGGCCTCGGGCAGGGTGCCGTCGGCCATCGCAGCCTTGGCGGCGGCGGTCAGCAGAGCGCGAGCCTCGTCCAGCGCGGTCTGCCGGGGGTTGTAGTTCTGGTAGGTCTTTTCAAAGTCGGTCATTTCAAGTGTCCTTTCGTGTTTGAGTGCGAAGCCCGCTTGCCGCAGGAGCCGCAGGCAAAAAACAATGAGAAGTCAGTTGACGTGCTGTACCGTCATTTCCAGCGTGTTGCGGCTGACGATGCGGGCGTCGTCGGCGTCCAGCAGGTAGCTGAACGCCGCGCTGCCGCCCTTCTCGGTCAGCTTGCAGTCGATGCCGTCGCCGGTGACGCCCAGAGTGAGGGAGCCCACCTCCGTCTCGTAGTGGCAGAGATTGCGGCGGTCCCGCTCGATGAGGAGCTGGCTGTTGGCCCGCCCGAACCGGAGCAGGGCCACTCGGCTGCCGTCCTCGGCGATCTTGATGGTAGTGGTGCAGCCCTCGAAGCCGATGGTCTGCGTCTCCTTATAAGAGATGTAGTAGCTTCCGTTCTTTTTGGTAAAGCTGCCCCGGGTCATCAGCTCGATGTGGTCGCGGTCCTCCTCGCGGATGACGCCCTCATTGTCGAACTGGTCGATGGAGCTCTTGATGCGGATGATGTAGTTTTCCAGTGGTTTGCTCACAGTTTTGCGTCCTTATCAGTATTTATCAATGGCGATCTGGTCGATGAGCCCGCCCTTGTACTCCCCGAGGAAGAGGTCGGCAGTCTGGGCGAAGCTGTCCGGCACGTCGCTGACGTAGAAGTGGGCCTCGCCCTTTTCGTGATTTCCCTTCAGGCCGTGCTCGCTGAGCGTCCGCTCCAGATGGTGGGCGGCGGTCTGGGCCGGGTCCACGAGGGTGACGTTCCTGCCCATGTACCAGCCGATCATCTCTTTGATGAGGGGGTAGTGGGTGCAGCCCAGGATGAGGGTGTCCACCCCGGCCTCCCGCACCTCGGCCAGATACTGGGCGATGACCAGACGGGTCACCTGCTGCTTGTCGAGGGCGCTGTGGTCCACATAGCCGGCCTCCACGAGAGGCACGAAGAGGGGGCAGGGCCGGGCTGTGATCTCCACGCCGGGAACGAGCTTGCGCAGGACGGTCTCATAGCTGCGGGAGCGGATGGTGGCCGCCGTGCCGATGACGCCGATGCGGCGGTTCCGGGTGACGAAAGCGGCCTCCCGGGCCGCAGCGTCCACGACGCCCAGATAGGGGACGGGGAGCTTTGCGGCCTCGGCGGCGGGGTAGATGCTGGACACCGTGCCGCAGGCGGCCATGATGCACTTGACATCCTTCGAGAGCAGGAATGCGATGTCCTGCCGTGCATACTGCAAAATAGTCTCAGGGCTGCGGCTGCCGTAGGGGACGCGACCGGTATCGCCGAAGTAGACGATATTCTCGTTGGGGAGGCGCTTGCGCAGCTCCCGCACGCCGGTCAGACCGCCAAGGCCGCTGTCGAATACGCCGATGGGGCGGTTATCCATGCTGCTTTTCCGTCCTTTCCAGAGCCAGAGCGATGAGGCGGTCGATGAGGGCAGGCACGGGGATGCCCTCATGCTCCATCAGCTTGGGGTACATACTGATGGGGGTGAAACCGGGGAAGGTGTTGATCTCGTTGATGAGGACGCGGCCGGTGTCCTTCTCCACAAAGAAGTCGCAGCGGGCCAGACCCTCGCAGCCCAGCGCCGTGTAGGCCATGGCGGCGTAGGTCTTCACCTCGTCCAGCTTTTCTTCAGGCAGTTTGGCCGGAATGACCACCTGACTGACGCCGTTCTTGTACTTGTCGTCGTAGGTGTAGAACTCGGCACCGGCCAAGATCTCGCCCGGGCGGGTGGAGACGGCGGGGTCGGAGCCGATGACGGCGCACTCCACTTCGTGGCCGTCCACGAAGGCCTCGAACACCACCTTGCGGTCGTTGGCGAGGGCCAGCCGGATGGCGGCCTTCAGCTCATCGCGGTCATGGGCCTTGGTGATGCCCACGCTGGAACCGGCATTGGCGGGCTTGACGAAGATGGGCCAGCCCAGCTTTGCGATGACGCCGTCGCAGACGCCATCGGGGTCAGACTCAATCTCCCAGCGGGTGGCGGAGAGCCACTTGGTGTGAGGGATGCCGGAGGCGTCGAACATGGCGTTGGCGACTGCCTTGTCCATGCAGACCGCGCTGGCCAGAACGCCGCAGCCCACATAGGGGATGCCGGCCAGCTCCAGCAGGCCCTGCACAGTGCCGTCCTCGCCCCACAGGCCGTGGAGCACGGGGATGACCACGTCCACATGGACCTTCTCCACCTGCCCGGCGGGGGTGAAGAGGATGAGGCCGTGGTCGGCACGGTCGGGGCTGAGCACGCAGGGCATATTGCCCGGCAGCTCTTCCCAGCTGCCGTCGGCCATCTGGGCCGAGTCGGCCTCGGTGTAGAGCCAGCGGCCCTCTTTGGTGATGCCGATGGTCAGCAGCTCGTACCGCTGGTGGTCGAGCTGGTCCACGAAGGTGCCGGCGGACACACGGCTGACCTCGTGCTCGCTGGACATTCCACCGAACAGGACGACCACACTCATTTTATGTTCAGAATCGGATAACATAATCGATCTCTCCTGATTTCAGGACCGCTGCGCGCGGCAGACAGCCCGAAGTTTTGTCTATATACATAGATATACTTATTATATAATATTTATGCCCGGGATGCAAGCGGTGCCGCGCAGTCGGGCGAAGAGAAAGAAAATACAAAAAACCTGAAAAAACGCAGATTTCCCGCTTGACGAATGGCAAAAGACGTGTTACAATGGTAACACCTCTTTTGCGGGGTTATTAAGTGCGCCTGTCGAACGGGTGCTCCCGCAAGCCGAGGGAGGTTCAAAACAACCGTTATAATGGAGGTGTCAACAAATGACCGTTAAAATCACTCTGGCCTGCACCGAGTGCAAGCAGCGCAACTACAACACCACGAAGAACAAGAAGAACAACCCCGATCGTCTCGAGATGAAGAAGTACTGCCGCTTCTGCAAGAAGCACACCGTTCATCGCGAAACCAAGTAAGAAAGGCGGACAACATCATGGCAGACAAAACCGAGAAAAAGCCGGGCTTTGTGGCCAGAATGAAGGCCGCCGTGAAGGGTTTTGCCGCAAATGTGGCAAAGTTCTTCCGCGACACGAAGAGCGAGCTGAAAAAGGTCGTGTGGCCGTCTAAGGCGGACATCAAGACCAACACCGTCGTGGTGCTCGTGACGGTGGCGATCGCCGCCGTCGTGATGATCGCACTGGACGCCATCTTCGGTGGCATCCTGGGCCTTATCATCGGCGCTTGAATCATCTTGAAACGGAGGGTCAACCAGAATGGAAGAGCAGTCCAATGAGGCGCTTTGGTATGTCGTGCATACCTATTCCGGCTACGAGAATAAAGTGGCAACGGACTTACAGACCATGGTGGAGAACCGCCGCCTGCAGGATCTGATCTGTGACATCAAGGTCCCGACCGAGATGGTCCCCGAGATCAAGGACGGCAAGGAGCGTATGGTGGAGCACAAGCTGTTCCCCGGCTACGTTCTGGTCAAGATGGTCATGAACGACGATACCTGGTATGTCGTGCGCAATACGCGCGGCTGCACCGGTTTCGTCGGCCCTGCCTCGAAGCCTGTCCCCCTGACCGCTGAGGAAGTGGAGAAGATGGGCGTCGAGAAGGCGGCTCCGCTGACCGTCGATTTCAACGTCGGCGATACCGTGCAGATCACCGCCGGCCCCCTGGAAGGCTTTATGGGCCTTGTGGAGGGCATCGATACCGAGAGCTTCAAAGTCAAGCTCAAGGTCAATATGTTCGGCCGCGAGACGCCCGCAGAAGTGGACATCGCGCAGGTCGAGCTGCCGTAACCAACCGGCATCCGTTCTACCAAGGTAAGACCGCAGTGCGGTTCTTATAGAGCGTGTACACCGCGTACGCGCTCGTGGGAGGCGCGGAGACACCGCGCCGCAACTCACCACAGATTTTTGGAGGTGCATTTACTATGGCACAGAAAGTTACTGGCTACATTAAGCTGCAGATCGAGGCCGGCAAGGCGACTCCGGCTCCCCCTGTTGGCCCTGCTCTGGGTCAGAAGGGCGTCAACATCATGGCCTTCACCAAGGAGTTCAACGAGCGTACCAAGAACCAGATGGGTTATGTCATCCCCGTCGTCATCACCGTCTACGCTGACCGCTCCTTCAGCTTCATCACCAAGACTCCTCCGGCAGCCGTTCTGATCAAGAAGGCCGCTGGCATCAACACCGCTTCCGGCAAGCCCAACAAGGAAAAGGTCGCTACTCTGACCGCCGCTCAGGTGGAAGAGATCGCTAAGACCAAGATGCCCGACCTGAACGCTGCTTCTCTGGAAGCTGCCTGCAGCATGGTCCGCGGCACCTGCCGTTCCATGGGCATCGTCGTCGAGGGCTGAGACATAAACAGTGGGAGGGCATAACACTGCCCGCATGACCACACAGGAGGATATACAATGAAACATGGCAAGCACTATGTCGACGCTGCAAAGCTGGTCGATTCTACTAAACTGTACGAAGTGAACGAGGCTCTGGAGCTGGCCTGCAAGACCGCTTCCGCCAAGTTCGACGAGACCGTCGAGCTGCACGTCCGTCTGGGCGTTGATGGCCGTCACGCTGACCAGCAGGTCCGCGGCGCTGTCGTTCTGCCCAACGGCACCGGCAAGACCGTCCGCGTCTGCGCCATCGCTAAGGGCGCTGCCGCCGCTGCTGCTGAGGCAGCCGGCGCTGACATCGTCGGTGATGATGAGCTGATCGCAAAGATCGCCGGCGGCTTTATGGACTTCGACGTTGTCGTCACCACCCCCGACATGATGGGCCGCGTTGGCCGTCTCGGTAAGGTCCTGGGCCCCCGCGGCCTGATGCCCAACCCCAAGGCCGGCACTGTCGCTCCCGATCTGGGCAAGGCAGTTTCTGAGGCCAAGGCTGGTAAGATCGAGTACCGTCTGGACAAGCAGAACATCATCCATGTCCCCGTGGGCAAGGCTTCCTTCGGTGCAGAGAAGCTGTACAGCAACCTGGATACCGTTATGAGCGCCATTGCAAAGGCAAAGCCCGCCGCTGCAAAGGGCACTTACTTCAAGAGCGCTACCATCGCTACCACCATGGGCCCTGGCATCCGTCTCAACACCCTGAAGTACGGTGTCTGATTTGAAATTTTGAGGTAAAACCTCTCCGTCATCGCTTTGCGATGCCACCTCCCCTGCTTAGGGGAGGCTGAGAGGAAAAATTATCTGAAAAATTTCAAAAAAGCACTTGACAACCCCGCACGTTTGCGGTAAAATAATCATGCTGTTTTTGAGACAGCAGGTGCTGGAGTTCAGCGTAAGGCTAAGCCGCCTGCCGAGAAACGTGCGTAAAGTTGTTTTATGCCTCTTTCTCGGACTATGTGCGGGAAAGAGGCTTTTTTCGTTGCTCACCAGCTTTCGATATAAGTTTTTGAAACGAGGTGAAACCGAATGCCCAGTGCAAAGATTCTTTCTGAGAAGCAGGCTTACGTCGCTGATCTGAAGGCAAAGTTTGAGAGTGCGGTTTCCGGCTGCGTCGTCGCTTACGGCGGCATCAACGTCGAGAACGACACCAAGCTCCGTAAGGAGCTGCGTGAGGCAGGCGTCGATTACATGGTCGTGAAGAACACCATGCTGCGTCTGGCTGTCAAGGGTACTTCTCTGGAGACCCTGGCTGAGCAGTTCAAGGGCGATACTGCTATCGCTTTTGCTCACGAGGAAGACCCCATGTCCGCTGCCCGCATCCTGTGCAAGTACCAGGACGGCGATAAGTCCAAGAAGTTCGTCGTGAAGGCTGGCTTCATGGAAGGCAAGGTCATGGACGCTGCCGAGACCAACGCCATCGCAAAGCTGCCCAACCGCGAAGGCATGCTGTCCATGTTTGCAGGCGCCCTCACCAGCACTCTGTCTGGTCTGGCTGTTGCAATGCAGGCTTATGCCGACAAGCAGGAGGAGCCCGCTGCCTGATGGCCGCGTGACCGCTGCTTAAAAAACATCTGAAATCAACAAACAAACCATTTATATTGGAGGGTTACTACTATGGCTTCTGAGAAGATTACTGCCATCATCGACTCCGTCAAGGAGCTGTCCGTTCTGGAGCTGAAGGAGCTCATCGACGCATACTGCGAAGAGTTCGGCGTTTCTGCTGTTGCTGCTGCTGCTCCCGCTGCTGCTGGCGCTGCTGCTGCCGCTGAGGAAGAGAAGACCGAGTTCGACGTCATCCTGGTCGAGGCTGGCGCTGGCAAGATGGGCGTCATCAAGCTGGTCAAGGAGATCACCGGTCTGGGCCTGAAGGAGGCTAAGGCTATCGTTGATGGCGCTCCCAAGGCTGTCAAGGAGAAGGCTTCCAAGGCTGAGGCTGAGGACATCAAGAAGAAGCTGGAGGATGCCGGCGCTAAGGTTGAGGTTAAGTAATTTAACCCCCTTAAAGCTTGCTTCTTGAATTTCGATTCTTGAACAAAGAGGCGCTCTCGCTGCAAAGCGGGGGCGTCTTTTTTGTGCTTGACAAACCTTGTGCTGATGTGCTATTTTATAGATGTTAGAAGCTGCTTTCATAGCTAGGGTGCGCCGAATGGATGAGAATTTTTGCTGGCAGACAAGGCGCTTTTCCGCAGCAATCCTGACGGATTGCAAGGGAAAGCAACGAAGTATGCGGGCAAAAATGCCATTCAGGCGGTGTGCAATGGCTGTGAAAGTAGCTTCCAAGCTGACCCTTCTGCTGACGGATCTTGTGGAGCACCACAGTGCAGAAGGGGAGAGAAGTTTTAATGCCGACCGTCTGGGCAGCCTTGCGTCGTGGTGCGCAAAGCTGCCCTTTTTGTTTAAGGAGGATGCTGAATATGAAGTCTGACATCGAGATCGCACAGGAAGCCAAAATGAAGCCCATCGTCGACATCGCCGCCAGTTTGGGCCTCGCCGACGAGGACGTGATCCCCTATGGCCGCTATAAGGCCAAGGTAAACCACCGCCTCATCCATAAGGCATCGAAGCAGGGCAAGCTCATCCTCGTCACGGCCATCAGCCCCACTCCCGCCGGTGAGGGCAAGACGACCACCAGCGTGGGTCTGGCCGACGCCATGAACGCCATAGGCAAAAAGACCATGCTCTGCCTCCGTGAACCCTCCCTCGGCCCTGTCTTCGGCATGAAGGGCGGCGCAGCCGGCGGCGGCTACGCACAGGTGGTGCCGATGGAGGACATCAACCTCCACTTCACCGGCGACATCCACGCCATCGGTACCGCCAACAACCTGCTGGCGGCCATGATCGACAACAGCATCCAGCAGGGCAACCCCCTGAACATCGACCCCCGCCGCATCACCTGGAAGCGCTGCATGGACATGAACGACCGTCAGCTCCGCTTCATCGTGGACGGCCTGGGCGGCAAGGTCAACGGCACCCCCCGCGAGGACGGCTTCGACATCACCGTCGCCAGCGAGATCATGGCCATCTTCTGCCTCGCCACCAGCATCTCCGATTTGAAAGAGCGCCTCTCTAAGATCGTCTGCGCCTACACCTACGACGGCAAGCCCGTCACGGCTGGGGACATCGGCGCAGCGGGTGCCATGACTGCCCTGCTGAAGGATGCCCTCGACCCGAACCTGGTCCAGACCCTCGAGAACAACCCCGCCATCATCCACGGCGGCCCCTTCGCCAACATCGCCCACGGCTGCAACAGCGTCATGGCCACCAAGCTCAGCCTCTCGCTGGCCGACTATGTCATCACCGAGGCCGGCTTCGGCGCAGACCTGGGCGCAGAGAAGTTCCTGGACATCAAGTGCCGCTATGCGAATATCGCGCCCAGCGGCTGCGTGCTGGTGGCGACCCTCCGGGCTCTCAAGAGTCACGGCGGCGTAGCCAAGGCCGACCTGAACACTCCCAACCTCGAAGCCGTCAAGAAGGGCGCAGCCAACCTCGTCCGCCACATCGACAACATGAAGAACGGCTTCGGCCTGCCCGTCGTGGTGGCCATCAACGCCTTCCCGACCGATACCGCCGAAGAGCAGGCTTACGTCGAGCAGGTCTGTGCCGAGCAGGGCGTCCCCTGCGTCCTGAGCGAGGTCTTCGCCAAGGGCGGCGAGGGCGGCAAGGCTCTGGCCGAGAAGGTGCTGGACATCATGGAGGACCGTCCCATCCAGTACACCTACCCGCTGGAAATGCCCCTCAAGGACAAGATCAACGCCATCGCCACCAAGATCTACCGCGCCGACGGCGTGAACTACAGCGCCGCCGCCAGCAAGACTCTGGCCGAGCTTACCGAGCTGGGTTACGGCGACCTGCCCGTCTGCATCGCCAAGACCCAGTACAGCTTCAGCGATAATGCCAAGCTGATCGGCGCGCCCACCGGCTTCACGATGGAGGTGCGCGAGGTGCGTCTGGCCGCAGGCGCCGGCTTCGTGGTGGTCATCTGCGGCAACATCATGACCATGCCCGGCCTGCCCAAGAAGCCCGCCGCCGTGGGCATTGATGTGGACGCCGACGGCAAGATCACCGGCCTGTTCTAAACGAAAATTCGTTCCAGTTTTGCCCCTGCTGTCCCTCGGGACAGCGGGGGCTTTTTGTTATATGTTCCAAAAAGTTAGACGCTATTTGTGCATTCTGTCCCGAAATTGTGTACGAAGAGTGTGAAATCTGAGAAAAAAGTCTCCCTGCGGTTTACAAAAGTGTAACAAAATGGTATACTTTACAGCAGTGAATGAAAGCTGAAAGGATGAGTCAAACGTGGAATGTGCGCCGCACCGGATCTGGAAAAAACTGATGGCCCTTGTGTTGTCGCTCGTGCTGATGGCAGTGATGCTGCCGGGAGCGCTGGCGGTGGACCTCAACGTGGACGCCGGATTTTACTTCAAGCAGAGCCGGGGCGGCACCTGTACGCTGGCCTCCGCCGCCATGATGCTCCGCCGCCGCGCCTTTCTGGACGGCCTGACCGACTGGACGGACGTGACCGAGAACAGCGTCCGCGGCAGTGCGTGGGCAGGCGGCCTCTCCCACAGCTTCAACTATAACGCAATGCAGGTGGGCTACTCCACGCTGCCGTCCAACAACGAGGAGAAGAAGGCAGTGCTCATCCAGTTGCTGGCAGAGCACCCCGAGGGCATCGTCCTCTATGACCGCCGCCAGCCCCACGCCGTTCTCCTGACGGACTACACCGACGGCGTGTTCTACTGCTCCGACCCCGCCGGCAGCGTCTCCTCGGGCCGTGTTCCTATCTCGGCAGCCAGCATCTCCATCGCGGGTGCCTCCTGCTACTGGTACATATCTTCCGACCATAACAGCGCCGTCGCGACGCTGGACAGCCTCCGTCTGGAAGGAATGCGCTACCCGGTCAACATCCGCACCGGCAAGGGCATGAGCGTGAGCGGCACTGCCGCCAGCGCATCGGGTGCTGTGCTGAGCAGCGTGGAAGCGGCGATCCTCGATGCCAACGACCAGACCGTTCAGAGTGCTGAGGCCTCGCCCAATGTGTCCAGCTGGTCTCTGAAGAACTTCGACAGTCAGCTCCGTTTCGGTGAACTGCCCGAAGGCAGCTACACTTACATGGTCGTGCTGACCGACTCCAACGGCCAGACGCTCTGCTTCATGAGCGACTTCACCGTTTCCGGCAGCGCCAGCAGCACCGCGACCTACTGGACGGTGCAGGACCCCTCCGGCACGAAGCTGGGTCAGCTCGTTCAGGAGACCGAAGAGGCGGTGGCTGAGGCAGTCGAGAGTGAAGCTGAGGCTGTGACCGAGACGAAGAAGGGGCTGTGGAGCTGGCTTCTGGGCTGAGCTTCCCCAAAATAAAAAGACACAGGGTGGTCGGCAATGCTGACCACCCTGTTTTTGTGTCATCGGCAGAGCTGCGTCCCCGGGAAATAGTGGGTGAGGATGGCTTCGTAGGTCCAGCCCTGCTCGGCCAGCGCTTTGGCACCCCACTGGCTCAGGCCCACACCGTGGCCGTAGCCTTTCGTCGTGATGAGGAAGCTGCCGTCCTGATACCGGATGTTGAAGCAGGCGCTCCGCAGCCCCAGAGCCCGCCGGAGGGCTGTGCCGGAGACGGTCTGGCCGCAGACGGGCAGAGAGGCCGCATAGCCCGAGGCTGTCAGGGTCGTCTCACCGAACCAGCGTTCCGGCGCGGCAGAGTCGGCGGCGATGCCCAGTCCCGAGGAAAGAAGCTGCTGTACCTGCGGGGCAGAAAGGGTGAGGGTGACTTCGTAGTTGTCGGCGGAGAGGTCGGTGCTGCTGTCCACCGGGACGAGGTAGGGGAGGGCGCTGCCCCAGACGTTCTCGCTGGCCTCAGTACGGCCATTGGAAATGGCAAAATAGCTCGTCCCTGCCGCCGCACCGTCATAGCAGAGGATATCGCTGAGGACGGCGTCCGCGAGGGCCGAGAGGCGGGCATAGTTGGCCTCGTAGTCGGTCCCCCAGTAGCTGTGGAGGACGGCGTCGGTCAGGTAGCCCTGCCGCCGCGCCGGGTCGGCAGAGAGCCAGCTGCCGTTGGCTGCGGAGGCGTGGTCGCGGCAGTAGAGCGCGTAGCTGTGGGCCGCGACGATCTGCGCCTTGAGGGCCTCGTCCGGCCATGTGAGGGGCATTTCAGCCGCTGCGGCCCCGATGAGATAGTCCCGCTTCGGCACCTGCTGCACCTCGCCGATGCTCAGGTCTTCGATGAGAAAGACGTCTGCGTCTCCCTCGAAAGCGGCAGGCGCGGCTTCCGATACGGCAGAGGTGCTGGACGCCGGGGCAGGGGAAACGTCCGCCCTGCGGCCCAGCACGGCCCGGGCCAGCCGGTAGCCTGCCAGCGGCAGGGCGCTGCCCAGCACGAGGAGCAGGGCGCAGAGGAGCAGAAAGGCTTTTTTCATGGGGCATATCTCCCTCCCGGACAGACTTTTGGACTCAGTATACCGGCCTCCATCGGCAAAAAAGCGCACAAGAGGGGAATGCCTTGCATTTCTGCCCAAAACGCGCTATCATACACTTATGATAATTCCCCCGAAAAGGGGATAGAGATTTGAGGATTACAGATGAACTTTTTTATCATGGTTTCGCTTTTCCTGAGCGCAGCGCTGGGCGTTTTCCGGGGCATCGACCTGGCCCTTCTCACCGACGCGGAAACGGGCCTGTGCATCGTTGGCTCAGTCTGGCTGCGGTACGGTGCGCTGGCCGTGGCCGTCGGTGCCGCCGTAGCGGCGGGCCGCTGCTGTAAGCCGCAGACCGATGCGCTGCGGGGCCACTGTACGCCTTCCGGCGTCGTGGCACTGGCGGCGGCTGTCTGCTATGGAGAGGCTGCTGTGCTGCGCATCCTCTGGATGGGGAGCAGCGTGGCAATGCTTATCCGGGCTGCGCTGGAGGCGCTGTGCGCGTTCTGGATGATCGGTCTCGGTCTGAGCTGGCTGCGGAAGGACTGGAAGACCCCCACCCGCAGCCTGACGCCCGCCGTGCTGGGCAGCGCCGTGTTCTACTGGTGCGTGCTGGCCCGCTTTATGGAGAACAGCTCCAGCTGGCACCGGGTGGCCCCCACGGCGATGGTCTGGCAGCTGCTGGCGGGGCTGGTGTTCCTCTCGGCGCTGGCCCGGGCGCTCTACCTGCCCGGCACGTCCGACGGGCGCACCCTCTGCGCCGGCGGGCTGGCGGCGTTTGCCCTCTGCCTGTGCTGGGAGCTGCCCACCGTGCTGCAGACCCTTGTACAGGAGGGCGGCGGAGCTCTGCTGACGCCGACGCTGCTGTTCCGGCTGGGGCTGTGCTGTGTGGGCGCTTTGGGAGCCTTGAGCGCTGTGCGCTGCACAAGGACTGAGCAGGATGCATAAATGCGTCAGCAGTCGCTTGGTTGAATTGCTCAAAACAACACCCTATTCCCCGAGAAAATAGTACAAAAGCAAAAAAGTATGAAAACGACTTGTTAATTTTTTGGCAGGCACTTGAAAGTTTGGCCGTTTTGGTCTAAAATAAGAGTACCGTGAATTATCCGAATCAGGGTAAGAACATTTAGGAGGTACTATTAACATGGCTGTTAGAGTTGCTATCAATGGTTTTGGTCGTATTGGCCGTCTGGCTTTCCGTCAGATGTTTGATGCTGAGGGTTACGAGGTCGTCGCTATCAACGACCTGACCAGCCCCAAGATGCTGGCTCACCTGCTGAAGTACGATACCGCTCAGGGTTCCTTCTGCGGCAAGATCGGTGAGGGCAAGCACACCGTCGAGGCTACCGAGGACTCCATCATCGTCGACGGCAAGGAGATCAAGATCTACGCTGTTAAGGACGCAAAGGACGCTCCCTGGGGCGAGCTGAACGTCGATGTCGTTCTGGAGTGCACCGGCTTCTACACCAGCAAGGAGAAGAGCATGGCTCACATCCAGGCTGGTGCCAAGAAGGTCGTCATCTCTGCTCCCGCAGGCAACGACCTGAAGACCATTGTCTACTCCGTCAACGAGAAGACCCTGACCGCTGAGGATCAGGTCATCTCCGCTGCTTCCTGCACCACCAACTGCCTGGCTCCCATGGCCGACACCCTGAACAAGACCTACCCCATCGTCTCCGGCATCATGACCACCGTTCATGCTTACACCGGCGACCAGATGATCCTGGATGGTCCTCAGCGCAAGGGCGACCTGCGCCGTGCTCGTGCTGGCGCACAGAACATCGTCCCCAACAGCACCGGTGCTGCTAAGGCCATCGGCCTGGTCATCCCCGAGCTGAACGGCAAGCTGATCGGCTCTGCTCAGCGTGTGCCTGTTCCCACCGGCTCCACCACCCTGCTGGTCGCAGTCGTCAAGGGCAAGGACGTCACCAAGGAGTCCATCAACGCTGCTATGAAGGCTGCTACTTCCGAGTCCTTCGGCTACAACGAGGATCAGATCGTCTCCTCCGACGTCATCGGTATGCGTTACGGCTCTCTGTTCGACGCTACCCAGACCATGGTCGCTAAGATCGATGACGACACCTATCAGGTTCAGGTCGTGTCCTGGTACGACAACGAGAACTCCTACACCTCTCAGATGGTCCGTACCATTAAGTACTTCGCTGAGAACTGCTAATCGCAGCTCTACGCTCAAAAGTGCTTGAATTGTCTACCAGAGTTTGTCTTGCTCAACTGCGAACAAGCTTGATTTGGTACGATAAGCTTATCTAGCAATTTTTCACCCTTTCTTTTGTGGTCTGCCATGAAGGAAAGGGTGTTTTTTTATGTGTTTGAAAGATCTCCGTGATGAATTTATCTATGACTGTGAATGCCGCCATCTGGCTAAAGGCTCTGTGCGCAATTATAAGGCTGCGACCTGTTTTTTGCTGGAATAATTGTTCTTGACGTTCGGATGGATGCCTTCCCCAACAAAGAGGCGGTTCAGGTAGCAGCCCAAAAAGAAGGGAAAAGTGTGACCGAATACATCATGGAGGCAGTACGCCTTCGAATGGAGCAGGAAAATGCCGCATCAGGCACCCCGGGGGTGGTTAAAAATCTGAAAGGGGACACTGACCCGGTAGAATGAGATCGTTGTTTCATCTCCCCAGACCGAATTAAATCATAAGTAGTAGAAGGCCTCTGTCTTTCACAGAAATGTGATCGGCAGGGGTCTTTTTGCGTTATGAAAATGATGCTCGAAAAACAAAAAAAGTATCCCCCATATGGAAAATGAAAGACCGTGGCTAAAATCGAGCGTTATTCCATCAGATTTAGCACTTTTCTGCCCTTTATAGACCCCTGATGGGAGAATATCCGGTTCATCTCCCGGCGCTTTTGGGTCAGGTTAGAATGCACATAGCGCTGTAAGGTAATGTTAGCGTTAGCGTGTCCTAGCAACTCGCTAAGGGTCTTTACATCGCACCCTGCCTGCAAACAGGTCGTTGCAAAAGTATGGCGCAGTGTGTGCGGACGCACTTGCCGGACAATCGCCTGTTTCAGATATACCTTGATGCTTTTCCGATAGCAGCGAGGTTCTGTGGGTTTGGACTCGTTGCCAGATAGAAACCATGTAGCATTGCTGGCGTTTCCGTGCAGCTTTTTCAGCATCAACAATATCTGCTTTGGAATAGGAATTTCCCGGCGGGAGGTGCGGGTTTTGGGCGTTTGGATGACCACCTTCGTGTGACCATCTCCGCAGGAAATTCGGCAGACCGTCCGGTTAATTTTCAGCGTTCCGAGTTTCAGGTCGAAATCGCCCCATTGTAAGCCGCAGATCTCGCCAATACGCAGACCCAATTCCAGCCCTAATAATAAGCCGATTTTGCGGGGCGTGGAGTTCTCCTGTACATAATGATAAAGCCGTTGCTGCTCCACCGGAGAGAGCGGCGCAGAAATTTTGTCGATGGCTTTTGGCAGCGCTACTTTCAGCTCCATCGGACGAATCAGGCGTAAATGTGCGGCGTACTTGCAGATACGTCGCAGCATCGAGAGGCATTCCCGTGCAGAAGAGTTACCCAGCGGCTTGTGTGCGGCATCCGTAGGCGCGATGATCTGCTGCATGGCCTGTTCCAGAAAGCTTTCGTCAAGGGACACAACGGGCACTTTACTCAAAACCGGAAGAAGATACTTGTGCAGTGTGTACGAATAATGCGCATAGGTGGATTCTTTTATACCGTTCTTCAGGGAGTGCAACCACACTTCGGCCAATGTCTCAAAGGTCAGGTCGGTTCTTTTCAGCTTGTAGAAACCAGCCTCTGCTTTCTTCTGAATCAGCACTCGTTTGACCTCTGCATAGACCGTTCCGTAGACGTAGCCCCACTGGATTTTGCCTTCCGATGTACGAGCTTTGATATAGCGGCCTTCCCACCGGCCATCCTTGCGTTTGCGTATATTTTCTCCCCGTCGTGCCATTTTTGTTTCCTCCTGCGTCTTGGACACCCATCTGACCACTTATTTTGTTCACATGCGTTTTCATCTGGATTTTTCATGCGATACTGGGCGTTGTGCAAAAAAACTTCCACTTTCACGAAGCTTTTTCGAAGGCCATGTGGGATACATTTATATAATTTTCTATTGAATCCCAGATATAACCATGATAAAATAATAAGAGAATTCAAACAACGATGTCGAAAGATCGGTATCCTCCATTTTCCATGTGGAGGATACCCCTTTATTGCGGGAAGGGGTGAGCAGAGTGGCATTGCGTCTGTTTGAGCACAACGAAAAAGCATATCGTGCGGCGATCCGGATGATGGAGCAGTATGGCAAGGCTGCCATTGTTCATCCCACCGGCACCGGAAAGAGCTATATTGCGTTCAAGCTGATCGAGGACAACCCGGAGAAGGTCGTGATCTGGCTTTCTCCCAGTGAGTATATCTTTAAGACCCAGCTAGAGAGCCTGAAAAGGAACGACCCGGAGTTTCCGTTGGAAAATGTTCACTTTTACACCTACGCCAAACTGATGTGCTGTACGCAGGCGCAGCTGGGCGAAATAGCAGCGCAGAAGCCCGCCTATATTATACTCGATGAATTCCACCGTGCCGGTGCGGAATGCTGGGGCGAAAGCACGGTGGCTCTATTAAAGTTATGCCCGGACGCAAAACTTCTTGGGCTGACGGCGACAAACATCCGATATTTGGATAATAACCGCGACATGGCCGAAGAGCTTTTTGACAACCGTGTTGCGAGCGACATGACCCTTGGCGAAGCAGTCGTCAGGGGCATTTTGCCTGCGCCAAAATACGTGACGACCGTTTATCAGTACCAGAAAGCGCTTGCAAAGTATCAGGCACGGGTGGACAACCTGCGGACACCGGGCATTCAGGATGTGAACCAGAAATATCTGGACGCGTTGCGCCGCGCACTGGAGCAGGCAGACGGCTTGGACAGGGTCTTTGCCCATCATATTACAAACAAATCTGGAAAATACATCGTGTTCTGCGCCAACAAAGAGCACATGGACGAGATGGTATCCCACGTGCCGGAGTGGTTCGCAGGGGTCAATCCAGATGTTGTGGTGTACGAAGCCTACTCGGATGACCCGAACACCGATAAGGCCTTTGTGGACTTCAAAACGGACACCAGCAACCGGCTGAAGCTGCTGTTCTGCATCGACATGCTCAACGAGGGCGTTCATGTGGAGGGGATTTCCGGGGTCATCCTGTTCAGGCCCACGATTTCGCCCATTATCTACAAGCAGCAGATCGGACGCGCCCTGACCGCTGGGGATACCGCAGCTCCGCTGATTCTCGATGTGGTCAACAATTTTGAAGGCTTGACCAGTATTTCCGGTCTGCAAAGCGAGATGCAGGAGGCCGTCCACCGTCTGTATGCCAACGGCGAGGGTGACAAGATCGTCACCGAGCGGTTCGAGGTCATCGAGCAGGTGCATGACTGCCGGATACTGTTTGAACGGCTGCAGGAAAGCCTTTCTTCCAGTTGGGAGCACTATTTCTCTGAGGCAAGCATCTACTATGCGGAACACGGCGACTTAAAAGTGCCGAAGCAGTATAAGACACCTGCTGGCCTGAGCCTTGGGGTGTGGCTCGTCACACAGCGCGGGGTGCGCGAAGGGAGAGTCTCCGGAAATCTGACGGAACAGCAGATCGCGCGGCTGGACAGCATTGGTATGGCCTGGGGAAATCAGAAAGAGAGCGCGTGGCAGCGTGGCTTTGAGAAGGCGAAAAAATATCATGATACCTATGGGAATCTGATGGTAGCTGGAAAGTATGTGGACCCGGACGGCTACCCTCTGGGCAAGTGGCTCATCAAAACACGGCAGCAGAAGCTGAATGGCAATTTGAAGGAAGAACGCATTGCGCAGCTTGATGAGATCGGCATGGTGTGGAGTGTTTTTGATGCCAAGTGGGAAAAAGCTTATGCGCTGGCTGCGGCCTACTATGAGGAAAACGGCAACCTGAATATCCCACGTTCCTATGTGACAGCGGCTGGTGAACGGCTGGGGCAATGGGTCACAAGTCAGCAATGGGCGTACCCGAAAGGAAAGCTGACGGACGAGCAGGTCGAACGACTCAACCGGATCGGGATGTACTGGGGCAACCGCAATGATCGCCAGTGGAACGAAGGCTATCAGGAGGCAAAGTGCTACTTTGATGCCCACGGTGATCTGAACGTCCCGGCAGAATATGTGTCACCGGGCGGTTACAACCTCGGGAATTGGGTCAAGCGGCAGCGGTACACGCGGCTGAACCCCGATAAAGGGTGTGGTGTGCTGACACCGGAACGCATCGCACGGCTGAATGCTATTGGGATGCAGTGGGACAAGCCTGACCCGTGGCAGCACCGGTATAAACTGGCGCAGAAATATAAGAAGGCTCATGGAAATCTGAAAATCCCGGCCAAGTACAAAACTGCGGATGGCATCTGGTTGAGCCGGTGGGTATATGACCAAAAACGGCTGCTGCGAGATAACTCTCCCAAATTAAGTGCGGACCAGAAACAATTACTGGAAGAATTGTTTGATGGGGCGGTAATGGAAAAGGAACCCGTAGCAAAGGCTGGGTAAGAATGCGCGCAGCGGGGATCGTGCGAGAAAATACAGAGTGTGAAGAGGTAAAAATGAGTACAGAAGTAATTGGAATTGAAAAGCCGGTCGTCATCGACCGAAAGCAGAATCTGCGGGAACATCGGTTATATTGGGTTGGACGCCGGACGCAGGATGTGGTCTTATCGGCACTGGCGCTTGTGGTGCTGTCGCCGGTGATGCTGGCAACAGCTATCGCTATCGTGGTAGATGACCCTTCTGCCGGGCCTATTTTTTCGCAGGAGCGCATTGGACGAGATGGCAAACCGTTCAGGTTCTACAAGTTTCGTTCCATGTGTCCGAACGCAGAGGCAAAACTGGACGACCTTCTGGACCAGAACGAGATGGATGGCCCTGTGTTCAAAATCAAGGACGATCCGCGCATTACCCGTGTGGGTAAATTTATCCGCAAGACCAGCATCGATGAGCTGCCCCAGCTCTGGAATATCCTCAAGGGAGACATGAGTATTGTGGGCCCCCGCCCGGCACTTCCCCGCGAGGTGGAGCAGTATGGGGATTATGAGAAGCAGCGTTTGTATGTGACGCCGGGCCTGAGCTGCTATTGGCAGATCGCTCCGCACCGCAATGACCTCTCTTTTGAGGAGTGGATGGATTTGGATGTGAAATACGTGAAAGAACGTAGCTTTTTAGTGGATTGGAAGATTATTTTTAAGACGTTTAAGGTGTGCTTGTTGGGGCGTGGAGAATAAAAAGACAGGCCTGCGTATGGATTGTGGCTGCAATCTGTATACAGGCTTGTTGCCGTATAATGAAATAAGTGGGGGATTCAACAAGGGAGGATAAGAAAATTATGATGGAAAATAAGACCAAAATTGATCTGAAAAACAAGAGCGTTTTCATCACAGGTGTGGCTGGATTTATCGGCTCGAACCTTGCAAAGCGGCTGCTCTCCACAGTGGAGGGGGTCAAGATCGTTGGCCTGGATAATATGAATAATTATTATGATGTCCGGCTGAAAGAGGCTCGACTGAATGAACTGGAGCAGTTTGAAAATTTCAGTTTTGTAAAAGGTAATCTGGCAGACAAGTCTGTGATTGAAGCTATCTTTGAGCAGTATAAGCCGGAAATCGTGGTGAATCTCGGTGCGCAGGCTGGCGTTCGGTATTCCATTACAAATCCTGATGCCTATGTGGAAGCAAACCTAATTGGCTTCTATAACATTCTGGAAGCCTGCCGTCACTCTTACGATGAAGGACATACCCCGGTGGAACACCTGGTTTATGCGTCCAGTTCTTCGGTCTATGGCAGTAATAAAAAAGTGCCTTACAGTACGGATGATAAGGTGGATAACCCGGTATCTTTGTATGCGGCAACCAAGAAATCAAATGAACTGATGGCCCATGCCTACTCGAAGCTGTATAACATTCCTTCCACCGGTTTGAGATTCTTCACAGTATATGGCCCTGCTGGTCGCCC
>NZ_JAJEQG010000028.1 GCF_020687245.1 Faecalibacterium longum CLA-AA-H243 | reverse complement strand
CCCCTTTCTCGTGGATCCAGCGCGTCGAAATCGCTGGTGGTTTTCTGGTTCTCTTTTGACATCAAAAGAGAACAATTCCACTTAACGTAAAAGCGTTCTGCCCCGCGCACAGGCGCGAGAACCATTTCTGGTTCTCTTTTGACACGCAAAAGAGAACTTGACTTCATGAAAGAAGCCGTAAAAAGAAGAACAAGGACTTACAAATCCACTACGCTTCCGACTTCCGCCGGCGTCGCCGGCACCGGTCCGAGACGGACGGCGTCGGCGTCCCGGCGCACCACGAACTCCACCGGCTGTCCGGCGGCAAAGGCGGGGCGATAGCTCAGCTCCAGCGCCTCCCAATCCTCCGGGACAGCGCAGAAGCAGTGGAGCATCGCGCCGCGCCCGGCGGCGAGGTTGAGTGTAAAGGCCGAGGCATCGGCGGCGTTCTCCGCGTAGAGCGGTGCCGCAAAGCTGCCGCAGGGGACGCTCTCGCCCCCGCAGCGGGCGGTCACGCCGCTGTCCAGACTGTAAAGCTCTTTCAGAGTCGAGACATCCCGGCTGTGGAGGTAGCTTGCGCCCACCGGCAGGGTGCGGGCCGAGAGGTTCTCCACCGAGAGGTAGACCAACACACCACCCAGCCCGGGTGCAGGCGCATAGCCCAGCAGCTCCACCGCCGCCTTGCCGTCCAGCAGGGCAGGCTGGCCCATCACGCGGGGCTGTGCCGCAGCCGCCGAAACGCCTGTGAGCAGGGCAGCGGCCAGACTGACCGCGCCCGAACCGGCGCATTTCAGGAACGACCGGCGGGAAAGAGACTGAGACATCGGGGACTCCTCCTTGCAGCGAGAAAAATCATTCACTTTATAGAGTATCGGTTTCTTTGCCCCCTGTCAAGGGTTTGAAAGCGTTCTGCCGCAGGTTTTGCGTTTTCTTTGCTGATTTTGTACCAAAAGAGTACAAAAATGCCGCCCGGCGGCAAAATCGCAGGGCGGCAGAGCGTTCTTTCTTATTCGAATGCTTCATTCTCCTCGGCTTCCGCCTGACCCCGCAGGGTGTCGGCATAACCGAAGGGTACGATGTCGATGGCCTCCACCAGACGGTCGCGCATCCAGAGCTGAACGTCGGTTTGGACGGTGTAGCCGCAGCCGGGGTCAGCCATCCACTGCTCGGGGTGGCGGGAGGGGAGGGCGCGCTGGCTCAGCATACTCATGATGACGCCGCCGTGGGTCACGCAGGCGGCCTCGGTGACATCCATCCGGATCATATACTCGAACAGCTTGAGCAGCGTCTCCGAGCAGCGGGCGTGGAACTGCTCCGTGGGCTCTGCACCCTCCGGCACAAAGCCGGAGCCCGGGGTGATCCACTTCTTGAAGTCCTCGTTCTTCACCAGCTCCTTGACGGGATGGTTCTCAAAGACGCCGAAACCGGCCTCCCGCAGGTCATGCACCGAGAACTGGTGGGTCGCATTCGGGAACAGGATGTTGGCCGTCTCCACGGCGCGCATGAGCGGGGAAGAGAAGACGGTATCCACCTGCGGATACTCGAACCGCTCTTTCAGCTCGGCCAGCTGGGCGCGGCCCTCGTCACACAGGGGGATGTCCGTGCCGCTGCCGATGTAAAGGCCCTGCAGATTACCGGAAGTCAGGCCGTGGCGGATGAGATGGAGCTTAAAGGTTTTCATGTAAAAACACCTCTTATGAGCTATCTATTCCTGTGCTGATTCGCACAAATCTTGCTTTTCTGCTGATTTTTCCGGCACCATCAGACACTAAATATATGCCGGCAAGGTTTATTTTAACATAGATATGGTAGAAAGAGCAACCCCTTTGACAAAAACGCCGAATTTCCGGCGGAAAAACCGTCACTTTTTCGCTTTACAAGTCGTTTTCCATTGTGTATAATCAACGTGCTGTAAACCAAAAATCAAGGAAGTCCTATTTTTATCTGAGGAGCCAAACATCATGGAGTTCAATCGTATCATCAAACTGCTGCGCAAGGAGCGCGGCATCACCCAGAAACAGGCGGCAGAGGATCTGGGCGTTTCGCAGGCCCTGCTTTCCCACTACGAAAAAGGCATCCGGGAGTGCGGCCTGGATTTTGTGGTACGGGTGGCAGACTATTATAATGTTTCCTGCGACTATCTGCTGGGCCGTTCGGCAGAGCGCAACGGCATGATGCTCTCGGCAGAGGACATCCCCAACCCCGACAAGATGAAGGACAACATCTACCACGGCAGCGTCCTGCCCACGATGAACAAAAAGCTCATCTCCAACAGTCTGAACGTGCTCTACGCCAAGATAGGCGAGTGCCACAGCAAGGCCCTGACCACCGAGGTGAGCGCCTACCTGATGACCGCCGTGGCCAAGATGTTCCGTCTGCTCTATTCCGCCGAGTCCCACAATGCCCCCAGCATGTTCAGCGTGGACGCCCGGCGCTGGCCCGGCTACTCCGACGCTGTGATGCACTCGGCTCAGGCCAATGTGGAGGCCCTGCTGGCCGGCGAAGCGCTGCCCGGCGGCGAGGGCGTGGCCGACCCGTCCTGCCTCGCCATGACCACCGAGAGCCTGACCCGGGAATACCCGCTGTATACTCCCAGCCTGCTCAATCTGGTCAAGACCAGCGAGACCCGCGCCCGGGAACTGACCGGAGAGGACCGCACTTAAGTCTCTGTGAAACTAGTGTAAATTCTGCCGTTTTTTGCTTGCATCTGCGTGCAAAAGATGTTATAAACAAGATAGAACATTTTCATCGTACTTCATAATAAAGCGAATTCAAGGAGGGACACATCCATGTCCAATAAAATTTCCCGCCGCACCTTCCTCAAGTGTACCGGTGCCTCCGCAGCAGCTCTGGGCGCTGCTGCCATGTTGGGCGGCTGCGGTTCCAGCACCAGCAACGCCATCGAAGTCAAGGTCGGCGACAAGGTCAGCAACTGGAACAATCTGGGCGTCCAGCTCACCAGCGTCTTTACCATGGCCAACACTCCTGACCTGCCCGACCACGAGTATGTCGCTGTGCTCGTCACCGCTGTGAACCGCTCCGGCGCTACCACGTTTGAGATCGGCGCACAGAACCTCGCCGAACTGGATGCCGCCTATCCGCTGGACGATGAGGCTACCAAGCTTGATGTCGCCCGTCAGTACTTCCACGCTCTGGCCGCCTCCACCACCGATTTCACCGCTGTCTGCGACGGCGCTGAGGCCGAGGTCGGCGCTTACATCCAGCTCTATGATGCTGCCGCTCAGAGCTTCTCTGAGTCCACCAATCTGCCCCCGCAGGGCGCAGGCTACATCCAGCTGATCTGCTGTGTCCCCACCGGCTGGCAGAAGCTGAGCGTCACCTTCACCCCGACCTTCGTGGCAAACAAGAGCCTCACCTTCTCTCTGAACTCTTCTGACCTGACGCAGGCCTGAGGCATTTTTCCGAGACGAAATTCCGTCATAAAGGGCAGAGCTTCCCCACAAAATTTTTGTGAAAAGCATTGACATCTGCTCATTTTTCGCCTATTGTATAGGCAAGACGCCCTTCGGGGCAGTACAATGATTTCTGTGTTTCTACATAAAGGAGGAACGATCATGTCCTTAGAATTCAACCGCCGCTCTTTCCTGAAGTACAGCGCCGCTGCTGCCGTGGCTGTGGCTGGTTCCAGCCTGCTCGTTGGCTGTGGTGAGGATGAGTATCAGAAGACCGGTAAAATCGGCAGCACCCTGAAGCTGATGGGTGCTTTCAAACTCGAGAGTGCCAGTCTGAATTCCGTTAGCTCCAGCTCGACCCTGACCTGCAAATTCAATCTGAAAGGCACCTCCAAGCTTGGTCTGCCTATCGGTCCTGCAAACTTCCAGGTCGAGGTCACTCCCAAAGATAGCAGCAAGACGGTCACGACTTATCATGCTAATAACACCGACGGCACTGGCGGTGTTTCTCTGAGCAAGAGCGACAACTATCTGGAAAAAGACGAGACTCTGGAAACCGAATTGAAGGTTACGAACATCAGCGTCGCTGATGGCGATACCATCCAGGTCAAGTTCTGGCCCCGTCCTCAGGCAAGCGAGGGTACTCAGGCTTACACCCGCGCTTTCTGCACTTGGAAGATGACTGTTGACAGCACTGTTACTACCGGCAATACATACCTGAAGTGATTTTCTTATCATAAAAACATTCAGCGTCTGAGACTTTTGTCTCAGACGCTTTTTGTTTGCCCCTCTCCGTCATTCTGCCAAAACGCAGGCAAGGATTTTTAGTGGTTTTGTGTCTTGTGCATAAGGTGCTTTTCCTGCTACAATAAGAGCATACCAACCGGGGAGCGCAGCGGCCGGACAGATGTGCCGCCGCGCTGTTTCCTTTTGAGGGATGGGCGTCCTGCCTGATTTCACAAGAACAGGAGTGTGCAGTTATGATCAATATGGTAAAGCTTCCCACCAACAAGAGCAGTCTGTTCCTGCGCGTGGCAAAGGGCCACTTCGCCACCAGCCACAGCCACATCAACTACTACATCGACGTCACCACCCAGAAAGCCCGCCTCTCGGAGGCGAAGGCTGTCGCCAAGGAGCTGGTGGCTGCCTATCAGCACAGCACCATCGTGGACACCGTGCTCTGTCTGGACGGCACACAGGTCATCGGCACCTGTCTGGCCAACGAGCTGACCAAAGACGGCTTTGCCAACATGAATGCCCACCAGACCATCTACGTCATCACCCCCGAGTACACCAGCGGCAGCCAGATCATCCTCCGCGACAATCTCGCCCCGATGGTCAGGGGCAAGCACGTCCTCATCCTGTCGGCCTCCATCACCACCGGCTACACCGTGCAGGCGGCCATCGAGGCAGTCAACTACTACGGCGGCACCGTGGCGGGCCTGTCGGCCATCTTCGCCACCACCCACGAGTGTCTGGGCATCCCGGTCACCTCCATCTTCGACCCCTCCAGCCTGCCCGACTACGCCAGCTTCGACAGCCGCGACTGCCCCATGTGCAAGGCCGGCCAGCACATCGACGCGCTGGTGAACAGCTTCGGCTATTCGGCCCTCTGAATCTGAAATTTTCCTCCCTCTTTCTCCCCGCTGTGCAGCTGCATGGCGGGGAGTTCTTTTATTTTTTCATCTTCGGAAACACGAAGGAATTATGCCGGTATGCCATAAGCAGTTCTATGGTCATGAAGCACCAGATGACCGGCTCGCAGAGGATGACCGCGTTATACTCAAAGCGGGGGATGAAGAGCAGGACGAAGACGATCTTGCCCAGAAACTCGATGACGCTGGACAGCAGGGGCAGCACCTTCTCGCCCATGCTCTGCAGAGCGTAGCGGGTGGAGAGCAGCATTCCCAGCACGGCGTAGAAGGGTGCGTTCCAGACCAGATACCGCACGCCGTTTTCCAGCACCACCGGTTCCGAAGAGCCGGACACCAGTTTCACCATCCACTCCGCACCCACACTCATAAGCAGGATAGCCGTCACAGCCACCACGACACCGTAGAGATAGATGTCCCGCATTCCGCGGCGGACGCGGTCGGGATGGTTCGCGCCGTAGTTCTGGGAGACGTAGGTCGAGCAGGCAGAGGCCATCGCCGTCAGGGGCATATCCGTAAAAGCGAAGAGCTTTCGGGCCGCAGTGTGTCCCGCGATGACCAGCGTACCGAGGCCATTGATGCCGTACTGCAAAACGACGGAGCCTGCCGAGACGATGCTGCTCATGAGGCCCATGGAGATGCTCTGGCTGAACAGCTCCCAATAGAGGCGGCTCTCCACATGGAAGTGCTTTTTCTCAGGCAGGAGCAGCCGGGCGCTGCGGAAAACATACAGGATGCAGAGCGCCACCGACACGCCCTGAGAGATGACCGTCGCCACACCGGCACCGGCCACGCCCATGCCCAGCGCAGCGATGAACCAGAGGTCGAGGATGACGTTGAGCACCGACGAGAGGACGAGGAAGACCAGCGGCATAAAGCTGTTGCCGATGGCCCGCAGCAGGCCGGCGCAGAGGTTATAGGCAAACATGACGATGACGCCGAAGTCGATGATGATGATATAGCCGTAGGCGTCCTCTAAAATTTCCGCCGGGGTGTCCAGCAGTTCCAGCAGCGGATGCAGGCCCACCGCACCCGCCAGCGTGATGACCGCCGACGCGATGATGCCGATGACGATGGAACCCGCCACGGTCTGTTTGAGCTGGTCATCGTCTCCGGCCCCGTAGGCGCGCGCTGCGACGATGGCGAGGCCGTTGCCGATACCGATGCCAAATCCAACCAGAAGCTCGTAGATGGCCCCGCAGGCGCCAATGGCGGCAAGGGCGGTATCGCCCAGCACATTGCCGACGATCATGGTGTCCACGGTATTATAGAGCTGCTGGAAGAGGCACGACACCAGAATGGGCAGCATAAAGATGAGCAGGCTCTTGAAGATGGGGCCGTTCATCAAATCGACGTTCCGGTTGAAGAATGATTTTTTCGCGGGGGACTGGGTCATAAGCGTTCCTCCATAGTCACAAAAAGGAGCTGCTGTACAGGTACAACCTCTCCGTCAGCGCTGACGGAGAGGTTGATTCCGCTGTACAACAGCCCTTTTCAATATTTTCAGATCGTTACAGCTCCTGCGTCTCGAAGCCGTTGACGGTCAGCACTTCCACACTCTTGAAGCCTGCGGCCTTGACGGCGGCAGCAGCCTCGTCGAAGCCGAAGGTCAGGCTGTCCACATCGTGGGCGTCGGAGGTGATGATGACCTTGCCGCCCATCTTCTGCCACTCGCCCAGAAGCCATGCGCCGGGGTAGAAGTCCTTGCGGTAGCCGCGGTAGACGCCGCCGGTGTTCACTTCCAGCAGGCAGCCGTGCTCTTTGGCAGCATTCAGCGCCTTGAGGGCTGCGGCTTTATAGCGGGGCGACTCTTCGTCGAAGAACTCACCGGCAGCGTTCAGCTTCTTGATGAGGTCGATGTGGGCGAGGATGTCGGGGCCCATGGCCGCCACCTTCTCCACCTCGGCGAAGTATGCTTCCACAGCGGCCAGAGGGTCGCCGTCGAAGTCGTCGTAGATGCAGTCGTGGAGATCCTGGGGACGGAAGTCGATCTCGTAGTATTTGCCGGTGTTCTTGCCGTAGAGGTGGTGCGCAGAACCGATCCAGTAGTCGTAGCCGGTGCGCTTGTCCTCACTCAGCAGATCCCACTCGATGCCGCAGAGGATGTCCACCTTGCCCTTGTACTCGGTCTTGAGCTTGGCGATGGTGGCCTTGTACTGGGCCGTGCGGCTGGGGCTCATGCAGTATTCACGGTCGCGCTGGGTATAGCTATGGCCCGTGAAGCCCAGTGTGGTCAGCCCCTGCGCACACGCAGCGGAGGCCATCTCCTGCAAGGTGTTTTTGCCGTCGCACATCGTCGAGTGACAATGGACACTGGACTTCTTATAATCTGCCATAGTGAATCACTGCATCCTTTCCTGTTTGACCTTATGGTCGATAACGTGTCGTTTTTCCAGCTCGCGGGTGATGTCCTCCACCGTGATGCCGGCCTGTACCATCAGCACCAGCACATGGTATGCCAAATCGCTGATCTCGTAGACCGTCTCGGCCTTGTCTTCCTTTTCGCCCGCGATGATGACCTCAGTACACTCTTCGCCCACCTTCTTGAGGATCTTTTCTTTGCCCTTCTCGAAGAGATAGGTGGTGTAGCTGCCCTCTTTGGGGCTGGTCTTGCGGCCCTTGATGAGGTCATACAGCCCCTGCCAGCTGAACTGCTTCAGCTCCGGGGAAACATACACTTCGTTGAAAAAGCAGCTCTCGGCACCGGTGTGGCAGGCGGGGCCGCTCTTGACGACCTCAACCACCAGCGCGTCGGCGTCGCAGTCGGCGGTGATGGACACCACACGCTGGACGTTGCCGCTGGTCTCGCCCTTGCGCCAGATTTCCTGACGGCTGCGGCTCCAGAACACCGTCCGGCCCTCCGCGATGGTCAGCGCCAGCGTCTCGGCGTTCATGTAGGCGAGGGTCAGCACCTCTTTGGTGTAGTGGTCCTGCACGATGGCAGGGACGAGGCCCTTTTCGTCAAATTTCAGATCCATAATGTTTCTCCTTCCCCGCAGGGGGACAGCTATAGTTTAGCGTATTCGGCGGGCAAACGCAAGGGCTCAGAGCCGCATTTCCACGCCATTTTCGTTTAAGTATTCCTTTAGCTCCCGGATGGTGAGCAGCTTCTGGTGGAAGATGCCCGCCGCAAGGCCCGCGTCGATGCCTTTATGATGGAACAGCTCGAGGAAGTCTTCCTTTTTGCCCGCGCCGCCGCTGGCGATAATGGGGACGTTCACCCGGGCCGCCACGGCGTCCAGCATCTCGAGGTCAAAGCCGTTCCGGACACCGTCAGTGTCGATACTGTTGAGGCACACTTCGCCTGCGCCGTTGTCCACGCACCATTTTATCCATTCCAGTGCGTCCCGGCCAGTGTCCTCGCGCCCGCCCTTGGCAAAGACGCGGAACTGGCCGTCCACCCGCTTGACGTCGGCGGAGAGGACCACGCACTGGTCGCCGTACCGCTTGGCCGCCGCCGGGATGAGGCCGGGGTCTCTCAGTGCGCCCGAGTTGACGCTGACTTTATCGGCACCACACTTGAGCACCCGGTCGAAATCGTCCAGCGTATTGACGCCGCCGCCCACCGTGAGGGGGATGAAGATCTCGCTGGCCACCCGGGTGAGGATGTCGGTGAAGAGGGCTCGGCCCTCGGCGCTGGCCGTGATGTCGTAGAACACCAGCTCGTCCGCGCCCGCCGCGTTGTACATCCGGGCCATCTCCACCGGGTCGGCCACATCCTTGATGCCCTCGAAGTTCGTTCCCTTGACGACCCGTCCGTTCCGGACGTCCAGACAGGGGATGATGCGTTTTGTTATCATGGTCTAGCTCCTTACTTCTGCACCAGCGCGACGCAGCGCCCAAGGTCCAGCGCACCGGTGTACAGGCTCTTGCCGAGGATGGCGGCGGCAGTCCCCATCTCTTCCAGTTCCAGCAGCTCCTTTTCCGAGGAAATACCGCCGCTGGCCGTGATGGCCACGCCCGGCACTTCTTTTGCAAGCTGGCGGTAGAGGGCGAGGTTGGTGCCTTTCATCGCGCCGTCGCAGGCAATGTCGGTGTAGATGATGGCCTTGCATCCAGCCTCAGCCAGACGCTGACAGAAGGCCACGCCCGGCTCAGCGCTGACGTCCTTCCAGCCGTGGATCGCCACATAGCCGTCCTTGGCGTCTACGCCCACGGCAATTTTTTCGCCGTACTTTTTCAGCATCCGGGCCGTGAAGTCAAAGTTCGTCACGGCCACACTGCCAAGGATGCACCGGCCCACGCCCAAAGAGAGATATTTTTCAATGCGCTCTTCGGTGCGGATGCCGCCGCCTACTTCGATATACAGGCCGCCCTGCTTTGCCAGCGCAGCGATGGTGTCGTAATTGGAAAGGGTGCCGTCCTTTGCGCCGTCCAGATCGACGACGTGGAGGTTTTTTGCCCCGGCTTCGAGAAAAGCCCGCGCCTGGGCGCAGGGGTCTTCGCCGTAGACGGTCATCCGGTCGTAATCGCCCTGCGTCAGGCGCACGACTTTGCCGCCCCGCAGGTCAATGGCTGGGAATAGCTGCATATTATTACTCCTAATCTAAGGCTTTCCTTCATACAACCTCTCCGTCTGCACCTTCGGTGCAGCCACCTCTCCTAGTAGGAGAGGCTTTGGCATTTCGTGAAGCTTCGCCTCTTCGCCAGAGGCTCCCCTCGGTAGGGGAGCTGTCGAGCGTATGCGAGACTGAGAGGTTATTTACAGCTCACTGAATGCTTTCAGCAGCCGCAGCCCTGCGTCACCGCTTTTCTCCGGGTGGAACTGCGTTCCGTACACCTTGCCCGCCTTCACCACGCCGGTGACGGGCAGGGAATAGTCGCTGACGGCCAGTGTGTTGGCGGCGCAGTTTTTGCCGTAATAGCTATGGACGTAGTAGAAATACTCGCCGTCCCTGACGTACTTGAACAGCGGGTCGTCCCGCAGGATGTGGACGGCGTTCCAGCCGATCTGCGGCACTTTCAGGCTCTTGTCGCCGAGGTCGGGAGCCAGCGGGCATACCTGCCCCGGCACGAAGCCAAGGCCGTCGTGCTCGCCGTACTCGTAGCTCTTTTCAAACAGCAGCTGCATCCCGAGGCAGATGCCGAGGAGGGGCTTCTTCGCCGCTTCTTCCCTGATGACCGGTACAAGGCCGGTGGCCTCAAGTTTTGCCATCGCGTCCCCGAAAGCGCCCACGCCCGGCAGGATGAGCCGGTCAGCGGCGCGGATGTCGGCGGCATCCGCGCTGACCTTCGCTTCCAGCCCCAGATGGGCCAGACTCGATTTCAGGCTGAACAGGTTGCCCACGCCGTAGTCGATGATGCATATCATACCAGCAGTCCTTTCGTGGAAGGAATTTCGTCCCGATGGGCCGCATCGATGCGGACAGCATCGGCCAGCGCACGGCCAGCGCCCTTGAACGCGGCCTCAAGGATGTGGTGGCTGTTCTCGCCCGCGAACTGAACGAAGTGGACGGTGGCCGGCACGCTGCGGGCAAAGCCCAGCCAGAATTCCTTGGCGCACTCCACGTCGAAGTCGCCGACTTTTTCGGTGTTGCAATGGATGTCCCAGTTCAGGGTGCAGCGGCCCGAGATGTCCACGGCGCAGAGGATGAGGGCTTCGTCCATGGGCAGATAGAAGCTGCCGTACCGGTGGATGCCCCGCATATCGCCCAGCGCCTGGGCGAACGCCTGCCCCAGCGCGATGCCCACATCCTCGGTGGTGTGGTGATAATCCACCTCCACGTCGCCGTGGCAGGTAAGCACCAGATCAAAGCGCCCGTGCCGCGCAAACAGCTCCAGCATATGGT
Source organism: Faecalibacterium longum CLA-AA-H243 (assembly GCF_020687245.1). GTDB lineage: Bacteria > Bacillota > Clostridia > Oscillospirales > Ruminococcaceae > Faecalibacterium > Faecalibacterium longum. Next base: position 18,674 of record NZ_JAJEQG010000028.1, on the reverse strand, counting down.
TCAGAAAGCCGCAGCCGGTGTCCACCTGATACCGGCCTGCGCCGTCGAGGTTCAGGGTCAGCTCGATCTGGGTCTCGTTGGTGTTCCGCTCGATGGTCACTTCCCGCATGGCTCAGCCCTCCAAAATTTCATCCAGCGCCCGCAGAAGGGCGGTCATGTCGTCCGGCGTGCCGATGGTGATGCGCAGCCAGTTCGAGATACGGGGTGCGTCGAAGTGGCGCACCAGCACGCCTTTTTCTTTCAGTTTCAGGTAAAGTTCGCCGCCGCTCTTTTTGTCGGTGGAAGCAAACAGGAAATTGGAGCGGCTGTCCAGCACGGCAAAGCCTCGCGCTTCCAGCTGCTGCCTTGTCCAGCCCCGCGTCTCCACGATAGCGGCGCGGGTCTTGTCGAAGTAGTCCGTATCTTCCAGCGCGGCCTTGCCCGCCTTCAGGGTCAGCCGGTTGATGTTGTAGGGGTTGAGGCTGAACTTGACCCGGTTGAGGTCAGCGATGAGCTTCGCATTGCCCATAGCGAGGCCCAGCCGCGCACCGGCCAGCTGACGGGACTTCGAGAAGGTCTGGACGACCAGCAGATTTTCGTAGTTGTCGATGAGCGGCACACAGCTCTCGCCGCCGAAGTCCACATAGGCCTCGTCCACGATGACCACATGGTTGGGGTTGCTCTTCAGGATTTCCTCGATGGCGCTGCAGGGCAGGGCCAGACCGGTGGGAGCATTGGGGTTGGCGATGACGATAGTCTCGTTCAGGCCATAATAGTCTGCCGGGTCGAGGGTGAAATCTTCTTTCAGCGGGATGATGTGGCTGGGGATGTGCATCAGTCCGCACCAGACGCCGTAGCAGCCATAGGTGATGTCTGCATAGGCCAGCGGGTGGTTCTCGTCGCAGAAGGCCCGCAGGGCGAAGAACAGGTTCTCGTCGCTGCCGTTGCCGGGCATGATCTGCTCGGGCTTCAGCTCAAAGTGTGCCGCCGCTGCCCGCAGCAGCTCGGCACACGCAGGGTCGGAGTAGAGGCGGAGCTTTTCCACCTCGGCCTCGCTCACCGCCCCCACCACGGCCGGAGAGGGGAGATAAGGGCTTTCGTTGGTGTTCAGCTTAATGTACTGCTGGTCCTGCGGCTGTTCGCCCGGGGTGTAGGGAGTGACAGCTTCCAGCGTGGGAGAAAGAAAACGGCTCATGTTTGCCAGCCTCCGTTTTTATTACAACTTGACCTCTCTGCCAAAGGCTCCCCTATTAGAGGAGCTGGCGCAAAGCGCCTGAGAGGTTTATTCATATCTTATGGTCACACTGCGGGCGTGGGCGTGCAGGCCCTCCCGCTCGGCAAAGTCAGCGATGCGGGGCGCAGCCTTTTCCAGCGCCTCCCGGGTGTAGTAGATGAAGCTGGACTTCTTGACGAAGTCGTCCACGCCCAGAGGGCTGGAGAAACGTGCCGTGCCGCTGGTGGGCAGGGTGTGGTTCGGGCCGGCGAAGTAGTCGCCCAGTGCTTCGGGGACGTTCCGACCGAGGAAGATACTGCCTGCATTTTTGATTTCATTTAGCACGCTGAAGGGGTCGTCCACACAGACTTCCAGATGTTCGGGTGCGATGATGTTGCAGGCTTCGATGGCCTTGCGTAAATCAGAGCAGACGATGATCTTGCCGTTGTCGTCCACGCTGGCGCGGGCGATGGCGGCGCGGGGCAGCTGGGGGATCTGCACTTCCAGCTCTGCCTGCACGGCCTTGGCCAGCTCAGCGCTGTCAGTGACGAGGACGGGGCTTGCCAGCCTGTCGTGCTCGGCCTGACTTAGCAGGTCGGCGGCCACCCAGGCGGGGTCACAGCCGCCGTCGGCCAGAACCAGGATCTCGCTGGGGCCTGCTATCATGTCGATGCCCACCTTGCCAAAGACCTTCCTCTTGGCAGTGGCGACATAGATATTGCCCGGGCCGACGATCTTATCCACCGCCGGGATGCTCTGGGTGCCGTAGGCCAGCGCGGCCACGGCCTGTGCGCCGCCGGTCTTGAAGATCCTGGTCACGCCTGCAGTGGCCGCAGCGGCGAGGATGACCGGATCGATCTTACCGTCCTTACCGGCGGGAGTCGTCATGACGATCTCCGAAACGCCCGCCACCTTGGCCGGGATGACGTCCATCAGGACGGTGGAAGGATACGCCGCCGTGCCGCCCGGGACGTAGACGCCCGCCTTCTCGATGGGGGTGTATTTCTGGCCCAGCACGATGCCGGGCTTGTCGTTCATCACAAAATTTTTATGCACCTGCTGGCGGTGGAAGGCCTCGATGTTGGCAGCGGCCTCCCGCAGCGTTTCGAGGAAATAGCCGTCCATATTCGCAAAGGCTTCTTCAATTTCCTCCTGCGTCACCTGGATGTTATCCAGCTTGGCACCGTCGAACTTGAGGGCGTATTCTTTCAGGGCCTCGTCGCCCCGGGCGCGGACATCGGCAATGATGCCGTCCACCACGTCTTCCACATTCTTCTCCGCGCGGATGTCACGGTTCAGTATCTCTTCGGGCTTCAGTTCATCGAAGTTATACAGCTTTATCATTTTTTCTCCTCCTTTGCGGCAAGGGCGGCACGCAGCTTTTCGAGCATCTCGTCCATTTCGCGGTGCTTGAACTGGTAGCTGGCCTTATTGGCGATGAAGCGGGCCGAGATGGGCATGAACTCCGTCACCACCCGCAAACCGTTTTCCCGCAGGGTCGTACCCGTCTCCACAATATCCACGATGACGTCGGACAGGCCCAGGATGGGGGCCAGCTCAATGGAGCCGTTCAGCTTGATGATGTCGATGTCCCGCCCGATGGATGCATAATAGCTCTTGGCGATGTTGACGAACTTGGTTGCCACCCGCACCGGGCGGCTGGGGTCGTCTTTGTAATCTGCCGGGGCAGCGACGCACATCCGGCACTTTCCGAGGCCGGTGTCCAGCAGCTCGTAGACATCGGCAGACGCTTCCGTCAGGATGTCCTTGCCCACGATGCCCACGTCTGCCGCGCCGTGCTCGACGTAGATCGCAACGTCGCTGGGCTTGACGAGGAAGTACCGGATGCCGGCGGCGGGGTTCTCCACCACCAGTTTGCGGGTGGCGTTGTAGTCTTCGGGGCAGCCGTAGCCGATACCAGCCAGCAGGTCATAGACCTTGTCGCCGAGACGGCCCTTCGGCAGAGCTACGTTCAGCATGGTCTTTTCGGTTTTCTGCTGCTGTACCGGCGGGAGCGGGGCGCTCAGGCGGTCCAGCTCGTCGAGATAGACCGCAAAGCCGATGGCCCCCGCGCCCGGGGTGAACTTCTGCATCAGCAGGTCATACCGCCCGCCCTTGAGCACCGGACGGGGAAGCGACTCCAGATAGCCCTGAAATACAAGGCCGTTGTAATATTCCATCTCACCGGCCAGCGTCATGTCCAGACGGATGCTGCCGCCTGCACCAGCCAGCTCTTCGGTGATGGCTTTCAGCTCGGCAGCGGCGGCTTCCATCCGCTCGTTCCGGCAGGCGGCTTCCACACGGGGAAGCACATCCTCACAGCTGCCGCAGAGGCTCATCAGCCCCGCCAGCGCGTCGGCATCGGCCTCGTCCAGCCCGGCGGCGGATGCCGCCGCTTTCAGCTCGTGGAGGTTTTTCGCTTTCAGCTTTGCCAGTAGGGCGGCGCGGGAAGCTTCCGGCACGTCCAGCGCATCCAGCAGACCGAACAGGTAGCCCATGTGGCTCACTTCCAGCACCCACGGCTGGCCCAGCTGCTCGAGGGACTGTGCCGCCAGCGACACCGCCTGCCGCACCTGTACTTCGCCCACATCGCCCAGCATTTCAAGGCCCATCTGGCCGATCTCCTTGAAGGTGTGGCTCTCCGCCGAGGGGCGGTAGACATTTTCGTGATAGTAGTAGCGCAGTGTCTCGCCCGACGCGGGCTGTGCCGTCTTGGCAATGGAGAGGGTCACGTCGGGTTTCAGTGCCAGCAGCCGCCCGTCCAGATCGGTAAAGGTGATGACCTGCTCCGATGAAAGGAAGCTGCGGTTCTCCTGATACAGCCCGTACTCTTCGAACCGGCCCATGTGATATTTGCGGCAGCCCGCCGCCTCATACAGCGCCCGCAGCGCGAAAGAGGCCTGTTCCTTCGGCTGTAAGCAGGAGATGTCAAATTTCATACCTTTTCCCTCACTTTTCACTGGGCGCTTGCCCGCCTCGCCCCCTGCGCCCCGCCTTTTCCCGGGCGCTTTTGTCTTATGATAAGGTTATTTTACTTTATCTAGATAAAGTTGTAAAGTGTGAAAGTGACTGTGTTTTCATTTTTATGATACGATTTTTCTGTGCGTTTGTACAGAAAGGCGAAATGATTTCACGAAAGCCCGCTTTGAGATGATGCAGGCGCAAAAAAGGAGCCGCCGCACAGCGTTTTCCGTGCAGCGGCTCCTCGCCGTTTTATTCTCAGCCCAGCAGTTCCAGCACGCCGCTCTTGGGACGTGCGCCGACGGCCTGACGAACCAGCTTACCGTTCTCGAACAGCAGCAGGGTGGGGATGCTCATGACGCCGAACTCGGCGGCCAGATCGGGCTGCTCGTCCACATTGACCTTGCCCACCTTGACGTCGGTGCGTTCCTCGGCCACCTCGTCCACGATGGGGCTCAGCATCCGGCAGGGGCCGCACCAGGCGGCCCAGAAATCGAGCAGGACGGGCTGAACGCTCTTCAGCACCTCGGCCTCAAAGTTTTCTTTCGTGATGGTGATGACTGCCATATCGTTTCCCTCCATAAAGAGTGTTTTTTCATCTGACAGGGACAGTATACCCCAAACTCCGGCGTTTTTCCGTGAGCAAGTCACATAAAAAGCCCGGGGCAGACACTTTCTGCTCCGGGCTCTGGAAATTATTTTGCGATTTCAGGCTCAGATGTCCTTCAGGGCGTTCTTGCCGGCGACGTAGCCGTAGTACATAGCCATGGAGTGGCTGACGCCCTTCAGGCCGATGGGGTACTCGGTGGCAAAGCGGTTGCCCTGGATGTTGCCGGCGACGTACAGGCCGGGGATGACATTGCGGTCGGCGTCGAAGGTGTGGCAGTCCTCGTCGCTCTCGAGGCCTCCGATGCAGACCAGCAGCAGAGCAGTGGTGAACTTGTCGGCGTAGAAGGGGCCGTTCTCGACTGCCCACATACGGGAAGCGGGCTTGTGGAAGTCCTCATCGTAACCGGCCTTGGCCAGCTCGTTGTAGCGCTGGATGGAGTCCAGAGCGGTCTGCTGGGCGGCAGTATCGTCCGGGTAGATCTTTGCCACCAGCTCTTCCAGCGTGTCGGCCTTCACAGCGCGGCCATCGGCCACAGCAGCTTCTAGCTGATAGGGGCTCTTGTAGTTACGGTAGGTGGTGTTGTTCTTGGGGCCTTCGTCCTCGCTGGCGTAGTCCTCATAGTAGCAGGCACCGCCGTGGGCTGCGGGCATATAGGGCAGCTGCTCAGGCCAGTTGGAGTCGAAGATCTGCCAGCTCTCGCGGTTCTTCTGCAGCTCGATCTGGTTTTCCAGCTGCTGGCCGGGCAGGTCCTCGTTCATGAAGCGCTTGCCGTTGAGGTCGAGGTTCAGGAAGCCTGCATTGCCCATGACGCCTACGCCGGCGAGGTCGGCGCCGCCGCCCATGTGGTGGATCATCGGGGCGTGGCTCTGCTGCACCTGAGCGCCGGCCCACATACCCAGCTGGATGCCGTCGCCCTGGTTGGTGAAGTTGCCCTCCACATCCACATTGGTGAACAGGCACTGGATGTTGTTCTCAATGACCTCGGGGCAGAAGTGCTTGAGCATCTTGGTGTTCTGGGAGTAGTCGCCAGTGGAGAGGATGACGCCCTTGGAGGCGTTGCACTTGATGTACTCGCCGGTAGCGGCATCGCGGGCATAGAGGCCCACGCAGCGGCCATTCTCCATGATGAGCTTTTCAACGAAGCAGCCGTAGAAGGTCTGGACATTGCCGGTGTCGATGGCTTTCTGCATATTGGCCTCGACGGTGACGTGCTGGTCGGGCTTGAACTCAACGGAAGTGGGGTAGCAGGGGAAGCGCTCCTGCTTCCAGTCGTAGTGCTCGGGCAGCGGGTAGAAGATGGGGATAATGAAATTGTCCGCGCTCTCGTCGGGAATAGCGCTGCGGGTGGTCTCGGCGTAGTACAGGTCGGGGTTTGCCTCCACCCACCAGTCGAAGGTCTCGCCGATGTTGTGGGCCCACTTGCTCATGATGCTGCGCTTGCAGCGGTAGGTGCTCTCCACCATGTGGGAGTCGATGATGTCGTCGATCTGCTCACGGGTCCAGGTGTTGCGGCCCCACTTGGCCTGCACCTTGCCGTTGATGACGGCGTACTCGCCGCTGCGGCACTGGGGGCCGTCGGCCTTCTCGAAAGCAGCCACCAGACCGCCGTCCTCAGCGACGCTGCGGCAAGCGGCAACGCCTGCGATGCCGCAGCCCACGACTGCTACATCCACGTCAACGGTCTTGGCGACCTTGCTCTCGTCGATCTCCGGCTCGGTACCCAGCCAGTCCTCATCGGAGGAAGATGCAGCGGTGTCGCCGCCTGCGGTGTGGACGCCCATTGCCTGCTCGATGCAGCTTGCGGCGGCCTTCTTGACGGCGTTGGTGGTGATGGTAGCGCCGGAGATGTTGTCGATCTCGGTGCTCTGAGCAGCCATCAGGGCGTCCTTCAGGGTGGGGGCTGCCACGCCGCCGATGCTCTCGGTCTCGTTGGAGGCGTCAATGACCACGTCGGTGATGGCGGTCTCGCTGAAGGTCATGGTGACCTTCACCTCACCGATGCCGGTGGCGGTGCCGGTGTAAGTGCCGGGGGTGTAGATGGCCTCGCCGGTAGAGGCGGCAGTGCTGCTGGAAGGGCCTGCGTTGCAGGCGGCCAGTGCGCTGGCGGTGACGCCGCTCATGGCGGCAGCGGCGGCAACCTTCAGGAAGCCTTTACGAGAGATCTTTTTCATCTGGAATGCTCCTTACTCTTTCTTCTTTCGACGTTTTCAGGTAGAAAATCGTTCTTCCGAGAGATAGTATAAAATATAACGAAGTAAAAGGGAATTAAAAAATCTTAAGCATTCTGATAAAAAAACTTTATAAGTGTCCTATTTCCTGCTATACTGAGGCTGTACGGATGTCCTGCCGCCGGAAAGGAGTTTTTTGTCATGAACGAGCACCAGCTTCTCTGCTTTCTCACCGTGAGCCGGACGCTGAATTTCTCCGCCGCCGCGCGGGAACTCTACTGCACCCAGCCCGCCCTGAGCTACCAGATACGCAGCCTCGAAAAGGAGCTGGACGCCGCACTGTTCCGCCGCACGACGACGCAGGTGGCCCTCACCGAGGCAGGCCGCGCCCTGCTGCCCCATGCGGAAGACCTCTACCGCGGCATCCTCAACGCCCGCACGGCGCTGAAAGGCTTCGGCACCCACCACACCCTGACTTTCCGCCTGCCGCCGGTGCTTTTGCAGCGGGACCCCATCTACCCCATCCTGATGGCGAGGCTCCACGCCGCACTGCCGGGCTATGAGTTCAAAGTAGACACCACGCCTGTCCCCTCCAGCTACCACCACATGCTCTGCACCGAGGCAGACGCGGCGCTCTACCTTCCCTTCGGCCCGCTGCCGCCAGAGATACGCTGTGAGACCATCATCGGCAACCGGTTTTACCTCATCGCCGCGCCGGAGCACCCATTCTCCGGCCAAAGCAGCGTCGAGCTTTCTGACCTTGCCGGACAGCAGATATTTTACGAGCCCCTCTATCAGGATATGGTGGATTTCGCCCAGAAGCAGCCGGGGATGCCCTATTCCACACCGGTCTGGCGGATGGTGGAAAACTACGAGTCGGTCTACGCCGAGCTTCTGGCCGGGCGGGGGATGTTCCTCTGCCCGATGATATACCCGGCTTTCCCTGCCGGGTGGCACATCCCGCTGCATCTGTCCATCCCGGACACCCGCCTGCTGACCCTGCGGGATGACCCCCGCCCCGAGATATGCACCCTGCGCAAAGTCTTCGCCGAGGTGTACGCCGAGAGGGAAAAGCTGATAAACGCTCTGTGAGATGCAAAAACGCCGCCGTGCAATGCACAGCGGCGTTCGTTATTTCAGAGAAAGAGCTTACTTGCCCAGCATTTCCTTTGCGGTCTTGCAGATGGTGGCAGCGTCCAGACCATACTCCTTCAGCAGGTCCCATGCGGGGCCGGAGCAGCCGAACTTGTCCTGCACGCCGACGCGGCGGACAGGGGTGGGCAGCTTCTCGCTGAGCAGGGAGCAGACAGCCTCGCCCAGACCGCCGATGACGTTGTGCTCCTCGGCGGTGACGATCTTGCCGCACTCCCTGGCAGCCTTGAGGATGATGTCCTCATCCAGAGGCTTGATGGTATGGATGTTGATGACGCGGGCGTGGATGCCCTCGGCGGCCAGGGTCTCGGCGGCCTTGCGGGCCTCGTTGACCATCAGGCCGGTGGCCACGATGGCAATATCATTGCCCTCGGTGAGCTGCTCGCCCTTGCCGATCTCGAAGTGATAGTTGGCCTCGTCGTGGAACACGGGAACAGCCAGACGGCCAAAGCGAAGGTAGACAGGGCCCTGCATCTCGTAGGCGGCGCGGACAGCAGCGCGTGCTTCCACGTCGTCGGCGGGGCAGATGATGGTCATGCCGGGCAGGCTGCGCATGAGGGCGAAGTCCTCGCAGCACTGGTGAGAAGCGCCGTCCTCACCGACGGAAATACCGCCGTGGGTAGCGCCGATCTTCACGTTCAGGTGGGGGTAGGCCACGGAGTTGCGGATCTGCTCAAAGGCACGGCCCGCAGCGAACATTGCAAAGCTGGACACAAAGGGAACATAGCCCATGGTGGACAGGCCGGCGGCGACGCCCATCATGTTGGCCTCGGCGATGCCGCAGTCAAAGTGGCGGTCCGGGTGAGCCTTGCGAAACATACCGGTCTTGGTAGCGGCAGCGAGGTCGGCGTCCAGGACCACCAGGTCGTCGTGGCCCTCAGCGGCCAGTGCTTTCAGAGTATTGCCGTAGCTCTCGCGGGTAGCGATCATTTTCACATCTGCCATCTTACTTGTCCTCCTGTTCCAGCGCGGCGTAGGCTGCGTTCAGCTCCTGCATGGCCACAGCGTACTCCTCGTCGTTGGGGCCTTTGCCGTGCCAATCCACAGAGTTGGTCATAAAGGAGACGCCAGTACCCTTGACGGTGTCCAGAATGATGCAGGTGGGCTTGTCGTTCTCGGCGTGGAACGCCTTGATGGCAGACTCGATCTGGTCGTAGTCGTGGCCGTTGATGGTCAGGACGTTGAAGTTGAACGCCTTGAGCTTTTCTTCCAGCGGGGCGCTATTCATGACCGTCTCGGTGGTGCCGTCGATCTGGAGGTGGTTGCGGTCCAGCATGACGCAGAGGTTGGAGAGCTTATAGTGGGCGGCAAACATGAAAGCCTCCCAGCACTCGCCCTCTTCCACCTCACCGTCACCGAGGATGGTGTAGACATTGATGGGCTTGCCGCTGTGCTTTGCGCCCAGAGCCATGCCGCAGGCGGCAGACACGCCCTGACCCAGACTGCCGGTGGACATATCCACGCCCGGAGTCTCATTCATGTTGGGGTGGCCCTGCAGGTAGCTGCCGATCTTGCGCAGGGTCTTGAGGTCTTCCACCGGGAAGAACCCGCGCTCGGCCAGCGTGGCGTAAAGTGCCGGAGCTGCATGGCCCTTGGACAGCACGAAGCGGTCGCGGTCCGGTTTTTTCGGCTCCTTGGGGTCGATATTCATATCCACGAAGTAGAGATAAGACAGCACCTCGGCGATGTCCAGACTGCCGCCCGGATGGCCGCACTTGGCGCTGTGAGTTCCCTCGATCACGCCCATGCGGATGTGACAGGCGTGCTTGGCAAGGGTAAGCTTTTCTGCATTTGTCATGATGGTCCTCCCGTATGAACCTCAGAAGTTGCAAGTATACAGCCGCGCAAGGCACAGCTCCCGCCGCCCCATTGCGCTATAATTCAAGTTTATATTATCTATTCTGTGCAAAAAGGTCAAGCTTCTTTCAGCAAAATGTACACAGGCGGTCAAAAACTGCTCCAAACGCCTTCTTTTTTGGTCAATTTGCAGCCTGTCCGGGGGCGGTCTTGACAAATCCTGCGGCACTCTGCTATAATTTTCACGATTTCCGGCAGGAAGCCGGGCCTGCGGGCCGAAGCCCGCCTTACGCTATTTTCAGCCGCCGCATTTTTGAAACAGACGCCATGAAGGGGTCTGCCGTTGGCTTGCAAGCCGACTGGCAGGCCTCTTTTTTGTTTTTCTGCGGCGCAGTCACAGGAGGAAACAGATGAAAACCAAAAACGCTTCTCCGGCCCGCAATGTCGTGCTGGCCGCGCTCTTTCTGGCGCTGGCCTTCGTGCTGCCCATGGTGACGGGCCATCTGCCGCAGGTAGGCAATATGCTCTGCCCGATGCATTTCCCCATCCTGCTCTGCGGCTTCGTGCTGGGCGGGCCGTGGGGTCTGGCTGTGGGCTTCGCGGCCCCGCTGCTCCGCTCGGTGCTCTTCGGGATGCCCCCGATGTTCCCCATCGCCATTTCGATGGCTTTTGAGCTGGCAGCTTACGGTGCCGTGTCCGGCTGGCTCTACCACCGGGTGAAGCACACCCTGCCCATGACCTACGCCACCCTCGCGGCGGCCATGGTGGCCGGCCGCCTCGTCTGGGGCGCGGTCCGCTTCGTGCTGGCGGGCCTGTCCGGCTCGAGCTTCCCGTTCTCGGCCTTCCTGTCCGGCGCGCTCTTCACCGCTGTGCCGGGCATCATCGCACAGCTGGTGCTCATCCCCCTCATCATCACCGCTCTGCAGAAAGCCAAGGTGCTGGAGTAACAGGTTCTCGCTGCCTTTATCGCAAGTCAAGAAATTGGTGCAGCATCCAAACAACATCTTTTCGATATGCAATTCAACGCTGTTGCTGTTGCATTAAAAAGTTGAATTGCTGTCATCAAGCCTCTCAGTCGAGCTTACGCTCGCCAGTTCCCCTGATAGGGGGAGCCTCTGGCAAAAAGAGAAAGTTTTTCTCTCTGTCAAAGCCTCTCCTCCGTAGGAGAGGTGGCATTGCGAAGCCATGACGGAGAGGTTTTTCGTTTGCTTTCTCCCTGACGTATTTCGGCGTTTCTTCCAAAAAAATCCTAAAAAGTTTATTTCAAACGCCGAAATTGCCCGCGATCTTCAATTAAATCTTGTAAAGTTGCAGGAATCATGTAAACTAGAATACAACATTGTGTCGCAACCGCAACGGGGAGATTGCGCTTTCCGGCAGGGCGGCAGGAAAAGGAGAGTTTCTATGAGAAACGCAAAGCAAAGCATCCGGCGCACCGTGGCCGGACTGCTGGCAGGCGCGATGCTTCTGGGCATGACACCGCTGGCCGCGTTTGCGGAGGGGTCTTCCTCCGCATCGGGCGACTGGCAGTTCAAAGCCTTCGGCACCTCCACTGCAGCAGGAGTCAACACCATCGCAGATGGCGCGGACATCAACGGCAAGGTCACCCTCAACTCCTGCACCATCAAAGATGATGGCACCATCGACAAGAAGGGCGGCAAGTTCGTCGCGGACTCCCCGGCAGACGGCCTGTCCTTCTACTACACCACCATCGACCCGACCACCCAGAACTTCTATCTGCAGGCCGATGTCACCATCGATTATGTGAACCCGGCTCCGGACGGTCAGGAGGGATTTGCCCTCATGGTGCGCGACAGCATCAGCGGCTCCGGCAGCTATTTCTCGAATCAAATTTCTGTCGTCGGCACCAAGCTCCCTCTGGACGGTGTTGAGATCAAAGACGCTGTGGGCGTCCGCAGCTACACCGGCATCATCTCCAACGAGACGGCTGCTTCCAACGACGTCAAGTCGAATCGTGCGGCGTTCAGCTCGCAGGCCATCAAGCAGGGCGACACCTACCGTGTGAGCCTTGCCAAGACCAGCAACAGCTACGTCGCCACCCAGTACGCCATCAACGCCGACGGCTCGACCGGCGACGTCGTCGGCTCTTCGACCTTGTACATCTCGGCGAAGGACAGCACCGCTTCCAGCGTCTCCAAGTACGCAGAGCTGGACGACCCCATGACCGTGCAGGAAGCCAACAAAGCTTATCTGGGCTTTGCGGCGGCGCGCGGCATGAACGTGACCTTCTCCAACATCACCTACACCACGAGCACGTGGAACGCTTCCGAGTGGACGCTCCAGCCTACCAGCTATGTTGCCCCCGTTTACCAGATCACCAGCCCTGCCACCTGCACCGGTGACAGCTATGAACTGGTGTTCAAGGCCAACGCCGACGGCAAAGCGACCGTCTCCGCAAACGGTGTGGTCGTGGACAAAAATGTGGACATCAAGGCAGGTGAGCCCTTCTCCAAGAGCTACGCCGTGACCGGCGATACCACCTTTAAGGTCAAGTTCACCCCGGACAAAAACTACGCCATCAGCGCGTACGAAAAGCTGAGCAGCTACGATTCCGCTGCTATCGAGAAGAAGGTTTCGCTCCGTACTCTGGGCGCGAACGGCATCATCGTCGTCACCCCGGACGGCAGCGCAGCTAACAATGGCACCCGTGCGGAAGACGCAGTTGACATTCAGACCGCGCTGAACTACGCCGCAGCAGGCCAGACCATCCAGCTGGAAAGCGGCACCTACCATCTGACCGGTGAGCTGAAAGTCGAGCGCGGCCGCGACGGCACCGCAGAAGCTCCCATAACCATGACGACTGCTGACGGCAAGTACGCAACGCTGGACTTCGGCGGCGTCGGCACTGGTTTCAGTGTCTGGGGCAATTACTGGAACATCAGCAAGATCAACATCACCAACACCGCAGACGGCGCGAAGGGTATGCAGCTGGCTGGCAGCTACTGCGTCCTCGAGCAGATGAATTTCTACAACAACGGCAACACCGGCCTGCAGGTCTCCGGCCTGTCCACTGATAACAAGGCTCTGTGGCCCAGCCACAACACCATCAAGAACTGCACCTCCATGAACAACGCAGACCGCGCGATGGAAGACGCCGACGGCTTTGCCGCCAAACTGACCACCGGCGAGGGCAACGTCTTCGACGGCTGCATCGCTGCTTACAACGCCGATGACGGCTGGGATCTCTTCGCAAAGGCTGCAACCGGTTCCATCGGCGCGGTCACCATCCAGAACTGCGTCGCCTACAAGAACGGTTATCTGATGCTGGCTGCAGAGCCGGTCAAGAAGCAGTCGCTCCAGTTCCCGACCGTCACCTGTGACGACGACGGCAACCTGAGCTTCAGCAATGTTGCTGTCACCATCGCGGCAGGCAACGGCAACGGCTTCAAGATGGGCGGCACCAATCTGCCCGGCAACCACAAGCTCCTCAACTCCATCTCCTACGACAACGCCGCCAAGGGCATCGACTCCAACTCCTGCCCGGACGTCAAGGTCTACAGCTCCACTTCCTACAACAACGAGGGCTATAACGTCGCGCTCTACACCGGCAACAAGTCCGCTGTGACCGACTATGCCGCCGACGGTGTCATCTCCTTCCGCAAGGGTACCGACGGCAAGGAGCAGCTGGCCCTCCAGAGCCAGAGCAGCACCGCTGTCTACGGCCCGAACAACTTCTACTGGGATTCCGAAACCCAGACCAGCCACAACAAATCCACCAACACCGTCACGGTGAAGGAGAGCTGGTTTGAGAGCCTCGACACCTCCGTTGCTCCGACCCGGAACGCAGACGGCAGCATCAATATGCACGGCCTGCTCCTGCTGACCGCTGAGGGTCTGGCCGCCACCGATGCAGGCGCACGCGGTTCCGCATGGGGTCAGCCCGAGGCGGCCAAGGCGACCATCTGGGTCGTCGGCGACTCCACCGTTTCCGCTTTCGACGACAGCTATTATCTGCCGCGTGAAGGCTACGGTGAGGAGATTGCGAACTACTTCAACGCAGATGTCTACAATCTGGCTGTCTCCGGTGCGTCCAGCAAGGACTTTACCGGCATGAGCAGCTACAATACCCTGATGAACGGTTCCGATACCGTTCCGGCTCTGGGCGACGCTTCCGGCGACAAGTTCCTCATCATCGGCTTCGGCCACAATGACGAGAAGACCGAGCCTGCCCGTTACACCAACCCCAACGGCGACTACAAAACCGAAGGCTCCTTTGCCAACAGCCTCTATGTCAACTACATCCAGCCTGCTCTGGAGCGCGGTGTCATCCCGGTCGTCTGCACGCCTATTGCGCGCCTGACGAACGAGAACACCAAGGCCAGCTACGACAGTGCTTCCGGCCACAAGACCCAGACCGTCACCATTGGCGACACCGTCTATGAGGGCGGCTATTACGCACAGGCCATCCGTGATATGTGCAGCGAGCTGCACCTCATCTGCGTGGATCTGACCGATGCCACCATCAACGAGAACATCACGATGGGCAAAAAGGCTCAGTACACCCACAGCTTTACCGGCGCAAAAGAAGGCAAAAAGGGCAATCTGGTTCCCACCGGTCTTGACTTGACCCACACCAACAGCTATGGTGCAAAGCTGAACGCATGGCTCATCGACCAGCTCACCATCGACACGCCGCTGGGCGCGTACAGCAAACACAAGGAAAAGCCCACCTACAAGCAGTTCTACGGCGATGCCGCAAACCCGGATTACGTTCCTTCCAGCTATGTCTCTCCCACCGAGAACAGCACGCTCTGGCCGGCCTTTACCGACGCCAACGGCACCGTCTGGAATGGTTCCGTCTTCGGCAATGTCGGCGGCAATGATAAAATCTCCGGCGGCGATTTCACCGCAACAGTTGACGGCCAAAACATCACCCTCGGCGTCACCAACAACCGCGGTAAGATCGCGTCCACGGTGGACGGCCTGATGATGTACTACGTCAAGCTGCCTGCAGGCACCAACTTCACTCTGACCGCAAAGGCCACCGTCAACTCACTGGCAAAAAACAATCAGGTCTCCTTCGGCCTGATGGCCCGTGATGAGATGTATGTTGATACCAGCATCTCCGACCCCATCGGCGATTATGTCGCCGTCGGCACCCGGAATCAGGGTGCGATCAACTGCTTCGGCCGCAAGAGCGGTGAGTTGTACGACGGCCCGGCTGCGACTGTCAAGTACGGTGCAGGCGACACCGTTGACCTGAAGCTCATCGGCACGGCAGACGGTTTCACTCTGATCTACGGCGACAACGAGACGGCTTCCACAGGCTTCGACTACGCACTGACCGCCATTGATTCCGATTACATCTATGTCGGCTTCTATGTGGCACGCAATGCAAATGTCACCTTCAGCGATATCCAGCTGACGACCAACGGCGTTTTCTCCGCTTCCGGCTCCGGCCTGAAAGCGGTATGGAACAAGGTCAAGGACCTTTTCCCGTTCTAAGCTTCGCCTGATTTTCGGGTTCTTCTTCTGATCCCTTACACACGCAAAAAAGACCAGCGTTGCGGATGCAATGCTGGTCTTTTTTCAGGGCTTTCGCTCTGCGTTATGAACATACACGAAGAAAGAAGGAAGGCAATTACTTCAGGAAGTCCGGCAGGGGCTTGCCCTGCTTGAGCCACTGATGATACTCGGCGGTAGCGGCGAACTCCACGTCGCCGGCGGAGTTCAGCGCAGTCTCCACAGAGTCCTGGATCACGCCGATGATGAAGCCGACACCGACCATCTGCATGGCCACATCGTTGGAGATGCCAAACAGGGAGCAGGCCATGGGGATGAGCAGCAGAGAGCCGCCGGCCACGCCGGAAGCGCCGCAGGCACCCAGAGCGGACATGGCGCTCAGGACGATGGCAGCAGGCAGGGTCACGGGGATGCCCAGCGTGTTGGCCGCAGCCAGCGTCATGATGGTGATGGTGATAGCCGCACCATCCATATTGATGGTAGCGCCCAGAGGGATGGAGACGGAATACATATCCTTATCGAGGCCCAGCTTCTCGCACAGGGCCATGTTGACGGGGATGTTGGCCGCAGAGCTGCGGGTGAAGAAAGCGGTCAGGCCGGACTCCTTCAGGCAGCGGAACACCAGCGGATACGGGTTGCAGCGCAGATAGATGAACATGATAAAGGGCGAAACGATGAACGCCATGAAGAGCATGGTACCCACCAGCAGGGCCAGCAGCTTGCCGTACTGGGTAAAGATGGCCAGACCGTTACCGGCCACGTTGGTGTACACCAGACCCATGATGCCGAAGGGAGCCAGATTGATGATCCAGCGCACCACCTGCGACACAGCGTCGGCAGTGTCGGCGAGGAACTTCTTGGTGGTGTCAGAGCCGATGTTCTTCATGGCAAGGCCGAACATGCAGGCCCAGAACAGGATGCCGATGTAGTTGCCGCTCATCAGAGAGCTGACAGGGTTGGCGACGAAGTTGGTAAGCAGGGTGCTCAGCACCTCGCCCAGACCCTGCGGCACCACGTCCGACTGGGCAGCGTCTGCCAGAACGACCGACACAGGGAACATGAAGCTGGTGATCGAAGCGATAGCAGCCGCAAGGAAGGTGGTGAGCATGTACAGCCAGATGACCGTACCGAAGCGGCGGTCCAGCTTGGAGCTGCCCTGTGCCAGCGCGCTCGCCACGATGACGAACACCAGCACCGGAGCAATGCCCTTCAGTGCGCCGACGAACAGGCTGCCCAGCTCGCCGACCCAGCCTGCACCCGGCACCGCAAGCGCCAGCACCGCGCCGATGACCAGACCGACGACGATGCGAAGGATGAGGCTGATCTCATTGTACTTCTTCGCAATGGCTTTTGCACCATTCATCATATAAAACACTCCTCTGTATTTGTGCGTCCTCGACGCACACTTTTCCTGTCTCTTACCCGAAGACAGTTGTTATTATAGCACACACGGAAGAAAAGTCAAAGGTTTTCAGTGAATTTTTCGGGCTGCTTCGGCAGATTTTTCATTTTCGGCCTTCCTCCGCGCCGCCTTATGTGTGCGTCATAAGAATACACAGTTGAAATATTTTACCGCTCAGGGCAGAAAAATCCCCCGGCAGAGTTTGTCTGCCGGGGGGTAGTCATTCTTATTTATTTTTTCTGATTTTTCAGTCGTCCAGATAGGTCACTTTGCCGGGGACGAAACCCTGGATGCCCATGCCGGGTGCATCCGAGACGGTGATATTCTTCTCGTTGAAGACCGCGCCGCCGAGGATGTGGTCCTCGCTGCAGAGCACCGGGCCGTCCAGGTCCACTTTGGTGATGATCTTCTTGGCGCAGGCCAGCTCCACGGCTGCGTTGACCGAGATCTTGGCTTCCAGCATACAGCCGATCATGCACTCCACGCCGTAGACCTCTGCCGCCGAGGCGATCCGGAGGGCGTTGGTGATGCCGCCGCACTTCATCAGCTTGATGTTCACAAAGTCGGCTGCGCCGGTCTGCATGATGCGCAGGGCGTCCGCCGGGCTGAACACGCTCTCATCGGCCAGCACCGGCACGCTGGCGTGGCGGGTGACGTACTGCATCCCCTCGAGGTCAGCTGCAGGGACAGGCTGCTCGACGAACTCGATGTCCAGGCCCTTCTCCTGCATCTGGTCGAGGATGCGGACAGCCTGCTTTGCATTCCACGCCTGATTGGCGTCGATGCGGAGCTTGACGTCCTTGCCCACGGCCTCGCGGACGGCGGCCAGACGGGCCACGTCCAGCTCCGGGTCGATGCCCACCTTGACCTTCAGGCAGTCATAACCGCGCTGGATGGCGGTGCGGGCGTCCCGGGCCATCTCCTCGGGCGGGTTGACGCTGATGGTGATGTCCGTCACGATATTGCTGCGCGCGCCGCCCAGCATCCGGTAGACCGGGGCGCTGTACTTCTGGCCCAGCAGGTCCCACAGGGCCATATCCACGGCAGCCTTGGCGCTGGTGTTGTGGACGAGGGCCTTCTGCACGGCGGCGGTCAGATCCTCGAACTCGTCGAGGTCGCGGCCCAGGATGGCCGGGGCGATGTGGTCGCGGATGGCGCCGATGATGGCACCGGTGGTGTCGCCGGTGATGACGCCGGTGGGAGGTGCCTCACCGTAGCCCACCGCGCCGGTGTCGGTGTGCAGCTCAACGATGACGTCCTCCACGCTGCTCACGGTGCGCAGCGCTGTCTTGAAGGGGACGCGGAGCGGGGTCGAGATGCGGCCCAGCTTTACCTGTGTGATCTTCATGCCAGTCCCTCCTTATTCTTCCTGCATGTGTACGGTGGCCGACAGCTTCTGGTAGGCGACGCGGGGCGTGCCGTCTTCCACATGGATGATGCCGCAGCGGGCAAAACCGTTCTTCTCGAGAAGATGCTGCATGATCTTGTTGTCGGCGTGGGTGTCGGCCCGCAGGCTCTCGCAGTGCTCGAGGCACCATGCGATGACCTCAGACGCCACACCCCTGCGGTCACCCGTCGAGGCCAGCCGGTGGATGGTACCGTAAGGCACCTCATCGTTGAGCCACTGGCCGTCTTCGATTTTCGCGTAGGTGGGGTCCGGCCCGAGGATGAAGGCAAACACCGCCTCGAGACGGCCGTTCACCGTATAGACGAACAGCCGGTTGGAGTCGATGTCTTCTTCCAGCATCTCCTGCGGCGGATAGCTGTCGCCCCACTGGGTCGGGTTGCCCGAATCCGCCATTGCTTTCCGGGCATGAGCATAGATCTCTAAAATTTGCTCCAAATCAGAGCGCCGTGCTCCACGAAACATTCCGTTTCCACCTTCTCTTTCCGTGCGCCGCGGCGCAC
>NZ_JAJEQG010000027.1 GCF_020687245.1 Faecalibacterium longum CLA-AA-H243 | reverse complement strand
AGAGGCACTGCCAGCGGCAGTGCCTCTTTTGTTATACTCTCTCTTATTCTCCGACAATGAGCCGCACGGCGCCGTAAATACCGGCGTCGTTGCCGAGGCTTGCGGCCTTGATGGGCGTCTCGCGGCAGGACTTGAAAGCGTAGGTCTTGAAGTGCTCTACCAGCGGGTCGAAGAGGACGTCGCCTGCGCGGGCCACGCCGCCGCCGATGAGGAACATCTCGGGGTCGGTGGTGCTGGCAATGGAGGCCAGAGCCATGCCGAGGGTGTCGGTCATCTCATCCACCTCGCGGGCAGCGAGGGCGTCGCCGCTGCGGGCGGCATCAAAGACGTCCTTGGCCTCAAAATCCTTGCCGCGCAGGACGCAGTCTGCGTCGGGGTTCTCGTCCAGCAGCTTCTTCATGCAGCGGACGACGCCGGTGGCGCTGGAATACTGCTCGAGGCAGCCGTGCTTGCCGCAGCCGCAGGTGGCCGTCTCGTGACGATTGACGGTGATGTGGCCGATCTCGCCGCCGGCACCGTGTGCGCCGTCGATGACTTTGCCGTTGACGATGACGCCGCCGCCGACGCCGGTACCCAGCGTGACCATGACTGCGCTGCGGCAGCCCTTGGCGGTACCCATCCAGATCTCACCCAGAGCAGCCACGTTGGCGTCGTTGCCCACCAGCACCTTCATGCCGTCCAGCAGGCCGGACAGCTGGGCCGAGACGTTTCGTTCGCCCCAGCCGCCAAGGTTGGCGCAGATGATGGGGACGACGCGGCTGTCCAGCACGGGGCCGGGGACGCCGATGCCGACGCCCTCCACCAGCTCGGAGGTGATCTCCTTCTCGGCCATCTTGGCGTGGATGGCGTCGGCCAGATTCTCGAGGATGTGCTCACCGGCGTTGGAGGTGTCGGTGGGGACTTCCCACTTTTCCAGCAGAGCGCCCGAGGTGGTGAACAGGCCGACCTTGGCCGTGGTGCCGCCGAGGTCGATGCCGAATGCGTATTCTTTCATAACTCATTTACCCCTTTTTCTGCGGCGGTCGCCCGCCGGTTATCATTTGACATCAGTATAACATACTCCGGGCCAAAAGAGCAGGGGGCGGGCCGGTTTTTATGCAATCAGACGGAAATAACAGCGCCTTTTTGGCAGAATGGCATAAAACAGGCCGCAAAAAAGCGCACCCTGCAAGCAGCAGAGTGCGCTTTCGTGACGGATGAAAAAGCCTTAGTCCTCGTCTTCCTCTTCCGCGTCCTCTTCGTCATCGCCGTCTTCAGAGCGGGGCTTGTAGAAGATGCCGCTCAGGAAGATGCTGACAAAGTAGAGCAGCACCATCGGGATAGCTACCATGCACTGGGACACGATGTCCGGCGGGGTGACGACAGCTGCGATGAAGAAGATGAGCACGATGGCAACGCCCCGGGCCTTTTTCAAGATCTCGGGGTTGGCGATGCCCATCTTGGAGAGGATGATGGTGACCAGAGGCATCTCAAACACACAGCCAAAGATGATGAACATGGTCAGGCAGAGGCTGACATAGCTCTCGATACTGGTAGTGGTCTGGATGTAGTCGGCGCCCTCGATGCCGGTGCTGAGGAACCGGAGCATGAAGGGCATCATGAGCTTGTAGGCGAACATCACGCCCACCACAAAGAGGGCCAGACCCAGCAGGATGACCAGCTTGAGGAAGAAGGTCTCGCTCTTTTTCAGGCCGGGCTTTGCAAAGGCGTACATCTGATACAGCGCCACAGGCACTGTGACGACCACAGCCGCCAGCAGGGAGACGCGGAAATACTGCATCAGCTTTTCCTGCGGGGCGATGGACACGAAGGTGTAGAACCCCTGGCCCATGGCGGTCAGCAGGTCGATGAGGCGGTCGGCGTAAGCCAGTGTGACCACGACCGCCGCCACGAACACCACGGCGCAGACGATCAGCCGGTTGCGCAGCTCTTTCAGGTGGCCCGTCAGCGTCATGTTGCCGTCGTCAGGCATGACTTCGGCTTTCTTTTTGCGCTTTACGTTCGTAGCCACAGATTACTCCTCGTCGTCCTTCTTCTCAGTCTTGGTCTCGGCCTTGGCAGTGGTCGCGTCCTCCTCTTCGGACTCCTCCATGCCCTTCTTGAAGTTGTTCATGGTCTTGCCGAACATCTTGCCCAGCTTCGGCAGGTTCTTGGGTCCAAAGATGAGCAGGACGACGACCAGGATGATAAGCAGCTCGTTAGTACCAATACGCATAATAATGATCTCCTTTTTACTTTGCCGCGCCGCGAGGCGGGCTGATTACAATGTATAAGGCAACCGCGGGCGCGGGTGCATCGGTGGGGGGATTAAGCCTTTGCCTCTTCGGCAGGTGCGGCTTCGGCAGCGGGTGCGGCTTCTTCGGCCACGGGTGCTGCCTCTGCGGGGGCGTCGGTCTTTTCCTCGGCCTTCACAGGCTCAGCAGCAGGGGTCTGCTCTGCCTTGGGAGCTTCGGCTGCGGGAGCCTCGGCAGGGGTCTCCTCGGGCAGCTCCTCGACTTCTTCCAGCTCGGTGACTTCCTCAGCCTGCTCGGCCTTGGCGGCCTCTTCCTTGCTGGTCTTGCCGATGCCGGTGAAGCTCTTGGTGACGTCCTTCACGCTGTTGTCGATGTCCTTCTTGATGTCGGTCAGGGGGGCAACGGCTTCCTTGAGGGGGGCCTGGATCTCGTTCAGAGGCTCTACGACATTCTTCTGGATCTCCTCGGAGGCAGCGCCGGTGTACTTCTTCAGCTCGCGCAGCATCTTGCCCAGCTTCTTTGCGTAGACGGGCAGCTGGTCGGGGCCGATGAAGACGAACGCGATGACCACGATGACCACGAGTTCCCAAAAACCAATTTTCATATTCTTCCGATTCCTTTCCTCAGCCGCCCGGGAGAGCGGCGATATGGAGTGTGCTGTCAGGGGTTTTCGGCGCGCACCGCGCCTTTGATGCCATACATATACCGAAGATGCATGAACGAAATATGAATTTAATATGAATTGTTCGTGAACAAAAGAGCAATTCAAACGAAAATGCATCGAATGAGTAGAAATTCAGAAAAATAATACAAAATGGAATGCAAACCTACTCAGCGGACTGTGTTCGTCAGAGTTCCGATGCCCTCGATCTCGCAGCGAACTTCGTCGTCCGGTTTGAGGAAGCAGGGCGGCTCCATGCCCATGCCGACGCCCGCCGGGGTGCCGGTGGCGATGATGATGCCGGCCTTGAGGGTCATGCCCTGCGAAAGCTCTGCAATGACATGGTCAATGTCGAAGATCTGCAGGCCGGTGTTGGAGTCCTGCCGCTTTTCGCCGTTGACGAAGCACCGGATGGGGAGCTTGGGCGGGTAGGTGTCGAACTCATCTGCCGTGACGATGCAGGGGCCGATGGGAGTGAAGCCATCGAGGCTCTTGCCGAAATACCACTGCTTGTGGGCGGTCTGGACATCCCGTGCGGAGACATCGTTCAGGATGGTGTAGCCGAAGACGTAGTCTTTCGTCTGCCCTGCGGGAACGTCCTTCGCGTCCTTTCCCAGAACGACGGCCAGTTCACATTCGTAGTCCAGCTTTTTCACGAGGTCGGTATGGGCCTCGATGAAGCCGCCGTCCGGCACGGCCCGGGTGACCCGCTTGGAAAAGTAGATGGCGTCTTGATGTTTGGTAGCAAAAGCGTCGGCAGAGTATTTCTCGGCCTCGTCGGAGTGGGCCATGTAGTTGATGCCCAGACAGATGACGTCCTGCGCCGGAGACGGGATGGGGCTTTCCGGCGTGACGGCCTCAATAGGCAGCGCCGGGATGCCTGCGATGGCCAGCGAAAGCCCGGCCCGCACCTGCGGGGTCAGGAACGGGATGGCGTCGGACAATGTCTCGTAAGAAAGGCCCAGCCAGCTCAGGGGCCAGACCTGACGGCCATCGGCAGAGAGGATGGCCGGGTCTTCCACGCCGTCGGGCAGACGGCAGGTGATGAAACGCATAGAAAAGCCTCCTTCTCAGTGCCGATACGCGATAGCCTTCTGGATGCGGTCGGCTTCGGCGGGGCCGGCCAGCTGGCGCACCAGCTCGAGGGCAAACGGGATAGCGCCGCCGAGGCCGTAGCTGGTGGTGATGCTGCCGTCTACGACGACTTCCTCATCGTGGACGATGGCACCGGCCAGCTTGTCCTGAAATCCGGCGTGGGCGGTGGCGTTCCTGCCTTCCAGCAGGCCGAGGCTGGCGAGGACGCTGGGCGCGGCGCAGATGGCGGCGACCTTCTTGCCTGCCTTGGCAAAAGAAACGCAGGTGTCGGTGACGGTCTTGTTCTCGGCGAGGTTGGGCGTACCCGGGATGCCGCCGGGCAGAATGACCATGTCTACGTCGCTGTAATCCACATCCTCGGCCAGCGCGTCGGCGTTCAGGTGGATGCCGTGGCTGCTGACGAGGGCGCGGCGGCCCATGGCGGACGCAATGATGACTTCGACCCTGGCGCGGCGGAGAAGGTCGGCCACCAGCAGGGCCTCACACTCCTCGGTGCCGTCGGCAAAAAACAGAACAGCTTTGCTCATAATCAGATACTCCTTTTATAAATCAAAGAAAAAGCGCACCGCAGGCGGGGCATCCCCGGCCCGCAGTGCGCCAGCGGTCAGTAGAAATTCAGTCTTCGGTGTCAGCGGAGACGCCGTTCTTTTCCAGAATGCGGCGCAGGACGCTGTCATCCCGGCCCAGCACACGGCTCACGCGGCTGATGATGGCGCTGGATGCGCCGATGTTGCCCATGATGCTGGTGTAGCTCTGCTTGCGCATGAGCTTTTCGGCGATGTTGTAGCGCTGCTCCATCGCGCTCAGCTCTGCGTAGCTGCATACATCCTGCAAGAAGCGGTAGCACTCCTCGGGCGTCTCAAGCTCCAGAAAAGCGGCATACAGGCCGGATTTTCCGGTCGGATGGTCCTTTGCCATATACAGTTCCTCCCCGGTCATTCAATGATGTTGGACCCGCAGACGGGTACTTCAATACACTACTTTAGTGTAGTACAAATGAGAAGAAAATGCAATGGCCTTTGCAGGAAATTTACAACATCCGCTCAAAAATCAGCTCGTTGCGCTCGATGCCGCCCTCACTCTCGGCAGGGCCGAGGGAGCGGTAGCCCCGGGCTTTGAAGAACTGCTGCACCGGCAGGGCCTTGGCATTGACGCCGCACCAGACGCGGCCCCGGCCCTCGCCCCGGGCCAGACGCTCGCAGGACGCCACGATGTCCCGGCCGATGGCCTTGCCGCGGTATTCGGGCTTGAGGTAGAGGTGGAGCAGATGGAGCGAAGTGTTCTCCATCTTCCATGCGAAGTAGCCGATGAGGCTGCTGCCGAGGAAGACGAGGAAGTAGTTCACATCGTTGTCGATGTCCTCTTCAATAGAGTCGGCGCTCTGCAAGTTCTCGATGAGGGCGTCCAGCTGCTTTGCGGGGAAATAGCGTTTGTAGACCTCGTGCCAGACCTCGCTGGCAAGGTCGGCGGTCATGTGGATGTATTTGGCCTTGGCGACCAGCTTGTAATCGGGTTTCATAGTCCTCCTGAAAAATAGCGCGGAACTGCGCACGATAAGGTTCGGCGGGAAATCGCTTTACAATATACAGTGTACCACATCCGGCCCCCGGGTGTAAAGCAAAAAGGCTGCCGTACCCGCAAAGAGTACGGCAGCCTTGATGGCTTTTTCGACGTCCTCAGACGTGATGCGTTTTACAGCGCAGCCTTGAAGTTGTGATGAGTGGAGCTGTAACGGACAACTGCTTCCATCAGGGTGACAGGCCACAGCAGGACCTTGCCAACCATCTCAGCCGGCTTGACGCATACCGTCTCCATGCTGTTGATGCCGAACAGGACCAAACAAGCGATACCGCAGCCCAGAATGTAGTAATACATAGTCAAACCTCCTATATTTTTCTCACAGGCCCGCAGTATGCGGAGCCTGAAGCTCGTTGTTACGGGGGCGCTTTCCGCTCCCTGCAAGCTTACTATACATCGGTTTTGAAATAAAGTCAATAGCAGAAAACGTGAAACAAATTAAAGCTCTTTCTGAAATGCAATATCTATCATTAAAGTAAAGCGCCGAAGTGAGCTTTGATTTATAAAACTGAAGTCACTGCACTGAATTGGCCTTGCAGCAGGGACAGTTCGGCCCGTTTTGGAGCAGAAACGGGCCGAAAACGGGGGTGCTGTTCTTAGAGCAAAAACAGGGTGGAAAACGAAAGCTGCGGGGTCGTTTTTGAGATGTATACAAGTGTGCTCCGGCGGTGGAATTTGGGCCGGAGGGTAAAGTGAGGAGATCTCAGCAAAACGAGCAGAATGCATAAAGAAATCCACAAAAATTATGGAAAACTATTCTTGCTGCCCAAACCAAAATGCGCTATAATAGGAGCATCAAAAGTCTACGCTGAAAGGAGAACACAGTTATGGCAAAGGCATCGCAGGTCGTATTATCAGAAAATGAATTTTACCTCATCAAGGCCCCCAATGGAAAGGTGCTGGAAGTAAAGAACTTCAACACGGAGAACGGCGCTGCGATCCGTCTGTGGGACTACGCAGGTCATCCGTGGCAGCAGTGGAAATTCGTGGATGCAGGCGAAGGACGCTGGCGCATCCAGAACCGTTTTACCGGCAAAATGATGGACCTCGCTCTCGGCGGCGTGGTGGAAGGCACCTGGCTCCATCAGTGGGGCCGCACCAGCGGACTGAGCCAGTGCTGGGCGCTCGAGCCTACCCGCAATGGCCGGACCCGCATCCGCAACGTGCTGGCCGACAAGTACATCGACCTTGTGGGCATGAACACCTCCAACGGTGCGCAGGCGCAGATCTGGAACTTCGTCTCGGGCGGCAATCAGGAGTGGAACCTCGAGCGTGTGGACCCCACCGTCCAGCAGACCCGGGCCAAGGCCGAAGAGGCCCATGATCCGGAGCCGACGCCCTCCCAGCGCAAACACCAGAACGACCTCGTCCGCAAGCTGAACAATGCGGGCAAGGGCCGCGCAGGCCGCAAGGCATAAACGCATAAAAACAGCGCCCCGCAGGGGTCATCTGCGGGGCGCTTTGCTGTTAAAAGAAAGGGAAAGTAAGATGAATCTTGGGGCCTTTATGAATCCGGAATACCCGATCTTCAGCACGACGCTGTGCTATCTGGAGCGGGACGACGCCTATCTGATGCTCCACCGCGTGAAGAAGGAGGACGACTACAACCACGACAAATGGGTGGGCGTCGGCGGAAAATTCGAGCGGTTCGAGAGCCCGGAGGACTGCCTTCTCCGTGAAGTGAAGGAAGAGACGGGCCTGACGCTGACCCACTGGCGCAGCCGGGGCCTGCTGACCTTCATCTGGGGCAATATGACCGAGTTCATCCACCTCTACACTGCCGACGGGTGGACGGGCGAGATGATACAGGGCGATGCCTGCCGGGAAGGCGTGCTGGAATGGGTGCCGAAGGAGAAAGTGGAGCAGCTGCCCATCTGGGAGGGCGATAAAATTTTCTTCAAGCTGCTCAACGAGGAACATCCCTGGTTCTCCCTCAAGCTGGTGTATGAGGGGGATGTCCTCCGGCAGGCGGTGCTGGATGGAAAAAGAGTGGTATAAACAGGAAAAAGCCTGCTGTCGGCAGGCTTTTTCTATACGCTCAGTTCAGTTTCAGGTCGCCGTCCTTGATCCAGCCAAGCTTGCGCTCGATCTCGCAGAAGAGAACGCTGAGCACGGCGGGCAGGACGAAGCAGATGAGGACGAGGGCAGCCCAGTCCATCGGGGTGATGGCGGCCTTGGTGCCGGCGGCAATGTCGCTGATCCAGCCGGTGTAGACGCCGATCTGGCCCACGAGGCCGCAGGTACCCATGCCGGAAGAGACGGCGGCACCGTTCATCTCCATGTGGAAGACGCAGGTGGCCAGAGGGCCGGTGATGGCGCTGGCCAGCGTGGGGGCGATCCAGATACGGGGATTCTTTACGATGTTGCCCATCTGGAGCATACTGGTGCCGAGGCCCTGACTGATGAGGCCGCCGACGCCGTTTTCCTTATAGCTCATGACGGCAAAGCCGATCATCTGGGCGCAGCAGCCTGCCACGGCAGCACCGCCGGCGAGGCCCGTCAGGCCGAGGGCCGCACAGATGGCGGCAGAGGAAATGGGCAGGGTCAGGGCGACGCCCACGATGACCGAGACGAGGATGCCCATGAGGAAGGGGGCCTGTTCAGTGGCCCACATGATGAGGGTGCCCACCTGGCTTGCGGCTGCGCCGATGGGGGCGGCGATGAGCATCGAGAGGCCGACGCCGGCAAAGATGGTCACCAGCGGGGTGACAAGGATGTCGACGCGGGTCTCCTTGCTGACGGCCTTGCCCAGCTCAGCGGCCACAATGGCGATGATGAGGACGGCCAGAGGGCCGCCTGCGCCGCCGAGGGCGTTGGAGGAGTAGCCCACCGTCACGAGGCTGAACAGTACCAGCGGCGGGCAGTGGAGCGCCCAGCCGATGGCCACGGCCATAGCCGGGCCGCTCATGGCCGAGGCGTAACCGCCCAGGTCCACCAGAGTCTCAAGCCCGGTCTGCTGGCCCAGCGTCTTGATGATGGTGCCGATGAGCAGGCTGGCGAACAGGCCCTGTGCCATCGCGCCCAGCGCCTCGATGAGGTAGCGCTGGGGGGTGATGACGATGTCCTTGCGTTTTAAGAAATCTTTTACATTTGACATAAAGAATCTGCCTTTCCGTCTTAACACGTTCAGAGTGCAGCAAAAGCTGCATGACCATCATGATACCATACACGTGTCAAGACAGCAAGAGGAAAACGCAAAAATCCCGTTTGGAACTCATCTTTTTTTCTTTTGGGTGCAATAATACGGCGGCTTGGTTCGTTTTCAACATGGAGCGTCGGCTGTGGTGGAAAACTTCCACGAAACGCCCCGCATGAGACACCGAAGGACATTGACGGGAGCTTGGGGTTGGGTGTATACTATAGACGTATAAATGGCATTTGAAGCACTTTTGGCGGCGAGAGGCCGCGTTAGAATACAGCTTGGAGGCAGAGCAAGCGGAATGAGACAGAAAGATACAGGAACACCAAAAAAGAAGACGCGCCGTGCGGCGGGCCAGATGGTGGCCTCGGCGGTGATGGCTCTTGCCATCGCGGTGGGCGGTTTTGGCACCACAGCCCTGCTGGCGTCCCAGCCTGCGGGTCTGACGGTGGAGCCGTCGGCTCTGCTGTGGGATGGCGAGACTGATGCGGCCCACAGCACCAAAAAGGAAACGAAGAAAAATAATACGGAAACTCCGAAAAATGACTCTGCATCCTCTGAGGCGGAGAGCACTGCTGCGTCTGCCGCGCAGCCGGCTGCTCCCAGCCAGAGCGTGAAAGAAGAGCCCGCTGCATCGGCGGCTCCGGCTGCACCTGCAGAGGAGACTGCCGCAGAGCCTGCAGCCCCGGAAACAGCTCCTTCTGCCCCCATGATGGGCGGCATCGACGAGCTGGAACAGGAGAACGGCTTCCCCCGCTTACAGAAGGAGACCGAGGCACTGGCCGCCGAAGACCCCCTGAGCGCCCCGGTGGAGCAGGATGCAGCGTCTCAGCCCGCCGAGCCGGAGACGAACTCCGAAGAGCAGAGCACCCTGCCGGTGAAGACCGAGGAAGGTACCATCCTGCTAACGCCGGAAGAGATACGCGCGGCGCTGGATGCGGGTACGCTGGATGCGAGCAACATTGATACTGCCTGTCTTACCGACGAGAACGGCCTGCTGAGCTGGCTGTGGAACCTCCTGTTCGGGAAAAGAGACGATGACAGCAGCACCCCGGCTCCGGCTCCGGTCTATTCCGGCTGGCGCACCGTGGGCGGCAAGACCTACTATTATGACCAGTACACCAACCAGCCGGTCACGGGCATCCAGTCCATCGACAACAAGCTCTATTACTTCGACGCCAACGGTGTCCAGCAGGACGCCACCTTCGGCATCGACGTCTCCAAATATCAGTCGAACATCGACTGGGAGCAGGTCAAGACGGCGGGCGTCAAGTTCGTCATCGTCCGCATCGGCTACCGCGGCTACGGCAGCGGCGCACTGGTGCTGGACCCCATGTTTGAGCAGCACTTCACCAATGCCCGGAACGCGGGCCTCAAGGTGGGCGTCTACTTCTTCAGTCAGGCAGTCAACGAGAACGAGGCCCGGGAAGAAGCGCAGGGCTGCGCCTATGTCCTGAACGGCCGCAAGCTGGACTACCCCATCTACTTCGATACTGAGGCCTCCGGCGGCAAGAATGGCCGTGCCGACGGTCTGGGCGTCGAAGACCGCACCAAGTGTGCCATCGCCTTCTGCGAGGAAGTCAAGGCCCAGGGCTATCAGCCGGGCGTCTACGCCTCCACCCTGTGGTTCCGCAAGCGCATCGACCTGAACCGGCTGAAGAGCTACAGCATCTGGAACGCCCATTATAATGTGGCCGGCAGCCCCATCGCCTGCGATATGTGGCAGGGTACCTGCACCGCCCGCATCCCCGGTTATGGCGGACAGATCGACGTGAACATCAGCTATGTGGGCTGAGGAGGCGCGCATGGACGTCATCCGCCTCATTGCCTCCGACCTTGACGCCACCCTGCTGGACGACCAGAGCCAGCTGCCGCCGGACTTTGCGGAGACTGTCCGCGCTCTGGCAGAGCGGGGCATCCGGTTCGCTGCCGCCAGCGGACGGCCCATCTATACCTTAGAGGAGATGTTCGCGCCCCTGCAGGACGACATCATCCTTGTGGGTGACAACGGCGGTGCCATCTGCTGGAAGGGCGAGAGCCTGTATCTCTCCGAGATGGACGCTGCCGACTGGCACACGCTGGCCGGGCAGGCCCGGAGCGCGGGCCACGCCGCCGTCCTCTGCGGGCTGGAAACGGCCTATGTGGAGGAGCAGTTCCGGCCATACGACAGGGTCTTCAAGAGATTCTACACCAAGGTGGAATATGTCCCTCATCTGGAGGACGTGACCGCCCGGGTGGATAAATTCACCATCTACTTCCCCGAGGGAGATGCCCAGAAGGGCTACGACGCGCTTTATGGCCCGGTCTGGGGCGGGCGCTTCTCGGTGGCGGTGGCCGGTGCAGACTGGGTGGACATCATGAACCCCGGCGTCCACAAGGGCGCGGCCTTGCTTCGGCTGGGGGAGCGTCTGGGCGTCCTGCCCGAGGGCATGATGGCGTTCGGCGACACCTTCAACGACGCGGAGATGCTGAAGGCGGCAAAATACGGTTTCCTTGTAGAGAACGGCTCGCCCGCCCTCCGGGAGGAGGTGTCCTTCCTCGCGCCGCCCAACACCAGCTCCGGCGTGATACAGGTCCTGCGCCGCGTTCTGGCCCAGAATGGCCGGGTCTGTGAATCGGATTTCAGAAGAGCAAAATAGAGAACGGCATCGGAGAAAAGCTCAGATGCCGTTCTTTTTTATTGGTATAAAAGTGCGCCCAGCACCGCCGAGAGCAGGATCATCCCGATGGGCGAAGGGGCTTTGCCCTTCGCTTTCTGCCAGACCAGCCGGATGATGGCCAGAAGTGCAAGGATGCCAATGCCCCGCCATGCGGGCGAGGGCGTTTCAGCGGCGGTGGAGATGCCCAGCAGAGTGCTCAGCCCCATGGTGAAGGCCGTGGAGAGGATGAGGGCCACGACGCAGGGCCGGACGCCGGAGAGGAAAGCTTCGACCCCGGCGTACTTGAGCAGGTCGTGGATGAGGGCCGCGATGAGCAGGATGATGAAAAAGGACGGCAGAACGACGCCCAGCGTGGCGCAGAACGCCCCCAGCACCCCGCCCTGCGACGCGCCGATGAAGGTGGCCATGTTGACAGCCAGCGGGCCGGGTGTGGACTCCGACACCGCGATGAAGCTCAGAAACTCGGCCTCAGAGAGCCAGCCGTTGAGCAGGACTTTCTCCCGGATGAGGGAGATCATGCCGTAGCCGCCGCCGAAGGAGACGGCACCGATCTCCAGGAAGGTGAGGAATAATTTCAGAAACATCTTACTTCCCTTCCTTTCTGCGGCCGATGAGCCATGCAGCCACACCTGCCGCACCGCTGAGAAGGATGAGCAGGATGGACGAGATACTGACACCGGCCAGCGAGAGGCCCACCATCACCAGCATGACGGCGGCGAGAACGCCGGTGGCAAAGGGCGACTTGTCCAGCGCTTTGAGCATCCGCACGCCTGCCGAGAAGATGAGGTAGATGACGCAGACCTGAATGCCCTTGAAGGCGTTGGCGATGACAGTGAGCTGGGTGAACTGCTCGAAAAACAGCGAGATGGCGTAGATGATGAGGAAGGACGGCAGGCAGACAGCTACCGTGGCCGTGGCCGCGCCGGGAACTTTGGCCAGCTTGTAGCCGAGGTAGGTGGCGCTGTTGATGGCCACCGGTCCGGGGGTGGATTCCGCGATGGCGGTCATGTCGAGGAATTCGTCTTTGTCCAGCCATTTGCGGCGCTGGATGAACTCTTCTTCCAGCAGGGCGATCATGGCGTAGCCGCCGCCGAAGGTGAACAGACCGATTTTGAAAAAGGTGAAAAACAGCGTCTCGAGGCTTTTGGCCTCCTGTGCTGGAGTGTTATGTTTCATGGGCAGAGCCTCCTTTCCTTTATCTTACACGCGGGAAAGCACGACGTCAATAGCGGAGAAAAAGCGGGATTTTGCTTCCAGCGGCTTTACAATCCGGCCAAAAGGCGGTATTCTTTACCCATACCACTCTAAGATTCAGGAGGAAACGATGGACATCCGCCAGCTGCATTATTTTCTGGTCCTCTGCGAGGAGATGAACTACACCCGCGCGGCCCAGCGCCTGTTTTTATCCCGACAGGCTCTGCGTCAGAGCATCTCGGCCCTCGAGGCCGAATTGTGCGGGCCGCTCTTCCTCAGCGCCCACCACAAGCTCAGCCTCACCGACCGGGGCGTGAGCCTGCAGCGCCATGCCGCGCCGGTGGTGGAGCAGTTCCAGCAGATGCAGGCGGCGCTCCACGCCGAGATACAGTCGGCCCAGCCGGTGCGCATCGGCATCAGTGTCTCGCTGGTGCCGGACTATCTGCCCGGCCTTGAGACCCAGCTGGACAAGTTCCGCCAGCAGTACCCCCACATCGAGATGCGGTTCCGCCTGCTGGACAACGACGCCGTGGCCGAGGGCGTGGAGCAGGGCGAGCTGGATGCGGGCCTTGTGATGGACCTGGGCTGTGCCGCACCGGTGCTGGCCCGCACCACCCTGCGGGCCGACCCGGCCTGCCTGCTGGTGCCGCGCGGCCACCCCTTCTGGGAAAAGGAGAGTGTGCCGCTGGCCGAGCTGCGGAACCAGAGGGTCCTTCTGCCCAGCCTGCGGCAGGACCTGTTCGCCCCGCTGTGGGAGGCCTGCGCCCGGGCGGGCTTTGCGCCCAACGCTGAGATAGGCCCCAGCTTTTATCAGGCGTACTACCTCGTGCAGGAGCAGCTCTGCACCTGCCTGACCCGGTACGAGCCGGGCGCGCGGCGGGAGCTGGATCGGGTGCGGGATGTCCTGCTGGAAGACCTGCCGCCCCTCTGCGTCTCACTTTTGCAGCGGCGCGACCATACGTCGGCTTATATCGACCTGCTGCGCAGCTACCTGATGGAGGTGCTGGGCGGTGCGGCCAGCCTGCCGCCCCGGCGCGGACGGTCGGCGAAGCCCTTCTATAACCTGCCCGTCCTGTCCAGCGCGGCGGCAAAGCCCGCCGTGGTACATCCTGCCCCCGGCACTCAGCTGCCCTTTGAGGGCGGACACAACTTCCGCGAGCTGGGCGGCTACGAGGCCGATGAGGGCAAGCACATCAAGTGGGGCCAGATCTACCGGGGCATCCCGACGTGGAAACTCACCAGCGAGGCTGACCGGAAGCTGCTGGATTCTCTGGGCCTGCGCCTCATCCTCGATCTGCGCAGCGAGGCCGAAGCGGCCGAGACGCCCGACTACGTGCCGGACGGCGCGCGGCTGGTGCGCATCTGCGGTCTCTGCCTCGAGAACGGCAAAGAGGTGGACTTTTCGCCCGAAGACCGGGAGAACCTGCTGAAGGGAATGCCCGACGAGGGCCGTCGGATGGCGGACGCCATGTACGAGCGGATGCTCTTCGGCAACAAGGCGTACAAGGAGCTGTTCCGTGCGCTGGAAGCCGGTGAGACGCCGGTGCTCTTCCACTGCTCGGCGGGCAAGGACCGCACCGGCGTGGCCGCCATGCTCATCCTGCTGGCGCTGGGCGCGTCGGACAAGACCATCGCCGAAGATTTTGAGAAGACGAACATCTGGCGCAGGCCGGAGCTGGAAGCCGTCTGGGCCGAGCACGCTGAGGAGATCGCCGCTGACCCTGCCCGGAAGGACTTCTACCTCGGCGTGTTCGGCGTCCACCCGGAGTCTGCTCCCTTCGTGCTGAGCATCATCCGGGAGCGCTATGGCAGTGCCGACGCCTATCTGGAAGCCGAATACGGCCTCACTCCGGCCCGCCTGATGCGCCTGCGCCGGATGTATCTCGAATAAATAAAAAAATAATTTCCGCTTTCGGCCTTACTTCTCCTTGACATTGTGCAAAATGTTTCGTAATATAAGAAGTAGTATGGAATCTAAGACGCTGCAGGCGGAACATTCCGCGACCAGATATTTCAATGGGGCTTCATCTGCCCGTTTTTATAAGCACATCTTGTAAATCGAAAAGCTGCACCAGACCTACCGCACAGGAAGATTTTTCTCTGCGTCTGTTCTTGTTGGCCTCTTTTGCGTTGAAAATTTGATTTATGTCTGGCCCGCGTTCGGCCGCACAGCGTCTCCTGCCTGTTAAAGCAAAATTTGACTGTTAAGGAGAGTGAAGAACAATGACCGTGATCGGAGTGATCGTGGCATTGATCGTTGCTGTCGCTGCCGCAGCTGCGGGCTATTTTATTGGTTACAACAACCGTAAAAAGACCGCAGAGGCCCAGATCGGCAGCGCCGAGGCCGAGGCGACCCGGCTGGTGAACGAAGCGATCAAGACCGCCGACCAGAAGCGCAAGGAAGCTATTCTGGAAGCAAAGGATGAGGCTTTCCGCCTGAAAGCCGAGGTCGATGCCCAGAAGGCAGAGGCCGATAAAGAGATCAAGCAGCGCCGTGCGGAGATCAGCCGCCAGGAGAACCGCATCGACCAGAAGGAAACTGCCCTCGACCGCAAGACCGAGGCTCTGGAAAAGCGCGAGGAAGAGCTGAAAAAGAAGCACGAGGAGGCCGAGGCCCATCTGGCCGAGGTCGATGCCCTGCGCGCCAAGGAGATGGAGCGTCTGGAAACGCTGGCCGGCCTGAGCCAGGAGGACGCCCGCGAAGTGCTGTTGCACAAGGTGGACGAGGAGCTGACCCACGAGAAGGCCATCCGCGTCGCCGCCTACGAGACCGATTTGAAGGAGAACTGCGACGGCATCGCCCGCAACCTCATCGGCCAGGCCATCAGCCGCTGTGCTGCTGACCACTGCAGCGAGACCACCGTCAGCGTCGTCCCGCTGCCCAGCGACGAGATGAAGGGCCGCATCATCGGCCGTGAGGGCCGCAATATCCGCGCCCTTGAGACGGCCACCGGCGTTGACCTTATCATTGATGATACCCCGGAGGCCATTACCCTGTCCTCCTTCGACCAGACCCGCCGCGAGGTGGCCCGCATGACGCTGGAGCGCCTTATCGGCGATGGCCGCATCCACCCCGCCCGCATTGAGGAAACGGTGGAAAAGTGCCGCCACGACCTCGAACTGCAGATGAAGCGGGAGGGCGAGCGCGCTGTTATGGAGCTGGGCATCCACGGCCTGCACCCCGACCTCATCAAGCTCATCGGCCGCCTGAAGTACCGCACCAGCTTTGGCCAGAACGCTCTGACCCACAGCATGGAAGTGGCCTGGCTGGCTGGCCTGCTGGCAGGCGAGATGGGTGTGAACGTCACGCTGGCACGCCGTGCCGGTCTGCTGCATGACATCGGCAAGGCTCTTGACCATGAGATCGAGGGCAGCCATGTCCAGATCGGTGTGGACATCTGCCGCAAGTACAAGGAAAACACCCAGGTCATCCACGCTATCGAGGCCCATCACGGCGATGTGGAGCCCAAGACTCCGCTGGCCTTCATCATTCAGGCCTGCGACGCCATCAGCGCTGCCCGTCCGGGCGCCCGCCGCGAGAATGTCGAGAGCTATGTGAAGCGTCTGGAGAATCTGGAGGAGATCTCTTCCAGCTTTGAGGGCGTCGAGCAGGCATTCGCCGTGCAGGCTGGCCGCGAAGTGCGCATCATGGTCAAGCCCGACGTCATCAGCGACGATCAGGTCATCCTGCTGGCCCGCTCCATCGCAAAGAAGATCGAGGATACGCTGGATTACCCCGGCCAGATCAAGGTCAATGTCATCCGCGAGAGCCGTGCCGTCGAGTACGCAAAATAAAATATCGAAAGATAGAAAGAGCCGCTGTGCGTATGCACAGCGGCTCTTTTGGCATATTGGATCCATTGCGAAATGGCGAAACTTGTGGTATTCTGTAGATGTCGGCCATCCGACTCCATAAAATGGGGGAGGAGGTGATATAAATGAATACAATGCTTTCGTTTGCGCTGTCCGTCGCAGCAAATGTGGTAGCTCATTGCATTTGCAAGTGGCTTGATGAACAGTTCAAGGCCGGCAAGCACTAACCCCTAGCGAGCAGAAAACCCCTTCGGTATGAACGGTACCGTAGGGGTTTTCCTGTTGCTCTTGGTGATACAAATGAACACCATTGTTTTCGTTTGCAACTCTATTATATGCAGTTTGAGATGAAAAGTCAAGCCGCATACAAGAAAGAGTAAGCGAATGAGAATATCGTTCCGACGTGAAATTCAAAATTTTTTCATAATTTACTTGACAACAGGGTTTGTATGTAGTATACTCCACAGCAACCGAACAAACATACATACAAAGTAGGTTTATGCCAAATGGGAGGAACATCATGGGAGAGCGAATGTGTTGACAGACAAAAACGACATCACACTCAAAAATAAAGGAGAATCCGTTTTATGTCTGTAGAAATTCTGGATCTGGCCGCACTGGCCCTGACTGCCGTATTTTTTGCCCTGCTGTACTACCTGCACAAGAAAAAGCACGTTGACTTCGGCGTGCGCACCATTCTGGCTGTGGGCCTCGGCCTCATTGTGGGCCTCGTGTTCAAGGGCCACCACACCTATGTCGCCGCTGTGGGTACCATCTACGCCCACGTCGTTTCGGCTGTGGTCATCCCGCTGCTGATCTTCAGTATCATTTCCAGCATCACCAATCTGGGCAATTCCGTCCGTCTGAAGAACATCGGCCTCAAGACTGTTTTCTTCCTCGTCCTGAACACCTTTTTCGCCAGCCTCATCACCCTGATCGCTGGTGTCGTGACCAACATTGGCCACGGTGTGAAGTATGAGCTGGCCACCGACTACACCGCCAAGGAAGTCCCCACCTTTGTGGACACGGTTATCAGCCTCTTCCCCCAGAACCTCGCTTCCCACTGGGCAAACGGCGAGGTGGTGCCTATCGTGGTCTTCTGCATTCTGGTCGCCATCAGCTACAACAAGATTGCCGCCAAGAAACCCGAGGAGGTCGCCCCCTTCAAGAAGTTTATCGACGCCGGTGACGTTGTGATGGGCCGCGTGGTCAGCTATGTCATCTCCTTCACTCCGTATGCCGTCCTGTCCCTCATCGCCCGTGCTGTCAGCCGCTCTTCTCCGGCCGACCTCGTCCCCCTGCTGAGCGTTCTGGTGCTGGCTTATGTCCTCTGCGCGATTCAGGCCTTCGTGGTCGAGGGCGCGCTCATCAAGATCGTCGGCAAGCTGGATCCTGTCCAGTTCTTCAAGGGCGTCTGGCCCGCCGGCACTGTCGCCTTCACTTCTCAGAGCAGCGTTGGCACCATCCCTGTCACGGTCAACCAGCTGACCAAGAAGCTGGGCGTCAACGAGGACATCGCCGCCTTTGGTGCAAGTCTGGGTGCAAACCTCGGTATGCCGGGCTGCGCCGGTGTCTGGCCCACCCTGCTGGCTGTCTTTACCATCCACCTGCTGGGCATTGACTACACCCCGGTGCAGTACGCCTTCCTCGTTGTGCTGGCTGTCGTCGTCTCCATCGGTACCGTCGGCGTGCCTGGCACGGCTACCATCACTGCTACCGCTCTGTTTGCTGCTGCCGGTCTGCCGGTGGAAGCCATCATCCTGCTTTCGCCCATTTCCAGCATTGCTGATATGGCTCGTACTGCCACCAACGTCGTCGGCGCTGCCGTCGCTACCACCCTTGTGGCTGCCACCGAAGGCCAGCTGGACAAGGCTGTGTACAATGGCAAGGTCGAAGTACCAGCTGCCGAGGCAGTCTGAGCACTTTTCAAAGTGCTTTTGAGACAAAACTTCAGGCACATAAAGTAAAATAAAGTCCGGACAGCCCACTATGCCGAGAAAGCATAATGGGCTGTTTTCTTTATAAAAGAAAGATGCGACACGAAACTGTACGCGGCAAAAGCACAAGTAATACTTATTTCACATGAACTGTACTTCACATGAATACACATCAAGGGCAAAACTATACAAAATTCAAATCGGAATTTTGACGTGTAGTTGGTCAAACTACAGAAATCGTCGGGTTGAGGGTATAAATTTGGCAAAAAGTCTTTTCTTTCGGCGGTGGACGATGTATAATGCGGCCAAGGCACAAGGGTGTGCAGAAAGCTCCAGAGGGGGAGCAGAACACCTTGTGCATTTTTCAGAAACAGTCGCTTTAATACGTTAAAGCGGTGTTAGAGAGGGGAAAAGATATTATGAGATTCGATCGTCGTATTTCGCGTCGCAGCTTTCTGGCAGCAGCAGGCGTATCCGCAGCAGCTCTGGCCCTGACGGCCTGCGGAGGCTCCAGCTCCACGGCAGCGTCTACCGCTGCCTCCACCGGTGCTTCCAGCGCAGCTGGCACTGCCGCAGGCGGCACCCTGAACATCATGCTGGAGACTGAGGTCCAGTCTCTGGACCCGCAGATCGCCACCGACGGCACCTCCTTTGAGGTCATCGCCGACTACACCGACGGTCTGATGCAGATGGACGCCGACGGCGCAGCTGTCCCGGCCCTCGCCGAGACCTACGACATCAGCGAGGACGGCAAGACTTATACCTTCCACCTGCGCGATGCAAAGTGGTCCAACGGTGACGCCGTCACCGCAGCCGACTTCGTGTTCGGCTGGCAGCGTGCTGTTGACCCCGCCAATGCTTCCGAGTATTCCTATATGCTGTCTGACATCGGCCAGGTGGTCAACGCCGCAGAGATCATTGCCGGTGAGAAGCCCGTCACGGATCTGGGCGTGACCGCAGTGGATGACAAGACCCTCGAAGTTCAGCTGAACGTCCCTGTCAGCTACTTCCTGAGCCTGATGTACTTCCCCACCTTCTACCCTGTCAACGAGGCATTCTTCAACACCTGCAAGGATACCTTCGGTACCAGCCCCGACACCGTCCTGTCCAACGGTGCATTCATCCTGACCGACTACCAGCCCGCTGCTACCGCATTCGAGATGACCAAGAACCCCGACTACTACGACGCTGCAAACATCGCTCTGGATGGTCTGGCCTATCAGGTCATCAAGGACAGCCAGCAGGCTCTGATGAGCTTCCAGACCGGCGCACTGGATCTGACCCTGCTGAACGGTGAGCAGGTGGATCAGGTAAAGGACGACCCCCAGTTTACCAGCGTGGGCGCCGGCTACCTGTGGTACATCAGCCCCAACATCGATGCGGTGCCTGAACTGGCAAACGAGAACCTGCGCAAGGCTATGACCTCTGCTCTGGACCGCGACGCCATCACCGGCGACGTCCTGAAGGACGGCTCTGCTCCCTGCTACACCGCCGTGCCTCCGCAGTTTGCCACCGGCCCGGACGGCAGCGATTTCAGCGCCGACCAGACCAAGTTCGCTGATTCCTGCGCATTCGATGCAGCCAAGGCAGCCGAGTATTACGAGACCGCCAAGAGCGAGCTGGGCAAGGACGGCTTCTCCTTCGACATGATCGTTGATGCCGACGATGCACCTCAGAAGGTGGCACAGGTCGTCAAGGAGCAGCTCGAGACCACTCTCCCCGGCCTAACCGTGAACCTGACCGTCGAGCCCAAGAAGCAGCGCGTGCAGGATATGCAGGACGGTAACTTCCAGCTGGGCCTGACCCGCTGGGGTCCCGACTACGCTGACCCCATGACCTACCTGGGTATGTGGGTCACCGGCAACTCCAACAACTACGGTCTGTGGAGCGACGCCGAGTTTGACTCCATCATCGAGGAGTGCACCACCGGCGACCTCTGCACCGACCCCGAGGGCCGTTGGGCAGCTCTGTACGATGCAGAAGCCATCGTTCTGGAGCAGGCAGTCATCTTCCCGCTGTACGGCCAGTGCAATGCCGAGATGATCTCCAGCGCCGTTACCGGCGTGGATTTCCACCCGGTGGCCCTGAACCGTGTGTACAAGCGGGCCGCAAAGAACGCTTAAAGAAAAAACGCTGAACAAAGGCCGCACAGTGGCCCGCAAAAGCCACTGTGCGCCTTTTTGGCATTGTACTTGTCCGCGGCCTGCGCACGACTGACTGCGGACAGGAAAACCAAAGGGGGTTCACCTGACGTGAAAAAATATACGCTCAAGCGTATCCTCACCTCGCTGTTTACGCTGCTGGCCATCCTGCTGGTGCTGTTCATCCTGATGCAGCTGATGCCCGGCTCGCCCTTCAACGACGAAAAGCTGACAGCCGATATGAGAGCCGCGCTCTATGCAAAATACGGCCTTGACCAGCCGATCTACATCCAGTTCTTCCGCTACGTGGGCAATATGCTCCGGGGCGATCTGGGTGTGAGCTACAACATCTCCAAAAATACGCCTATCTCCCAGCTCATCCAGTCCCGCCTGCCCATCTCGATTCAAATCGGCGGCATGGCTGTTATGCTGGGCGCTCTGGTGGGCCTTATGCTGGGCATTGTGGCTGCCCTCAAGCGGGATACCATTTTTGATACCATTGCCACCATTATCTCGGTCATCGGCGTGTCGGTGCCGTCCTACGTTTTCGCACTGGCCCTGAGCTACACCTTCGGCTTCAAGCTCCGCTGGTTCCCGATGCTGTTCTCCGCCAAGGATGTCTTAGGTTCGAGTGTCCTGCCCAGCGTGTCGCTGTCCATGTTCACCATGGCATCCATCGCCCGCTTCACCCGAAGCGAGATGATAGAAGTCCTCGACTCTGACTATATGCTGCTGGCCGAGAGCAAGGGCATCTCCGGCCCGGCGCTGATCTTCCGCCACGCCCTGCGCAATGCGCTCATTCCTATTATTACGGTTTTGGCCCCCCTCATCGTTGATTTGATGACCGGCTCGCTGGTGGTCGAGAAAATTTTCGCCATCCCCGGCGTGGGCAGCCTGCTGGTGACGGCCATCCAGTCCAACGACTACAACGTGGTCATTGGTCTGAGCTTCATCTACAGCGCCATGTACATTGGCATCATGCTGGTCGTTGACCTGCTGTACGGCATCATCGACCCGCGCATCCGTCTGGCAAAGGGGGACGACTGATATGGCAGAAAAAGCGATTCGACTGGGCGGCGAAAGCACCGCCGCAGCCATCACGCAGGCCGTGCAGGAACTGTACCCTGAGCATAAGTTCACCGAGGCAGAGTTTGCCCGGAAGGACAACGCGGCTGAAATCGCGGTGGATACCAACTTCGCGGCCCAGAGCTTCTGGAAAGACGTCCGCATCCGCTTCTTCCGCAAGAAGAGCGCCGTGCTGGGCCTCGTGATGATCATGATCATCCTGCTGCTGGCCATCTTTGGCCCGGGAATGAATGCTTATACTTATTCCGGCCAGGATCTGAGCCAGAAGAATTTTGCGCCTCGCGTCCCCGGCATCGAGCAGCTCGGCATTCTGGACGGCAGCGAAAAGATGAGCACGACCACCGGTACCAAGATCGTCAACAACTATGTCGAAAAAGGCAAGGATGACGTCTACTACTGGTTCGGCAGCGACCTCTATGGCCGCGACATCTGGACCCGTACTTGGGAAGGCGCCCGCGTCTCCCTTATCATCGCCGTGGCGGCTGCCGTCATTGATATGCTCATCGGCATGAGCTATGGCCTCATCTCGGGCTACTTCGGCGGCAAGGTGGATATGCTGATGCAGCGCTTTCTTGAAGTTGCCAACGGCATCCCCCGTCTGGTCATCGTTACGCTGCTGCTTCTGGTGCTGCAGCCCGGCATGATCACCATCATCTTCGCTCTGATGCTGACCGAGTGGGTGGGCATGAGCCGCATCGCCCGCGCTGAGATGCTCAAGCTGAAGGACCAGGAATTCGTTCTGGCTTCCCGCACTCTGGGTGCCGGCAGCTTCTTCATTATCTTTAAGGAAGTGCTGCCCAACATCATCGGACCCATCATCACTCAGGTCATGTTCAGCATCCCCACCGCGATCTTTACCGAGGCAT
The DNA here is from genome assembly GCF_020687245.1 of Faecalibacterium longum CLA-AA-H243. Lineage (GTDB taxonomy): Bacteria > Bacillota > Clostridia > Oscillospirales > Ruminococcaceae > Faecalibacterium > Faecalibacterium longum. The sequence goes on along the minus strand of NZ_JAJEQG010000027.1, from coordinate 7,992 downwards.
TCCTTTCCTTCGTGGGTCTGGGCATCCCGGTGCCGCAGTGCTCGCTGGGTTCCCTGATCAGTGAGCTGTACAACAGCTTCACCACCCATCCCTATCAGATCATCCCGCCCATCGTGGTCATGAGCCTACTGATGCTCAGCTTCAACCTGCTGGCCGACGGCCTGCGCGAGGCACTTGACCCCAAGATGAAGAGTATGTAAGGAGGCGCACAACATGCCTGATACGAAAAGAGAACAGGTCTTGTCGGTGCGAGACCTTGATATTACCTTTAAGACGACGGCTGGCCCCGTCCACGCCATCCGCGGCGTGAACATCGACCTGTACAAGGGCGAGACGGTGGCGCTGGTGGGTGAGTCTGGTTCCGGTAAGTCCGTCACCATGAAGGCGGCCATGGGCATTCTGGCCCAGAACGCCAAGGTGAACAGCGGCAGCATCCAGTTCAGCTACCATCACGCCGACGGCAGTCCTGAAACCGTCGATCTGCTGCAAAAAGATAAAAAGTGGATCCGCCGCCACATCAACGGCAAGCGCATCGCCATGGTCTTTCAGGACCCCATGACCAGCCTTGACCCCACCATGACCATCGGCAAGCAGATCATGGAAGGGATGCTCTGGCACTTCAAGATGCCCAAGGCTGAGGCATATCAGAAGGCCCTCAAGCTGCTGGAAGAAGTCGGTATCACCGACGCCGAAAAGCGGATGAAGAGCTACCCGCACCAGCTGTCCGGCGGTATGCGTCAGCGCGTGGTCATCGCCATCGCGCTGTCCTGCGACCCGGACCTGCTCATCTGCGATGAGCCCACCACCGCACTGGATGTGACCATTCAGGCAAAGATCCTTGAGCTTATCCGCAGCATCCAGAAGGAGCGCGGCATTTCGGTCATCTACATCACCCATGACCTCGGCGTCGTGGCAAAGGTGGCGGACTATGTCGATGTCATGTACGCGGGCAAGATCGTGGAGACCGGCACCATCGACGAGATCTTCTACGACCCGCGCCACCCCTACACCTGGGGTCTGCTGTCGGCCATGCCCGACCTCGATACCGCCGACGAGCGCCTGTACACCATCCCCGGTTCGCCGCCGAACCTGCTGCATGAGAAGGCCGGCGACGCCTTCGCACCCCGCAACAAGTACGCGCTGGAGATCGACGACGAGATCGACCCGCCCATGTTCAAGATCAGCGACACCCACTTCGCAGCTACCTGGCTGCTGGACCCCCGCGCTCCCAAGGTGGAGATGCCGCCTGAGCTGAAAGACCGTGTGGCCCGTATGAGCGCAGAAGCAAAAAAGATCGAGGAGGCGGAGTAAATGGCAGCACAGAGCGCTACCCCTCTTCTGAAGGTCGAGGGACTGAAGCAGTATTTCAAGGTGAACAAGAACTTCACCGTCAAGGCCGTGGACGATGTCAGCTTTGAAATTTATCCCGGCGAGACGTACGGTCTGGTGGGTGAGTCCGGCTCGGGCAAATCCACCATTGGCCGCAGCATCATCCGGCTGTATGATCCCACCGCAGGCAAAATCACCTTCGACGGGCAGGACATCAGCGGCCGTCTGTCTCACGCCCAGAACAACACCCTGCGCACCCAGATGCAGATGATATTCCAGGACCCGATGGCGTCCCTGAACCCCCGCAAGAAGGTGGAGGACATCATCGGCGAGGGTCTGGACATCCACCATATGTACAAGACCCAGGACGAGCGCCGCGAAAAGGTGGAGAAAATTCTGGAGAAGGTCGGCCTTGCGCCCGAGCACGCTGAGCGCTACCCCCACCAGTTCTCCGGCGGTCAGCGCCAGCGCGTCGGCATCGCCCGCGCCCTCATCATGAACCCGAAGCTCATCATCGCCGACGAGTGCATCTCGGCACTGGACGTGTCGATCCAGGCACAGGTCGTCAACCTGATGAAGGACATCCAGCAGGAGACCGGCACAGCCTACCTGTTCATCGCACACGACCTGTCCATGGTCAAGTACATCTCCGACCGTATCGGTGTGCTCCATCTGGGCCACCTGCTGGAAACGGGTACGACGGAAGAAATTTTTGCAGATCCCATTCATCCCTACACCCGGAGCCTGCTGTCGGCTATCCCGCTGCCGAACCCGGTGGTGGAAAAGCGCCGCGTGGCCGAGACTTACGACTATGCCACTTCCGGCATCGACTACAGCAAAGGCACCAGCCACCTCGTCAGCGGCAGCCACTACGTCAAGTGTACCGATGAAGAGTTTGCAAAGTGGTGTAAATAAAATGAAAACGCAAGTCTCTTGACAACCTGCGTTCTAACGTCTATAATGAAGACAAAGAAAGGCGCTGTCCGCTCAGTGGTCAGCTCCCTCCTCTATCACGGAAATTTAAGAATAAATGACCGCTTGAGTTTGGTAGACTGTAGGGCGGTCATTTTTCTTGTCATTTTTTAGAATAGTTCTTTGCCCGAGGCTTGTCACGAAAGACATCCCTCGAGATCATCCATGTCACATTGATGACACCGATGATGACTGTGGCCAAAAGGTTCAGTGCAGAAAAAACGATATTCAAAATATCCATGATGGATTCCTCCTTCAAGTCTTTCATGTATAAATGATTAAGACCATCCGGAGGATGACAAAAATTGGACTTCCTCCGGACGGCACACGGAACGTGATGCCGAGGAGGGAGCATGACCGCTGCACTTGCAGGACAGCGCCTCTCTAATCACAGAATAACACAAATAGCAATGGATTTCAATGGCACGGCCTACCTTATATAGTGGGATTCAAAATGTCTTCGGGCAGGGCGTTGTATTCCACACGGAAATTTGGTATCATATACAATATGGCTTTTGTTATGTGATGCGGCGCGATTTGCGCCCGGAGAGATATTGGGAGGAACGATATGATAATCCCCGGCATCCTGTTTCTTTTGGGATTGCTCTGCCTTATCAAGGGCGGTGACTGGTTCGTGGACGGCGCATCGGCGCTGGCCCGTCGGTTCCACCTGCCGGAACTGCTCATCGGCGCAACGGTGGTGTCCATCGGCACTACCCTGCCCGAGGTGATGGTGTCCACCATCTCGGCGGTGTCCGGCCACGGCGAGATCTCCTACGGCAACGCCATCGGTTCTGTCATCTGCAACGCGGCCCTCATCGCGGCCATTACGGTGGCCGTGCGGCCCGGCAAGGTGGACCCCAAGACCCTGCGTGTGCCGGTGGCTTTCTTCTTTGCAGCTGCGGCCATCTACTGCGTGGCAGCTTACGGCATGGGCCGCTTTACCCGTCCGATGGGCCTGCTGATGCTGGGGATGTTCGTGGCCTATATGGCGGCGAATGTCTGGCAGATGAAAAATGCTCCGGCAGAGCCGGAGCATGAGGAAGAGCCGATGGGCATCGGAAAAATCGTCCTGCTGCTGGTGGTGGGCGCAGCCCTCATCGCGCTGGGCGCGAACCTACTGGTGGACAACGGCACCATCATCGCGCAGGCGATGGGCGTGCCGGAATCGGTCATCGCGCTGACCTTCGTGGCGCTGGGTACCTCGCTGCCTGAGCTGGTCACAGCCATTACTTCGCTGATGAAGGGCCACAGCGACCTCTCGCTGGGCAATGTCGTGGGTGCGAATGTCTTCAACCTCGTGCTGGTCAGCGGCATGTCGGTGACACTGGCACCGTTTGAAATCCCTCAGAGTGCGACCCTGTTCGGTATCAACTCGAGTCTGGTGCTCGAGCTGCCCGTGATGCTGCTGGTGATGGTGCTGCTGACCATCCCGGCGCTGGTGCGTGGAAAGCTCTCCCGTGTGCAGGGTGTGGCGCTGCTCTGCATCTATGCCGCATTCTGCGCAGTGCAGTTTACAATGTAAAACTGCGCAAATCGACAAAAAGCAATCTTTTCTCTGTTGACAAGCGTTGGCAGGATCCTTTATTATAAGAGTATAATGGTTCGTCCAATAGGGCGGACAGAGAAAATGACCGCCGCGGAGCAGGAGACCGCAGCGGTCATTTTTGCTTGTCTTGAAAAATGTTGTCAGGAAACGAACACTGCCACGACGAGCGCCTGACCGCCGATGACGCCGACGGCAAAGCCGGATCTCTGGCAGTCGTAAGGCTGATAAGAATCCGACGAAACCAGAAGATTCCGATTGTCGATGAGCTTTCCAGCAACGGGGCCAAACTCTGCATCTTCTTTCAGGACGCCGTCCTCCAGAATGTCGGCAGAGAGGAAGGAATAACTGACCCAGTAAGTTTCGCTGGACGAGGGAGAAATTCTGCTCAGAACAGCGTCGGCACAATTCGCGCGGCAATATTCATCTTCGGGATTTTCGGCTAAAAACTCGACCGCTTTGTTGATGTCGCCGCCGGAGTTCTGCGCAAGATACAGAAATACAGCCTCAGCAGCAGAGTCACTGCCCTGTATAAAATGGTTGGAGATCTGGACGCGGTGGAAATACTCCTGATTCAGAGCAGAAAGAAGCTGCGTCTTTCCCTGAGAGCTGTCATCCGGGGGAATGTCTGGCGGCTGGACAAACTGTCCTGTTCCTATCCCGATCTGACAGCTGCAGAGCAGAAGCAGGAGACTGAGAACAGCTCCACAAATAAAACTGCATCGTCTGACACACTGCATCATGGTGGGACCTCCTGCCGGCATGGCGCGATTTCGCTGAGATGGAGCAGAAACGATGAAATACAACTCGCTGCAGCGCTTTTCATCTTTTATGACACAATGATATGATTTCAACGACAGAATGTCAATGTCTTTGCAGAAACTCGCAAAAATCTGGAAAAATAGCCAATGTGGGCTGTTGAAATTTGACGTATCAGACAATTTTTGGAAAATGAAAAACAGCCCCAACTAAAAAGCGGGGCTGCTGCAATTACTGGGAGAATATTGAACTTTTTACTCGAGGCTCAAGCTGTCCAGTACTTCATTCACTACATCCAGCGCCACCTGTCCGGGTGCGCTGGCCTGCCCGGGGTTGGCGAAGGTCATGGCAGAGCCGAACGTCTCACCGCACAGGCGGCTCACTGCACCCAGCGCACCCATGCTCATGGTGATGACGGGCGTTTCGGGGTGCTGCTCTGCCATCTCTGCTGTGGCGGCCAGCAATTCGAGGACGTCAGATGGAGAGTTCGGCATCACAGCCAGTTTGGGCAGGTCGGCTCCGGTCTGCTGCATGGCGGTCAGGCGTGTGACCATCTCCGTCCGGGACGGCGTTTTGTGGAAATCATGGCTGGAACAAACCACTGCGACACCGGCCTTGTGCGCTTGCCCGATGAGGGCCGGAAGTTCTTCTTGATTGGGGAAGAACTCGACGTCAAGCAGATCGGCACAGCCGCTGACACAGACCGTGCCGCAGAAATCAGCGTATTGCTGCGGCGTCAGGGAGGTTTCTCCACCCTCTGCTTTGGTACGGAAGGTCACGAGCAGGAGCTTTTCGCCCAGCGCTGCTCGCAGACCGGACAGCACCCGCTTCAGTGCGGCAGCATCCAGAGCATCAGAAAACCAGTCGGCCCGCCACTCGATGCAGTCAGCTTTCAGCGCGGACAGCCGCCTGGCCTCACGGAGAATATCGTCCTCTGTGCGGGCGACGATGGGCAGGATGACTTTCGGGCGGCCTGCGCCGATGCAGCAGCCGCGGATGGTGATGCTGGACATGATAACTACCTCACTGCAAAAAAGATACTTTCATCATACGGCCTGTCCCGCCGCTTGTCAAGCCTGCCGGAGCAAAAACCGAAAGCAAGTCGTTTTTTGTGGAAATTTGCACTTGCGGGATGGCCGAAAATCGTTTACAATAAGCGCAGCAAAGGCAGTGTGGCCCGCATGGGGCTGCGCTGCCTTTTTCGTTTTGGGAGGGAAAGAAAATGAAGGAAATGAAAACGACTGCGCAGGTGCTGGTGGACTGTCTGGAAGCTGAGGGCGTCGATGTGATGTTTGGCATTCCGGGCGAAGAGACGCTGGATTTGATGTTTGCGATTCGAGACAGCAAGATACGCTTCATCCCGGTGCGCCACGAGCAGGGTGCGGCCTTTATGGCGGATGTCTATGGCCGTCTGACCGGCCGGGCCGGCGTCTGCCTGTCCACCCTTGGCCCCGGTGCTACCAACCTTGTCACCGGTGTGGCGGATGCTTATCTGGACGGTGCGCCGCTGGTGGCCATCACGGGCCAGGTCGGCACCGACCGGATGCAGCTCACCAGCCACCAGTACCTTGACCTGACCGCGATGTTTGAGCCTATCACCAAGCGCTCGAAGCAGATCATCCGCCCCGACACGGTGGGCGAAATTGTGCGGCTGGCCTTCAAGCACGCCGAAAAGGGCAAGCCGGGCGCGACCCATATCGACCTGCCCCAGAATATCGCAAAAATGCCCGCCGACGCTGTGCCGCTCAAGCGCCAGCAGATGCATGAGGTCTATGCGGACCCGACCCACATTGCAGCGGCAGGAAAAATCATCAGTGAGGCGAAAAATCCGGTCATCCTTGCAGGCGCAGGTGCCGTGCGCGGCCATGCCGCCGCCGCTGTCACCGAGCTGGCTGACCGTTTGCACATCCCGGTGGTCAACACTATGATGGCCAAGGGCATCATCCCGATGGACGACAAGTACAGCCTCTGGACCATCGGCATCCCGCAGCAAGACTATGTCAACCAGCTCTTCGATCGGGCGGATGTGGTCATCGCTATCGGTTACGACATCGTGGAGTGCGCACCGGCCAAGTGGGGCGCACGGGAGAATATGACCATCGTCCACATCGACAGCGCCCCCGCCGATGTCAACAAGCGGTATCAGCCCGCTGTGGAAGTGGTAGGCGACATTTCAGAAAGCCTGTATGAGATACTGCGCTGTGCTCGCCGCACCGGTGAGCCGGAATTTGCACTGGCTCTCCGCCAGACGATGGTGGCAGAGCATGAGGCAATGGCGGCGGACGACAGCTGCCCCATGAAGCCGGCACGCATCCTCGCCGATGTGCGGAAGGTCATGGGCCGCGACGACATCGTGGTCAGCGATGTGGGCGCCCATAAGATGTGGATCGCCCGCCACTACGACTGCTATGAGCCCAACACCTGCCTCATCTCCAACGGCTTCGCCAGCATGGGCTTCTCCATCCCGGGTGCGTTCGCGGCAAAACTTCTCTATCCGGAGAAGAAGGTGCTGGCGGTCTGCGGCGACGGCGGATTCATGATGAACAGTCAGGAGCTGGAAACAGCGGTGCGGGAGCATGTGCCTTTTGTGACCCTCATCTGGGAGGACTCCAGCTACGGTCTCATCAAGTGGAAGGAGCAGGAGCAGTTCGGCGGCGAGCACTGCTATGTGGACTTCTCGAATCCCGATTTCAAGCTGCTGGCAGAGGCTATGCGCTGCAAGGGCTATCGTGTTGAGAAGGCAGAGAAACTTATCCCCACGCTGGAAGAGGCTTTCAAACAGGATGTCCCCAGTGTCATCGTGGTGCCGGTAGACTATAGCGAGAATATGAAGCTTACGGAACACCTCAAACAGGTGTATGCCCAGAAGTAACTATTATATATAAGAAAGAGCATCCGTTTGCCCGGTGAAGGCAGCAGATGCTCTTCTTATTATATATAGTGCAACGCCCCTCCCACTGGGAGGAGCCGCACGCCACAGGTGTGCTGAGTCGGTGTCAAAGCAGGGACTGATTTCAAGCAAAAAACTAGCGGATGTATACAAAAGCGAAAAAAGAGCAAAAAACTTGTAAAAAAGGCTTGCAAAGTGGCCCGGCATATGGTATTATACTTGAGCGCCAAGCGCTGAGACAAAAGAATGACTTCTGAGTCCCAGCTGGAAGTAAAGCGAAAAGAACCAATAGACGTCCGAAAGTTCCGGCCAGCGCCGAGAAACCGAGAACGCTCCAAGTTCGATAAGAAACGAAAAACTTCGAAAAAAGAGCTTGACAAAAAATCACTTCTGTGATAAAATAATCAAGTCGTCAGCCGCTTGGCTGAGGCGCTACAGGACCTTGAAAATTGAACAATATCGAAAAACTTGTAACGGAACCTATTTTCGTGTTGGA